>NZ_JBFUKY010000002.1:0-668060 GCF_056400625.1 Allobosea sp. P5_A5
GCAACGCCATCCGCCGGCAGGTCGAGGAGAACGGCACCATGCCCAACATCCCGCCCAAGGCCAACCGGCGCTGGAAGAACTGCTTCTCCCCGGTCCTCTACCGCGACCGCAACGCCATCGAACGGATGTTCTGCCGCCTCAAGGATTTCCGCCGCGTCGCCACGCGATACGATCGAAACGCCGTCAACTTCCTCGCAGCAGTCTGCATCGCAGCGACCGTCAGCTACTGGTTATGAGTCCAGACCCTAGAACGGTGATGCTTTGCCGTGGCGGCGACTTCGTCGCGATACGCTTCGACCTCATCGGCGAGCGCGTCGTCGTGATCGAGATCGCCGACCGCCTGCTTGTAGAGCTCACCGGCGAGGGCGCGGGCCTCGACCCGGCTGAGGCTCCGGAGCGGCTGGCCAAGCGCGTCGAAGAACGTGTTGAGGGCTTTGAGCGCGAGGGGAAAACGCTCCTTGGCGATTTTGGCCTCTTTGGTCCGTAGAGAGAGGACGACCTTGTCGCCGACGACCACCGTGTGGTGCTCGCCATCCACAGGGAGGCTGACCCGCTGCCCCTTGGCGAGCGGGCGAAGGGCCAGCGGCACCTTCACATTCAGGTAGTAGGAACCCTGCTTGGTAGTGAAGGGTCGGGACATTGCAAGAGCCATGGTGTCAAACCGCAGTGTCAAAGCGGATACCATGCAACTCGTTATCAATGCTGAACTCTTTGACGCGAAACGCGAAAAAGAGTGGTGCCCAGGAGAGGACTCGAACCTCCACGCCCTTGCAGGCGCCAGCACCTGAAGCTGGTGCGTCTACCAATTCCGCCACCTGGGCAACGGCGGTTCGTTTAGGGGGGGGATGGCGTGGTGTCAACGGGCTTGCCGCAATTATTACAGCGCTATGACCGATGGTTGGGCGACAGATCGGTAGAAGCAGCCGCTATGGCTAGTTTCGGCGAGCTGCGGCGTAAATTGAGAGCTGGTCCTTGAGCGGCTGCCCGGGGGTGGCTACCGGAGGGCGTGTAATCCTGAGGCACAAAATCGTCGTTCAGCAGGCGGGACTGCCGAATCATCCGCGCGTCGGGAAGCGCTTCGGGTCATCGGCGACGGGATCCGGCGCTGCCACGATCTCAGAGCGCAGCGCAAAAGCCATTCCACTTTCGCCGAACATGATCTAGGAGGGCGGAACGGTTCTAAACGGAGCTTTTCCGATGGCCACGCAAATCCCGGCCCAGCAACTCGTCACGGTCTTCGGCGGCTCGGGGTTCGTCGGCCGTCATGTCGTCCGGGCGCTGGTCAAGCGCGGTTACCGTGTGCGCGTCGCGGTCCGCCGGCCCGATCTCGCCGGCTTTCTGCAGCCGCTCGGCATGGTCGGTCAGATCCATGCTGTCCAGGCCAACCTTCGTTATCCCGCGTCCGTCGCGGCCGCCGTGCGCGGCGCCGATGCGGTGATCAACCTGGTCGGCATCATGAACGAACGGGGACGCCAGAGTTTCGCGGCCGTCCAGGCCAATGGCGCCCGCACCGTCGCACAGGCCTGCGCCGCCGCAGGCATCGCCAGGCTCGTGCAGATGTCGGCGCTCGGGGCCGATTCCGGCTCGCGCTCACTCTATGCCCGCAGCAAGGGGGAGGGAGAGGCGGTCGTTCGCCAGCTCGTTCCGTCCGCGATCGTGCTGCGGCCGTCGGTGATGTTCGGGCCGGACGATGATTTCTTCAATCGCTTCGCTTCGATGGCGCGGATGATGCCGGTCCTGCCGCTGGTCGGCAGTGGCGAGACCAGGTTCCAGCCGGTCTTCGTCGGCGACGTCGCAGAGGCCGTAGCGCTCGCCGTGGACGGCAAGGTCGAGGCCGGCAGCACCTATGAATTGGGCGGCCCGGAGGTTCTGAGCCTGCGTCAGATCGTCGAGAACATCTGCAAGGTCACTGGCCGTAAGCGACTGTTCGCGCCCTTGCCGTTGGCGGTTGCCGGCATTCTGGCACGCGTGCTCGAGGTGGTTGACCTGTTGACGCTCGGCCTGCTGCCGAATGAGCTCAAACTGACCCGCGACCAGGTCATCCTGCTTGGCCACGACAATGTCGTCTCGGACGCGGCCCGGAAGGACGGGCGCGATTTGCCCGGTCTGGGCATCGCTCCCGTTTCGGCCGAGGTCGAAATCCCGTCCTATCTCTGGCGCTTCCGCAAGACCGGCCAGTTCGACACCGTCCGCGCCGGCTGATTGCTGCGCCAACTGACCCGCTACATCATTCGCGATGCCGCTCGATCTGGTCATCTATGATTGCGATGGGACGCTGATCGATACCGAGACGGTCTATGCCGAGGTCACGCTGGCGTTGTGCCACGAGATCGGGCTGACGGCCTGGACCATCGAGGATTATGTCCGCAGCCTCGTGGGCATTCCGCTCGCCGACGGCTTCAAGATCATCGAAGCGGCGCTGGGACGACCGCTGCCGGCCGATTTCGAGGAAAGGGCCGAGGCGGGCGTCGCTGCTCGGCTTGCCGGGGAAGCTCGTGCCCTGCCGGGGGTCCGTGAGGCTGTGAGCCGGATTTCGGCCGCGCGCTGCGTAGCCTCCTCGACGACGCTGGAGCCGCTGCGGCAGAATCTGGCGCTTGCCGGATTGATCGACCTGTTCGATCCGCATGTGTTCTCGGCCTCGCAGGTCGCGCGCGGCAAACCGGCGCCGGATGTCTTCCTGTTCACGGCGGCGCAGATGGGGGCCTCACCTGCGAACTGCCTCGTGCTGGAGGATTCGGTGCCCGGCGTGGTGGCGGCCCGTGCGGCCGGGATGCGGGTCGTGGGCTTCACCGGAGCCGCGCACGACAAGGCTGGCACGCGCGAGCGCCTGGAGGCGACCGGCGCGGTGAGCGTATTCGATCGTTATGAGGACTGGCCGAGGCTTGTGGCCTCGATCATGGGCTGAGCGTTCGCTGCTGCCGGGCCATTGCCGCCTAGAGCATGCTCGGCAGCACGCGGTCCGGCGGCTTGTGGCCGTCCATGAAGGTCTTGATGTTGACGATGACCTTCTCGCCCATATCCGCGCGCCCTTCATGGGTGGCGGAGCCCATATGCGGCAGCACCACGACCTTATGCTGGCGCGCGAGTTTGAGCAGACGCGGATTGATCGCGGGCTCCTGCTCGAACACATCGAGCCCCGCGCCGGCGAGTTCTCCCGCCTCCAGCATGCGTGCGAGCGCCGTCTCGTCGACGACCTCGCCGCGCGCGGTGTTCACCAGGATGGCATCGGGCTTCATCAGCTTGAGCCGGCGCGCCGACAGCAGGTGATAGGTCGCGGGCGTGTGGGGGCAGTTGACTGAGACGATGTCCATGCGTGCCAGCATCTGGTCGAGCGAATCCCAATAGGTCGCGTCGAGCTTCTCCTCGATGCGCGGATCGACGCGGCGCCGGTTGTGATAATGGATCGACAGGCCGAAGGCGGCGGCGCGGCGTGCCAGCGCCTGGCCGATGCGGCCCATGCCGACGATGCCGAGCCGCTTTCCGGTGATGCGCCGGCCCAGCATCCAGGTCGGCGACCAGCCGCTCCATTCGTCATCCGGAATGACATGGGCGCCCTCGACGATGCGGCGGGCGACAGCCAGAATAAGCGCGATCGTCATGTCGGCGGTGTCGTCGGTCAGCACGCCCGGTGTATTGGTCACGGTGATGCCGCGCTGCACGGCGCTGGCGACGTCGATGTTGTCGACACCATTGCCGAAATTGGCGATGAGCCTGAGCTGGTCGCCGGCCTGGGCGATGACGCTGGCATCGATCCGGTCGGTCACGGTCGGCACAAGCACGTCGGCGATTTTCACGGCTTCGACCAACGCCGCCTGAGAAAGCGGCTTGTCGTCGAGATTGAGCCTGGCGTCGAAGAGTTCGCGCATGCGCGTCTCCACCACGGCCGGCAGCTTGCGTGTCACTACGACCAGCGGCTTTGTCTTCGACATGCTGTCTCCTCCACTCGCCACTGCCGCTGCCGATCCTCAACCTGCCATTAACCCTGGCGGGGCAGGAATGGAGCGGTCGTCGTGTCCGCCACTTTTTGTCTAGGCGGGAGGACGGCGGAAGACAACTTGACCCTTTGCCTGAGGCGGCGAGGCAATGAGGAGAGCGGCGGGATGCCGATGCGCAGATTGATCGGAGCCGCCGTTTTCGCGCTCATGGCTGCTACGGGAGCGCGCGCGCAGGACATGCAGGCCGGGTCCGTCACCGGTTTGCCGGTGCCGCGCTATGTCAGCTTGAAGACCGACCGCGTGAACCTGCGCGAGGGACCGTCGAAGGAACATCGCACGCGCTGGGTCTATCAGCGCGCCGGCCTCCCCGTGGAAATCACCGCGGAATTCGAAACCTGGCGACGTGTGCGCGATTCGGATGGCGCCGAAGGCTGGGTGCTGCACAGCCTTCTGTCGGGAAAGCGCACGGCGCTCGTCGCGCCCTGGGCGAGAAACAAGCAGGAAATCCTGCCGCTGCGCAGCGGAGCCGCCGCGGACGCCGCGATCGTTGCCGAATTGCAGCCTGGCGTGGTGATGAGCGTCAGCTCTTGCGAAAAGGCCTGGTGCCGCGTTGCGGTCCGCAACGTCAACGGTTTCATTCCACAGGAAAAGCTCTGGGGAGTCTACCCGAACGAGAAGGTCGACTGAGGAGGCGCCGCTCGCCGCTCAAGCCTGGATTTTGCGCAGCCTTACGACGACATCGACATGCGCGATCTCGTAGCCCTGCGGCGGGGTCGGCAGGCTCGCCATCGAGATATCGCGCGCGGGGATGTCGATGACGCGGTTCTCATCCTCGATCACGAAATGATGGTGGTCATGCACCGCCGTGTCGAAATAGGTCTTGCTGCCGTCGATCGAGAGCTCGCGCAGCATGCCGGCATCGGTGAACTGGCGCAGCGTGTTGTAGATCGTCGCAAGAGAGACCGGAATCCGCTCTCGCATAGCTTCTTCAAACAAGATTTCGGCGCTGACATGCCGGTCGCCCTTGGCATAGAGCACCCAGCCCAAGGAGATGCGCTGGCGCGTCGGGCGCAAGCCCACGCGCCGCAGCCGCTGACGCACGTCATGGAACGGGCAGCCCTGTCGGGTCAGCTGACCATCGCTCTCATCCTGGACGGTCGAGGCGGCAGAGCCTTGCCCTTCGACGGACAGACCGGCTTCGTGCGTGTTTGGAAACATTCCAGTAAGTTAAGCGCGCGGCTGCTTTCCCGCAAGCGGCTCAATCGGGGCCTCTGTGGCACAGCATGTGGGCGGCGTGGCTGAACCCTTTCGTTTTCGCCGGTCGCTGTGTTAGGCACGGGCGGATGGCGACCGGGCGAAACGGTCGCGCCAGGCTACGGAGTGGGAATGCAGCGCCAGTCGTCTTTCAGCTATGAGGAGATCCTCGCCTGCGGCCGTGGGGAGCTGTTCGGGCCGGGCAATGCGCAGCTGCCTTTGCCGCCGATGCTGATGTTCGATCGCATCAGCGAGATCGCGGAAGCAGGCGGCGAGCACGGCAAGGGGCTTGTACGCGCCGAATTCGACGTCAAGCCAGACCTCTGGTTCTTCGATTGTCACTTCAAGGGCGATCCCGTCATGCCGGGCTGCCTTGGCCTCGATGCGCTCTGGCAGCTCACAGGCTTCTTCCTCGGCTGGCTCGGCCTGCCGGGCCGGGGCAGGGCGCTCGGCGTCGGCGAGGTCAAGTTCGCCGACCAAGTGCTGCCATCGGTCAAGCGCGTCGTCTACGGCGTCGACTTCAAGCGCGTCTTCAAGTCGAAGCTGGTGCTGGGCATCGCCGATGGCTGGCTCGAGGCCGACGGCAAGCGGATCTACACGGTCAGTGACATGCGTGTCGGCCTGTTCAAGCCCGAAGCCGCCTGAACGACGCCGCCGGCGAAAAACCGGCGCCTCACCTTGCGCGCCCCGCTCATGCGGTCCATTTGCGCGATATGATCCCAGGCGTGCGCGCTTGCTGCACCGCCCGCTGAAAGCTGGAGTGAAGCCATCATGAGGCGCGTCGTCGTCACCGGGATGGGCATCGTCTCGTCCATCGGCAACAACACGCAGGAGGTGCTGTCCTCGCTGCGTGAGGCCAAGTCCGGCATCAGCCATGTGCCCGAATTCGCGGCCCACGGCTTTCGCAGCCAGGTCGCCGGCGTGCCCACGCTCGATCCCGCGACGGTGCTGGACCGCCGCGCCATGCGCTTTCACGGCGGCGGTTCCGCCTGGAATCAGGTCGCGATGGAACAGGCGATCGCGGATGCGGGCCTTGAGCAGGGTGAGATCAGCCATGATCGTACCGGCATCATCATGGGCTCGGGCGGCCCGTCCACTCGCGCCCTGATCGACGCTTACGACAAGGCTCGCGAGAGCGGTTCGTCCAAGAAGGTCGGCCCCTTCGCCGTGCCCAAGGGCATGTCCTCGACGGCGTCGGCCACGCTTGCCACCTGGTTCAAGATCAAGGGCGTGAACTATTCGATCTCGTCGGCCTGCGCGACCTCCAACCACTGCATCGGCAACGCTTACGAGCTGATCCAGTGGGGCAAGCAGGATATGATCTTCGCCGGCGGCTGCGAGGAGCTGGACTGGACGCTATCCGTCCTCTTCGACGCGATGGGCGCGATGTCGTCGGACTATAACGACCGCCCGGCAGTGGCGTCCCGCGCCTATGACGTCGCCCGCGACGGCTTCGTCATCGCTGGCGGCGCCGGTGTCGTCGTGCTGGAGGAGCTGGAGCACGCGAAGGCCCGTGGCGCCAAGATCTATGGCGAGATCGTCGGCTACGGCGCGACCTCGGACGGTTACGACATGGTCGCTCCCTCGGGCGAGGGCGCGGTGCGTTGCATGAAGATGGCGCTGGAAGGCGTCAACGCGAAGATCGACTACATCAACCCGCACGGCACCTCGACTCCGGTCGGTGACGCCAAGGAGATGGAGGCGATCCGCGAGGTGTTCGGTGCCGGCGAGAAATCACCCCCGATCGCGGCGACGAAGTCGCTGACGGGGCATTCGCTCGGCGCCACCGGCGTGCAGGAGGCGATCTACTCGCTGCTGATGCTCAACAACGACTTCATCTGCGAAAGCGCCCATATCGACGAACTGGACCCGGCCTTCGCCGACATGCCGATCGTGCGCAAGCGCATCGACGATGCGGGCCTAGGCTGCGTGCTTTCCAACTCATTCGGCTTCGGCGGCACCAACGCGACCATCGTGATGAAACGCCTGGAGGCGTGAGGGCACGATGCTTCCTTTGATGCACAACAAGCGCGGCCTCGTCATGGGGGTCGCCAACCAGAACTCGATCGCATGGGGCATCGCCCGCACGCTGCACGCCCATGGCGCGGAGCTGGCCTTCACCTATCAGGGGGAAGCGCTCGGCAAACGCGTAAAGCCGCTGGCGCAGAGCATTGGGTCGGATCTCGTCATTCCCTGCGATGTCGAGGATATTGCCTCGGTCGATGCAGCCTTCGCTGATGTCGATAAGGCCTGGGGCGCTGACCCTGAGCGCAACACGCTCGACTTCATCGTCCACGCCATCGGTTTCTCGGATAAAAACGAGCTCAAGGGGCTCTACGCCGATACCAGCCGCGAGAATTTCTCGCGGACCATGGTGATCTCCTGCTTCTCCTTCACGGAGGCGGCCAAGCGCGCCGCCGCCCGCATGCCGCATGGCGGCAGCATTCTGACGCTGACCTATGGCGGCTCGATGCGCATCATGCCGAATTACAACGTCATGGGCGTGGCCAAGGCGGCGCTGGAGGCCAGCGTCCGCTATCTCGCCGGCGATTTCGGCCCGCGCGGCATCCGCGTCAACGCGCTTTCGCCCGGGCCGGTGCGAACGCTCGCAGGCGCTGGCATTTCCGACGCGCGCGCCATGCTCTCCTGGCAGCGGGACAACTCGCCGCTGCGCAAATCCGTGACGCTGGACGAGATCGGCGGCGCGGCGTTGTACTACCTGTCCAACCTGTCGGGCGGCGTGACTGGCGACATCCACCATGTCGACGCCGGCTACCACATCACTTCGATGCCGGCGCTCGACAGTCTGCGTGCGGCCGACAGCGGCAACGGCGACTAGCCGGAACCCGACGGGCGCGTCGTCGTTTCCTTCCCACAATCAGGAGAGCGCCATGAGCAACGTCCGGTATGAAGTCGTCGAGCATGATGGCGGTTGGGCCTACAAGGTCGGCGATGTCCTGTCCGAGACGTTCGGCTCGCACGAGGCCGCTTTGAAGGCGGCTAGCGCCGCCGCTGCCCGCCAGACGGTGGCCGGCAACACGGACGGCATCGTCTATCAGGACAGGGATGGTCGCTGGCACGAAGAAGTCGCCGACGGTCAAGATCGCCCGTCGACCCAGGTGGTCGACGAGCCCTGATCGGGTAGGGATGCCGCTCAGCGTGCGGTGAAGAAGGTCAGGAGAACCTTGTTCTTCTCACCGAGCAGGCAGAGAAACCGGCGCGGTTTGTCGGAGCGATCGGTGCGGAGATAAGCCTCCGACATCACGATACGCGTGACCGGGATCGTCTCGATCTTGGATTCGGACACCGCGACGGTCGCGCCGTCCTCGTCGATATAGATATCCTTTAGATCGGGCTCCTTGGCAGAAAGCGTCTCAAGCGCCGCTTTCTTGCAGGTCGCGATCTCGGGCGTTGTCGGCTTGGTCGGCGCAATCTCCTGAGCGAAAGCAGGGAGGGTTGCCACGATGAAAGCGGCGGTGGCGAGTTGGATAACGGTGCGCATGCGTTGGACACTCACATGAAGAGGTGAAGGTCCAACGCGCCAAAGCCGCCTCGGTTCGCCTGCCGCCACGACTGACGTTTCGCCTGCCGGCCGATCGTCAGAGACCCAGCTTCTTCTTGCGCTGGCCGAGTGTCCGGAGACGCAAGGCGTTGAGCTTGATGAAGCCGGCCGCATCGCGGTGGTCGTAGGCCACCGCGCCTTCCTCGAAGGTGACGAGGTCCTGATCGTAGAGCGAATAATCGCTGGACCTGCCGATGACGTGGACGCCGCCCTTGTAGAGCTTGAGGCGCACATCGCCGGCGACGAACTCCTGGCTTTTGTCGATCAGTGCCTGCAGCATCTCGCGCTCCGGCGAGAACCAGAACCCGTTATAGATCAGCTCCGCATATTGCGGCATGATCTGGTCCTTGAGGTGGGCGGCGCCGCGATCGAGCGTAATCGACTCGATCGCCCGGTGTGCCGCGGCCAGGATCGTGCCGCCCGGCGTCTCGTACATGCCACGGCTCTTCATGCCGACGAAGCGATTTTCGACGAGATCGAGCCGGCCGATCCCGTTGTCACGGCCAAGATCGTTGAGCTTGGCGAGCAGCGTCGCGGGCGACAGCTTTTCGCCGTCGATCGCGACCGCGTCGCCCTTTTCAAAGGAGACCGTGACGATCGTCGGGGTGTCCGGAGCGTCTTCCGGCGAGATCGTGCGGGAGTAGACGTAATCGGGCACCTCGACCGCCGGATCTTCCAGAACGCGGCCCTCGGAAGACGCATGCAGCAGGTTGGCATCCACGGAGAAGGGAGCCTCGCCGCGCTTGTTCTTCGCAATCGGGATCTGGTGCTGCTCGGCAAATTCGATCAGCTGCTCGCGCGAGCGCAGATCCCACTCGCGCCACGGGGCGATCACCATGACATCGGGCTTCAGCGCATAGGCGGTGAGTTCGAAGCGAACCTGGTCGTTGCCCTTGCCGGTGGCGCCATGGGACACCGCGTCGGCCCCGGTCTTCTCGGCGATCTCGATCAGCTTCTTGGCGATCAGCGGGCGGGCGATCGAGGTGCCCAGCAGATAGACTCCCTCATAAGCGGCGTTCGCCCGGAACATCGGGAAGACGTAATCGCGTACGAATTCCTCGCGCAGATCCTCGATATAAATGTTCTCGGGCTTGATGCCGAGCAGCAGCGCCTTGTCGCGCGCCGGCCCAAGCTCCTCGCCCTGGCCGAGATCGGCGGTGAAGGTCACGACCTCGCAGGCATAGGTGGTCTGCAGCCATTTGAGGATGATCGAGGTGTCGAGACCGCCGGAATAGGCGAGGACGACCTTCTTCACGCTGCTGTCAGCCATCTGATCGTATTCCTGCGCTGGCATCGGATAAATCCGCTGCAGTGACAATGGACGGTGGCCGGGCGGCAGGGCCGCGTTTCCGACATGATGGCGCACTATCGCAGCGATCGGTGCGACGCAATCGGAACATTCTGATCGATTTGGCGTCTCGTTTTGATGGGTGGGTCGGCTTTGCACGATCCGCCCCGCCGGCATGCCGAGTGCGTGCTTGCGAGAGAGCGTTCAGGGCTTCACTGTCCGTGACGCGCGACATGGATCTGACGACCTGCTCGGAGGCTGAATGCCGAATCGTCCCGTTCTGGACTTCTGGTATGAATTCGCGTCGCCCTATTCCTTCCTCAGCGCCATGAGAATCGAGGAGCTTGCCCAAGAGGCGGGGGTGGCCTTGCGCTGGCGGCCTTTTCTGCTCGGGCCGATCTTCGCGGCGCAAGGCATGACCGGTTCGCCTTTCGCGCTGTATCCCAGCAAGGGCCGCTACATGTGGCGCGACACGGCGAGGCGCGCCAAGCGTCAGGGCGTGCCGATGAACAAGCCGGAGAATTTTCCACAGAACTCGCTCGTCGCCGCGCGCATCGCTCTTGCGGGCCGGGACGAAGGCTGGACGCCGGCCTTCTCCAAAACCATTTTCCGCGCCCAGTTCTGCGAAGGGCGCAATATCGCCGACGAGCCGGTGCTCAGCGGCGCGTTGAAGCAGGCGGGCGCCGAGCCCGGTGCCGCAATCGCGCTGTCGCGCAGCGAAGAGGTCAAGGGCCGGCTGCGGGCCGAGATCGAATATGCAAAGTCGATCGGCATTTTCGGTGCGCCTTTCTTCGTCACCGAGGACAGCGAGTTGTTCTGGGGCGACGATCGTCTCGAGGACGCGTTGACTTGGGCGCGCGACGGACGCTGATCGCGCACCGGCGGTTTTCCAAATGCAGTTTGCAGGGTGAGGCTTTCGACAGCCTCGGCTTGCTCCCGGCGCCGCCTTGGATTACACCGCCCCTGTCCGAAGGGCCGTGATCGATCATGAGCCGGGGGCGACCGCTAGGGTCTGCTCCCGTTTCGCGTTTGAGCCTGAGCTTTGAAGACGCGGATCGACCCGGCGGCCCTGGCGCCCACCGGCTCGTCTTACGAGCCGGATGCTTCCCTCGGGAGGCGCCGACGGAAGTGGTCCGCCCTGCAGCACCAACCCAAGGCGCCACGCCGGACATCCGCGGGATACGCGGCCGGCTTCCAGGAGAATACATGTCCGCAGTTGAAAGCTACAACACAGGCCGCGAGGATTTCGCCGCCCTGCTCGAAGAATCCTTCGGCAAGAACGAGGCCCTCGAAGGCTCTGTCATCAAGGGCATCGTCGTCGCCATCGAGAAGGATATGGCGATCATCGACGTCGGTCTGAAGACCGAAGGTCGCGTCGCAGTCAAGGAATTCAACGGCCCCGGCCGTGACCAGGACATCAAGGTCGGCGACGAGGTCGAGGTCTATCTGGACCGGATCGAGAACGCGCTCGGCGAAGCCGTCATCTCGCGCGACAAGGCCCGCCGCGAAGAAAGCTGGGTCAAGCTCGAGAAGGCCTTCGAGGCCCGCGAGAAGGTCACCGGCATGATCTTCAACACCGTCAAGGGCGGCTACACCGTCGACCTCGACGGCGCCGTGGCCTTCCTTCCGCGTTCGCAGGTCGACATCCGCCCGATCCGCGACGTCGGCCCGCTGATGGGCCAGCCGCAGCCGTTCGAGATCCTCAAGATGGATCGGCGCCGCGGCAACATCGTCGTGTCGCGCCGCACCGTCCTCGAAGAGACCCGCGCCGAGGCTCGTTCCGAGCTGGTCGCCTCGCTCGAAGAAGGCCAGGTCATCGACGGCGTCGTCAAGAACATCACCGAATACGGTGCCTTCGTTGACCTCGGCGGCATCGACGGCCTGCTGCACGTCACCGACATGGCCTGGCGCCGCGTGAACCATCCGTCCGAGGTCGTGACCATCGGCCAGACGGTCAAGGTCAAGATCATCAAGATCAACCAGGACACGCACCGCATCTCGCTCGGCATCAAGCAGCTGCTGGCCGATCCGTGGGACGGCATCGCCGAGCGCTATCCGGTCGGCACCCGCCTCAAGGGCCGCGTGACCAACATCACGGATTACGGCGCGTTCGTCGAAGTGGAGCCGGGCATCGAAGGCCTGATCCACGTCTCCGAGATGTCCTGGACCAAGAAGAACGTCCACCCCGGCAAGATCGTCTCGACCTCGCAGGAAGTCGACGTCGCGATCCTCGAGGTCGATCCCGTCAAGCGCCGCATCTCGCTCGGCCTCAAGCAGACCCTCCGCAATCCCTGGGAGGTTTTCGCCGAGCAGCATCCGTCCGGTTCGACGGTCGAGGGCGAAGTCAAGAACAAGACCGAGTTCGGCCTGTTCCTGGGTCTGGAAGGCGATATCGACGGCATGATCCATCTCTCGGATCTCGACTGGAACCGTCCGGGCGAGCAGGTCATCGAGGAGTACAAGAAGGGCGACGTCCTTCAGGCGATCGTTCTCGACATCGACATCGAGAAGGAGCGTATCTCGCTCGGCCTCAAGCAGCTCGGCGGCGATCCCTTCGTGGATGCCGGCGAGTTCAAGAAGGGCCAGATCGTCACCTGCGAGGTGGTCGAGGTGAAGGAGTCCGGTCTCGACGTGAAGATCGCCGACACCGACATGATGACCTTCATCAAGCGGGCCGAACTGGCGCGTGACCGTGCCGAGCAGCGCCCCGAGCGCTTCGCGGCCGGCGAGCGCATCGACGCCCGCGTCGTGCTCTTCGACAAGAAGGCCCGCAAGATCCAGGTCTCGGTCAAAGCCCTGGAGATGGCGGAAGAGAAGGAAGCGATGGCGCAGTACGGCTCCGCCGATTCCGGCGCTTCGCTCGGCGACATCCTGGGCGCTGCGCTCAAGAAGGCGACGACCCCCGAAAAGAAGTAAGGTTTCGGCTGCGCGAGCAGCCGGCCTTCGAATTCAGCCCGCGCGGAGCAATCCGCGCGGGCTTTTGTTTCGGCTCCGCTCGTCATTCTCGGGCGAAGCGAAGCGCAGACCCGAGAATCTCGTGACCAGGGTCCACTGGTTTCCGAGATGGTCGGGTCAAGCCCGACCATGACGCCACATGAGGAACCCGCCATGACCCCCGCCGCCATCGGCATCGACTTTGGCACCACCAACAGTGTTGTCGCGCTCGCGGATGCTGACGGGGCGGTCGTGACGCGCTCGTTCGCGACCAGGCAGGGTGCGGTCGATGCCTATCGCTCGGCGCTGATGTTCTGGCGCGAAGGCCGGCCGCCTCACAGCGTCGTCACCCATGTCAGCGGCCCTGACGCGCTCGACATGGCACTCGGCATGACGAGCGAGCATCGCTTCCTGCAGTCGTTGAAGACGCATCTCTCCAGCCGCGCCTTCCAGGAGACCCGCCTGTTTGGAAAGCTGTTCAAGCTGGAGGATCTGATCGGCGTTTTCCTTGGCGATTTGATGGATGGGCTGGCGGGAGCCGCGGCCCTGCCGCTGATTTCGGGAAGGCCCGTCGTCTTCGCCGGCGAGCGGCCTGACGAGGAGCTGGCGGTCGGCCGGCTGCGCGGCTCCTATGCCAGGGCCGGCATGGGCCAGGTCGATTTCGCCTATGAGCCGCTTGGTGCCGCCTATTGGTATGCGCGCGACCTGAAGCAGCCACAGACCATGCTCGTCGCCGATTTCGGCGGCGGCACCAGCGACTTTTCGGTGATGCGGTTCGAGCCGGGTGCTCGCGGCGGGCTGGAAGCCATTCCGCTGTCCCATGCCGGCGTCGGCGTCGCAGGCGACACCTTCGACTACCGCATCATCGAGCACGCCATCTCGCCTGCGCTCGGCAAGGGCACGGAGTACCGCTCCTTCGGTAAGCTTCTGCCGGTGCCGGCGCATTATCACGCGGCCTTCGCGCAATGGCACAAGCTCTCGCTGATGAAGAGCCGCGAGACGCTGGCCGAACTCAATGCGTTGATCCGCGACGCGGTCGAGCCCGGCAAGCTCGAGGCCCTGCTGACCGTGATCGAATACGATCTCGGCTACGAGCTCTATCGGGCGGTTTCGGCCGCCAAGATTGCGTTGTCGGGGCATGACGAAACCACGCTGCGCTTCGAGCAGACGGGCGTCACCATCGAGAAGCGCATCTGCCGAGCCGACTTCGAAAGCTGGATCGCGGAGGATGTCGGCGCGATCGAGGTTGCGCTGGATCGCGCGCTCACCGAGGCCGACGTCGAACCAGGCAGCATAGAGGCGGTGTTCATGACCGGCGGCACGTCCTATGTTCCGGCGGTGCGCGGCCTGTTCGAGCGCCGCTTCGGCGCACGACGCCTGCATATCGGAGACGCGTTCCGCTCTGTCGCGAGCGGGCTCGCGCTGTTGGCGCTTGATCGGGCGCGCGCGGCCGTCGCGGCCTGAGCGGAAGACGCCGCCTTGCCCGCTTGGCGGGACGGGGCTACATCACGAGCCCTCAGCCGCCTGGAGCCTTCCCATGTCGTCCGACGCCGATTTGCTCGCCGACCGCCGCAGCCTGCGGCGAAAGCTGACGCTGTGGCGCATTCTGGCGGTTCTCGGTGTCATCGTCGCTTTGGTGATCGGCGGGTTGGCCTGGCGCGGCGACGTTCCCGGCGCTCTGTCGAGCCCGCACATCGCCCGCCTCAACATTTCCGGCTTCATCTCCGGCGATCGCCGGACCCTGGACCTGATCAAGTCGGTCGAGGAGAGCAAGGCGGTCTCGGCGGTGATGCTGACCGTCAATAGTCCGGGCGGCACGACCTCCGGTTCCGAGGCGCTGCACATCGCCTTGCGCGAGCTCGCGGCCAAGAAGCCCATGGTCACGGTTGTGAGCGGTCTTGCCGCATCCGGTGGCTATATCGCGGCGATGAGCGCCGACCACATCGTCGCCCGCGAAACCTCGCTCGTCGGCTCCATCGGCGTGCTGTTCCAGTTCCCGAATGTCGGCCAGTTCCTGAACACCATCGGCGTTAAGGTCGAGGAGGTGAAGTCGGCCCCGCTCAAGGCTGCGCCAAACGGCTTCGAGCCGACGTCACCGGAAGCTCGTGCCGCCCTTCAAAGCGTCGTCGACGACAATTATCGCTGGTTCAAGCAGATGGTGCACGACCGCCGTCGGCTCGACGACGCGCAAGTCACCGCCGCCTCGGACGGGCGCGTCTTTTCCGGCAGGCAGTCGCTCGGCCTGAAGCTGATCGACGAGCTCGGCGGCGAGCGCGAGGCCATCGCCTGGCTCGAAAAGGAGAAGGGCGTCGCCAAGGATCTGAAGGTTCAGGATTGGCGCCCGAAGAGCGGTTCGTCGGGCTTCAACCTGTGGAGCCTGGCCGAAGCCTCGGCCCGCGTGGCGGGCTTCGATGGCCTTGCGGCCTCGATTGCGCGCGCCGCCGATCAACCGGTCGGCTTGCGGCTTGACGAGCCTTTGGCCCTCTGGCAGCCTGCGGCTGAAAAGTGATTTCGATACAAATGGTTATGATCCAGCGATGATTAAATCGGAACTCGTTCAGCGGATCGCCGACCGCAACACTCATCTTTATCAGCGCGATATCGAGAACATCGTCTCGGCGATCCTCGACGAGGTTGTGAAGGCGCTGTCGCGCGGCGATCGGGTCGAGCTGCGCGGCTTCGGCGCTTTCTCGCGCAAGGCGCGCTCGGCCCGCATCGGGCGCAACCCGCGCACCGGTGACGCGGTCGAGGTCGAGGAGAAATTCGTGCCGGTCTTCAAGACCGGCAAGGAATTGCGCCTTCGCCTCAACGTCAAGGATTGAAGAAGCGCCTTCGCGGCTGATCGGCGTCCAGCCATCATCCGAAGCGGCCGCACAGCGGCAGCATTGCGATCCATCGCAATGAGCCTGCGGGACGCTCTGGGCGAGGCCTCGCAAAGCAAGGGAACAACCCGATGAAAGCCTTCTTCAAGGCCCTGATCCTGGTCCCGATCGCGCTTGTGATCGTCCTGTTTTCGGTCGCCAATCGCGGCTCGGTCCGCATCTCCCTGGACCCTTTCAGCCGGGATATGCCGAGCCTGTCCTATGACGTGCCGCTTTTCGCGATCGTCCTGACGGCGGTCTTCCTGGGTGTGATCGTCGGTGGCATCGCCGCCTGGCTCGCGCAGGGCAAGCACCGCAAGGCTGCACGTCGCAGCCGCCGCGAGGTCGAGGTCCTGCGCACGGAAACGCAGGCTCTGCGCTCGGCTGTGCCGGATTCCGCTCTGCCGGCGCTGACCAGCGGCCGTAACTGATGCGTTTATTCGATATCGCCGCGCTCGACGCGGCCCTGAGCTATCCAGCCCTCATCGACATCCTGGACGACGCCTTTCGCAGCGAGGTCGTGACGCCCAAGCGCGCGCAATACAGTATCGAGCGGCCAGGCGAGGAGCCCGCGGTCCTGCTGACCATGCCGGCCTGGAGCCCGCCGGATGCCGAGAAGCCCTATATCGGCACGAAGATCCTTTCGGTGTTCTTCGGCAACGGCAAGCGCAACCTGCCGGGCGTGCTCGGGGCTTATCTGCTGATGGACGGCGCCACCGGCCAGCCGCTGGCGGTGATGGACGGCAATCGGCTGACACTTTGGCGCACCGCGGCAGCTTCGGCGCTGGCTTCCCGGTACATGTCCAGCCCCGAGGCCAGCCATATGTTGATGGTCGGCGCGGGCGCGCTCGCGCCTTTCCTGATCAAGGCGCATCGCGCCGTGAGGCCGCTGACCGACATCGCGATCTGGGCTAGGCGGCCCGAAGCGGCTGAAGCCATCGTTGCCGAGCTGGGTCGCGACGGCATCACAGCGCGCGCCACGACCGATCTCGAAGGCGAAGCCCGCACCGCCGATCTCATCTCCTGCGCGACGAATGCGACCGAGCCGCTGATCCACGGCCATTGGCTCAAGCGGGAGGCCCATCTCGACCTGATCGGCGGGTTCACGATGCAAATGCGGGAGGCCGACGCCGATGCCCTGCACCGCGCCCATGTCGTCGTCGATTCCGTCAAGGCGATCGAGGAAGGCGGCGATGTCGCGATCGCGATCGCCGAAGGCAGCTACAGCGCGGATCAGGTCGCCGGAAGTCTGGCCGACCTCTGCCATGGCCGCGTCGCAGGCCGGCCGGAGGCCGGCGGTATCACCCTGTTCAAATCTGTCGGTGTAGCGCTCGAAGACCTGGCCGCTGCCGTCGCCGCGTGGGAACACGGCGCCGGCAGCTGAGCCGGTCCGCTGTCAGACGCGGGGCGCTACGCCACCGCCGATGGCCCCGAGCAGCCACAGGATCAGCAGCACCACCAAGACGAAACCGACCGCGCCGCCAAGGCCGGCCGTGCCGTAGCTGCGATGTCCGTAATATCCGCCGCCACCGAGCAGCAGGACGACGAGCAGCACGATGACGAGTGTGGACATGGCATTTTCCCCAGATGAGCGCGCCCGTGGCACGATTGCGGAGGACAACCCCGGCGAGTGACGACTGGTTCCGTAATTCCGCCCTGATCCCGACTGCCTGGATCAGATCGCCCCACGTCTTCAGCTCGTGCTGCGCCCGTGACAAACCGGCGGAAAGCAGCGCGGCGCCCGCGCCGCTTGACGTGGTCCGGTGGCTCCCACGATGTTCGGTCATGCTCAGCCTCGCCCGAATCACGGTTGCACTCGGATTGCTGCTCGGTCTCGTGCCGCTAGAGGCATCGGCCCAGGCCACGGCCGATCAGGAAGCCCGGACCCGTGCGAATAACATCGCGGCGTGGCCCGATGCGGCTCGCTCTCTTTTTGGCCAGAAAGCGACACCGGCTGCGAATTTGGCGCCTCGCGCCATCGGCTCATATGCCCGCGGCTGCCTGGCCGGGGGCGAGGCCCTGCCGACCGAAGGGCCGAACTGGCAGGTGATGCGATTGAATCGCAATCGCAACTGGGGCCATCCGGTCCTGATCGACTATCTCGAGAAATTCGCCCGCGAGGTGCCGCGCATCACGGGCTGGAATGGCCTGCTGGTCGGCGACATGTCGCAACCGCGCGGCGGGCCGATGCTCACCGGCCACGCCTCCCACCAGATCGGGCTCGACGCCGATGTCTGGCTCACGCCGATGCCGCGTGGCGGGGTCGGTCGCGAGCAGCGGGAGAACATGTCGGCGGTCAACATGGCCCGCTCCGATTGGCGCGATGTCGATCCGCGTCATTGGACGCCCGCGCATGTCAGGCTGCTTCGCGCCGTTTCGGCCGACCCGAAAGTCGAGCGCATCTTCGTCAATCCGGCCATCAAGGTCGCGCTTTGCCGCGAGCCGGGCGACCGTAGCTGGCTCGACAAGATCAGGCCGATCTGGGGGCACAACTACCACTTCCATATCAGGCTCGCTTGCCCGGCCGGTATGGCGAGCTGCGTCGGGCAGGAACCGCCGAATTTTGGCGATGGCTGCGGCGCCGAATTGACCGGATGGATCGAGCGCCAGCACGAGGCGATCTTCAACCCGCCCAAACCGAAGCCCGGACCGAAGCCAAAGCCAAAGCCGCCGATGGGGCTCGACGCCTTGCCGCCGGAATGCCGGCAGGTTCTCGCCGCGCCCTGACACCCCGGTCGAAGCGGCTGGCGAGCGCGGTTGCGCTACGCGAATAACAGCGCTGTTCAGCGGCGCGTCGTGGTGCGGCCCGAGCTATAGGCGAACGGGTCGCGCTGGGGTGTGATCATCGGCTGGGCTTCCTCCGAGCCCTGCTGGTCGACGACGCCGCCGGCGGCGCCGTCCCCGAGCACATTTTCCTCCGTCGGCTCCACCGCGCCCGGCAGCGCCAGCGGTCCGCGCTGCTCGCTCGGCAGGGGTTGAGGCTGGTAGCGCGGCTGCGGCCGGCCTTGACGTGCGTCATAGTCTTGCAGGAAGCGCTGCTGGGCATCCAGACTGTTGCCACGTCCGTAATTCGCCACGGGATATCCAGAGCCTTGCACCGCTCCCGGCGGGCGCATGCTCTCGTTGGGGTGGCGCAGGAGCGGACCACCCGCATAGGCGTTCGCTGCCGGGGTTTCGTCACGCGGCTGCGTGCGGGCCGAAGAATAGGGGCGGGCCGGATCAGGCGGCGGCAGATTGTAATTCGGCGTGTATTTGATGATCGGCTTGCAGATATGCCGGCCCTTCGAATGCCGGGCCAGATCGATATGGATGTGATCGTAGTGCATCGGGTCGGCGCCAGGCCCGAGCACGGTCCCGAAATAGGTGCAGGCGCCAACGAAGATCTCGCGCAGGAAGTTCTGTTCCTCCGGCGAGCCGCGCCAGCCCTCCTTGACGGTAACCACGCGGTTGTCGTTCAGCCGGAAGGAGAACACGTCGACGGCGTTGCCATAGGCGTGCTCGGAGGTCGCGGTCGTGTAGGTGCCGTTGTTCATGCTGCGGCAGGAATAGGACCCGGCCCGGATCTCGATCACCTGCGCCCCGAGCACGTTCATGGCGGCAGGCTGCACCACCTCGCTGAACCATTGGTCGGTGGTGGCGACCACGGGGCAGGCGAGCAGGGCCGGGCTGGTCAGCCCGACGCTGCCGTTCTGCAGGGCCGTGACCTTGAGCGGTTGTTGCATGCCGCAGACACCGGGGCCGTCGATCGGCTTGCCGCGCAGGGCGACATAACCGGACAGCGGCACCTGGCCCGAGGCCATGCACTGGGATTCCGTCTGGTCGCGCCAGGCGGCGCGCTGCGGCTTCTGGAACTTGCCGCAGCCGGCGAGGCCGGCTGCGCCGACCAGTCCGAGCGCAAGGAGAGCGAGATGAGGACGTCGCATGACCCTTCAAATGCGAGGGGTTTGGTGAACGGTTTCTCAACCCGGTGCGCCCCGAGCGCCACAGCCGGATTAACTTCTCGCTAGTGGTGAACGAGTGCTTAATCCGGCCGGCTTTCGTCTTGAAGTGCGGCTTTCTTGTCTTGGCCGATCGAAGTAAAGGCGCTGCCATAGACTGTATAGCTCCGCCAATATGCTAGGAAATCTTCGTTTTAGAGAGCGGCAAGCAAATGAAATCGAGAAGAGCGCGCTGGGCCAGCCGACGTTTCAAAGTGTGGCAGCCACGATCAGCTTTCCACCTCAGAGGGTTAATCGGCAATGTCCCCAAGCTGAATCAAATGCTTAACGGATTTTTAGCCGTGTTTTAGCCTTTGCCGTCGCGCCGCCATGTTTCCGCCCCCTTGCGGCCCGCGCTGGTTCTGCTACCGTGCATGTCAGGTCAATGACATCAGGAGGGTGTGATGATGAGTGTCACGCTACGTCTCGACCGGTTGCTCATGGGCGCGGCCTTCGTGTTCATGATGGCGATCGTGCTGGGAGCGTTCTGACAAAGCGGTCAGTCTCGCGAGTCGATTAAGGGCCGCAAGAGCCTTCAGATAAACGCCGCCGGGAAATCCCCGGCGGCGTTTTCATGATATGATGGACGGCTTGCTGTCTGAGGGAGTTCAACTTTCCGGGCAGGGATCGTCGCTCAGCTTCCAGGACATGATGTTCACCTCGCGTCCGCAGATCGCGGTCCGCCTGCCGACATTCGTGCGGATGCAGGACATCGCTCCTTCCGCAATCTTTCGCCCATCGTTCCAGCAAAAGCAGAGCGGCTCCGGTGCTTGGGCCAGCCGTGGCGGGTCGAGCGGTACCGCCGTCTCGCCGGCTTTTGCTGGTGACGCGGTCAAGAAGACCGCCAGGAGAGCAGGCGCACCGAGAGTTAGGTTCGAACAGGCCGTTGCCGCGAGAGTTTTCATATCGCTCACCGCCCCATCGCCAACGCTGGGTGACAAGCAAGCTTACTATAGGGCATGCACACTTCCGAATCATTATGCATTATTTTGAAATAGTAAGGGATTTCAGTTTGTTAGCCGCGATTGACCTTGCGGCGCCTGCGGACCTGTCCCATATTCGTTGCGAATGAGCCCGAAGGGGGCTCTGGGAGGAACGATGTCTCTGATTTCCCTTGCTCGCCGTGGACGTGCGATCGCCGTCGTGACCGGTGCGCTGATGCTGCTGCCGCTCGCCGCCGAGGCCCGGCCGGGTGGTGGCAAGAGCGTGGGCAGCCGCGGCAGCTTCTCGCGAGAGGCGCCGGCGCCAACCGCGACGACTCCCGGCGGTGCCCAGTCATTCCAGCGCAGCGCGCCTTCGATGGCGGCGCCCGCGGCCGGCGCGGCTGCGCAGGCGGCTCGTCCGTCTTTCGCTCGCAACATGATGATGGGTATCGGCGCTGGCCTGCTCGGCGCCGGGCTGTTCGGGATGCTCTCGGGCGCGGGCTTCGGCGGGTTGTCGGGCCTGATTGGCCTGCTCTTCCAGGCGGCGCTGATCGCCGGTGTGATCTGGCTGGCGCTGCGGTTTTTCCGTCGCCGCTCGGAGCCGCAGCTTGCCGGGGCCGGCGCGCCGATGTCGCGTGACGGTTACCAGCCGCCGCAGGACGCCAGTGCCCGCATGGGCATGATGGGCGCCGGTGCGGGTACGGCGGCCGTGCAAAAGCGGCCGATCGAGCTTTCAGGTGCCGATTTCAACAGCTTCGAGTGCCTGCTGAGCGAGGTCAATGCTGCCTATTCGAATGAGGATGAGCCTGGTCTGCGCCAGCGCGTCACGCCTGAGATGTTCGGTTATTTCGACGAGGACCTCACCGCGAATGTTCGTCGCGGCGTCGTCGACCGCGTCTCTGACGTCAAGCTGCTGCAGGGCGATCTTTCGGAGGCCTGGCGCGAGAACGGCAGCGACTTCGCCACCGTGGCAATGCGCTTCAGCCTGATCAACGCCATGTATGACCGCAAGAGCGGCCAGATCGTCGAAGGCAACCCGAACCAGACGCAGGAGGTCAAGGAATACTGGACCTTCCAGCGCGCGGGCGGCGATTGGAAGCTCTCCGCGATCCAGCAGGCCGCGTAAGCTTTCTGTGGGACCTTTTGAAACGGCCGGGGCAACCCGGCCGTTTTCGTTTGCCGCTTGGTTGTTTCGGTGGTTGAAACGAGACTATAGCGACGTCAGGATATCGACCGCTGCTGCCGGAGCCTCCCATGAGTGACATGCGTCTCGTCGTCGTCGGCGCCGCCGGGCGCATGGGGCGAATGCTGATCAAGGCGATCGGCCAGGCTGAAGGATGCCGTCTGGTCGGCGCTGTGGAGCGTCCGGGATCGACCGCGCTGGGCTTCGACGCCGGCGTTCTGGCGGGGCTTCCGGGTCTCGGCCTCGCGGTGACGGACGATGCGGCCGCTGCTTTCGGACAGGCTGATGGCGTGCTCGATTTCACCTCGCCGGAAGCGACCGTCGCCTTCGCCGATCTCGCCGCGCAGGCGGGCGTGCTCCATGTCGTCGGCACGACGGGTTTGGAACCGGCTCATCTGGCGAAGCTCGCCGACTACGCGCGGCAGACGTCGATTATTCGCTCCGGCAATATGAGCCTCGGCGTCAATCTGTTGGCGGCGCTCGTGCGCAAGGTCGCAGCCACGCTTGGTACCGATTGGGACATCGAGATCCTGGAGATGCATCACCGCATGAAGGTCGATGCGCCCTCGGGTACCGCCGTCCTGCTGGGCGAGGCAGCGGCCGAGGGGCGCGCGGTCGAACTCGCGCAGAAGCGCGTCGCGGTGCGCGATGGTATCACCGGCGCGAGGGAAGCGGGCACGATCGGCTTCGCCACCCTGCGTGGCGGCACCGTTACGGGCGACCATAAGGTGATCTTCGCCGGCGCGGGAGAGCGGCTCGAATTGGCCCATATCGCCGAGGACCGCAGCCTCTTCGCGCAAGGCGCCGTGAAGGCCGCGCTTTGGGGTCGGGGGAGGGCGCCGGGCCTTTATTCCATGGCCGACGTGCTCGGCCTCGACACGCTCTGAAGCCATGACGCGCATCGCCATCGCGCCGGGCGTCGTGCACTGGCCGGGTCGCTTGTCCAGCGTGGAGCAGGGCGCCCTCATGGCCGAGCTGCGCGCGGTGGTGCGGCAGGCGCCCTTCTTCCAGCCGCGTATGCCCAAGACCGGCAAGCCCTTTTCGGTCAGGATGACCAATTGCGGCCCTCTGGGATGGGTCTCCGACGAGCGCGGCTATCGCTACCAGCCGCTTCACCCGGAGACGGGCGAGCCATGGCCGCTGATGCCGGCGCCCTTGGCCGCGCTTTGGGACGAGCTGTCGGGCTACGCGCATCCGCCGGAAGCTTGCCTGATCAACTATTACGCCGCCAGCGCCAAGATGGGCCTGCATCAGGACCGCGACGAACAGGAGTTTGATGCGCCTGTGCTCTCGGTTTCGCTCGGAGATGCCGCGCTGTTCCGCATCGGGGGCACGGTGCGCGGCGGAAAAACCACCTCGCTGAAGCTTGCGTCCGGTGATGTGCTGCTCTTTGGCGGCGAGGCCAGGCTCGCCTATCATGGCATCGACCGCGTGCTGTCGGGGTCGTCGACCTTGCTGCCGGAAGGCGGCCGGATCAACCTGACGCTCCGTCGTGTGACGAAGCCGGACTGAGCTAATCGCTCTTCCCCGGCAGCCGCGGAAACGACCAGCCGAACAGGATCGAGCCTGCCCTCAAGCCGAAACCAGCGGCCAATCCGCCCAGCGTGACCGTAAGACCGGGCAGACCGAGGCCGGCCAGCAGCGCGGCGGTCGAGGCGCCCGCTGCGGCGGCCGTCACATAGAAATCGCGGCTCCACAACACCATGGGGCGGTCCCCGGCAAGGATGTCCCGTAGAACGCCGCCGAACGTCGCCGTCATCGCGCCCAGCGCAATCGCGGACACGACAGGCACCCCCGCATCCAGCCCTCGCAGCGTCCCCACGACGGCAAACAGCGAAAGCCCGGCCGCATCGGTCCAGATCAGCAATTTGCGGCCGCTCCAGCCTTCCAGCACGCCCGGGCGGATATAGGCCAGCGTCCAGGCGCAGAGCGCGACGATCGCGCAGATGATGACGTCGGAGGGCTCACGCACCCATAGCGCGCTATGGCCGAGCACCACTTCCCGCAGTGTGCCACCGCCCACGCCGGTCACGGTCGCGAGCAGGATGAAGCCGAGCGGGTCCATGCCCTTGCGGGCCGCGACGAGGGCGCCGGTCAGCGCGAAGACGGCGACGCCGGCACCCTCAAACATGCGTCAGTGGCTCGTCGGCCCGTTGCCGCCGTCAAGGCTCGGCGCCTCGGCAGGCTTGGGCCCGCCGGCGGAGACGCCGACGAGAGCCGGGCGAAGCACCCGCTCGCCGATCTTGTAGCCAGCCTGCACGACTTTCGAGACCATGCCTTTCGGCACGCTCGGGTCCGGCGCCTCGAACATCGCCTGATGCAGGTTGGGGTCGAATTTCTCGCCATGGGGGTCGATCTTGCGGACACCGTGACGTTCGAGCGTTTTCAACAGATCGCGCTCGGTCAGCTCGACGCCTTCGTGAAGCGCCTTGAACACGCCGTCGGCCGTGTCGCGGGCCTCTGCCGGCACGCTTTCCAGCGCCCGCCGCAGATTGTCGGACGAGGCCAGCATGTCACGGGCGAAGCTCGTCACCGCATAGGTCTTCGCGTCGCTGATTTCGCGCTCGGTGCGGCGGCGAAGGTTCTCCATCTCCGCCAGCGTCCGCAGGAGCTTGTCCTTAAAATCGTCCCGCTCGGCCTGCAGCGCCGTCAGCTGGGCATCCGCGCTGGTTTCCGGGGTACCGGCCGGCTGTTCGCCGACGGCATCGAGGTTCGGATCTTCGGTCGCAGGATTCTGCGTCATCGCGTCTTCCAATTCCCATCGTCTGGCTGGCGCCGGGCTTCACGCCCGCCGCCGCATGATGATGCGGCCACGCTTAGGGCAGGCCGCTTTCGCCGTCGATATCGGGCCTTGCGCCGTTTAAATCAAGCGCGCGCCGCGACCTTCGCCTTTGCCGGAGCGCCCTTGGCACCGTCCAGATCGAACACCTCCAGCAGCGACTTGCGAATGGTCAGCTGGCGCCCTGTCGAGACGATCTTCGCGTTGGTCAGGTCGGTGACATAGAACACGTCGACAGCCTTCTCCCCGAAGGTCGCGATATGCGCGGAAGCGATGTTGAGGTTGAGCTTTCCGATCGCCGTGGTCAGGTCGTAGAGCAGCCCCGGCCGGTCGAGGCCGGAGACCTCCAGAACGGTGTGGCGGGACGAGAGCACGTTGTCGATGATGATCTCCGGAGCCACCTGGAAGGTCTGGCCGCGGGGCGGCGGAGCGCGCCGCTGCGCCACCAGATCGGCGATCTTGATCTCGCCCTTCAGCGCTCGCTGGATCGCCGCCGCGATCCGCTCGGCCCGGCGCAGTTCGTCGTCGTCCCTGTCGAAGGCCCGCGAGACCGAGATGGTGTCGAGCACAAGCCCGTCGGTCGTGGTGGAAATCTGCGCATCGACGATGTTGCCGCCGGCAGCCGCGCAGGCGCCGGTGATGATCGCCAGCAGGCGTGGATGGTCGGGCGCAAGCACGGTCAGCTCGGTGACGCCCCGGAACCGGTCGGTCTCGACCATCGTCGCCGTCGTGTCGCCGGACTTTTCGGCCTGGCGCATGAAGCGGGCATGCTTTTCCTGCTGGCTGGGGTCCGCCTTGATCCAGTAGGCCGGGTAATGCCGCGCGATATTGGCTTCGCGCTCGGCTTCGCTCCAATCGGACAGCCTCTCGCGCAACTCGTCCTGCTTGCGCGCGACGCGGGCCTTGCGCTCGATCAGCGAGTGGCCACCGGCGAGCACGAGTTCGGTCTCGTAGTAGAGCGTGCGCAGCAGCTGGCCCTTCCAGCCGTTCCAGACACCGGGACCGACCGCTTTGATGTCGGCGACGGTCAGGATCAGCAGCAGCTTCAGCCGCTCGAGCGTCTGGACCGTCGTCGCGAAGCTCTCGATGGTTTTCGGATCGCCCAGATCGCGGCTCTGCGCCACCGTCGACATGTCGAGATGGTGCTCCACCAGCCAGGCCACCGTCTCGGTCTGGCCGGGCGTCAGGCCCAACCGAGGCCCGAGCTTGCGGGCGATCCGGGCTCCGGCTGCAGAGTGGTCCTCCGGCCGTCCTTTGGCGATGTCGTGCAGGAACAGCGCCACATAGAGCGCCCGCCTGTTGGCCGTGGTCGGGATGATCTCGTTGGCGAGCGGATGCTCCGCATGGAGCGATCCGGCATCGATTTCAGCGAGAACGCCCATGGCCCGGATCAGGTGCTCGTCCACCGTGTAGTGGTGATACATGTTGAACTGCATCATCGCGACGACGCGGCCGAAATCCGGAACGAAGCGACCGAGCAGGCCGGATTCGTTCATGCGGCGCAGGACGATCTCCGGGGAGTGCCGTCCGGTCAGGATTTCCAGGAAGATGCGATTGGCCTCGGGGTCGTTGCGCAGGGCAGACGTCACCAGCCTCAGGGACTGCGTCACCAGCCGGCTCGCATCGGGATGGATCGCGAGGTCATGGCGGCTGGCGATCTGGTAGAGCCGGAGCAGATTGACCGGGTCCCGCTCGAAGGCGCTGTCGTCGACGACATTGAGGCGCTGGCTTTTCAGGGTGAAATCGGCATGGCCGAGCGCCCGCACCCGCTTGCGCTTGGCAAACGAGCCGAGCAGGCGAGAAAACGAGGCGCGCGGCTTCTGCTGCCGGGCTTCCAGCGCCGCGCAGACGATGGCGGTCAGGTCCCCGACATCCTTGGCGACGAGGAAATACGACTTCATGAAACGTTCGACGGGCTCCTGGCCCTTGCGCCCGGCATAGCCGATCGCGGCCGCGACCTGACGCTGCAGATCGAAGGAGAGTCTCTCCTCGGGCCGGCCGGTGATGAAATGCATCCAGCAGCGCACGCGCCAGAGGAACTCCTCCGAGCGCTCGAACATCTGCATCTCCTGCGTGTCGAACAGGCCCGCCGAGACCAGTTCGCGCGCATCTTCGACGCGATAGGCGTATTTCGCGATCCAGAACAGCGTGTTGAGGTCTCGCAGGCCGCCCTTGCCATCCTTGACGTTGGGCTCGACGAGGTAGCGGGATGTGCCGGCGCGCTGCACCCGTGTCTCGCGCTCGGCGAGCTTCGCCTCGGTGAAGGCTGCTGCCGTGCCCTCGACCACCTCTGCGCCGAACCGGCGGGTCATCTCGGTGAACAGCGCCTTGTCGCCGGCGATGAACCGCGCTTCCAGCAGGGCGGTGCGGATCGTCATGTCGGCCCGCGCCTCGCGCACGCAATCCTCGATCGAGCGGACCGAATGGCCGGTCTTCAGCTTCAGATCCCAGAGCGGATAGAGGACCGACTCGACCACGCTTTCGCCCCAGGCGGTCTGCTTGTGTGGAAACAGGAACAGCAGATCGACATCCGAGCCCGGCGCCAGCGTGCCGCGGCCATAGCCGCCGACCGCGACCACGGCGATCCGCTCGGACTGGGAGGGGTTGTCGACCGGATAGAAATAGGCGGTCGCTGCCTTGTGCAGTGCCCGCATCACGGCGTCCATCACCACTGAGAGCCGCTGCGCGCAAGCCAGACCGCTGCGCGGCGTCGCGAGGATGGCGCGCGCCGAGGCGTGTCCGTCGTCGAGGAGCTGCCTCAACGCGCCTGCCAGAATCTGGCGCTGTTCCAACGTCTCGCGCGCCTTCAAGGCGTCCAGCAGCCGTGCCACGCCGGCCTCGGCATCGTTCAGCATGTCGGGGAGAGGCAAGTCGAGTCGAACGGAGGCGGTCTGCAAGGTCGGCCCTTGGTCTTGGTCCTGGACGAACAGCGTTCTAGCACGCAGTGCCGGTCGGCTGCACGGCCCACGTCGATCCCGCAGTGACGGTGGAGAGCTGTGATGGTTCAGGCCGCGTGAAGCTGGCAACTTCGCCGGCTCCGGCCTATCTCCATCGCAACGATGATGACCCCGCAGGAAGGACTGTCCGATGGACGTAACCGCGTTGCGCGCGCTCCAGGCGCCCCTCAAGGACGAGTACCGCACCAATCCGGACGCAGCGGTCGTCACGCTGAAGGCGCAGGGTGAACTCGATGCCCAGCACATCGCCTGCAAGGTCGAGACGGGCCGCGCCATCGCGCTTGCCGGTCTGCATCCCGCGACCGGCGGCTCGGGCGCAGAACTCTGCTCCGGCGACATGCTGCTGGAGGCGCTGGTGGCCTGTGCCGGCGTCACGTTGAAGGCGGTTGCCACTGCGCTCGAGATCGAACTGAAACGCGGCACCGTCCGAGCGGAAGGCGATCTCGATTTTCGGGGCACGCTTGGCGTCGCCAAGGATGCAGCCGTGGGCTTCAAGGCGATCCGACTCTCCTTCGACGTCGAGACCGACGCGCCGCAGGAGAAGCTCGACACCCTGTTGAAGCTGACGGAACGCTACTGCGTCGTCTTCCAGACCCTCAACGTGAAGCCGCAATTGACGGCGGAGCTGGCCAAAACCCTGTCCTGACCGCTCCAACGTTCCGTCTCAGAACTCTTCCCAGCCATCGTCCTGGGCGCGGCCGTTGGCGACCTGTCGGGGAGCGGGCTTGCCGGGGGCTGCGCGGGTCTGGGCGAAGGCGGCTTCGGCGAGCTGGCGCAGGCGCTGCGGTTCGCCGCCGCTGCCATGCGAGGCCGTGGGGGCAGGAGAGCGCGCAGGCTTTGCCGGAACCGGAGCAGCAGCGCGTGGTGCAGGGCGCGGGGCGCTGCGGCTCATGCCGCCGGCTGCGGCATAGGCTACCGGTGCGGCATAAGCCTGCGAGCCCTGGGCCTGCTGCTGACCCTCGCGGCCGGTCCTGAATTGGGCAACGAGGTCGTTGAGCTGGCCGATGCGGCCTGACAGCGCGCCGGCGGAGGCCGCGCTCTGTTCGGCGAGTGCGGCGTTCTGCTGCGTCATTTCGTCGAGATGCGCCACCGCCTGGCTCATCTCGTCGATGCCGTTGGCCTGCTCGCCCGACGCCGCCGAAATCTCGGCGATGGTCGCGGCGACCTTCTGCGAGGCCTGCAGGATGTGGGAAAGCTGCTCGCCCGCCTGCCGCACCAGCTTGACGCCCGCCTCGACCTCGCCATTGGAGGAGGAGATCAGSGTCGAGATGTCCTTGGCSGCGTCGCTCGAGCGCTGCGCCAGCGTGCGCACCTCCGAGGCCACCACGGCGAAGCCCTTGCCGGCGTCGCCGGCACGCGCCGCCTCGACCGCCGCGTTCAGCGCCAGCAGGTTGGTCTGGAAGGCGATGTCGTCGATCACCCGGATGATGTCGGAGATCTTCTGCGAGGCCGTCTCGATGCGGGCCATGGCCTCGACCGCCTGGCCGGCGATGACGCCGCCCGACTGCGCCATCTGCATCGCATCGTCGGCGATGCGCGCGGCCTCCTTCGAGCCCTGCGCGGAGGCCTTCACGCTCGCCGCAAGCTCCTCGGTGGTCGCCGCGGTCTCCTCCAGGCTCGACGCCTGTTCCTCGGTGCGCTTCGAGAGGTCGTCGGCGCCCATGTTGATCTCGCGCGCGGCCAGCCCGACATCGCCCGCCGTGACCTGGATCGTCGAGACCGTCACCGACAAACGATCCACCGTCTCGTTGATCGCCGCCTTCAGATCGGCGAAGCGGCCGCGATAGCCCGTCTCGACCCGGTTGGTCAGGTCGCCGCCCGCAATCGCCTGCAGCGCGCCTGCAAACTCCGTCGTCGCGCTGTCAACCACCGCGTTGATCTCGTTGATGCCTTCCACCAGTTCCTTGAGCGGGCCTTCCATGCCGGCGGTCTGGGCTTGGCCGGTGAAGTCGCCATCGCGCGCCGAGGCGACGATGACGGAAACCTCGCTCAGCAGGCCCTGCACCTTTTGCGCCTGCTCGGCATCGGCCAGCATTGCCAGTTCGCGGTCGCGCCGGTTGTTTTCAAGCGCCAGCGCGTTTTCGCGGTAGGTTTCCAGCGCTCCGCTCAGCGCCCCGATCTCGTCGGGGGATGGCGCTGCCGGGATGGCCTGGGTGAAGTCGCCCTGCTGCATGCCGTCGAGCGCGGTCTTGAGGCCGATCAGCGGCCGGCCGACACGACGCTGCACGCCCCGCCAGCTCGCGACGCAGATGGCGAGGAGCAAGGCGAGCAGGGCGAAGACGGTTCCGAGGCGCAGCCACGCCGCCGAAAGCTTGTTCTGCGTGACGGCGCGCATATCGTCGAGCGACTGCGTCACCGCCGAAATGATGGCAGTGAACGGCCCATTGCAGAACTTGGTGAAGTCGGCCGCTGGCATGACCGGACCGGCGGCCTGTCCGAGCTTCCCGACGAGGGCGTCGAGCTGCGTATTGGCCGCCACGACCTGCTTGGTCATGACACCGATCTTGTCGACGAGTTCGCCGCCGACGCCGGGCCTGGCGCCAAACTGGGCCAGTTCCTTCAGGGCGCTATTGGTGCCGCCGCGCATTTCGCCGAGTGCGCGAAGCTGCGACGCCTCCAATGCCTTGCCTGATCCGATGGACGAGCGCAGCAGCGAGCATTGCGAACCGTAATTGGCGCGGACATCCCAGCCGGACGATTTGAAGCCCTGGAGATCGGCGAGGAGCGGGTCCGACATGCGGGCGGCGGTGGAGGTCGCGTTCGACGCCTGCAGGATGGAATTCTCGACGATCGCGCCGACCGAATCGTACCACGGCATCGTCGCGGCGAGGCTGCGCTGGGCCTTGGGTTTCGCGGCCTCGGCATAGACCTCGGCGATCTTGATCTGCGCGGTTTCATCCTGTTTGCGGATCGCGGTGATCAAACCGTCGCGTTCGGGAATGTCGGTTGCCTGAAGCCGGGTCATGGCCTGTGCCAGCTCGGTCTTGTTCATGCTCTCGATCTTGCGGATCTCGGCGGTGGCGTCGTCAGCGACCTGAATGACCGTCTGCACCTGCCCGCGGTTGCCACGAATGGCGTTGCCGGCCAGCAGCAAGGCCCTGTCGGCCTCGACCAGGTCGGCGAGATGCATGTTGGTGCGCACCTCCGTCGCCGATTGATAGGCCATGTAAGTGAGGGCCCCGACGCCAGGCACGCAGAGGCACGCCATGGTCGCCACGAGATAGTTCTGGATGGAGGCCGGAAAGAATTTCACGGAAAGCCCCGAGGATTGACGTAAGGTGATCTTGCGCCGTGGACAAAGGTACGCTGCCTAACCTGCGCCGTTTGGGTTAACTTCTGGTGTGCGCGCCGGATCGGTCCATCCACGCGCAGGTTTCGCGAAAAGGCTTGTGCCGGGAGCAAATCCGCGGACAGCTAAAGCGATGCATCGCCGTCTGGTCTTCGAGTATCCCGTTTCAAAGGCCGCGCTCTGGAGCCGGCGACTGGCGTGGTTTGCGGTCGTGGTCCTGGGCCTGTCGTTGCTGCTCGTGCGCTTGCGCGAACCCAGCATCGAAGGGCTGGCTCCGGTCGCCGCGTCCTATGTCTTCGTATTGGCGGCGCTGCTGCTTGCCGCCGTGGCCTTCGTCGGCATCTGGCGGCAAGGCTATCGCGGCGTCGGCATGGCAGCGACCGCGACGCTGATCTGTCTGCTTCTGCTCGCGCCTGCCGGATATCTCGGATTTCTGGTCGCGACCCGCCCGGCGCTGACCGACGTCTCGACCGACATCGACGATCCGCCGGCCTTCAGCCGGTCGCAGACCGCCCTCAGCGCGCGGGACGGGCGCGTGCCGCCCGATGTCGTCCCCGAGCTTCGTCGCCTTCAGCGAAGGGCCTATTCGCGGGCCGTACCGATCATGCTGGACCTCCCGGCCGATGCCGCCTTCGAGCTGGCGCGACGCGCAGCCGGCGGGCTTGGCTGGCAGGTCGTCGAGGCAGCGCGCCCCGGCGGGCGAATCGGCACCGGGCGGATCGAGGCGGTGGCGCGCGGGCGCTTCCTGCGCTTCGCGGAGGACATCACCATCCGCATCCGCCCGCGTGTCGATGGCAGCCGGATCGACATCCGCTCCGCCTCGCGCATCGGCGGACATGACCTCGGCGCCAACGCCGCACGGATCGGGGCCTTCGCCGCGGAGATCGAGACGCTGATGGAAAGCCGTTAGCCTGCCGGCGGTCAGGCGAGGCGATACCGGCTGGCGAGGGCGGGCACCGGGTCGCTCGCGACGACATCGCCGCGCAGGACCGAATCCTCGAGCTGGGCCAGCACGGACAAGGCGGCGGCACCGTGGAGGGCGGGCGCCAGCCCCTGATAGATGACCGGGACCATGGCGGCGATGGTGTCGTCGCCCGCCCCGAGGCGGTTCAGGATTGCCACTTCGCGCTGGCGGCGATGCTGCACCAGCCCGCGCAGGAAGCGCTGGGGCTCGTTCACCGGCCCGCCATGGCCTGGCCAGTAACGTCGATGGGTCATGCCCCGCAGCTTTTCTACCGAGGCCAAGTAGGCCGCCATCGAGCCGTCGGGCGGGGCGATGACCGATGTCGACCAGGCCATGACATGGTCGCCTGAAAACAATGTTTCCTCCTCCGCCAGGGTGAAGGCGAGGTGATTGGCGGTATGGCCCGGCGTTTCGACAGCGGCGAGGCTCCAGCCGAGGCCGTTGACGACGTCGCCGTCGCGCATCTGCCGATCCGGGCTGAATGCGACATCGGCTGCCGCGTCCAGAACACGCGCCTCGCCCGGACCAAGCTCGCGGAACAGGTGATGCGGGCCGCAGCCGACGACGAGCGCGCCTGTCGCGGCCTTCACCGCCTGAGCCGCGGGCGAATGGTCGCGATGGGTGTGGGTGACGACGATATGGCTGACCGTCTCGCCCCGCAGCGCAGCCAGGAGACGCTCGACATGGGCCGGGTCGTCCGGGCCGGGATCGATGACCGCAACCGTGCCGCGCCCGACGATATAGGTACAGGTGCCGGTGAAGGTCATGGGGCTGGCATTGCCCGCGATGATGCGGCGCACGAGCGGCGAGAGCTGAGCGACTTCACCCGCCGGCGTGGTCGCATCTCGCTCGAATACGATCTCGTCGCCCATCGTCTCTCCTCAAGCCTCTCTTGCGCGGCGCTTGTCGCGCCCCGCCGCATTTCCTATAGATCGGGAGAGGCCGCCTGGCGCGGCTTTTCGCAAGACAGGATCCGCCAATGGCCGACACGCTTCCCATGCAGAGTTCAACGCTCGCAGGCGAAATTTTCCCGGCCGTGCAGCCGCGTTCGGCCGTTTTGCGCAATGTTGCGCTGGCCGTGGCCGGCAGCCTGCTGATGGTCGTCGCAGCGAAGGTCAAGGTGCCGTTCTGGCCCGTGCCGATGACGCTGCAGACGCTCGCAGTGCTGGGGATCGGCGCCGCCTATGGCTCGCGCCTCGGCGCCGCGACGATCGCGCTTTACGTCGCTTACGGCCTTGCCGGTCTGCCGGTGTTCACGAATTCTCCGCCGGCCGTCGCCGGCCCGCTCTACCTTGTCGGCCCGACCGGTGGCTTCCTTGTTGGTTTCATCCTCGCGGCAGCGGTTGCCGGCTGGGCTGCGGCGCGCGGCGCGTCCTGGCTGCGGCTGGCAGGCGGCCTGATTTTGGCAGATGCCGTTTTGTTGGCCATCGGCTGCCTCTGGCTCGCCTTCGGTGCGCAGATGGCGGGCGGCGCGAGCGGCGTCGGCGTTGCCAAGGCCTTTGCCTATGGCGTGCAGCCCTTCCTGCTCGGAGAGGTCGTCAAGGTCTCGCTGGCCGCCTGCCTCGCCGGTGCGGGGTGGTCTCTGCTTGGCCGCCGAGGCTGAGAACTCTCCCTCGAATCAAAAAAGGCCGGGTCTCAGACCCGGCCTTTTTTATTGAAGTGAGTTGGCCTATTTGGCCGGCGTGCTGCCGCCGCAACTCGTGCTGCCCGTGCTGAACAGAGGGGTCGCGTTACCGCATTTGTCGCAGGCTGAAAGGGCGAGGCCCAGCCCCAGGATCGTGGCGAGGAATGTGAGGCGCTTCATGATCAGACCGTTGCGACAGGGGGGCGGAAGCCCTCACTCTAATCCGTTTTGCCGGTCGCGCGAAACGGGCGGAAGCCGATCCCCCGCTAATCAGATGCCGCTTGTCGCGAGCCAGCCGAGGATGCCGACAGCGGAAAGAGCGATCAGCGCCAGCGTCACCTTGGCGTCGTTGGGGCAATGGCGGATCACGGGCATCTCCTCTGGAAGCTCCAGCGCAATTCTAGAAGCTCGGTCTCTAGAAGCTCCATCTCTAGAAGCTCCGTCGCAATAGTCGTGCCGTTTGACAGGCGGGTGACGTCGTTGCGACCTTGCGAGCGGCGCCGTTCCGCGCTCCAGTCGCGGCGAGGCGCCGGATCGCGGCTGTCACGGAGAGCTTCATGAGCCTGACCATCGGCATGATCGCCCATGACCGCAAAAAGCCCGACCTGGCGGAATGGGCCAAGACCCATCGCGATCTGATCGCGCGTCACCGGGTGGTCGCCACCGCGACCACGGGCTCGGTGCTGCAGGCACAGCTGCCGGAACTGCCGATCAAACTGGTCAAGAGCGGCCCGCTCGGTGGCGACCAGCAGATCGGCGCGATGATCGCACAAGGCGAACTGGACGTGCTGCTGTTCTTTCCCGATCCGCTCGAGGCGCAGCCGCATGATGTCGATGTGAAGGCGCTGCTTCGCCTTGTGCTGGTCTACGACATCCCCGCGGCGTTCAGCCCGCGCACAGCGACCGAGTTGGCCCGCTCCGGGCTCTTCAGCCGTTAGTTCGTCGGGTTCGAGACATCTGTCGCGTGATTTGCCGATGAGAGCGCAACGCGAGGGCGCTGTCGCGCAAAGCAGCGCTCGTCGCGCCGGTTCTGGGGCCGCGGCGGTCTTGGCCGCGCCGGTCCATGCCGGCCGCACGATCGAAACGCGGGAAATTTTGGTCGGAGTGGCAGGATTTGAACCTGCGACCCCCTCGTCCCGAACGGACCCAAGACCGGAAATGGTGCGCGGGTTTCGTTGATTCTATTGGCTTTTCAGAAACGATCGTTCCCTATCTATTCCTGCCGGCGACGGAGTTTCTGTCGGTATCTGTCGGGCGTTCCCGGTTCGGTCTCAGCGCGATCGCAGCAGCGGCCGCGCGATTATGATCGGGGTGGTGGTGTCCGTAGACATCCTGCAGGATCTCAAGCGTCATGCCCAGCATGCCGGCGAGCGCGTAGGGATCGGCACGATTCTGCATGCCCCAGGTCGCGGCCGTGTGACGAAGAATATGCGGGGTGACCTCGGGCCCCAGCCCGGCCGCTTCGCGCACAGCGCGGAATGCTTTGTGCACCCGCTCGACCGGCTGGCCGTTCCACTCGACGACGAAACCTTTGGACAGGCCCTTATCGCGCCAGCGGCGCAGATGCGCCTGCAGGCGGGTGTCGAGCCCGACCGGTGGCGTCCGCTTCTTCGTCTCGCGCGTGCCCGGTGCTCGGCGGTAGAACAGCCCGCGCTCGACATCGACATATCCATGGCCGACCGTTGGCCGGATGGCGGCGGCGCAGACGGCGCCAGCGCGCGTGCCGGTATAGAGCGCGACTAGGATGAAGCGGGCGACGTGCCGGGCGGTGTATCGGCTGGTCTCAAGCGCAGGGCCGCCATTGTCTCCTTCGCGGCGGATACGCTTCTGCTTCTCCCGCAGTCGCCACGCCGCCCAGAGAAGGGCCGCGACCTCGTCGCGGGTCAGCCAGCGTTCGCGAGGCACGCCAGGTGGCGGCAGGACCACTGGCACCGGGTGCGTCAGGATGCGTTCTTGCCAAGCCAGGCGCAGTGCAGCTCGGAGGTCTTCAAGCTCGCGCCGGGCGGCGCCATCGCCGCGATGTTTCGCATAAGCCCGGCATGTGCTGGGCTTGACGTCAGAGCACCGCTTCGAGCCCCACCACTTTAACAGCCGAACCATTCGCCCGCGCAGATCCTGCGGCCGCGCCATCTTGTCCGCGCGCTGGTCAAGGTACAGAGCGACGATGTCGGCTATTTCTGGGTCGTCGGATTGCGCTTTGGCCGCAGCGGCAGGATCGTGCTTTTCGACGAGATACCGGCGGAGGGCGTCTTCGGCGCCTGGCAGCGCATCAGGGCCGCAGCCAGTGCTAAGCTTTCGCGCCCCGTCCCGGATGACCCAGACGGGGTTGTCGAGAACCTGCCCGGACTTCCCAAGCTTCGCGGGCTGCAGCCAGAGGCGGGGACCCTTCGTTGGGCGCGACATTGGCGTTCCATTTCTTCGATCGCGGCGAGCGAGGTGAACTCCTTGCCCGCCATGATCCAGGTTTCAAGCCGGCCCGCATTTCGCTCCTTTCGGAGGCTTGACACGGTCATTGATCTGTCGGGGTAGGCGAGGGCGGCGGCTGCGGAGAGGCGCAGCGCCTTGTCCTTGTCGCCCGCCGGGGCGCCGGCAGTGACATCGCTGCTCATGTATGTACCCAAGCCTTAAGCGCGCTTGCGGTGCGCGCGGCGAAGACGAGAACGGCACCGCCGGTCAGGGCTCCTACCATCAGCCCGGCGCCCCAGAGGAAGGCACGGCGAAAGACGTCTGCATCGTTCATACTGCGCGCCCCAAAGCATCGATGATGGCGGCAGGCAGCAAGGCACTCGCCCACGCGACTGTGCCGGGACCGCCCTGCGGCAGACCTTCGCAGGCCTGGATCGCCTGTGCCTTCAGCAGGATGCCGGCGACCGTCCCGGCCTCGGCATGGGTGATGGCGACGCACAGCTCAACCAGCGCGCGCTCGGCGAGGTAGCGTTCCAACTCGGCGTCATGCAGCCCGGAGGCCTCGCGAGCCTCATCTGTCGCGCGCTCGAACTTCACAGCGAGGTCGTAGAGCCGGCGATGCTCGCCTTTGTGCCATGCAGGCAGATGGCCGTGGTTCCAACGTCGCCCGCTCTGACGGTCGCTCAAGATATCCTCAGTCGTCGGTATGCGGACGGGAAAGGACTTGCCGTTCCGAGGGCTGACGAAGCGCGGCAGCTCGATCGGGTTGCCGAGGATGTCGGCGGGCTCGGGAAGCGAGTACCACGCAATCTGGCCGAAGACCGAAATGCCGAATGGCACCGGCAATCCCTCGGGAATGGCAGGCGCGAGCTTCAGCGCTGCGGCCCGCGTCTTATCGAGAACGGACAGAGCCGCTGCATGCCGGGTCTTCCCTGCCTCAAGATCAAGCCCGAGCTGGACGAGATCCGAATTCTCGCCCTGCACCTCGTCCGGGCCGTGGCGGCCAGGGCAGGGTGGAGCGGGAAGGCCGCCGGAGCGGCGAGTGTTATCGCTCCCGCGCAGCTTAGGAAGATGCGCCGGGTCGGCGCGGTAGCCTCTGCGATATGAGCCATGGTCGCTCCTCACGTGAACTGTGAGGAGCATTAACCACAATCTAAGGAGTTAAGTCAACACCCAAAAGCGTTACGCTATGGCCGACGGTATACCGCCACAATGCGGTGCGCCTCACTGAACTCGTCTCTCTTTAGGCTATAGCGACGCGGCGGGTTGAACTGGTCAACAACCCAAGCCTGCGCGTCCATATCGATAGAGGAGAGCCGCCTCACCTCGACGAGCCACGGCTTGGCTCCATCGGGCATTTTCCTAATAAAAACGCAGTCGGTGCCTGGAAGTGGCGGTAGATCTGGGTTTACGAGTATGACGTCACCCGCTCCGATCGCAGGGGCGGCGGTGTCATCGGCGACATAGAGCGCATAAGCGCCGGCCGAGTCCCATAGAGGTTCGATCCGGCGCAGGAACCCCATTTGGTCATCTGCGATCCATATCTGCTCATGAGACGTCGTGTGGAGCGGAAAAAGCCGAACAAGGGTGGTGTCTACGCCGCGGTTGTCGTGCTTGTATTGGAGCGTGGGCGGCAACGGCCCGGCCGGCCGTACTAGCATAGTAGTCTGCTTGTATAAGCCGGGCGCCTCATCAGCCAGGATGTCGAGCGGTAGCCCCAGGGCTAAGAGGATGCGCGGCAGGTGCCGGCTGTTTTCGGTGTCGCCCTTCTCGATCTTGCCGATCGTCTGCTGACTCACGCCTGCCGCGCGACCGAGCTCCACCTGTGACATGCCCTGATCCATCCGTGCTTGTAGGATGCGTTGGCCAATCGGGATCTGAGGTTCTGACGTCATAGCCGTATTCTACTCGTAAAAGAGTGAGGCGTCTTCACACTTTACATTGTTACTCCCTTCACGCTATTAGTTGGCGGAAAGGTGGTAAACGAACATGAACCAAGCGATTGCCCAGGCCATCGATGTAGCAGGCTCGCAGGGGAAGTTGGCCGACCTATCCGGCCTTTCGCAGCAACACATCTCGCGACTTTTGCGTGACGAGCAGCGGATCACGGCTGACACAGCCATCAAGATCGAAGCCGCTACCGGCTATCGGGTCACCCGTGGTCAGCTCTGTCCGCAGTTCTGGCCGCCTGCACTCGAAACAAGCCCCTCGCACATGCGTGCAGATGCGCGTCCCGCGCCACGCGCGAGGGCCGCGCGATGAGCCCCGATCAGCCTCAAATGGCGCCGGGCGAAGGCATCCCGTCGAGCGAGTTCCTGGATAGTTCTATTGACTGGGCGATCGCGCATCTTGGGGAGGCCCGCCACTGGCTGAGGGTCGGTAACGAAGCTCAGTTTCATGCCGCTATCCGAAAGCTCGACGCTAGCACAAACGCGCTGCTCGACTCTTTGCCGGAGGTGCAGTCGTGACCGTGTGCATTCCTGCGCAAGACCCGGTTTCCGTTTCAACCTGGGAAACCGGAGAGATCGTTATCGAACAGCCCGGTGATCCGCAGGTCTCGAGCTTCGATTCCGTCATCGTCGTGCAACCGCAGAACTTGCCGCGGCTCATCGATGCTCTTCAGGCGCTTCTGCCGGAGGCGCAGTTTTGAGCGCCGAGGCCCGTACCTGGGCGAAGAAGCAGAAGGCCGGCAGCGCCTCTCAGAAAAGCGTACTGGTCGCGATCGCCGACTATGTGAACGAGGACGGCTATGCTTGGCCATCGCAGGCCCGCATCGCCCGCGACACTGACCTGAGCGTCAGGTCCATCATCCGCGCGATCGCGGCTCTCGAAAAGGCTGGCCTGATCCAGATATTCCGGCGTCCGCCGCGCGACGATGGCCGGCGCGAATCGAACCTCATGCGGCTCCCGATCGAACCAGGTGACAAAGCGTCACTTGGTGACATCAGCCATGTGACACGGTGTCCAAAACCTAGTGACAGGTTGGCACATAAACCGTCAGTGAACCGCCAACAGGTTTCCAGCCATGGAGAGACTCAGGTCTCTACAGGTAGAGGATACACGCGAGGGCAACGCCGACTGGCCGCCCCGGCGATGACGATGCCGCATGAGGACGAGCCGTTCTGATGCGCCCGCTTCATCCCCATCAGACCCGAGCGCTCGACCTTTTGAGGCATTCCCTTGGCCAGGGCCGGCGGCGCCCGATGCTTCAGGCCCCGACCGGATTCGGCAAGACGCTGTTGTCGGCTGCGGTGGTCAACGGCGCGCTGCGCAAGGACAAGCGGGTGGTGTTCTGCGTCCCGGCGCTCTCGCTGGTCGACCAGACCGTCGAGGCCTTTGCGAACGAGGGCATTACCGACGTCGGCGTGATCCAGGGCGACCATGAGCTGACGAGTAGCTTCCGGCCGGTGCAGATCGCGAGCGTGCAGACGCTGATGCGCCGGCACCTGCCCGAGGCCGATGTCGTCGTGATCGACGAGGCGCATCGCTGGTTCGATTTCTACGGCCGCTGGATGGCGACGCCGGAATGGCAGCGCGTCCCCTTCATCGGCTTGAGCGCTACGCCCTGGACGAAGGGGCTGGGCAAGCATTTCGACGACCTGATCATCGCGGCGTCCACGTCCGATCTGATCGAAGCCGGGTATCTCGCCCGCTTCCGCGTCTTCGCGCCTGCGCACCCCGATCTGACCGGTGTTCGGACTGTCGCGGGCGACTTCCACGAGGGCGAGCTTTCTGAGGCAATGAACCAGCCCGCGCTTGTCGCCGACGTCGTCGAGACATGGCGGAAGATGGGCGAAGACCGGCCGACGTTCGTCTTTGCCGTCGACCGTGCGCATGCCGCCGCGTTGCACGGCACGTTCCTGCAGGCTGGCATCCCATCGGCCTATGTCGACGCGAACACCAGCACGGACGAGCGCGACGAGATCCGCACGAAATTCCACACCGGCGAGATCAAGGTCGTCTGCAACATCGGCACGATGACGACGGGCGTCGATTGGGACGTGCGTTGCGTGGTGCTGGCGCGGCCGACCAAGTCGGAAATGCTCTTCGTCCAGATCATCGGGCGAGGCCTGCGCCGCGCGGACGGCAAGGACGATTGCCTGATCCTGGACCACAGCGACACCCATCTGCGGCTCGGCTTCGTAACCGACATCACGCACCAGAAGCTCGACGATGGCACGAAGCGGGTCACGGCCAGCGACCGGAAAGCCAAGGAAGCGCTGCCGAAGGAATGCGGGAGCTGCACGTTCCTGAAGCCGCCGAAGGTCCGGACCTGCCCGGTGTGCGGATTCGAGCCGACGCGCCAGTCTGAGATCGTTTGCGAAGACGGCGATTTGCTCGAGCTGACGGCTGGCAAGGTGAAGGCCGATCGCGCCGAGAAACAGCGCTGGTATTCGATGCTCGCCTATATCGCCGACCAGCGCGGCTATTCCTCGGGCTGGACCAGCAACAAATACCGCGAGCGGTTCGGCGTCTGGCCCAACGGCATGAACAGCACCGTCCGCGAGGCGACGGCCGACGTCTGGCGCTGGGTGAAGAGCCGTCAGATCGCATTCGCGAAGCGGAGCGCCGCATGAGCGAGTCCCTTCGCGACAGGGCCCGGGGAAAGTGGCGCGAGCTGCTGCCGCGCTTCGGTATCGACGCAAAGTTGTTGTCCGGCAAGCACGGGCCATGCCCAGCCTGCGGCGGGACGGACCGGTTTCGTTTCGACAACAAGGATCAGGCCGGGAAGACCGGATACGGCAACTGGATTTGCAACCAGTGCGGCGCCGGCGATGGCTTCAAGCTGCTGGAAAAGGTGAGGGGATGGGGCTTTGCCGAGTCGGCGCGCGAGATCGAGCTGATCGTCGGGCAGGTCAAGGCTGAGATCAGGCCGTCCCGGAAGGGCAATGACGACTGGATCAAGCGTCTGAACAACGACCTCTGGGGCGTCGGTCTCACGCTCGCCGAGGGCGACCCGGTTTCGCTCTATCTCACCGGCCGCGGCATCAGGCTGCAGCGGTTCCCTCGCTTCATCCGACACGTCGAGCACTGCCGCTACAAGGACGAGGGCCATCACCCGGCGATGGTGGCGAAGTTCCTGGCTCCGGACGGCAAGCCGTCAACCCTGCACAAGACCTACCTGACGCCGTTCGGCGCGAAGGCCGACGTTCCGGAGCCCCGCCTCCTCATGCCTGGCGATCTGGCGAAGGGCGGGGCGATCCGGCTGACGAATCCGGCCGCGACGATCGGCATCGCCGAGGGCATCGAGACCGCGCTCTCGGCGACGCAGCTCTTCAGCGTGCCGTGCTGGGCCGCGCTCAATGCCGGCGCGCTCATGGCTTGGCAGCCTCCGGAGGAAGCCACCGAAATCGTCGTGTTCGGCGACAACGACGCGAATTTCACCGGTCAGCAAGCGGCCTTCGCGCTCGCGCGCCGCCTGGCGAACGCAAAGCTGACGGTGCGGGTCGAAATCCCGCCGGACGTCGACACCGACTGGAACGATGCATTGAAGGCGGACGCGGCATGACGAAGATCACACCTGAGCAGATCGCCGCCAACCTCCGCGATGTCGCGCACATGATGCCGGATGGCGGGCCAGCCGACGCTATGAGCGAAGTGCTCGCCGGCATCGCCATCGATGCGGCAGACGCGATCGAAGCAGCACAGGCCAAGGCCTTGCGCTTCCGCGACTTGCTGATGAGCCGGCCGGCGAACAACGCCGCCCTGCCTCAGTCCTACGTCGAGTGGAACAGCAGGATGTACCTGGTCGACGGCGACGGCTTCCTGCGCGAGCCGGAGGAACTATTTGCCGCCATGCAGCGGAGGGCTGCGGGATGAGCAGCGCCGCCCCTTCACCGCCCCCGCACCGCTGCGAAACCGCTGTGCCACCACCGGTTGAGGCCCAAGCTCGGGCCATAGCCCGCGCGATCTGCGCCGACTACGGGCTCAATCCCCAAGAATACGAGCGCCACGGCGGCGAGCACCCTATCATCCGCGTGATCGTCAGGCATGTCGCGCCGGCGCTGGCGAAGCTCTCCGGCGAGGCCGGCGACCAGGTTGTTTTCAGGCAGCAGGAATCGGTGAAGCGCATGCTGGCCGATGTCTCGAAGAACAATCTGCTTTCCCTGATCGGCGACCTTCAGCGCACCGTCCAGAATTATGGCGCTCGGATCGCTGAACTTGAGGCGGCGATCAGAGTCGCGATGTCGGCCTTTCAGCAGATCGACCACCAGGCGACCGACACCTTGACGAAACTTGACCTGCAGGAGGGCCGCACCTGATGGCGGGACGTTCGCAAAAGTTCAGTAAGCAGGCTGCTGTGCTCGCCGCCCAAGCCAGCGCGGGCCGGAAGCCTCAGGAAGGTGTGCGCGAGGCCAATGGCCGCTTGAGCCGGTCGGCTCGCAAGATGCTGGAGGAAGAGCCGAACCAGATCGCCCGTCTTCGTGCGGCCGCGCTGGCTGGCGTGGCTGACAAGCGATGGGGAACGCAGCTCGGCCGGCTGTTCCTGGAACGTAAGATCACGCCCGAGCAGTATGGCGCCGGCAGCAACTGGGCGGCGCTGATCGAGCGATGGCGCGCCGTGCATTGCGGCCCAAGGTTCAATCCGAAAGCCGGGCTGTCGAACCTGCAGCGCGTCAGCGGGGGAGGGGCATCGATCGGGGATGATTTCGCCGATCGGAACGACGAGCTGGTCGCGGACATGGTGGATAAGGCCATCGGGAGCTTCGCGCGTGGCGCGGCCGACCCCGCCCTGATCGCCGTTCGCGATTGCGTCGAGCAGGACATCGCCCCGGTTGGTTTCGGCGGAAAGTCTCTGCTGGACGAAGGGTTGTCTCATCTGGTGGAGCACTGGGGTCTAGACGGATGATGACCGCGGCCGACCCATTCTATCTACCCATCACGCTTCCCGTTCGATCAGCGCGAGTATATCTCGGGTTACCTGAGGTGGCATGTCCGTAGACCACAGCGCGGGCGTCAGATGTCCGCTCTCGTTCACGATCTCAGGTTTCGCTTTGCGATGAACCTCTACAGCCAGCTGATCTCGCCATCGAGTGGGAGATCCAAAAGGTCACAGGATGCGTAAACCTGATTAATCGACGCGCATGATGAGATTTTCTGCGGGTGCGGTGCTATGGCGCGATTTAGCTAAACAACTGAAATATAAAGAAATTTCTGGAACTTATCGAGCCAATTGCTGGTTTTGACGTCTCTACCCTGAAGAGGAGACGTATTATGAAGCTGGAATCAGAGCACGATATTTCAGGCCAACAACGGCGTTCATTTTTGAAATGGGCCGGAGTGGCAGCAACCGCAGCCATCGCTTTCGGTGCAGATATTCCGGGACTGAAGCTCGGCCAAGCCTTTGCCCAATCACGAGCGGTCGATCTAGGCGGCGGAGACCTAGGCGTACTGAACTACGCCTATGCGTTGGAGCAATTGGAAGCAGCCTATTATACGCAGGTCATGGCAACACCCTACGCGGGGATGAGCGCATATGAGCGGACTCTCCTGGCTGACATTCGAAACCACGAAATCGCCCATCGCGAGTTCTTCAAGAAAGCACTTGGCGCCAATCGGATTCCGGACCTTCAGGTCAACTTCTCGGCGGTCAATTTCGGTGACCGCAGCAGCGTGTTGAAAACGGCGATGACCTTCGAGGATCTCGGCGTCTCAGCCTATAATGGCGGTGGCGCGGCAATCCAGACGCCGGCTTACTTAGCGGCTGCCGGATCCATTGTCTCAGTCGAAGCACGCCATGCGGCCACGATCCGTGACATGTTGGCGCCGTTCACTTCGTCCTTCGCGGGCAACGATGTCGTCACCAGCGGCGGCGTCGATGTCGCTAATCCACCTTCGGCAGTGCTTAGGTCGGCCGCCCCCTTCATCGCCACTCCGGTTACCGCGTCGCAGCTGCCCTGAGCCGCCGTGTGTTTGACCGCCATTCGAAGGATATGACAATGACAGATCAAAATCACCTGCTATCGGCGCTCGACCCGGATTTGACCGGCGCGATTGCGTCTCGCCGCGACCTTTTTCGCTCCGCCAGTCTAAAGCTGGGAGCGGCGGCATCGGCGCCCGTCGTTCTGGCAGCCGTATCGAGCCAGGCCTTCGGCCAAGGCATGCCGAACCAGGTAGCCGAGGTGCTGAATTTCGCACTCACGCTTGAGTACCTTGAAGACGAGTTCTACCGCGAAGGTCTGAGAGCGGGCGTCGTGCCGGATCGGTTCTCGTCTGTGTTCAGGCAGATCAGCCAACATGAGACGGCGCACGTCACCCTGCTGCAGTCGACGCTTGGTTTTGGCGCCGTTGCCAAGCCCAAGTTCGATTTTACGGCCGGTGGCAAATACGCCAACGTCTTCCGCGATTTTAAGACGTTCGCAACGGTGGCGCAGACGTTCGAAGATACAGGCGTGGCGGCTTATGCAGGGCAAGCTCCGGCATTGATGGGTTCCAATGCGGCATTGACCACAGCGCTGCGTATCCATTCCGTCGAAGCCAGGCACGCCGCTGAGATCCGTATCGTGCGCGGAGTGCGGCCATGGAAGGGCGCGAGGGATCAGCCGATGAGCAAGTCCCAAGTGCTGGCAGCGGTGCGTCCCTTCCTCGCAGGCTGACCAGAAAACAATTTGCATCTGCGCAAGACGCTTGACGAGAATCTTGCGCGGTGTCAGTAATTGCGCCGTCCGAATTGCGCCCGCAGCCGAAAGGCCCGCGGGCGTTCTCGTTTCAAGGTTCGGATGCGGCGTTCCGGTAACGGGCGCGTTGGTTGGGATAAGCCAGTATCGCCCGGCCCATTGTCGCCCGACTTCTGGATTGGGGCGACCATCCGAAATTATTTTCTGGAAGAGGGCTGAATTAACGACGCTCGTGGGGTTCTCTGCGGTGGAAACTCTGTGGAGACCGTAAAATGAAGTTTGGAACGGACGGCAAAGGCCAAGCTAAGATCGAATGGGAGGTCGGAAACGTCGCCTTCAAGCTGGCCTGGATTCAGGATCGGACTGGCTCGGATAAAGATTGGGCGAAGACCGGTCGCTATCTGAATGTGGTGCGCACAGAAGGTTACGGCTGTGGCCCAGCCGGCAACGCAACCGACTTCCCGATATTCAACAGCAGCCTCTCGGACAGGCAAATCCTCACGGCATTCGTGCACGCGGTATCCGCGATGACAGGGCAGGTTCTTCCCTGAGATAGCTTTTGGTCGCACCATCAAGCCCCGCCCTCACCGGCGGGGTTTTTTATTTCCGCACCCTCAGACGGTGAACCCAATGACACTCGCCGAGATCACCCACGACCTCGCGTCGATCGACCGCGTGATCTACCGCACCGACATGCTTCGGCATGGCGTCCACGGATGGATGCTCGGGCGCGGTGGACCGCAACAGCGCACGATGCTGGTGTCCTTCCCCGTGAGCGAGCCGATGCCGACCTCTGAGGAATGGGCGGCAAAGCTCGCCGATATCCGCGCGCGGTGGCAGCCCAGCCTGAAGATGGCGAGCTGAGCGATGCCTCGGGCGTCTGAATTCACGCAAGCGATGGGCGACGCCATCTGCGAGCGCCTATCGGACGGCGAGAGCCTGCGGTCGATCTGCGACGGCGAGGACATGCCGAACAAGGCGACTGTCTTTCGCTGGCTGGCTGCCAACGAGGCGTTCCGCGACCAATACGCGGTCGCGCGCGAGGCTCAGGCCGACGCCATGTTCGACGATATGCTCGACATCGCCGACGACGGTCGCAATGACTGGATGGCGAAGCGGAACGACGCGGGCGAGATTATCAGTTGGCAGGAGAACGGCGAGGCGCTGCGCCGCTCTGCTCTCCGGATCGATGCTCGCAAATGGATGGCTGGCAAGCTGCAGCCGAAGAAGTACGGCGACAAGGTCCAGCTCGACCATAGCGGCGAGCTGAAGCTGACGCCCATCATCGAGATCAATGGCAAGCGAGGCTGACGCCAAGCTTAAGGCCGATCTGCATCCGAAGCAGATGGCCGCGCTTGAGAGCACTGCAACGGAGATCCTGTTCGGCGGCGCGGCCGGCGGCGGCAAGTCTCACCTGATGCGGCTGGCGGCCATTCTGTGGTGCGCGGCCATCCCAGGCCTTCAGGTCTATCTGTTCCGTCGCACCTATGACGACCTGATCAAGAACCACATGGAAGGCCCGAGCGGGTTTCGGAACCTGCTCTCGGGCTGGGAGGCCTGCGGCTTCTGCCGGATCGTCGAGGACGAAATCAGGTTCTGGAACGGCAGCAAGATCTACCTCTGCCACTGCCAGCATGAGAAGCACCGGTTCAAATATCAGGGCGCCGAGATCCACGTCCTGCTGATCGACGAGCTGACGCACTTCACCGACAAGATTTACCGCTTCCTGCGCAACCGCGTCCGCATGGTCGGCATTAACCTGCCTGAACAGTATGCCGGGCTGTTCCCGCGCATCATCTGCGGCGCGAACCCTGGCGGAATCGGGCACCAGTTCGTCAAGGCAACCTTCATCGACGGCGTGCGGCCGATGCGGGTCTATCGCGCGCCGGATAGCGAAGGCGGCATGCTCCGTCAGTTCATTCCGGCCCGGCTCGAAGACAACCCGAGCATGAACGACAACGATCCCGGCTATGAAGCGCGCCTCGCCGGCCTTGGTTCGGACAGCCTCGTTCGGGCGATGCGATATGGCGATTGGGACATCGTCGAAGGTGCGTTCTTCGACAACTTCCGCAAGGATCGGCACGCCATCAAGCCGTTCCCGATTCCTGACCACTGGATGCGGTTCAGGGCGGGCGACTGGGGTTCCGCGAAGCCTTTCAGCTTCGGCTGGTACGCGGTGGCGTCGGAAGACTTCATCGCCGGTCCTGGCGTCGTCATCCCGCGCGGTGCGCTGGTTCGATATCGCGAGTGGTACGGGATCAGGACCGACAAGGAAGGGAAGTACATTCCCGACGTCGGCCTGAAGATGAATGCCGAGGCGGTCGGCGCCGGTGTCCGCGTCAAGGATGGTGGCGACCCGATCAGCTACGGCGTGCTCGATCCTGCGGCCTTCAGCGAGGACGGCGGCCCTTCGATCCATGAGCGCATGATGCGCGGCACGAACGGGGCGAACGGGGCGACCTTCCGCCGAGCCGACAATGCCCGTGTCGCCTATCGCGGCGCTATGGGCGGCTGGGACCAAATGCGCTCCCGGCTCGACGGCGACGAAGACGGCCGGCCGATGCTGCTGTTCTTCGAGACCTGCATTCACGCGATCAGGACCATCCCGGCACTTCAGCACGACGAAGACCGCCCGGAAGACCTGAACACGCATATGGAAGACCACCCGGCGGACGAGGTCCGCTACGCGTGCATGTCCCGGCCGTATGAGCGCAAGGCGCCGCCGCCCGAGCTGCCGAAGCCCAAGCCCGGCCAGGTGCTGCTGCCGCAGCCTCCGATGCCGGCTTCCGGCGTGAGGATCAGGATCTGATGGCAGATGAACCCGACATCGACGATGCCGAGGACGTTGCGGAGGGCAAAGCGCCCAAATCCGCGCGTTCCTGGCTGAAGGCGATCGAGACGGCGCAGAAGGCTTTCGAGCCCTATCAGACGCGCTGCAACGGCATCGACAAGCTGTATGCCGATCTCGAAAAGCTCTCGAATACCGGCCGCGACCGCGAATTCCAGATGTTCTGGGCCAATATCGAGGTCCTGAAGCCTTCTGTGTATTCGCGTCCGCCCGTGCCGGTAGTGGTGCCTCGGTTCCAGGATGGCCGGCCGCTCTATCGCCTGGCGTCGGAACTGCTGGAACGGTCGACGACGGTCGCGTTCGAGATGGGCAGCATCGACGACGTGATGAAGCAGGTCCGAGACGACCTGGTGATTGCCGGTCGTGGCGCGCCGTGGGTGCGATACGAGACGAAGAAGCAGAGCGACACCACCACCGAGCGCGCCTGCATCGAGCATGTCGATCGCGGCGACTTCCTGCACGATCCGGCGCGGAAATGGGCCGAGGTCGGCTGGGTCGCAAAGCGGTCATGGCTCACCCGCGCGGAGATGCGCAAGCGCTTCAGCTCGATCAGCGGCAAGGCTTATCAGAACGCCAGCTATGGCATTCGGAAGGACGCGCGCGACCAGGGCGCCGACGATGGACTGAGCAAGGCCGGCGTCTGGGAAATCTGGTCGAAGACGCACAACAAAGTCGTGTGGGTCGTGGACGGCTGCGAGGTCATGCTCGACGAGGGCAAGCCGCACCTGACGCTCGAAGGGTTCTTCCCTTGCCCGCGCCCGGCCTATGCCACGCTGCAGCGTCGCTCGCTGGTGCCGGTCCCGGACGTTTCGTTCTACAAAGACCAGCTCGAAGAGGTGAACCAGCTCACCGCGCGGATCGATGCGCTGACGGACGCAATCAAGGTTCGCGGCTTCTATCCGTCCGGCGCCAGCGACCTCGCGGACGCGATCGAGGCGGCGGTCAAGAACACCTCCGACAACGCGGTCCTGGTGGGCGTGGCGAATTGGGCAGCGACTGGGGCGGGCGGCGCCCTCAAGGATACCATCCTGTGGCTGCCGGTCGTCGATGTCGCCACGGTCGTCAAGACGCTGATCGAACTGCGCCGGCAGGTGATCGACGATATCTACCAGATCACCGGCCTGTCCGACATCATGCGCGGCGCCACGGCGGCCAGCGAGACGGCGACGGCACAGCAGCTCAAGAGCCAGTACGGTTCGATCCGCATCCGCGATCGGCAGGAAGAGTTGATCCGCGTCGCGCGTGACCTGACGCGCATCGCCGCTGAGATCATGGCGGAGAACTTCGACAAGGCGACGCTGCTGGACATGTCCCAGATGGACATCCCGAGCGAAGCCGACATGGCGAAGCAGATCAAGCCACTTGAGCAGCAGGCGAAGCAGATCGAGGCGTCCGTTCGTCGCGAGATGGCCGACCCCGAGACGCAGCAGCTCGCGCAGCAGCACCCCGACCAGGCCAAGCAGCTTGTCGAGCAGGCGCAGGGCCAGATCAAGGAGCTGCTTGAGCAGGCGGAGAAGCTGAAGGGGCAGCCGACGATCGAGGCGGTGATGAAGCTGCTGCGCGATCAGCGCACCCGGCCTTTCATCCTCGACATCGAGACCGATTCCACCATCGAGCCGGACGAGAATGCGCAGAAGCAGCGTGCGACCGAATACCTGACGGCCATGGGCGGCCTGCTTGCCCAGGCAGTGCCGGCAATCCAGGAGATCCCCGAGGTCGGGCCGCTGATCGGCGAGACGATCCGGTTCGCCCAGCAGCAGTTCCGGGTCGGCCGCCAGCTCGACGGCGTCGTTGACCAGTTCGTCGAGGGGCTGAAGGCCCGGCAGGCGAGCGCTGGCCAGCAGCAGCCCGACCCGGCCGCCATGGCTGCCCAGGCGCAGGCCGAGGCCACTGCGAAGGCCGCCGAGGGCGAACAGCAGATCAAGGCGTCCGATGCCTCTATCCGCAAGCAGGAAGCGGACGTGAAGGCCGCGCGCGACGTGCAGGACATGCAGGCGCGTCAGGCCGAGGAAGAGGCCAAGGCCAAGGCCCGCGCTGACGAACTGGACATGAAGGCGATGGAAGCCGCGACCCGGCGTCAGGCCCTCGAAGATGACCGCGCTGCCGCAGCGCAGAAGCATCAGCAGGCAATGGAAGAGGGCGTGATCCGCCTCGAAATCCTGCGCGCCCAGCTCGCGAAGATCGTTGCGGCCCCGACGCCGCAGCCACCCGCCCCAGATCGAGAGGCCGCTTGATGGCAACGCCCGTAACTCTTGTGAATAACGGCGCTCCCGTCACGCTTGTGACCGGCGACGGCGTGCTGCTCGACGTGCCGTCCTCGGCGCGCGCCCGGCCGACCAGCAACAAGGTGGCTCTGATCGGCCATTCCATGCTCGACCAGGCGCTGGGCCAATTGCCGAGTGGCAATAACGTGCGTGTCTCGCAGCAGTGGGTTTGGGCGTGGCCGGGCTGGGTCAGCGCGCTCTCGAAGGGGCGCTTCATCTTCACTGAGGACTGCAAATTCGCGGTCTCCGGCTCGCTGGTTTCGGATATCGGAGACACAGTGCTGACGCTGGCGTCGAACCCGTCCGGTATCGGCATCGGCAAAACGCAGCTTCAGAACGCCATTGCCTGCCCGGCCAGCATCGTCGCCTATTGGAGCGGCCGGAATGACCGAGCCAACGCCGTCGCGCTCTCGACCTCGATCGCCAAGGCCACGCGCGACTTCAACGCGATCACTGCCGCCGGCAAGGTGGTGCTGGCGATTTCGGAGATCCCAGCCGGCAGCGCGACGTTCCCGTCGACTCGGCTTGCAGGCCAACAGCTCGCGTTCCAGCTCGCGTGGGTGGATTGGCTGACGCGCACGGCACCGGCGCTTTGGCCTGGCAAGGTCTTCGCCGTCGATCTCTGGCAAGACATGGTCGATATGTCGACCACGGCCACCCCGGGCGACGTGATCTCGGCGAAGACGCAGGACGGCGTCCATTCGTCGGCTCTGGGCGCCTATCCGCAGGCGCTGCGCGTGCTGAAGGTTCTCGACGGGCTCGGCTTCCCGCAAGGCTACCCCGCGATCGGACGGCGCGGCGACGTCTACGATGCGGCGAACAATCCGAGCGGAAACCTGCTGGGCGATACCGGCACGCTGACGCAGTCCTCTACGCCTTGGTCGGGGTCGCTGGATTCCGGAAGGATCGCGCTCGCGGGCGCTCGGCCAGCGGTCGGTTCGCAATACGGAGCGACGGGCACGGGAACGACGCTGACGGCGACGGGCTCCTTCGTCACCACCGCGACCGGCAACTGGTGGCAGGTCCGTGTCAACGGCAACACGGCGGCCGGAGCGAACCCGAACTTCACCTTCGTACCCCTCGCCACGGGCGCCATACTCCCGAACCTGTCGGTCGGCGACGTGCTGCGGGCGTACGGCGAGTTCGAGATCGACGCTAACGGCACCGGTCTGTGCGGTCTTGCGCTGATGCTTCAGCGAAACCTGCCATCCGGCAAATTCGATCTGACAGCGCAGACCTTCGGCATCGAGAGTTCGGGTGTGCTCGATACGGTGCTCGCAGGCCTGACAGCGCCGATCGCGGGCACTTGGAACGGCAACACCAACGTCACGATCGACGGCACCGAATCCGGCATCCTTGCCGGGCTTCAGGTCAACATGAAGCAATCGGTGGCGGTCGATTTCACCTTCCGCGTCCGAAATTTGGCGGTGCGAAAGACGGGGTAGTGCCGATCGTGAAGGCGGGGTAGCAGGAAATTTCGCTCGCCAAGCCCAATTATCCCAGTTTTACACTTCGGCATTGGCAGAGCCGATTGACTCGTCGATCCACAGCGGCTTGCTTCACGCTCCTGTGGGGGATCTATGAAGAGCGACGAGAGAAGTTTCTTTTTCTTCGATTGCGAGATCGCGTCGCAAACGATTGACGCAAAACTTCCAGAAATGCGCGAACTCGTGGCGGTCTGGCAAAAGTATTTTGCGCTTGGCCAGGTTACGCAGGAGATAAGAAAAGGGTCGGCTCAATTGATTCTGGGCGACATCCAGGTCGACAAGAACAATAATACTGTAAATATGATCGTTAGGCTTTCTGATTTGAAAGCGCCTGACGCGGTATATTCAAATACTACTACTGGAACATTTATTCAGCATCGTAAAAAATTAAAAGATGGTAATGATTTAGGGGCTCATATATTAATTTCAATGTTACCGGAGGTCGATAAGGTTAATACCTATAGTGCCATAGTCGAGCAAATACAGGGTCTAAACTATCGAGAGATTCGTCGCGTTCTAAATTACATCTTACATCTTCAGTACACAGATGATCCGTCTGTATTTGAAATTGATGATCCCCGGGGAAGGCGCACACGAGATGGTAAACTTCGCCGTGTCAGTCACCTTCCGCGAATCGAACTTCTCGGTCATCCCTCAGAGAGCCTCGTGTCCGACCTAGAGCGTGGTACGTTAAGTGGCGTAGTTCTGATCAAAACAGAGCCGCTCACGCCGCTCGGGAGGGCGCCTTTTCTTCGTAAACAAGAAACTCAGCTCAAACTTACTGTCGATCATGATAGTAAGCCGGTCGAAGTTTGGAAATCGCTTAAAAGTGCAATCACCGGTCAGGCCAAAGATTATCCGAATGCTAAGATATCTTTCAAATTGCCAGAAACGAAGAGATCTGTGACCGTCAAAATTGATAGCGAGACAGGAACTCCTACCGACGATCTCTATATCCGTTCTGTGATGCTGAAAGGGATTGCTCCACGGCTTGCCAGTTCCTCAAACACGGTCGTATTGCATTTGGTAGCCCTAGCCTTGCCACATTTGCTAGCCAGTCGGAATGTGTGATAGGGGAACGTTTAGGGAACGCGGGGCGCGCTATGTGGTATGAGTTGACCAGAGGGCTGGCCTATCGATCGATTAAGCACTCGCAGTTAAAGTGGTACGCCACGATACTGCCTATAGTAGGGACGATGTTGTTCGGGGCTGCCTATTTTGTTGTTCCAGATCGACCTCCTTTATTTGGAAAAGATAATCTTTTTGGAAACCTACTTTCAGTCATAGGGACTTTGCCGGGGTTTTATTTTGCGGCCTTAGCTGCGGTCGCGACTTTCGATCGCCCGGGTATGGACAACGAGATCGACGGACCAGGCGCCCCCACGATCGATGTCGTCGTCAAAGGCGTAAGCGGGCCCGTCGTTCTTACGAGGCGAATGCTCCTGACATATCTCTTTTCCTATTTGACTACGCTTTCTCTCGCGCTCTGTGCCCTGCTGCTCGCGCTCAACGCCCTTCAGCCAACTGCGGCAACGATTAAAACATGGATGCTTACACTTGAGTATGGCCGTCTTACCTATGAAGTGAGCAATGCCTTCATTTTGTTGCTAGTTGTGCTTCCTGTCAGCGCCTTGGCTGTAGGCACGCTCCACGGAATTTATTTTCTTACCGAGCGGATTCATCAGCCGTACTAACTGCAGCCTGCACGTAGCTGGCAATAGGACGCAGCCCGCCCGCTTGGAGCGACGTCATGACGCAAGCGCGCCGTCTCGTCTCATTTCACGCCTGTCGCAATCCGCCCGCTCAAGGCGGATTTTTTGTTGTCCGGAGTATCGCCTTGACCCGTGCCAGCTACGTGTTCGATCGCTCGATCGGTAAGCTCGTCGAACGTGATGAATATCACGCCCGCCAGATGCCACCGAAGCGCTCCGATCTGCCAACGCCGATGGTCATCACCGACAGTATGGACGCTTTGCAGCATCCCTGCACCGGCGAGTTCATGACCAGCAAGCGAGCCTTCAGCGCCGTGACCCGCGCGCATGGCTGCATCGAAATGGGGAACGACCCCGCCCGTCTCAGGCCTCGGCAGAAGCCCAAGCCTGATCGCAAAGCCATTCGAGACAGCCTCTCGAAAGCCCGCGCCCGCTTCAATCGCGGCGAGCGCATCACTCCGAAGTAGCCCCACTCCCTCAGACGGAAGCATCTCATGTCAGATTTCGACGGTGGCGCCGCTGCGCCGGCCGCTAGCGGCCCTGTGTCCGATGCGGTCGCACCCGAGGCGGTAACGACGCCGAACCCGGTATCGACCGAACCGCGCCCGGCGCCGGAAGCCAAGCCCGAGCCGGAGAAGAAAGAGGCCCCTTCGGCGCGCGACGCGCTGCGCAAGGCCCGCGAGCAGGTCAATGCGCGGGAGAAGGGCGACGAGGCCCAGGCGAAACCCGGCGATCGGCAGAAGCCGGTTCAGTCGGACGGCCCGACGCGCGACCCCGCCGGCAAATTCGCGGGCAAGGATGGCCAGCCGGCCAAGGCCGAGGGCGATCCGAAGGCGGCGGAGTCCCAGCGCCAGCAGCAGGCGCCGAAGGCCGGCGACGCGGCCGCGCCCCGGCAATCCTTCACCGACGAAGCCAAGCCGCAGGGCGAAGCCAATGTGCCCAGCCGCTTCCACGAGGGCGCAAAGGCCGAATGGGAGAAGACGCCGCAGTCGGTTCGCTCCGAGGTCGCGCGCATGGAGCGGGAATTCTCCGAGGGCTATCGGAAGTATCGCTCCGACGCCGAGGCCTTCGAGCCGGTGCGCAAGTTCCACGACATGGCCAAGGCGGGCGGCACCACGCTCGACGAGGCGCTGACGAAGTACGTCAACATCGAAAACCTGCTGAAGCAGGACCCGGTGCGCGGCCTTCAGGAGGTCTGCAACAATATGGGCTTGTCGCTCATATCGTCGGGCAGCCCGCCGACCAGCAGGCATCCCAGCAGGACGCCACGATCCGCGAGTTGCGCAACGAGCTGGCCAGCATCAAGCAGCAGGTCGGCAACGTGACGAATACCTTCCAGACGCAGCAGAAAACTGCTACGTTGTCGGAAATCGAAGCGTTCGCGGCTCAGAACCCGCGCTTCGAGGAGCTTTCGGAAGACATTGCGTTCTTCCTCGAAAGCAAGCGCGCGAAGGATCTGGCGGAAGCCTATTCCCTCGCCGAGAGGCTGAACACGGGGCCTTCAGCGGCCCGCGCTCATGAGCCTTCAGCGGCTCAACCCAAGGCCAACGTCGCTCAGACCGACAAGGGCCAAAAATCCATCACCGGCGCGCCGAGTTCGGGCTCAGACCCCGTGACGTCCCAGCGGCCTTCTTCGTCAATCCGCGAAGCCCTTAAGCGCGCCAAGATGGCCGCCGGCTGAGCCTTTTGAAGGAAAGCCCCATGGCTTCTCTCACGAATATCGAAAAGAACCAGGAAGTCCTGTCGCTGGCGCTCGAAGACCGCTCGTCGGGCTATCAGGACCTGGTCTCGAACAGCAATATCCTGCTCAACATCCTGAAGGATCGCGGCCTGTGGAAGCCTTATTCCGGCCCCCGCATCCGCGAGCGCTTGCTCTACAACAAGACCGGGTCAGCCGTCTGGTATAACGGCTATGACTTCCTGAACCCGGTCCCGGCGGAGCTGTTCAACGACGCCGAATACACGCCGAAGATGCTCGCGGTGGCGGTGACGCTGTCGAACGAGGAGATCCTGAACAACTCGGGCGAGAACCAGCTCGAAGACGTGATGGAATCGCACATCGAGGCGGCCGAGTCGGAGCTGATGGACGAGGCCGATATCTCGGTCCACGGCAACGGCACGCGCTTCGGCGGCAAGGAACTGGGCGGCCTGCAGCTCGCAGTCCCGACCGTGACCAATCTCGGCGTCTATGCCGGCATCGATCGCAGCTCCCAGCCGGTTTGGCGCACGTCTTCGTTCGACATCCAGACGGCGTTCCCGACGATCGGCACGCAGTTCACCTCGACCAACATCCGCACCTTCCTCAACACGGTGCTGACGATGCGTTCGCGCGGCCGCAACGCCGCCGATCTCCTCCTGATGTCGCCGGAGCCCTATGCGGCTTACGACGCCGCGACGGTGGCGATCCAGCGCATCAGCGACGAGGGCCGCTACGGCAAGCTGGGGTTCCAGTCGCTGAAATACGTCGGCGCCGGCCGCACGGTCGACATCGTGCAGGAAGGCGGCATCGGGTCGAACATGCCGGCGAATACGATCTACGGCCTCGACACGAAGAACCTGCGGATGCGCTACCACCCGGAGCGCAACTTCAACAAGATCGGCCGCACGATGATGCCGATCAATCAGGACGCGGTCGTCCAGTACATCGGGTTCATGGGCGAGCTGACCATGACCAATCCGCTGTTCCAGTGGAAAATGTACGACAGCAACCCGGCGACCTGACGCCATGACGCGCGGCGGCGCCTGCGGGCGCCGTCACCTTCCTTCAACCTGACATTGAAAGGAGCGCCCCATGGCGTTCGTTCCGCACACCCCGCATCTCGGGATGCCGAAGATCGCGGATACCCTCCCGGCCTCTTCGGCGGCTGGTCGGTCCACCCCTGGCCCCTGGCTCGGCGATATCATCCGCGCGCAGGACCCGGTCTATGGCACTGGCGAATTCATCTATCTGACCGGCGTCGCGAACACCGTCGTCGGCTCGTGGGTGACCTACAACACCGACGACATGTCGAGCACGTTGCTCGTGCCTGGTGCGGTCGGCCCCGTCGCTGTGGCCATGTCGGCCAACGTCGCCGGCAACTACGGCTGGTATCAGATCCAGGGCAAGGCCGTTGGCCGCGCTGCAGCCGGCTTCCTCGACAACGCCAACGTCTATGCCACGGCAACGCCGGGCGTCGCCGATGACGCCGTCGTGGCCGGGGACCGCATCAAGAATACCAAGGGAGGCTCCGCCCTAGGCATCCCGGCTGCGGGTCTCGCCGAGTTCGAGATTGCCCGCCCGTTCGTCGACGCCGGCCTCGCCGCCTGATCTGACGCACTGCTGAATTGAGAACAGCCCGTCGCGGTGATCTGCGGCGGGTTTTCCTTTGTCCGAAACCCGAAAGGACCGCCCCATGTCGGCGAACCCGAACCTGATCTATCCGACCTTCAGGATGCACACCTCATTGAACGAGGCGCGGTCGAAGGTGGCCGGCCGTCCGATCTTCGATGACCTCGAAGTGATCGAAATCAAATTTGCCGGCGACAAGCAGAAGGTCGCTGTCTTCCCGGCCCATGACATCGACCCGGAGGCGACGCGCGAGAACGAGAACGTGCCGACGTCGTATGCGATGCGCTACGGCAAGCAGTACCGCGCCTTCAAGAACCAGACGACGCAGGTGGCCTCGGGAACGCCGCTCGAAGAGCTGCCCTTCCTGACGCAGGCGCGCCGGATGGAGCTGAAGGCGCTGAACGTCCACACCGCCGAGGCGCTCGCTGCCCTCGATGGTACGCCGCTCAAGCAGATCGGGCCTGGCGGGCGCGAGCTGAAGAACAAGGCGCAGGCCTATATCGACAACGCCACCGGCAGCGCCGATGTCACCGCCATGGCGGCCGAGCTTGCGACACTCAAGCAGCAGCTTGCCGAGCGCGACGCGGCTATCGCTCAGTTCGGCAGCAACCCGGCTCCGACCCCGCCGGACGAGCAGGATGGAGAAGACGAGCAGGATGGTGAGGCCGACGCCGAAGACGACGGCGACGAGGGCGGTGCCGACGAAAGCGACGGCGCCGAAAAGAGCCTCGAAGACTGCACCGATGCCGAGCTGAAGGCCTTCATTAAGCGCGAGAGCGGCCAGCCGGTGAAGGGCAACCCGAACCGTCAGACGCTGATCGAGCGCGCGATGGAGCTGGCAACGGCGCCGGACGGCGACAACGAGCAGGCCTGACCGCATGACCATTCTCAGCGCCTGCAACAAGGCCGCGCTTCGCCTGCGCGGCAAAAAGGTCGTGTCGATCGTCTCGACGACCGATCAGTTCTCGATGGAGCTCTGTGATCTCGCCAACGAGACCGCACGGGCCGTTTCGGAGGAACACGACTGGCAGGCGCTGACGAAGCTTTGCACCCTGAACGGGACCGGGAGCGTGTCGAATTTCACGCTCCCGGCCGACTTCGACCGAATGTTGAAGAAAGGCGAGGTGCGCTCGCCGAACTGGCAGACGGCCCGCTTCGCCCAGGCGCGCGACCTCGACCAATGGGCGGCCTTCGAGGCATCGGCCATCGCTGGCACGCCCGGCCGATGGATCGTCTTCGGCGGTGAGATGAAGATCTTGCCGGCGATGAGCGCGTCGGAATCGGCCCAGTTCTATTACATCAGCCGGAACGTCTCGAAGGCGGGGAAGCCCGAATTCGACAGCGACGGCGACGAATTCGTTCTGGACGAGCGCCTGATCACCCTTGGCGTCATCTGGCGCTGGCGGGCTCAGAAGCGGCTCGAATATGCCGAGGACATGCAGAATTTCGAGATTGCCCAGTCTCAGGCGATTGCGAAGGACCGCAGTCAGCGCCCGCTGGTGATCGGTTCGCAGCGCTTGCCCGGCAATGTCGAGCTGGCCTTTCCGGGAACGATCGTTCCATGAGGCGGCCTGCTGCGAAGACCAAGCCGCGCAAGGCTGACGAAAAGAGCTTCCCGACGCTCGTTCGCGGCTGGATCGCCAATGAAGCGCTGTCCAGTCCGCAGCCAGGCGGCGCGGCCCGGCTCGAGAACTTCTTCCCGACCGCGACTGATGTCCGCATGCGCGCGGGCAATCAGCTTTATGCCACGGTCGGCGCTGGCACGGGCCGCGTCGGCTCGCTTTTCTCCTATGTGACCGGCACGATTTCGCGGCTGTTCTCCGCGTTCGGTGGCGCGATCTACGATATGACCACGGTCCCGAACCCCTTGGTGAGCCCCGCGCCGGCGGTGTCCGGATTGCTCGGCTCGGATTGGTCGGTGGTTCAGTTCCAGACGCCAGGCGGCGTCTTCCTGCGCATGGTCAACGGGCTCGACGATCCGCGCCTTTTCGACGGCACCGCATTCGCGACGACCGCGCCCATCACCGCGACCGGGCTCAATCCCAAGGATCTCGTCTTCGTCTGGGCGTACAAAAAGCGCCTGTTCTTCATCGAGAAGAACAGCATGAACGCCTGGTATCTCGACGTCGAAAACCTGGGCGGAGCCGCAACGAAGCTTCCGCTCGGCGCCAACTTCAATCGCGGTGGCAAGCTGATATTCGGGGCCGCCTGGTCGATCGACAGCGGCGCCGGTCTTTCCGAGCAGTGCGCTTTCATGACCAGCGAGGGTGAGGTCGTCATCTACACGGGCGAGAACCCCGGCGATGCGACCGCATGGAAGAAAGTCGGCCTCTATCAGATAGGCCGGCCGCTCGGGGCCAACGCTGTGATCCGAGGCGGTGGCGATCTGATCATCTGCACCGATATCGGCTTCGTCCCGCTGTCGCAGGCCATCCAGAAAGACACCGCAGCGCTGTCGCCGGCAGCGGTCTCCTATCCAATCGAGACGGAATGGAATGAACGGGTGAAGCTCCGCTCCTCGGCGCCCTGGGTGGCCGAGGTCTGGCCGACCAAGCAGATGGTCGTCATCGCGCTGCCGACCGTGAACGATCAGCGGCCCGAGATGCTGGTGGCCAATGCCCGCACCGGCGCCTGGGCGCTCTATAGCGGCTGGGATGCATCCTGCGTCGAGGTGTTCGGCGGGCGTCTGTTCTTCGGCACGACGGGCGGGCGCGTCATCGAGGCCGAGGTCGGCGGGATGGACGTTGGCGAGCCCGGCAATCCGTCCCGGCCCTATACCGCCGTCGCTGTCCCTCTCTTCGACGGCTTGCGCGCTCCGACTGCCGTCAAAGAGGCTGGCATGGCTCGCGCCGTGGTCCGGTCTCCAGGCGATGCCATCGTGAAGGTTTCGGCGCTTGCCGACTATGTCGTCGACCTACCTGTCCCGCCCGACGCAGCCGCCAGCTTAAGCGGCTCGATCTGGGGCGTCGGCACATGGGGCACGTCGACCTGGGGCACGGAGGCGGTCAAGGTGACGTCTCAGGATTGGCAGTCGGTCGCGGCTGTTGGCTATGCCCTATCGGCTGCTGTCCAGATCACCAGCGGCAGCGTCGCGCCGCCGGAGGTCGATCTCCTCCGCATAGATCTGACGTATCAGGTCGGCGACATATGATCGTGGTGGACGAGCGGGTCGCGGCCTATGTCGGCGAACGGCTGGGCACGCGCTTCTGTGAACCCTGCACCGCTCTCGGAACCGAGGCGGACGGCAAGATCGTCGCCGGCATCGTCTTCAACTGCTGGACCGGCCCGGACATCCATCTCTCGATCGCGGCCGAGCGCACGCTGTCTCGCGCGCTGCTGAAACGCACCGGGCAATATCTCACCGAAGAGCTGGGCTGCATCCGCGCAACCATCGTCACCGAACAGACCAAGGTCGTGCGCCTCTGCGAACGCATGGGCGGCCAGATCGAAGGGCTGCTTCGCAATCATTATGGGCCGGGGCGCGACGCCTTCGTCGTCGGCGTGCTCAGGGAGGACTGGATTTATGGTTAGCTCTCCGAAGGCGCCTCCTGCGCCCGATCCGGTTGCAACGGCCTCGGCTCAGTCCGGCGCGAACCGCGATACCGCGATGACGCAGGCGGCCATGAACATGGTCAATCAGGTCGGGCCGGACGGCAGCCTGACCTATAGCAAGTCGGGCGATCAGACCTTCACCGACAGCTTGACCGGCAAGACCTATTCCGTCCCGCAATACACCCAGACCACGACGCTGTCGGAGGCCGGGCAGAAGCTGCAGGACCTGAACGACAAGCTGAAGTTGAATCTCGGGCAGATCGGCGTCGATCAGTCCTCGAAGATCGGCTCGTTGCTCGGGACCAACATCAACCTGTCGAACGACGCGGTCGAGGGGCGGCTGATCGACCTCGCGAGCAAGCGCCTTGATCCGCAGTTCGCCCGCGACGAAGAGGCGACGCGCACGCGGCTCGCTAACTCCGGCATCCAGCAAGGCAGCGATGCATGGTCGGCCGAGATGGGCCGGATGGACCAGGCCAAGAACGATGCGCGCAACCAGCTTCTGCTGAACGGCCGGGCTCAGTCGGTGCAGGAGATCCTGACCGAGCGAAACCAGCCGCTGAACGAGATCAATTCGCTGCTCTCTGGCTCGCAGGTCTCGCAGCCGACGTTCGGCGCGACGCCTCAGACGCAGGTCGGCGGCACCGATTACCAGGGCGCCGTCTACCAGACCTATCAAGGCCAGATGGACGCCTACAAGCAGAAGGTCGCCCAGAGCAATGCGATGATGGGCGGCCTCTTCGGATTGGCCGGCTCGCTCGCCGGCGCTGGCGCCTATGCCTACAAGTCCGACCGCCGGCTAAAGCGCGACATCGAGCGCGTCGGCAGGCTGGCGAACGGCCTGCCGACTTACACCTTCCGCTATCTCGACCACGACGCCGTCTATCTCGGGCTGATGTCCGACGACGTGCGCAAGGTTCGGCCCGAGGCGGTGATCGTGACGCCGGATGGCTTCGACGCCGTCCGCTATGACATGGCGGTGATCTGATGGCCGAAGGCAACTTTCTCTGGGGTTCGGGTGGCGAAAAGCAGGACCCGAACGAGCGGCGCCGTCGCATCGCTGAAGCGATGATGAAGAGCGGCATGGATGCCACGCCGATCCAGAGCTGGACGCAGGGCGCAGCGCGCGTTGCCCAGGCCCTGATCGGCGGATGGCAGGCCGGCGACCTCGACACGAAGGAGAAATCCGGCCAGGCCGAAGCCGATCGCCAGTTCGCGCAATTGACGGGGGCCGGTGCTCAGCCCGCCGCGCCCTCGATGGCGGGTGGCGCCTCGCGCACCATGGCTATGCCGGGGGTTACGCCGGAAATGAAGACCGGCATCGCCGATGCTGCCGGCGCGCTTGGCATTTCGCCTGTCGATCTCGCCACCACCATCTCCTACGAGACGGGCGGCACTTTCGACCCGACCAAGGCCGGCCCGACCACGAAATGGGGGCAGCATCGCGGCCTGATCCAGTTCGGCGAGCCGCAGGCCAAGCAGTACGGCGTCGATTGGAGCAATCCGGTCGGCTCGCAGCTTGGCGCGAATGGCGCTGTCGTGGCCTATCTGCGCGACCGAGGCGTCAAGCCCGGCATGGGCCTGATGGACATCTATTCGACCATCAATGCCGGCGCGCCGGGGCTCTATGACAGGTCGGACGCCGGAGCAGGTGGCGCGCCCGGCACCGTGGCCGACAAGGTCAACAACCAGATGGCCGGTCATAGGGCCAAGGCAATGGCCCTGTTCGGCAATGCCGGCGGTCCGGATGTCGCGATGACACTGCCTGATCGTGGCGGCTTGACGGGCCCGGCCGCATCCTATGCGCAAAACCTGCCGGGCCGCTCCGGCGGTGCAATGCCCGATGACCTGCTTCAGCCCGCCGCCGATCGGCCGGCTCCTGGCGCAAGCTTCGTCTCGGAAGAGACCGGCACGCCCGGCTTTTTCATTCCGCCCGGCCCTCAGCCGGAGAACGGGTTCCTGGGCGAGCGCGGGGCTTTGCCGAACTTCGATCCTGAGACGGGTCGTTGGCAGGGACCGAGCAATCCTCCTGCGCTTGCCGCAGCCCCCCAGCCGGCCCCTGATCCCATGCCGGATGGCCCTGCGCCCGCCATGACCGGCGCGACGATGAATGACGTGCTGGCGGTCAATCGGCCGCTCGACCCCATGTTTCAGTCCGAAGGCGCCTCTCAGCCTTGGATGGGCAGCGCGATCATGCCTGCGCCGCCCCAGCCGCAGGTTGCGCAGGCCGCTCCGATGCCTCCGCCGCGCCCTTCCGACCTCGCCATGCCACAGGTCGATCTGCCGGCGCCAGGCGCAAGGCAGGCCATGGCGCAGGTTCCCGTTGCTCCGGCGCCGAGCGCGGCCGGCTATCCGGCGATCGATCCGAACAGCAATGACGCGGGCGCGCTCTCCGGGCTGGTCGCGAGCGAAGAGGCGCGCAGGGGACAGCCATCGGGCGCAAGCATCATGTTGCCCGGTGGGAGTGCTGCGCCATCCGGCAGCAGCCCCTCCATCTTCGATCGGATCGCGGCGGCAGTTGGCGGCGGCAATTCCCAGCCCGCGCCCACTGCTGCACCGTCCCCCGGTGTCCAGCGTGTCGCTGCCGCATCGGACGCCACGGCTCAGCCGGCCGCTGCCGCACCTTCCGCAGGCGTCGAGCGTGTCGCATCCGCGATGCCGGGGCAGAACAGCCAAACCGCTGCAGCGATGGCCGTATTGAACAACCCCTATGCCCGGCCGGCCCAGCGCGCGATTGCCCAGTCGATCGTCGAGCGCTCGCTTGCTCCGAAGAATGTCCAGACCGTCGACTTGGGCAATTCGATCGGCGTGCTCGATGCGCAGGGGAACGTCACGCGGCAGATCCCGAAGACGGCGGCGCCGAGCAAGCCGAGCTATGGCAAGATCGGTGTCGACGGTAACGGCGATGAGGTCTTCGGCTTCATCGATCCGGAAAAACAGATCGTCACCCCATCGGCGGCAGGCAAGGTGCCCCAGGGTGGACAGCCGGCGGCCACGGCGGGCTCTAACGGACAGGCGCCTGCTGGTGCTGGCCAACCGGCCATCCCGCCGGCTCCTCCGGGCGTGAACGGCAAGATCTGGCGTGAAGAGCAGTCAAAGCGCGCCGTCGAGAATAACCTGCCGGCCAGCTTCGAGGATACCACAAAGGCCCGGAACGAGATCGTGCAACTGCCGGCCTACAAGAACATGGCCCAGGCCGCCCCGATTTATCGAGGCATGGCGGAAGCGGCGGGGCGCAACACAAAGGCGGCCGACCTCAACCTTGTCTACGGCCTCGGCAAGATTATGGACCCCGGCAGCGTCGTGCGCGAGGGTGAAATCCAGATGGCGAACGACGCGCAGGGCTGGTCTCAGAAGCTCAATGGCATGATCGCTCAGATCAATGGCGGCGGCGGCCTCACACCCGAGGGACGCAAATCGCTGATGGCTGAAGCCTATGGGCGCCTGAAGTCCTACGAGGGCCTGTATAATCAGGACGCCGATTTCTATCGCGGTCTCGCCAAAAATCGACGGATGAACCCGGACGAGATCGTCCGCAGCTTCGGCACCTTCGAGCCTTGGGAGCCGGCCCCGCCGCCTGGTGCTGCGAAGCCGGGCGCGCCGGGCGCACCCGCTGCCGCCCCTTCGGCACCGAAGAGCAAGGCCGATTTCGACGCGCTGCCTTCCGGTTCGCGCTTCCTCGATCCGAATGGCCAGGTGAGGGTCAAGCCATGAGCGACAAATGGTGGGAAGCCGCGCCGCTCGCGCCTGAAGCCGTACCGCAGGCCGCTCCGGCTCCTGCCGCCCCGCAGCCGGCCCAAGGCGGTGACTGGTGGTCGGCGGCGCCTGTTGCCCCTGCCGCTCCGGTCGAACAGCCCGGCATGGTCACGTCGGCCGTGCGCGGCGTCTCGCAGGGCTTGACGCTCGGCGCTGGTGACGAAGGCAACGCAGTCGGTGCCGCAAGTCCGATCTGGGGCTCGGAGCAGCGCGCGCGCGTCTCGCCGCTTCCGGACCCGTTTGACCTGCTCGCCGGTGGCGCGCGCATGATCCTCGAAAAGGTCGCGCCCGGCACTTTCGGCAAGGGCGGTGGCGATGCCTACGATCGGATGCTTGAGCAGCGCCGCGCCGATGACAAGCAGGCCAAGGAAGCGAACCCGATCAGCTACGGCGCCGGCGAGATTGCTGGTGGTGTGGTCCCGGTGGTCGCGGCGGCCGGCGCGGCTCCTATGGCATTCGGACTTCGAGGGGGACTGGCGACGCGGTCACTGATGAGCGCAGCTTCAGGTGCTGGCGTCGGCGCAGTGCAGGGGTTTAACACCGGCGAGGGCGGGCTCGAAGCCCGTGGATGGGAAGCGCTGAAGGGCTTCGGAGGGGGGGCGGCGATTGGCGCGGTCGCCCCTGGGCTTGGGCAGGTCGCAGGCAACGTCTATCAGCGGATCGGCGACGCGTTGGTGAACCGCACGGCGACGATGCCGGGCTACAATAGCCGGGCCGTGCAGATCGTCGCCGACGTTCTCGATGCACAGCGCGCGGTCAAGCCCAACATGCAGCAAGACCTGGCGAAGCTTGGCCCGGACGCCATGCTGATCGATGCTGGCGACACGATGAAGGGCCTTGGGCAAGGCGTGGCGCTCCGTCCGGGAGAGGCCCGCGACCGCATTGTGTCTGCACTCACGGATCGCAAGAATGCGGCGAACGGGCGTATCGGCGAAGACCTCGATAACGCGCTGGGCAAGGCGAGTCCGCCGTCGCAGGTGGAAGCCGAGCTTWMGGCTGGTCGGCAGGCGGTCGGCGAAGGCTATAAGCCGGCGCTGAGCGAGGCCGGTCCGATCGATACCTCGACGCTTGCGAACACGCTCGACACCATGGCCGAGACGCTGCGCGGGAAGCCGCGMGACGTCGTCGTCGAGGCSCGCCAGATGCTGAACCGRCCCGGAACCAAGGTGCTCGATAACGACCCSCGCGCCATCCACAGCGTCCGCAAGGCGTTGGACGAGWTGGAGGATACGGCGCTCGGCAGCGAGACCAAGAGCCAGATCGGGTTCGCGCGACAGGCCGTCGACGACTACCTCGCGCGAGCCGTGCCGGGCGACCTCGCCGCCGGCCGSGAAGGCATCAAGCATGTCGATGCTCGCTTCCAGGAACTCTCGCGGCAGTCGGAGGGCCTGAAGCAGGGGTCGTCCATTTTGAGCAATGAGAAGACGACGCTTTGGCCGCAGGAAATGGCCGACGCTATCAAAGCCGGGGTTCAGCCGGAGGGGCTTTTCATCGGGCCTTCGGGTGAAATCTTCCGCATGCGGCAGGGAGTGCGCGCCGATATGGAGCGGATCGTCGGCAACCACAGCAACGACTATCTTGCCGTCAAAAACATGGTGAAAGGCGAGGGCGACTGGAACCGATCCAAGCTCACGCAGCTCTTCGGCGAAGACCAGGCGAACCAAGTCATCAACGCGGTCGATCGCGAAGCTGCATTCAAGCGGGTCTATGACCACGTCGTCGAAGGCAGCCAGACCAAGATGCGCGACGCTGCCGAGGAACTGGTAAAGATCCGCGACGGTAAGGGCGGCGAAGGCGCCGGCGTTGCGGCGCTGGTTGGAACAGTCGGTGGTCCGAAAGCCGTGGCAGGGCAGGCTGCGCTGAAGGGCGCCAAAGCGGTCAAGTCGGTGATGGATGTCACGGCCGACCAGGCGCGGAACAACGATGTCGCGCGCATGCTGCTTATGCCTGCGAGCGAGATTAGCCCCGTGCTCGACGTGCTGGCGCGGAACAGCCGTGGGCGTGTAGCAGCCGAGACAGGGGGCAAAGCAACAGAACGGATTGTGCAGGCGCTGCTACAGAGCCGAGGCTATGATGCCGGGCGGCTTGGCGCGCCTTACGCTCAGCGATTCGCCCGGTCGGCCTTCTGATCACGGCGGTACGACCAGAGACCGAGCGAATAGAGAGCCGTAATACCGACGAGTACAGTTCCGAGGGTTGCCCACGCCGGCCAGCCGCGCGTGTGCTCGCCGATCCATTCAGAAAAGAAGCCCGCGCCCACTGCGGCGAGCGTCATCAGCCCGATGAAGACGGCAGCGGCGACGACGAACGCGATAGCCTTGGCGACTGGCGGCGAGAACATGGGCTCAGATATAGCCATGATGCCTGTGTTTCGCCAAGTCAGCCCTTCAGGCCGTAAAAGAGGTTCCACCACCACGACGTCCTTGGATTGTCCTCGCGCAAACAACGTCCGTATTCGACGAGCCGCCCTTGCGGCTGCCCGCATGTGCCGGTGAGGAGCAGATAGCCCTGCCGCTCGAGGTCGGCCACGCGGAAGCAGAGAATGATCAGCGCGGCGACCAGCAAAAGCCGCGACGTCAAAGCCTCGCCGCCTTGCGCAGCGCCTTGTTCATTTCGGCCTGCCACTTCGGGCCTTTGCTCTTGAAGGCATCGACGACGTCGGCGTCGAAGCGGATCGAGACCTGCACTTTAGGATGGGCGAGTTTCGGGCGGCCCCGCTTCGTCAGCGTGCCCTGGGCGGGACGGATCACCTTGCCGCCAATCGCGAACTCGGCGCGGTCGAGCTGGTCTTCCGTCAGCTCCGGGGCATCGTCTGGATCAACGAAGGCGGTCGCGGACTTTTGCAGCTTCGTGCTCATGGCAGTGCCTCATTGAAATGATGCGGCGGGCCGCGCCGCGCGGTGTCCAGACAAGAACGACGATCCGGCCGCCAAGCTCGCCATAGGTGATGAAGCGATCTTCGCCGTAACCGAAGCGGTCATCCAGCGTCGTCAGCGTCGGACCGGAAAACACCTCGCCAGCGTCAGCGAAATCGAGGCCCCGAGCCTTCAGGGTGTCGTCGCGCTTGGTCGGGTCGAACGTGATGTCCATACGGATTTATGTATCACGTTAAATGCGGTCCCGCAACTATTTTGTATCACAAAAATTCGGAGTGACCGCGCATGCCTCGCGACAGCAATGGGAATTACAGCCTTCCGTCGATCTACCTCGCCACGACCGGCACGACGATCCTGGCGGCCCAGCACAACGGCCCGATGGAAGACATTCAGGAGGCCTTGACCAATTCGCTGCCGCGCAATGGCGCCGCGCCGATGACGGACGACATGAAGTTCGTATCCGGCAAGTCGGCGGTGCTCGGCCGCGATGGTGCTGCGGCCATGGACGCGGTCACCAAGCAGCAACTCGATGCTGCCGCGCCGATCGGTTCAGTTGTAGCCATCATCGGAACGGCGGCTCCTGCCGGCATGCTGAAACTGAACGGCGCTCTGATCAGTCGAGCGACGTATGCGAACCTCTGGGCCTATGCCCAGGCGAGCGGCGTGTTGCAGACGGAGGCCTTGTGGGCGTCAACGTTCTCCGGCGCCTTCAGTGTCGGGGACGGCACGACGACGTTCCGGCTACCCGATCTGCGAGGCATGTTCCTGCGAGGGTATGACGACGGTCGTGGCGTCGATCCCGGGCGCGGTATTGGCTCCTACCAGGCCAACCAGAACCAGTCGCACACCCACCCCGTCAATGACCCGACGCATGCTCACCCCGTCGCCGATCCAGGCCATGCACACAGTTCCCTTCTTCCTACCAATAGGTGGAACTACGGCGGCGGGCCGGACAACATCAACGGCGGCGACCTTACTTACGCTGCTACAACTTCTGCAGGCACCGGCATCTATCTCGGTTACTCCGGCACCGGCATCTACCTCTCGGCGCAGGGCGGCAACGAGGCCCGACCGCAGAACCTGCCCGTTCTCTACTGCATGAAATACTGAGGAGGTCCGATGATCGTTTACCAGACCGATGCCGATGGCTATCTCGTCGGACCTGTCCAAGCAGATCGCAGCCCGCTCGAACCCAACGTCTTCCTGATTCCGGCCGGCTGCGTCGAAGAGGCGCCGCCCGCCTTCGATGCGGACATCAGCACGGCGCGATGGGATGGCGGCTGGCAGATCGTCCCTCGGCCGGTTTTGCCCGAGCCCGAGACGCCGGACAATGAAGCCCCGCCGCTCTCGCCTCTCGAATATCTGTCTGTCCTGCGCCGGCAGGTCGAAGAGCAAGGCGTTGTGCTGCCGAACGGCGTCGTCGTGAAAAGCGACGTCGAGAGCCAGGGCAAAATCGCGCAGACGATTCAGAGCATCGACCTCGGACTAATCGACGAGCCGGTGAACTGGAAGGCCAAGGGTGGCTTCGTGCCCCTATTCCGGCCCGATCTAATCATCGTCGGCCGCGCGGTCGCTCAGCATGTGCAGCGCTCGTTCAACGCCGAGATGGCCGTGATGGACCAGATCGAGGCCGGCGCCGTAGCGACGCATGAGGAGGTCGAGGCGGCCTTCACAGCCGCGCTCGCGCCCACGGCCACCTAAAGCACGCCGCACTGAGCCTGTCCGACCCGCCCGCCTCGCGCGGGCTTTTTCATGCCCGGAGACTGCCTATGAGCGATCGTTTCTCGATCTGCCTGCCGATCACGCTCGCCTATGAGGGCGGCTTCACGCTGAACAGCGCCGACCCTGGCAACTGGACGGGTGGTGCAGTTCGCAAAGGCGTGCTTCGCGGTACCAACATGGGGATATCGGCCAAGGCCTTCCCCGATCTCGACATTCGAGGGCTGAAGCTCGCCGACGTCGCCCCGATCTATCGGCGTCAGTATTGGGACGCGGCCGGTTGCGGGGGCTATTTGCCCGGCGCGGACCTGGTCGTGTTCGACGGCGGCGTCATGTCGGGCGTCTCGCGCTCCGTCGGCTGGGCCAAGTCAGTCGCTGCCGGCGCAGACGCCAAGGTTTTCGTCGCGCAATACTGCGACCTGCGGCTGGGCTTCCTGAAGCGGCTGGGCACCTTCAAGACATTCGGCGGCGGCTGGTCGAAGCGTGTGGCCAGCATCCGGGCCAAGGCGACGACCATGGCGCTCGCCTTCATGGGCGTGACTGGCGCCGCCGCGGCGCAGCAGCTTCAGGCTGAGGCCGCGCGCGCCGAAGGGCAGGCCAAGGCCGATGCCGGCAAGGCGAAGGTGGCCGGCGCTTCAACCGTGCCGACGCCGATCGTGGCGCAACAGGTTGGCGTCGAGAACGCCACAAGCTGGACCGTGCTGATCCTGCTCGCACTCACCGTGCTGGGCGCGGCGGCGTTCCTCATCATCCGAGCTCGCAACCGGCGCGACGAGGCGGTCGCGTTCCGAATGGAGGCCGCCAATGCCTGATATCCTCGAAACCATGGCCAGCACGCTTGCCAAGCAAGGCGCGCCTGTCCTCGGCGGCATGATCGGGACCGCGATCGGCGGCCCGGCCGGTGCAGCTGTCGGCGGGCTCGCGGGCAAAGCGATCGAAGCGCTGGCCGACGCGTTCAGCGTGCCTGCAACGCCCGAGGCCGTGAACGAGGTCGTGCAGAAGCAGGCGGCGCCGCCGATCATCGCCGAGGTCGAGGAGCAGGCGAGAGCGATGCTGCCGATCTGGACCATGGAGGCGCAGCGCGCGGCGGACAATGACGCGACCGCACGGGATAAAGGGTTCGGCGCCTGGGAGTTCTGGCGCGGGGCATGGCAAGCCGCCATCATCGGCGGATGGATCGTCATCCTGCTCACCGCGTTGTTCGGGGGAGGGTGGGTCACACCGCTCGTCAAGCTCGAAGACATCATCAGCACATGGGGCAGCGTCACGATGACCTGGCTGGTGGTCTTCAACGGCGGGCACACCCTCAAGGAGGTTGCCCCCTCGATCGGTTTCGGAAGGCGCGGTTGATGTCTGAGACCAGAACCGAGGAACGGCTCGGCAAGCTCGAGACCGAGTTCGCCATCGTCAAGAACGACCTGACGGCGATCGGGCAAAGCCTGAGCGCGTTTCGCGGCGAATGGTCGAAGAAGGCCGAAGACGACCGGACAGCGCATCGGTCAGAGCGCCTGCGCATGCCGCAGGTTGTCGCCATGATCGGTACCGCGGTAGTCGTCACAGGCGCTTCGCTTGCAGGGCTGCTCTATCTCGTCAACGGCCAGGTCTCGACCGCGCGCGCCGATCTATCGGCCCAGATCCAAGCGACCCGACAATCGGGTGAAGCGAACATTGCTCAGGTCGGCCTGGCGGTCCGGGGGCAAGGCGACAGCGTCACGGCGCTCAACGGGGCGATACAGACGATACAGCGCGAGCAGGCGCTCGATCGCGTCAAGCTCGGCCTCGTTGACCAGATGGCGACGAACAACGCCAAGTTCATCGACCAGGCGCAGGGCTTCGACGCTTCGATGGCCCGGCACGAGGAGAGGCAGCGCGCCACAGACGACAAGCTAAAGGCGATGGAAATGCTGGTTCGCGAGATTGCCGCCCGCCGCCCCCAATCCTGATCGACGCCGGCGTCGTCGCGACGCATGACGAGGTTGAGGCGGCCTTTACAGCCGCGCTCGCACCAGCGATCGAGGCTTAAGCCCGCTTGAACTCGATGTTGCAACGCTTCTGGATGGAAGCCTGCTCAATGGCTTCCATTTCGCCCTTCAGGCGCGCGACCTCGGCGGCAGACGCCCCTTCGCCCTTGATGAAGAATAGGGCCGGCCAGAACAAAACTACGCCGACAGTAGTGGCGACAGCGTCGCCCGTAGCTTTGCTGTCCTGAGCGCCACTTGAGGCGATAGCGCGCGCAGAAACGCGGGTCGCTTCTTCCTCAAGCATCCGACAGTTGTAACTTGCATACTGGTTCGGTGAAACATACGCGGCAGCGATGTTCTCTGATCTCGACGCGCAGCCAGCGAGACTGGCGGCAACCGCCACCGCTACATATTTTTTCATGAGATAGCCCCTTTAAACCCCGGGCTTTCTCTGCATGACGCGCGTCTGCGAGTCCACGGGCGGAAGGCTGCAACCTTTGGATGATCCGCTTCTGATCTGACTGAAAATCTGAATGGCAACCGTGGTCGGTCGGGCCTCATCGCCGAGCCTAAACTTGCGCTATTGTTCCCTTGGCTGATCGGCTCTAATCCCGCCATCGTTCGGGGGGGAACGAGCCATGCCATTTTCGTCACTGAGAGATCCTGTGGACCTCGCGCGAGCATCGGCGGCCATCGAAAGAGCCTGGGCCGAGGTCAGTGCTTCGGTTGAGCCTTCAGAAGCCGAAAAAGAACGGGCACGGCTCGCCTACATCGTGGCCGGATTCGCAATGGTGGCGCTGGACGAGGACGATCTGGCTAGGCGCGCCGTGGAGCGGTTCCGCCGGCAGGGTTAGACGCAGTGCCGGAGGGTAGTCTAAAGGCGATCGCGAGCCTCGGGACTCTCGCGTTAAAGTAGTGTTACGTTGCGGAACAGCCAGAGCGAGGCAGTCGGTGCCTATCGATCTGTGCTGACATGGAGGGCTTTATGCGACTGGGCAGAAGTCTACCCCTCTTCACCGCAGCGATCTGGGCAATCGCGACATCGGCGTCGGCGCAAAACGGGAACCTTTTCCCGAAGTTTGAACCTAGACCGCCATCGATCGAGACGTTCAGGCCGCCGCCGCCGCCTTCGACATCTTACCCGAGTATCAATCGCGATAGCTCTGGAGAGCCGCGTTTGAACGTCAACAAAGATGTTTCTCTGGGCGGCGAAATCAAGTCCGACGGCGGCAGCGGGAATGTCCGCTTTCCCGCTCCAAAGGGCCTTCAGTAAACAGAAGCTCGTTTAATTGGCCCGGTCTCGCTTCGGCGGGGCCGGGCTTTTTGCGCGTGTTAAGGCTTCGGTGCTTTGCGTGTGTTTAGGACACGCTTGGCCTTTTTGTTGGCCCCGATCTGCTGTGATGCGGCTGCCCCTTCGTCCTTTGATTCCGGAGCTGACGGCTGCGCCTCGCTCCGCTCCCGGGCGGATTTGCGTATCTCTTCAACCAACGCTAGCCGGCTCTCACTATTGGGAAGAATTTCCGGTTTGACCTTGGTGGGAAACTGCGATTCGAAGTGCTGGCGAGCGATTAAGTCGGCTTCGTCGTCAGGCATGTCCGGGTTTTCGTTCAAGATTGAAGCAGCGAGAAGTTCCTCAGACACTTTGCGCGCAAGCTGATTTCTCGCCCTAAGGCTCTCTACCTCAAATTCTGCCTGCTCGATGTAATCAGCGATCAGCTCCATCGGTGGAAATTGGCCACGCAAGAATTGCATGATGATTTCATTGCCCACATCAGATCGCTTTGAGAGGACGTCATACGTAAGCCCTCTCTGAATTAGCTGTCGTATCGCTTCCGCTCTTGATCTAATTCGCCGTGCAAAGCCCCAATCATCCAGGGCTTCTGCCTCAGATGGCGACATCATCATCTGAAATTTGATGGTCTTCTTGTCGCCGGCCATTGGTCTCGCCTCTCGGCAGCGTTGTCTCTCATCTCAGTTATCCCCACAAGATGGGGAACCTCCATCACTTCCGTTTGACGTGGTTATCGATTTATGATGATCATCCGTCGCTAACGGAAGTGATGGAGGTTTTTATGGTGAGGCAGGTTGCGGGGGTGTCGCCCCAGAAGATGGAAAAGACCCAGATCCAGCACGATGCCGAGTTCATCGCCCGGGTCGATGACTACCGATATGCCAATCGCATTCCGACGCGGTCGGAGGCGATAAGGACGCTGGTGCGGAAGGGATTGGAGGCCGAGCGCAATGAGCGGGCCTAAGAGAGCAGCAGCGACAGGGGAGAGCTTGGCGGCCACCGCCCCCGTCGCTGCCAGAGCAACCCACAGCACAGGGGTACTGCAGATGCAGACCGACGATACCAAACTGCCGGCCGAGATTGAAGCGCTTTGTCGCGAGCCGATCGTCCATGATGGACGGCGGGTGATGACTACGGATCAGCTTGCGCTCGCCTACGGCACCGACGCAGGCAACATCACCGACAACCTCAATCGCAATTTGGACCGCTTCGTCGAGGGCGAGCACTTCGTGAAGCTCACCGGCGAGCGGCTGCGCCAGTTCAAGAGGCAAACCGCTCACAGCGGTTTGGTTCACAAGTTCGCCTCGCACGCGATCCTCTGGCTTGAACGCGGCGCGCTTCGGCAGGCCAAGCTTGTCCAGACGGACAAGGCCTGGGAGATATTCGGCAAGCTTGAGGACGCGTATTTCGTCTTGGCGGCTGAAAGCCGAGATCCAGCCCCCGCGCTGACGACCCGCATCCGCGACGCGGTGTCGGTCTTCGCCTCGTATCGCCGCCTCGGCCGTCTGATCGGACTGGACAAGAACCAGGCGACGATCTCGGCCAACGAGGCCACGCTCAAGCGCACCGGCGAGAACGTTCTTGCCGATGTCGGCGTGACGCATCTGCTGGCGCCCGAGCAGGAGGCCATCCTGACGCCTACTGAGATCGGCGAGCGTTTGGGCGGCCTCTCCGCGAAGAGGGTCAATCTGTTGCTGGTGCAGGCCGGGCTTCAGATGGCAGGGCAAGGCGGTCCCGCCTGGGAACCGACGGCGGCGGGCGAGCGGTACGCCAAATGGCAGGACACGGGGAAGAAGCAGGGCGGCGTACCGATCCGGCAGCTCAAATGGCTGGCCTCGGTGCTGGACGTTCTTCGCGGACAGGTGGCCGCATGACCGACACCGAAGATCGACTTGTCCCCAGAACACACAGCGATCCACAGGCTGGGGCCGACCGTGAGTTCGGCCTGCTCGACCTCGAGAACGACATCAAGGCATCGCGCGAGATGGCGGACGCGGTATTTGAGCTCGTGCAGCAGGCGGCTCTTCACGGCGCCACCGAGCGCGACTTCAACGCTCTCCTGCGATGCTGCGTCGTGCTTCAGAACTTCACGTCTCAAGCGCTCGAAATCTGGCAGGGCGCCATCGACGCACGCCAAGCGGCCTAAACGCGAGGGTATCACGACCGTCGTTACACCTTGGAGGCCGGCTCAACTCAGAGCCGGCCTATTTTGCTTCGCCGCGCAATAGCGCATCGATCATATTCCCCGGGTTGGCATCGAGGTCGGAGAATGCGGCATCGAGCTGGAACCGGTCCCAGATCACCCGGCCGTCAATCCGCTTGCCGCGCGGCATGCGACGATCTTGGACGAGCTGATCGAACTTGGTTGTGCCGACCCCGATATACCGCGCCGCTTCCTCTCTCGACATGCCGCGAGGCGGGTAGGCGAGGGGATCAGGCTTCAGCGTCATGGAGGTTTCTGTCGGGATATCTGTCGGGCAAAGAAAAAGGGCCTCGCGGCCCTGTTCTCAACCCACTGATTTCTCAAGGGATTTTTGGTCGGAGTGGCAGGATTTGAACCTGCGACCCCCTCGTCCCGAACGAGGTGCTCTACCAGGCTGAGCCACACTCCGATCAACTGGTGGCCGGCTTATAGCCAGCAGCTTCGCAGGGCGCAACAGCCTGTTTACGTTCCAGGCCGTAATTCTTGTGGCACGGACATTGTGGTGAATGCGGCAGGCGAAAGCGGCGCGGCCGACCCGGAGGCTGTTGCGCCAGCCGTTGGGGCGGTCTAGAAGGCCCGCCACGGTGGGGCGTCGCCAAGTGGTAAGGCAGCGGTTTTTGGTACCGCCATTCGGAGGTTCGAATCCTCCCGCCCCAGCCAGCTGGCCGCTACTTTTGCTCTACTGGCCCAGTATGGCGCCTTCGGGAGGCGTTCCATCCCGAGATGAGCTTGGCATTGCCCGAATTGCCGATTTGTTGCCGGCAAAAAGCCCGCTATACCTCCCTCGACGACTGAGGGCGACGATGGCGATGGTGCGGGTGGTCATGACGGCAGGAGCCGGCAAGCTTTCATCAGATCGTCATGTGCCGCTTCTAGCTGCCGCGCTATGATATCCGCCCCCGAGAGCCGCGATGCGATCCGGCTGGAGAACGTGCGCAAGCAGTTCGGCCAGACAGCCGCGCTGGATGGCATTTCGCTTTGCGCCAAGCCGGGGAGCTTCGTCGTTCTGCTCGGCCCCTCCGGCTGTGGCAAGTCAACGTTGCTGAGGGTGCTGGCGGGGCTGGAGCGGGCGGATTCCGGCGCGATCGAACTGTCCGGCCGCGATGTTTCGAGGCTGGCGCCGGCGCAGCGCGGCATTTCGATGGTGTTCCAGTCGTATGCGCTGTTTCCGCACCTGTCCGTTGCCGAGAATATCGTCTTCGGGTTGAAGGCGCGCCGCGTGCCGACGGCAGAGCGCGCGGAGCGGCTGAAGCAGGCGGCGTCGCTCGTCGGGCTCGGTCATCTGCTCGACCGGCGCCCATCGCAGTTGTCCGGCGGGCAGCAGCAACGCGTGGCGCTGGCGCGCGCGATCGTGGCGCAAGCGCCGATCTGCCTGATGGACGAGCCGCTCTCAAATCTCGACGCCAAGCTGCGCAGCGAGATGCGTCGCGAAATCCGCGGGCTGCAACAGCGGCTTGGCCTGACCATGGTCTATGTCACGCATGACCAGGCGGAAGCGATGAGCATGGCCGACCAGGTCGTGCTGATGCGCGATGGGCATGTCGAGCAGGATGCGAGCCCGGCCGAGCTTTATGCCCGGCCGGCGACGCGTTTCGCCGCCACCTTCATCGGCGCGCCACCGATGTCACTGCTGCGGCTTGCGACCGGGCCGGGTGGTGCGGTGTTCGAAGGCGCGCCCGATCAGATCGTGGCGCCGATCCAGGCGGCCGGGCATTGGCTCGGTGTCAGGCCGGAGGAGGTCGTGCCGAGCGACAATGAGGGACTGCCGGCATCGGTGTCCGGCGTCGAGTTCCTTGGCGGCGAGACAGTGCTCAGCTGCGCCATCGGCGCCGGCACTCAAACGCTTCAGGTGCGGGTAGCGGGCTGCTCTACGCTGGCGATCGGCTCCCCCCTTCGTCTCAAGCTGCCGACAATGCTTCATTTCTTCGACGACGCCAGCGGGCGGCGGATCGACGACATCGTCCCGAGTTCGGCTTCACTTCATTCCAGCAAGGACAATGCGACATGCAAATGACCCGCCGTACCGCGCTTGGCGGCCTCGCCGCCTCGACGCTGATCGCCAGCCCCGCAGTGCGGGCACAGACCCCGGTCGAGCTGACCTTCAACTATCCCGTCGCGGTTGGCGGCCCGATCACCAAGGTGATCGACGGCTATTGCGCTGATTTCGAGAAGGAAAACCCCGGCATCAAGATCAAGCCGGTCTATACGGGCTCCTATCAGGACTCGATCACCAAGGCGCTGACGGCGGCCAAGGGCGGCGATTCCCCGGATGTCGCGGTGCTGCTCTCGACCGACATGTTCACCCTGATCGACGAGGGCGTGGTCGTCTCCTGGAACGAGCTGCCGGGCGTGGACAAGGGCTGGATCGACGGTTTTTATCCCGGTTTCATGGAAAACAGCCGCACCGGCGGCAAGACCTGGGGCATTCCGTTCCAGCGCTCGACCATCGTGATGTACTACAACAAGGAGGCCTTCAAGGCCGCCGGTCTCGACCCCGAAGTCGCGCCGAAGACCTGGGACGAACAGGTCGAGTTCGCCAAGAAGCTGACCCTGCGCCAGGGCGACAATGTCAGCCAGTGGGGCATCCAGATCCCGTCCTCGGGCTTTCCTTACTGGCTGTTCCAGGCGCTGACGACGCAGGCCGACGTGCGCCTGATTAACGCCGAGGGCAACCGCACCTTCTACGATGATCCGAAGGTGGCCGAGGCGCTCGGCTATTGGCGCGACCTCGTGACCAAGCACAAGGTCCACCCGCCCGGCATCGTCGACTGGGGGACGACGCCGCGCGACTTCTTCGAGAAGAAGGTCGCGATGATGTGGACCACCACCGGCAACCTGACGAACGTCCGCAGCAACGCCAAATTCCCGTTCGGCGTGGCGATGCTGCCGGCCGGCAAGAAGCCGGGCAGCCCGACCGGCGGCGGCAATCTCTACGTCTTCAAGGCGGCATCCGCCGCCAAACGCGAGGCGGCTGTGAAGTTCGCCAAGTTCCTGACGACGCCGGAACGCGCGGCGCAGTGGGGCATCGACACCGGCTATGTCGCGGTGAGCCCGGCCGCCTGGGAAACGGCGAAGATGAAGGACTATGTCGCAGGCTTCCCGCCCGCCGCCGTGGCGCGCGACCAGTTGCCGTCAGCCGTAGCGGAACTCTCGACGCATGAGAACCAGCGCGTGACGCAGGCGCTGAACAACGCGCTTCAGGCGGTGCTGACCAACCAGAAGGAGCCTCAGCCGGCTCTCGCCGCGGCGCAGGCCGAGGCCGAGCGCATCCTGCGCAGCTATCGCTGATGGATGGCGCAAGCCTCGGCCGGAATTTCGGGCGGGAGCGCACCACGCTCCATGCCTGGCTGATGCTTGCGCCGGCGATGATCTTGCTGGTGGCGTTCACGCATTATCCCGCGCTCGCGACCATCTGGCATTCCTTCTTCTCGACGCCGAAGGGTGCGCGGCCGGCGCGCTTCATCGGCGTCGAGAATTACGCAGTCCTCGTGGATGATCCGGTTTTCTGGATCGTGCTCAAGAACAACGTGATCTATGCGCTGGGCACCGTGCCGCTCTCGATCGGGCTGGCGCTCGCCATGGCGCTCTGGGTCAACGGGCGCATTCGCGGCAAGGCTGCGATGCGGATGGCGTATTTCGTGCCGACCGTGCTGCCGATGATCGCGGTCGCTAATCTCTGGATGTTTTTCTATACGCCGGACTATGGCGCGATAGACCGGCTGACACGGTTCTTCCTGGGCTGGAGCGCGACGAATTGGATCGGCTCCCAGCAGACTGCGCTGGGTGCGATGATGGTCGTCGCGATCTGGAAGGAGGCCGGCTTCTTCATGATCTTCTACCTCGCGGCCCTGCAAGCGATCCCGCCGGTGCTGCACGAGGCGGCGGCGGTGGAGGGGGCCTCGCGCTTCTACACCTTCCGCCGAGTGACACTGCCGCTGCTGGGGCCGACGACGCTGTTCATCGCGGTGAACGCGGTGATCAATGGTTTTCGGCTTGTGGACCACATCATCGTTATGACCCATGGCGGGCCGGACAACGCCACCGCGCTGCTGCTGACCTATATCTACGATGTCGGCTTTCGCTATTGGGACACCGCCTTGGCCTCGGCGCTGACCGTGGTGCTGCTGGCGATCCTGTGCCTGCTTGCGGCCGCGCAGTTCCTGCTCGTCGGCCGGCGGACGCATTATCGATGAGCGCGGTTTCGGCATCGTCGGCGGTGAGGCGCGGCGGCTTCGATCCCGGCCATTGGCTGGAGACGGCGGCGGCCTGGCTACTGGCCGTAATCTGGGCCGCGCCGCTGCTTTATGCGGTCTGGGCCGCGTTCCATCCAACCGGATATGCGGCGCGTTTTGAACTCACCGCGCCGCTGACGCTGGATAATTTCGTCGCCGCCTGGCACGCCGCGCCGTTCCCGCGCTATTTCCTCAACACCGTGCTGCTGGTGACCTTCGTCACCGGAGCGCAATTCGTGCTCTGCACGCTCGCGGCCTTCGTCTTCGCGCGCAGCCGCTCGCGCTGGATGGGACTGCTGTTCGCGCTGGTGCTGGTGCAGCTGATGATCATGCCGGACATGCTGATCGTCGAAAACTATCGCACCATGCGCGCGCTCGGACTGGTCGACACCATCCTTGCCATCGGCCTGCCCTATGTCGCCTCTGGCTTCGGCATCTTCCTGCTGCGGCAGACCTTCATGCAGGTTCCCAAGGAGCTGGAGGATGCCGCGCGCGTCGAGGGTTGCGGCACCTGGGCGATCCTGTGGAAAGTCTATGTGCCGCTGGCGAAGCCGACCTATCTCGCCTACGGGCTGACCTCGGTCGCTTATCACTGGAACAACTTCCTCTGGCCGCTGGTGATTACCAATACGGTCAATACGCGGCCGCTGACGGTGGGGCTCGCCGTCTTCGCCTCGACCGATCAGGGCATCGACTGGGCGATCATCAGCGCCGCAACCCTCCTGACGGCGGCGCCGCTGCTGCTGAGCTTCCTGCTGTTCCAGCGGCAATTCGTGCAATCCTTCATGCGTGCGGGCATCCGCTGAGATGGCCACGGTGCTGGTCTGCGGCGAGGCGCTGATCGACCTGTTCGTCGAGCGGGCGGACGGCGCCACCATGCCGGCGCGCGCCGTTCCAGGCGGCTCGCCCTTCAATGTCGCGATCGGCCTGGCGCGGCTGGGGGTCGGCTCTGGGTTTCTCGGCGGGGTGTCGCGTGACCGTTTCGGCGCGTTCCTGGCCGGGCGGCTTGAGGAAGAGGGCGTCGATACGTCGTTTCTCGTCCGCAGCGACCGGCCGACGACGCTGTCAGCCATCGTGACCGGCCCCGACGGGCAGCCCGGCTATTCGTTCTACGGTGGCGGTGCGGCCGATCGCGGCGTCGAAATCGCGGACCTGCCGAGCGCGCTGCCAAGCGATGTCCAGGCGTTGAGCTTCGGCTCCTACAGCATGGCGGTCGAGCCGGTCGGGTCAACCTTTGCCGAATTGGCGGAGCGGGAGCAGAGCCGGCGGGTGATCAGCGTCGACCCGAACCTGCGGGCCTCGGTTGTTGGAGACCTCGCCCTCTGGCGCGCGCGGATGGAGCGGTTCTGCCGCTGCGCTACCATCGTCAAGGCGAGCGACGAGGATGTCCGTTCGGGTTGGGAGGGGCAACTTTCGCCGGAAGCTGCGGCCGAAAACTGGCTCGACCTTGGCGCCAGGCTCGTCGTGATCACGCGTGGAGGGGAGGGCGCCACGGGTTTCCACGCAGCAGGCTCGGTTTCCATACCGGCGCGCACCGTGGCGGTCGTGGATACGGTGGGTGCGGGCGACAGCTTTCACGCTGCGCTCCTCGCCGGACTGGCCCGGAGCGGCCGATTGAACCGGGATGCCATCGCCGGACTCGATCCGGTTGCGGTCTCCGAATTACTCGAATACGCCGCTGCGGCCGCAGCCCTGACGGTTGGCCGGCATGGCGCCGACCTGCCGCGCGCTGTCGAATTGCCGCCTTTTCTTTCCTAACCAATCGCACTCAGGTTCTTCTTCCGCTATGCGTCCAGTGCGTGGCGGGAGCGCTTGCTGTGGTCTGTCATACGCTGGTCGCGCGTGACTAACGCTATTATATAGATGCTTATGACCAGCAAGCCTAAGATGCCGCCGCCGACGGTGGGGTTCCTGCTCCACGACGTGGCGCGCCTCCTGCGCAAGCGTTTCGAGCAACGGGCCCGCGAGCTTGGTTTGACGCGCTCGCAATGGCAGGTGCTGGCCTATCTGGATCGCAACCCCGGTATTCAGCAGGGCGCCCTGGCGGAGTTGATCGATGTCGAGCCGATCACCGTCGGGCGGATCGTCGACAAGTTGGAAAGCTGCGGGTTGATGGAGCGCCGTTCGCATCCGACCGATCGCCGCGCCTGGCAGTTGCATTTGACCGACAAGGCCGGCCCCAAGCTCGCCCGCATGCGGGTCATCGGCGAGGTGACGCGTGGCGAGGCTTTCCTCGAAATTCCGGACGCCGAGCGGGAGCAGCTGCTCGCGACGCTCCAGAGCATGAAAACCAATCTCACGGCCGCCTGTCAGATGCCGGTGGTCGAAAGGCAGGCGCAAAATGGATGACGCAGCCAAAAGAAGCGATGTCGCCGCTTCCAAGACGGGCACGGCACCGCCCAGCAACGTGACCGAGATGCGCCGTTCGGAAGCGAAGGGCGCGGACCCTTCCCAGGATGTGTCGACGGCCTCTCCGGTTGCCGCGGCCGACGCGCCGAAGGGCCGGCGCAGCCGGGTTCGGATGGTGCTGTTTGCCCTGCTGCCGATCGCGCTGATCGCCGGTGGGTATTGGTACGTCACCGGCGGGCAGGTGATGTCGACCGACAATGCCTATGTGCAGGCCGATATCGTTGGGATTTCCACCGACGTCGCGGGCACGGTCAGCGAAATCGAGGTCCACGACAACCAGGCGGTCAAGGCCGGCGATCTGCTGTTCCGGCTCGATGACGCCCAGTTCCGTTTCGCGCTTGAGCGGGCCGATGCGCAGATCGGTGTGGTGCGCAATGATCTCGAAGCGCTGAAGGCAAGCTACCAGAGCATGCAGAGCCAGATCTCGCAGGCGCAGAGCGATATTGCGTTCTACGCGACCACCTTCAAGCGTCAGCAGGACCTCGCCGGCAAGTCCTTCGCCTCTCAGGCGACGTTCGACCAGGCCAAGCACGAACTCGACGGCGCCACCTCCAAGCTCACCCAACTCGAAAGCCAGCTCGCCGGTATCTCCGCCAATCTGAACGGCAAGCCCGATGCGCCCGTCGAGGAGCATCCGCGCTACAAGGACGCGGTTGCAGCAAGAGCGGAGGCGCAGCGCCAGCTCGACCACGCCACCGTGCGCGCGCCGATGAACGGCGTCGTCACCAACGTGCCGTCCCTACAAAAAGGTCAGTACCTCGCGGCGGCGACGATGGCGTTCAGTCTGGTCTCGACCGAGCATGTCTGGATCCAGGCCAACCCCAAGGAAACCGAGCTGACCTGGGTCAAGCCCGGCCAGAGCGCCGAGGTCTATGTCGACAGCTATCCGGGTGCGGCCTGGAAGGGCACGGTCGACAGCATCAGCCCGGCTTCGGCGGCGAGCTTCTCATTGCTGCCGGCGCAGAACACAAGCGGCAACTGGGTCAAGGTCGTGCAGCGCATCGCCATGCGCGTGAAGATCGACACGCCCACTGAGGCGCCGCAGCTGCGGGCGGGCATGAGCGTCACGCTCGATATCGAGACCGGCCATGCCCGCGGCGTGCCGGGCCTGACGAGTTCCGCCTTCGGCCAGACCCGCAAGTAAACGAAACGAGGCGGGTCATGGCCAGCGCAACTCCGGATCCCGCAGCGGCGCCCGTCGCCAATCGCGGCGCGATCACCGCCTGCGTCATCCTCGCGGTGATCATGCAGGCGCTCGATACGACGATCGCCAACGTCGCCTTGCCCTATATCCAAGGCAGCGTCTCGGCCAGCGCCGACCAGATCAACTGGGTGCTGACCTCCTATATCGTCGCCGCCGCGATCATGACGCCTCCATCGGGCTTCCTGGCGGCGCGGTTCGGGCGCAAGCGGGTCCTGTCGGTCGCGATCGCGGGCTTTGTTGTGGCGTCCATCCTGTGCGGCGCGGCGCAGACCCTGACGCAGATCGTGGCGTTCCGCCTGCTGCAGGGTTTCTTCGGCGCTTCCCTCGTGCCGCTGTCCCAAAGCATCCTGCTCGATATTTACACGCCCGAGGAGCGCGGCTCGGCGATGGCGCTGTTTGGCGTCTCCGTGATGGTTGGACCCGTGCTGGGACCGGTGCTCGGCGGTTGGCTGACCGAGAATATTTCCTGGCGGTGGGTGTTCTACATCAACCTGCCGCTCGGCATCCTCGCCTTTGTCGGCGTCTCGATGTTCGTGACCGAGACCAGCAAGAATGCGCTCGCCAAGCTAGACTGGATCGGTTTCGGCTCGCTCAGCCTCGCGATCGCCGCCCTGCAGCTTTTCCTGGACCGGGGCGCGCAGCTGGACTGGTTCGACTCGTTCGAGATCATCGTCGAAGCGGCCGTCTGCGCCGGCGCGGCTTATATCCTGGTGGTCCACACGTTCACGGCGAAGAATTCCTTCATCAAACCGCGGATGTTCCTCGACCGGAACTTCAATGTCGGGCTGATCTTCATCTTCGTCGTGGGGATTTGTTATCTCGCCTCATTGGCGCTGCTCACACCCTTTCTCCAGACGCTGCTCGGCTATCCCGTGGTAACGGCTGGCATCGTCATGGGCCCGCGCGGTCTGGGCACCATGGCGTGCATGTTCCTGGTGGGGCGTCTGATCGGCAAGGTCGACATCCGCATTCTGCTGGGAAGCGGGCTGCTCGTCAGCGCCTGGGCGATGTACGATATGGCGGGCTGGACGCCGGACGTCTCACAAAGCCGGATCATGATGACGGGCTTCGCGCAGGGTGCTGGGCTTGGGCTGCTGTTCGTGCCGCTGACGACGATCACCTTCGCGACGCTGCCGGCCGAACTGCGCGGCGATGGCACCGGCCTTTACAACCTCTCGCGCAATATCGGCTCAAGCGTTGGCATTTCGCTCGTCAGCTACCTCCTGACGCGCAATCTGCAGGTGAATCACGCCGAGATCGCGAATTACGTGACACCGTTCAACCGGGTGTTCGAAATCCCGGCGATCAAGAACGCCTGGGACCCGATGACGCTCGCCGGGCGGGCCGCGCTGGACGAGGTGATCAACCGGCAGGCGACGATCATTGCCTATATCGATGATTTCAAGCTCCTGATGCTGCTTTGCCTGGCTGCGATGCCGTTCCTCGCCTTGCTGCGGACCCCGAAGCAGCAGAGCGCGCCCGCCGACGACCATGCCATGGTGATGGAGTGAGTACCCCGCCCGCGCCGCGTCGGCGGCCTTGCGGTTCGGCGTCGCGATAACTAAAATTTTAACGGACTGGCGTCTCATGTCAGGCATTCGCTGGCGGACCGTTCCGGATCCTCAAGCGAAGCCGCCTCTAGACCGGATGGCAACAGCGTGACGACCGACACGATCAGCGATCCCTTGGAATTGTCCGCCGCCGGCGAAGCGAAGGCGGCTGGCTCCGCGCTCGGCGAAACGCTGCGCCGCTGCGCGGAGACCGGTCGCTCGGTCTTCCTGTTCGGCGGCGATGCGGCGACCATCCGCGCCCTGCGTGAGCGGGTGGCGGCAGATTATCCGCGCTTGCGAATTGCCGGCATCTGCGACGCCGATTTTTCCGGGCCGGTGGGCCAGGCGATCCTGACGCACATCGCAGAGCGCAAGCCCGACGTCTTCGTGCTGGATCTGCCTTCGAAGCGACATCGCGCGCTGATCGCCGAGGTGGCCGCCTGCGGGCTGCGCTTCACCTTGATCAACCGCGCCGGCAGCTTTGCGCGCTATGCGGCGGGGCAGGGCGGCAACTCCGGGCTGGGATCGTTCATCCCGTTCCGGAGGCAGGTGGGCACGCTGCGGCGCTTCGCCGGAATCGTCCTGCGCCAGTTCATGCAGCAGAGCGGGCCACGCCTCTCGGCCCGCGACTGAATTTTCAGTATGCCTCAGACGGCATTCCGGAAGGCCTTGGCGCTGAAGACCGTCCTGAACAGGATCGCGATATCCAGCGAGAACGACCAGTTGTCGATATACCAGTGGTCGCAGGCGACGCGGGCGGCCATTTTCTCGTCGGTGTCCGTCTCGCCGCGTAGTCCGTTGACCTGCGCCCAGCCGGTGATGCCGGGCTTGACGTTGTGGCGGCGGGCATAAAGCGCGATCTTGCGCTCGAATTCGCGGTCATGTGCCAGCGCGTGCGGCCGAGGCCCGACCAGCGACATGTGGCCGGCGACGACGTTGAGCAATTGCGGCAGTTCGTCGAGGTTATAGCGGCGCAGGATGCGCCCGATCCGCGTGATGCGCGGGTCGTCGCGCGTCGCCTGCTTGATGACGTGGCCATCGTCGGTCGTCGTCATGCTGCGGAATTTGAAGATGCGGAAAGCCTGCTGGTTGAACCCGTGGCGGCGCTGCCGGAACAGGACCGGGCCGGGCGAATCCAGCCGGATCAGCGCGGCGACCAGCAGGAACAAGGGCAGGAGTAGCAGCATCGCGACGCTGGCCGAGACGAGATCGAAGGCGCGCTTGGCGACAATTTCGGTCGTCGTCAGCGGCGGGCGGGTGAGGCGCAGGCTCGAGAGCGAGCCCATGCTGACGATATGCGGCTGGGCGAAGCGGTCCATCACCTTTTCCGGCGCGAGGTGGATCGCGACCGGCATGTTCATGAAGGCGTCGATGCAGGCCTCGATGGTCTCCTGCTCCGACCAGGGTACGGCGATGAAGACGGCGTCGGCGCGCTTGGCCCGGCAGATCGAGGCGGCTGCCGCAAGGTCGGCCGTCAGGTGGGCCTGCCCGCCGAGACCGGGCGCCGGGGATTTCAGGAAGGCGACGTCGACGACGGCCGAGCCCATGCGCCAGGGCTTGTGGCGGTCGACGAAGGACATCACCTCGGCTTCATGGCCGATCAGAAAGATGCGCTCAGCCGTGATGCGACCTGTGCGGCTGCCGGCCGCGATCACGCCGGCGATCAGCGAGCGCGATCCGGCCAGCACCGGGATCCCGACGAGATACGTCGCCAGGATCGCGGCGCGTGAATAGTGATTGGCGATCTTTGCCAGGAAGACGAAGACCAGAAGGGCCAGCAAGGTGATCGTCCAGGCCGAGATCGCGGCGGCGATCTGCCCCTTGGCGGTGAGATAGTTGCTGATCTGGTAGCGACCCCGCATCAGATTGACGAAGACGAAGACCGCCGACAGCATGCCGGCGAGTTCCGGCGTGGTGCGATCCAGGGCGAAGCTCTCATAGGCGGCGAGCGCGTAGATTCCGGCGACGGCATAGACCAGCGTGACGACCACGAGGCCGTCGCAGGCCGCCATGATTGGGCCGAGCCAATGGCGCGAGGTTCTGAAACGACCTTCGGCGGGCGCGCGGCGCGCATTGCTCAAGGGTTCGACGGTCATATCGGTCACTGCTCTGTTCCTACCGGCATCTCTCTGTGTGGGGCCGGCCCGTTACAGCGGGGGCTCCACATCTTGGCCTTCGAACAGCAATGACTGTGCCGCGCGGTTTCGATCCGGATCGGGGCGTCTCCTGGCCTGGACCGCTTGCAGGCTATCGTCTTGGTCCCGAGGCTGTTCCCCGAAGGGCAGGCGACTGTATCGTTACGGAACGTTCCCGCTCCGCGTCAGGCGGGGCGGCGAAACCTGGCGACAGTGTAGTCGAACAGGACTGCGAGGGTGCCGCCGATCAGGGCACCGACAATCTTCACGACCGCATCCTGGGGACGACCATGGCGCGTCGCCTCCAGCGTCTGCAGCCATTCGAGACCCAGCGCGATGACGACGATGCCGGCCAGCACGAACCAGCGCTGACGCGGATAGGCGAAGGACAGCAGGCCCCCGGCAAGAAAATAAGCGACGAAGCGCTCGATATTCGGCCGCATCTCGGTGATATGCGGGCGGAAATCGATCGGAGAAAGCGTCGCGAACAGGATCAGCAGCATCGCCGCCCATCCGAGGATAATCGCGGCACGGCGCAGGCGGTCGACATGATCGAGCAAAGAGATGTGTCCCGAAAAATGGAGATCGCCGCAGCCACGCAAATCGCGGACCATCGGCTGCATTTGCGCGGCGTGGCAGCCTATGTGCGCAGAATGCCGGCAAAACAATGGCGGGCGAGCTCGATCCGTTCCGCAGGCTTGGTCACGCAGGGAAGCGCGCTCCGCATTTATCCCCGCCGCTTTCGTGGCGCGGATACTGCGCGCCCGCATCGCCTTTCGCCCGCGAGGTTCCATGACCGTCACGCCACGTCTTTCCCTGCCTCTGCTGGCTGCCGGCCAGGCCCAGAAGCATGTCACCCACAACGACGCCCTCGTCCGGCTGGACGCGCTGATCCATCTGACGGTCGCCAGCCGCTCGCAACTCGCGCCGCCACCGGTGCCGACGGAGCTTTCCGCCTATATCGTGCCGGCTGGCGGCACGGGCGTTTTCGCTGGCCGCGAAAACCAGCTGGCGCTGTTCGAAGATGGCGGCTGGAGTTTTTTCCCGCCGCGAACCGGCTGGCAGGCCTGGATTACCGACGAGGCCGAGCATCACCTCTGGACCGGCAGCGAGTGGCGCCGGGCGTCTCCGGTCAGCAGCCTCGGCGCCGAACGCTGGGGCGTGAACGCGACGGCTGACGCGACCAACCGCCTCGCAGTGTCTTCGGAGGCCAGTCTCTTCAATCACGCCGGCGGCGATCACCGGCTGAAGCTCAACAAGGCGGATGCCGCGCATACCGCGAGCATCCTGTTTCAGGATAATTGGTCGGGGCGGGCGGAATTCGGTCTCGCCGGCGATGATGATTTCCGGGTCAAGGTCAGCGCCGATGGCGGCAGTTGGCACGATGCGCTGACGGTCGATCGCGCGAGCGGGGCAGTGGCGCTGCCAAGATCGGCCTGGGCCGCGGGCCAGAATTTACTGATCAACGGCGACATGCAGATCAACCAGCGCGGCTTCGCCGGCGGAGCGCTGGCGGCGGGAAGCTACGGTTTCGATCGCTGGAAGGCCGGATCTGGCGGTGCCAGCCTGTCGCGTTCTGGCTTCTCTCTCACCCTGGCCTCCGGCGCGATCGTACAGATCCTCGAGCCGGCCCTGTGGGGCCTCAGCTCCTTCGCCGGCCTGCAGCTCACCGTGTCGGTCGAGGAGCCCAGCGGAAGCCTGATCGTCGGCATCGGGAGCCAAAGCGCGACCCTTGGCTCCGGGTCGGGGAGGCGAGCGGTCACGGCCACCGTCAGCGATAGTGGCCCGCTGGCGATCAGTCTGGCGACGGCCGGCGGGAGCGTCAGCTTCCGGCGCGCGAAGCTGGAAATCGGGCCGCTCGCGACGGGCTGGCAGGGCAGGCCGCGCGCGATGGAAGAGGTGCTCTGCCGTCGCTATCACTGGCGGCCGGCCGGCATCCTGCTGATCGACGGCTATCAGGTGGCGGGGGCGACGCTGCGTCAGACGCTGTCGCTGCCGGTGCCGATGAGGACGACGCCGACCGTCGCCTGCAGCGTCTCGCAGGAGATCAACATCCAGGGGGCGGATCGGGGGCTGGTGGCGCAGTCGCCCGAGATCGTGCACGGCTTTGTCACCGCGCAGGCGCTCGGGCGGGTGCGGGCGGCGCTCGAGACGCTGGTGCTCGATGCGGAGCTGTAAGGGCTAGCGGCTCAAATCCCGTAGAACTCCCGATACCAGGCCACGAAGCGGGGAATCCCGTCCTCAATTAGCGTGCGCGGACAGAAGCCGGTGCGGGCCGCAAGGTCGCTGATTTCGGCATAGGTGGCTGGCACGTCGCCGGGCTGTGCGGGCAGATGGCGCTTGATCGCCGTCCGCCCGCAGGCCTGCTCGATGACGGCGATGAAGCGGTCGAGACGCACCGGCGTGTGATTGCCGATGTTGTAGATGCGAAACGGCGCGGTGGCCGTCGCCGGGTCTGGCCGGGCTGCATCGAACTTGGCGTCCGGTTCCGGCGGCAGGGCCGCCAGCTTGACGATGGCCTCGCGGATGTCGTCGACATAGGTGAAGTCGCGGCTCATCTGGGCCTCGGCGTAAACGTCGATCGGCCGGCCTTCGAGGATCGCCTTGGTGAATTTGAAATAGGCCATGTCCGGCCGACCCCAAGGGCCGTAGACGGTAAAGAACCGCAATCCCGTCGTCGGAATCCCGTAAAGATGCGCATAGGAATGCGCCATCAGCTCGTTGGCGCGCTTGGTGGCGGCGTAGAGCGAGACCGGGTGGTCGGCGCCGTCATGCTCGCTGAAGGGCACCTTGGCATTCGCGCCGTAGACCGAACTCGACGAGGCGTAGATCAAGTGCTGGACCGGGTTTTGCCGGCAGGCTTCCAGCACCGAGAGGAAGCCGTCGAGATTGGCGTTGGCATAGGCGCGGGGATTGTCGAGCGAATAGCGCACCCCGGCCTGGGCCCCGAGATGCACCACGACGTCGGGCCGGAAGACGGCGAAGGCGGCTGCGAATCCGTCGTAATCGGCGATGTCGCGCTGCTCGAATGAAAATCCGCTGCGCGCCAGCAGGCGGTCGAGCCGCGCCTGCTTCAGGGCCGGATCGTAGTAGGGCGTCAGGTTGTCGACGCCCAGAACCTCCACCCCGGCATCGAGCAAGGCCTGCGTGACGTGAAAGCCGACGAACCCGGCCGCTCCGGTCAGCAGCACGCGTCGATAGGGCAGGTTTGGGCTCACGGCGGGGTGCGGCTTTCAGAGAATGGGGCTGTCGGCCCCAGAGGCTAGACCATCGGCGGCGGCTTTGACACCGTGGACCGCGCGGCCCTCAGTCGGTCTTCGTCTGTGCCGCCGCGAAGTCCAGGTTCTCGCGCATCAGGCTTTCAGCCTGCGCCAGATTGGGCGCCTCGACATAGACCCGCAGTTCCGGCGCATTGCCCGACGCACGGAAATGAACGGTCGAGCCGCTGCCGAGCGTCAGCCTCAGCCCGTCGCTGCGATCGCGCGCCGCCACGCCACCATGACCGGCAAAGGCTCGGTCGCGGAAGGAGGCGTCGTCGGCATCGAGCCGGGCGATGAGAGCGGCGGTACGGCTTTGCGGAATCTCCTGCAGGCGGTTCGACAGGGCGATGGCGAAGCGGGCCTCGGTGGCAAGTGCGCTCAGCGTCTGGCCGGTTTCGCGGGCGAGGGCCAGCGTCGCCAGGATCGGAAGCAGGGCATCGCGCGTGGGGAGCGCCGCCAGCATCTTGCCGCCGTGCTCGACATTGGAGCCAAGCAGCACGCCGCCATTGGCCTCGAAGCCGACGACGATGCGCGCGCCGCTTTTTGTCGCGTCCGTCATGCCGGAGATCACATAAGGCGAGCCGACGCGGGTGCGCATGACGTGCGCGAACAGGCCGGGCCGGTCGAGGGCGGAGTTCGAGGTCACCGGCGTGACGATGGTGTCGGCCCTGAGGAACCGGGCCGTCAGCGCGCCGACCAGATCGCCGCGCAGGAAGCGGCCCGCTTCATCCGCGACCAGAGGACGGTCGGCGTCGCCATCGGTCGAGACGATCGCGTCCAGCTTGCGCTCGCCGGCCCAGCCGGCGGCCAGCTTCTCGTCTTCGGGGCGCAGGGCCTCGGTATCGACAGGAATGAAGCGGTCGCTGCGCCCAAGCCCGACCGCTTCCGCGCCGAGCGCTGCGAGAACCTCGCGGATGACGTCGCGGCCGACGGAGGAATGCTCGTAGACGCCGATGGTCAGCCCCTCGAGAGATCGACCGAAAAAGTCGGCATAGCGGGCGATGTAGCCTGCGAGCACGTCGCGCGACTGCGGCGCGACGGAGACATCCGGCGCCGCTTTCAGGTCGAGCGCGGCATACTGCGCCAGGATGCGCTGCTCGTCGGTTTTGTCGATTTCGCCTTCGGCGCGGTAGAATTTCAGGCCGTTGCGGTCATCGGGGATGTGACTGCCCGTGACCATGATCGCCGGGCGTCCGGTGCTCATTGCGGCAAGCGCCAGAGCCGGCGTCGGGACGGCGCCGCAATCGATGGGCATTAGACCGGCATCTGCGACGGCCTGGGCGCATTGCGAGGCAATCAAGGGGCTCGACGAGCGCAGGTCGCGCGCGATCAGGACATCGCCGGCCACGCCATCCTCGCGCAGCATGGCGCAGAAGGCGCGGACATGGGCGTAGGTCGGCAGGCCGACAAGCTCGGTGACGAGGCCACGCAGGCCGGAGGTTCCGAATTTCAGGCTGGTCATCTCACGCCGAAGTCTAGGAGGGGGTGTTAGCAGGTGCAAAATAGCCCGCTCTTGGCTGCGGTGTCACCCTCGGAGAATGCAGCGGGGCCGGTCGGTGCTCAGTTCGACCGCAGACGGTGCGTCCGCGTCGCCTGTCTGAGGAAGCCGAGCAGAGGACGCTCGATGAGAGCATGGATCGTCATTCCTAGGACGACGACGATGACGAGGGACAGTCCGATCAGCCCGCAACCCTGCGCGTCAGCGCCGATCGGCCATCGCTTCAGGATTTCGCGGGCGGCGATAATGGCGACCGTCTGAAACAGATAGATGGCATAGCTCGCGTTGCCGAGACCGTCGAAATACGCCCACCCGCGCCAGGGAACATGCTGCTCGAGTACCAGCACGCCAGCGACCAGCAAGAGGGCCGGCACGCCCCAGAAAACCACGCGCTTCAGCCCGACGAAATCATCCGTGGCCGGGGCAAAAGCGTCGTGACCCGCCCAGAACAGGAGAGCGGCCAGCGGAACCAGCCAGAACCCTGCCGGCCACCGCAGCTTTCCAACAAGACGCGCCAGAAGCAGGCCGAAGGCGAACTCCAGCAGAAGCGGGCTGGTATAGGTCACGAGCGGGGCGGCTTTGAAATCCGTGAGGAAGCCGAGACAGATTAGCACGCCGAGAGCCACCAGCGAGAGCGCAAGCGGGCGACCCCAGGCCAGCGCCGCCGCGAAGACCAGGTAGAAGAACATCTCGTAATTCAGCGTCCAGCCCTGAACCAGAACGGGCAGGATCTGGCCGGAATTCTCGCTGGAAAAATGCGGAACGAAGGCGATCGAGAGGGCGAAGTTCCGCATCAGCTCGGCTGAAAAATGGTTCTTCAGGATGAGCATCTGCACGAGGCTGGCGAGGATATAGAGCGGGGCGATGCGGATCAGCCGCTTGATCAGGAAGGCGCCGGGCGCCTCGTCGCGCGACGAGGCGTACATCACGAAGCCGCTGATCACGAAAAATACATCGACGCCGGCCTGCAACGCGTCGAAACGCGGCAGCGGCTCGGCGAGAAAATCCTTGGCGTGGTGAACCACGACCGCCAGCGCCGCGAGTGCGCGCAGCAGCTGGATGGAATGGAAGACGCGCTTGGGCTCGGCTGCCGGAGACGGGCTGGAGCCGGACAGAGGCGTGATATTTTCAGAGGCCATGGCGGCGTGGACTCGGGGTCTCAGCGCGGCGCATGCGGCTTCGCCTCGATGCCGCGGAAGCGGGCGGTGAGCCTGAAGCCGTCCGGCGGCCGATCGCCGTCGAAGCGGCCGGCATAGACGCCGAATTTCAGATAGGAGCCGCGCCCCTGCGGCGGGTTCGTGGCCGCCGCCAGCTCATCGACATAGGCATAGCCCGTGGCGATACCGGTTTGATCGACAATCGCCGCGCCGTCGAGGCTGACGCGGATCGACCCCGGTCCGCCATGCCCATCCACGACCGTGAAGGCGATGCGATGATCGACGCCGAAGGAGAAAGGCGTCTCGCCCAGCGACCTGGTTTTCGAGAACACGCCGGGTGCCGGTGTGCCCGTTCCCGTTTCGCCTGTCACGCGCAGGCGCGGCTTTCCGTCCGGACCCAGGGCAAGGGCGAGGGCGAAAAGCGGCGAGCCCTGCACGAACGAGCCGTCGGCGCGCCTTGTATCCGCCTGATGGATCTGGGCGATGATGCACCAATCGGCATTTCCGAGCCGAGAGTTCGCGTCGATCCGCAAGGTCGCGGCGAACCGGATCGGTTCACCCTTCTCGTAACGGTCCGCGCCACAGAGCTCGACGCGGACTTTGTTGAGGCCGTCGAAACCGGCGCGCTCGCCCGCCGCTGCCGCGAAAACGAGTTCCTGCCGTGGTGCCATCAGGCTCAAGGTCGGGCGATTGCTTGACTGTACCAGCCATGCGGCGCCGCCAAGCGCGACAGCGCGGCCATCCGCAAGCGGAATCCCGAGGCCGGGAGCCTGTTCAGCGGCAGCGAGGCGTTCTATGGAAGCGGGCTCGCGCCAGCGCGGAGGCTCATGAATGCAGGATCCGAAATCCACCATCATGTCGGGGTGCTCGATGTCGTCAGATCCATGCCGGGACCCTATCGCAGTGCAGCGCGACTGGGAAACGGGCTGTCACCGGGCGGCGCCCGATGCGTGATCCAGCGACTTTCACACTGCGAAGCTTCTGGGTGTTGAGCCTGGCCGGAGCGATCCAGATCCTGGCCGCGTCGGCTTTGCTGCTCGCGCTTGTCGCCATCGGACAGCGGCGGCTCGTCGATTTCATCGTGATCTTGCCGATCGTCGCGATGCTGCTGGTGACGGCGGCCGGCGCGCTGATCCTGGCCAGCCAGATCTGGGTGGAACTCGGCCGATCCCTGGCCGCTCCGCGCTTGCCGGGGCCTGTACAGGCCGTGATGAAGCGGCTGAACGGCATGATTTTCGGAAGTCCGGCGCAGCCGGAGCCTTGAGGCTCGTGGCATCCGGCTGAGACGGATCGTCGTTCCGATATCGCTCTGCCGAAACCGCTTTCCATTGTGCAAGCCGATGCTCTAGAGCCAAGCGCAGCGGATGTTCGGCAAGCGCTCGCGCGGCCACGGTCAAAGGACCTAATGATGCAGCCCATCGCCCGCCTGCAACGGCTCTCGAACGGCTTCCACCGACGCGGTCTCCGCCCGATTTCGCGGGCGCTCGATCTGCTGTCGCGGCTATTTTTCGCGGCCGCCGTACCCGGGCGTGCGACGATCGGGAAGGACGTGTTCTTCCATCACGGCGGACTCGGCGTCGTGATCAACGGACTTTCTGTGATCGAGGAGGGCTGCGAGGTCGGTGTCCATGTCGTGCTGGGCGGGCGGGCGCCGGTGCGCGGCGCGCCGCATCTGGGCCGGAATGTCATCGTTCACGCCGGAGCCCGACTCATCGGGCCGATCACGATTGGCGAAGGCTGCGTCGTCGCGGCCAATGCCGTCGTCATCGAGGATGTGCCGCCCTTCTGCCTGGTGGCGGGTGTCCCGGCCATGATCAAGCGGGAGGGAATCGACAACACGGCCTATCGGCACGATGCGCCGGTGATCGAGCGCGCCGATGTGCTTACCTGAGCGTGAACGGCAATCCTAGAATTGCCTCGCCGTCTGTAGAAATCCGGGAAGTATAAAAACAGACTGCTCTTCTTCGATTAAGAATTGTTTACGCTGGCCATGTTGATCTCTGCCCGTCATTAGGGCGGGCAAGAAATGTCCAGATCAGCCATCTCGAAATCTACGATCGCGTTGCTCTTCGGAGCTTGTATCGGGCTCGCCCATCTGCCGGGCCCGGCCTTTGCCGCGCGTCGCCCGCCGCCCGAGCCGCAGGCCGGTTCGGACATCCGCGAGGGGCGGTTCGTGCTGGCGCCGATGGCCTATATCGCCTTCTGCAATCGCTATAAGGACGACTGTCCGAAGGGCGGCGGGCCGGCGACGCTCACCCTCGACACGGAAACCGACGCCCTACTGCGGCGGGTCAATGCCGATGTGAACGCGTCCGTCGCGCCGGTCCAGCTTTCGGGTCAGGATATCTGGCAGCTCGGCCTCGCCGCCGGGCATTGCGCGATTTACGCGGTGCAGAAGCGGCATGATCTGATCGAGGCGGGGTTGCCGGCGGCGGCGCTCTCGCTCGCCGTGGTTTCGACCCCGCAGGGCATCATGCATCTGGTCGTGGCCGTGCGCACCGATCGGGGCGTCGTGCTGCTCGACAATCTGCGCTCCTCGGTCGTGCCCTGGAACCAGTCGGGCTACCTGTTTCACATGGTGCAATCGCGCGACAACCCGGATTTCTGGGTCACGGTCTCGGGCAGCCAGCCCGTGGCGCCGCCCGCGCTCGTGGCCTCGCGCCGTACGCCGCAGCGTGGCGTCGACGTCGCCCAGGTCACGCCGCCGGTACCCCCCGCCGCGCCCGTCGACATGGCGGATCCTCTCGAGCTGTCCTTGCGGTCGAGCATCTTCGGCGAAAGCGGCGTGTGACCTCGTGACGGGTCGCTAGAGCCGCCTCGACCGGATAGAACCGCTGCCTGCCGCAGGCTGGCAGCGGGAGAGACGATGTGAGCATCAGCAGGCGCCAAAGCATCGCGTTCGGGTTGGCCTCTGCGGCTGCTTGCGCCTTGCCGGCCGTCCCTTCTCTGGCTGCGGTGCCCCGGCTCCGACGCGGCATCAACCTCCACCACCTGCTGAACTGGCCGCTCATTCGCACGGTCGCGGGGCGGGTCGACTACATCTGGCCGCCTTTTCGCGATGCCGGGCATCAGATCGCGGATGCCGAGCTTGCCCTGCTGAAGTCGGCCGGCTTCGACTTCATTCGCCTGACGGTCGATCCCAGCATCTTCATCGCCAGCGCGGGCGAGCGCTGGCCGATACTTGCCGAGGGGACGCAAGCGCTGGTGCGCCGCCTGCTCGGGGCCGGTTTCGCGGTGATTTTCGACCTCCACCCCGTCGCGGTGAACCCGACCTATGCGCCGCTTGCGCTGGTGGCGCCGGGCGCCACCGTCTTCGACGCTTATGTCGAGATGGTCGCGCGAGTGGCGAAAATGCTCGCCGAGATCGCGGCGCCGGGCCTGATCTTCGAATTGATGAACGAGCCCTGGATCGAATCGATCAAGGACGCTCCGCGCTGGCAGGCGATGCTGGAACGGCTGCACGCATCGGCGCGAAGCACGGCGCCGAAGCTGCCGCTGATGCTGACGGGCCTCGCCTGGAGCAGTGCCGGGGCGCTGATGCAGCTCGATACCCGGCCCTTCCGGGGCAGCGAGGTGTTCTACACCTTCCATTATTATGACCCGCACGACTTCACCCATCAGGGCGTGAAGGGCGACGACGCGCAATATCTCTCGAACGTGCCCTGGCCGCTCGAACGGGGCGCGATCCCCGCCGTGATGGAGCGGGCGCAAACGCGGTTGCAGGCGGCGCCGGGAGGCGAGGCCGGCCGCCAGCGGGCCCAAGTGCTGACCGAGAAGCTGCTGACCGACATGGCCGCGAAGGGGCACGGTCCGCAACGCATCGCCGCCGATCTCGAGGCCGTGGCACGCTGGGCCGATGGCGCCGGCATCGCGCGCGAGCGGGTGGTGCTGGGTGAGTTCGGCTGCGTCGTCTCCGCTTATGGCCAACCCCTCGGCCCTGATCGCCTTGCCTGGATCAGGAGCGTGCGGGAGGCTGCGGAGAAGACCGGATTCGGCTGGGCCTATTGGGCCTATAAGGGCTATGGCGGCATGGAATTGATCAGGCCCGGGGGCGCCATCGAAGGAGAATTGCGCATTGCGCTCGGCCTGTCGGCTGCCTGAGCGGACTTATCCCCGCTCCCCCGGCGACACCTATCCTGCTCCTCGGCAATCAGGAGCAGATCATGCGCGAATTCTTCGAGGCTTACCCTTTCAGTTCGGCGAGGCTGTCGTCGGCGCCTGCCTTTCCCGACTATGTCGAGGACGTCGTGCTGGCGGCCGATACGCTGGTGCGCGTGCCGGTGCCGGCCGGGGCCGGCTTCGTGCTGTTCGGGGCCGATGGCGATGTCCGGGTGAAACTCGGTTCAGTGACCACGAGCTTCACCTTGCCGTTGGTCTCCACCAGCGACGGCTCCGGTAGCGAGATCAACCCGGCGGCAAGGCGCATCCCGGCGACGCTGGGAGACGGACTGACGCCGGCGAGCCATCTCTGCCTGCGCGCGCCGCTCGCCTGCCGCGTCTCCCTCGCATTCTATCGCTGAGGCCCGCCATGGAAAGCTTCAATGCACGCACCGGCAATTCCGCGCGCCTCGCCGCTCTGCGCCCGCTGCCTCTCGGCAACAAGATCGCGCTGATCGGCCACTCCATGCTGGACCAGTCGCTGGCACAGCTCGCCTCCGGCAATAACCTGCGCGTTTCGCAGCAATGGTTGTGGGCCTGGCCGGCCTGGGTCAGCGCGCTCTCCAAAGGGCGTTATATCTTCACCGAAGACTGCAAGTTCGCGGTCTCGGGCTCGCTCGTCTCCGATATCGGCGACACCATCCTGACGAGCGCGACGGCACTCTCCGGCAACGGCGTCGGCAAGACGCAGTTGCAGGCCGCTATCGACTGCCCGGCCAGCGTTGTCGCCTATTGGAGCGGGCGAAACGACCGGGCCAATGCCGTACTGCTCTCGACCTCCATCGCCAAGGCGACGCGCGACTTCAACGCGCTGACGGCGGCGGGCAAGATCGTGCTGGCGGTTTCGGAAATCCCGGCCGGCAGCGCCAGCTTCGCCTCGACCCGTCTGTCGGGCGTACAGCTCACCTATCAGTTGGCTTGGGTCGACTGGCTGACGCGCACGGCGCCGACGCTTTGGCCCGGCAAGGTCTTCGCGGTCGATCTCTGGCAGGACATGGTCGACATGACCGCCACGGCAACGCCGGGCGACGTGATCTCGGCGCGCACGCAAGACGGCGTGCACTCCTCTGCGCTGGGGGCGTACCCACAGGCGCAACGCATCCTGAAAGTGCTCGACGGTCTGGGTCTGCCGCAATCCTATCCCGCGATCCACCGGCGCGGCGAAAGCTATGACGCGGTCAACAACCCCGCCGGAAACCTGCTCGGCGATGCCGGCGCGCTGACGCAATCCTCCAACGCCTGGTCGGGCACCTTCGGCTCGACGATCACGCTGGCGGGTGTGCGCCCGACGATCGGCTCGCAGTTCGGCTCGACCGGCGGGGGGTCGGCGCTGATTGCGGCAGGCTCCTTCGTCGACACCGCGACAGGGCGCTGGTGGCAGGTCCGCGTCAACGGCACGACGGCTGCCGGCGCGAACCCGACCTTCTCGCTTGCACCGCTTTCGACCTCGGCCCTCCTGCCCAGTCTCGCGGTCGGCGACATGCTGCGCGCCTATGGCGAATTCGAGATCGACGCCAACGGCACCGGCCTTTGCAGCCTGTCCTTTCTGCTGCAACGCAACCTGCCATCCGGCAAGTTCGACCTCACGGCGCAGACCTTCGGCAATGAGAGCTCGGGCGTGCTCGACACCATCCTCGCCGGGCTGCCTGCGCCGCTGGCAGGCACCTGGAACGGCAACACCAACGTCACCATCGACGGGACCGAAACCGGGCTTTTCGCGTCGTTGCAGATCAACATGAAGCAGTCGGCGGCGGTCGATTTCACCTTCCGCGTGCGTAATCTCGCGGTTCGGAAAGCGCGGCTCTAGCCGCGCGAGCCTCGCCTGCCGGGGAGGTCAGCGCCTCTCCGGCAGCTTTCCATGATGCGGCACCATCCGTCCCACCAGATCGCTCGGATTTTACGGATTTTGTCGGCTTTCCCATTTACCGTAAAATCCGCTATTTCAAGGCGTTAGCTCTCTTTCAAGGCCGCTCTGCGACAACCGATGCCATCCAACGGGTGAAGCACCGATGCCCCAGATCTGGCTGACCGACGACGAACTTGGCACTGTTCTGCAGTGCGACCCCACACGAGCGCGGGCGCGTTCGCTGGCACAAGGGTGGCCCCGTCGCCGCTGCTCTGACGGCGCGACGCGTGCCAAGCTGCCGGCGCAGATGTTCGAGGATTTCGTGCTGGACTATGCCGCGCGGCTGATGGCCGATCGGGCGGCTGATGTGGCTGTGGCCGAGCTGAAGGGCATTCTCTGGAGCGCCCGCCAGCGCGAGGTCTCGCTGCGCTGCGCGAGCTGATTTTTCGGCTTCGGTTGGCGTTTTTGCTGCATGTGCTAAGACACCCCCGCTAGCTCGCTTTGCGTCCCTCTGGACGCGCTGTGACGAGCTATCGCTTGAATTCAGCATCCCGTGTCCCGAAAGCGAATTCCGCTCTCCGGGTCGATGCTTCAGCGACGGTAAGGGTGATGGCGGCGGACGCGAATCGAGCACAGGCGACATCCGGCTCGCTGCTTTTCGTGATGAATTCGCCGATTGTCGGCGGCGCGGAACGGCACACCTTCGAGCTGGCGAGCGCGCTGCGAGCACGCGGCCGCGAGGTTTCCATCTTCACCATGAAGGATGGCCCGCAGGCGGCACCCGCCGGCATTTCGCTCGACAAGCCCGAAGGGGCGAGGTCGCTCCCGGCGCGGATCTTCGATCTTTCGCGCGTCCTTCGCCGGTCGAAACCGAGCCTGATCGTTGCGGTCAACGAGCGGCCGATGTTCGTGGCCTCGCTTGCGCGAATCATGGCGTTTTCCGCCACGCCGATCGTGGCGATCTCGCACTCCACCGTGCTCCGTAACCAGCATGAAGAGCGGATGCAGCGGGTCTACACCCCGTTTTTCAACCGCATCGACGGGATCGTCTTCATCTCCGCGAATCAGCGGCGCTTCTGGCTGGAGCGCGGTTTTGCGCCGCGGCGCGAGACGACGATCCTCAATGGCATCGACCTGCAGCGTTTCTCGCCGACTGTGCGAGCCGAGCATCGCGACGCGACGCGGGCGCAGTATGGCTTCGCGCCTGAGGATTTCGTCATCGGGCTGTGCGCTGTGATGCGACCCGAGAAGAACCACGTCCAGATCGTCGAGGCCGTCGCCGCGCTCCGGAAGGATGGCCTTCCGGCCAAGGCGCTACTGGTGGGCGATGGACCGATGCGGGCGACCATCGCGGAGCGGGCCGCCGCGCTCGGCATCGGCGATCATGTCGTGCTCGCCGGTATGCATGCCGATGTCAGGCCGCTGATCGCGACCTTCGATGTCGGTGCACTGTGCAGCGTCTCGATCGAGACCCTGTCGCTGGCGGCGCTCGAAGCCATGGCGATGGGCGTGCCGATGGTGATGAGCGATCTCGGGGGCGCTTCCGAGATTATCGACGGCGAGAACGGCCGGCTGTTCCCGGTCGGTGACAGCGCCGCGCTGCTCGCCGCGCTGCGGGAGTTCGTGCCGGCTGAGAGACGGGTCGCCGCCGGACTCGCGGCGCGGCGGACGGTCGAGCAGCTTTTCGACCAGCGGCGTATGAACGACGATTATCACGCCTTCCTCGGGAGCTTTGCGCGATGACCCCTCCCGACAGGCTGCGCGTGCTCGTCGCCACCCCGCTGGGGCGCGGCGGCATGGGCGGGATCGACCGCATCATGGACGAGGTCGACAATCGGCTGCGCGCGGCGCCCAAGCCCGATCTCGATGTGCGCTTCATAACCACGCGCGGGCAGGGTCATATCGGCCTGTCGCCGTTTCTGGTGGCGCGTTTCATCGCGCGCCTGGCGGGGCGCCTGACCGGGAAGGGGCCGGATGTGCTGCACATCAACCTGTCCTCCCAGGGCAGCACACTGCGCAAGATCGCGATCGCGCGGGCGGCGCGGGCCTTCCGCATCCCTTATGTCATCCACCTGCATGGCTCGGGCTTTCGGCCGTATTGGGACCGGGCTTCGCCGGGCCTTTCGCGGCAGATCCATGCGATGTTCGCGCATGCGGCGCGCACGCTCGTGCTGGGTCAGGTCTGGCAGGACTATATCGGCGGCAAGGTGCCCGAAATTGCCGACCGCCTGACCGTCCTGCCCAACGCGACGCCAGCCCCTGCCGATCTTTCCCATCAGAGGATCGAAGGCGAGCCGACAATCCTGTTCCTGGGCCATGTCGGGCCTCGCAAGGGCGTGCCGCAGCTCGTAACGGCGCTTGCCGCGATCGCGGACCAGCCCGGCTGGCGCGCGATCATCGCCGGCAATGGCGAGGTGGACGACACCAGAGGCAAGCTCGCGCAACTCGGGCTGAAGGAGCGCGTCACTATGCCGGGCTGGGTCGGGCCAGACGAGGTCCGGGACCTGTTGCGTAGGGCCGATATTTTGGTGCTGCCATCCTTCGAGGAAAACCTGCCGATGTCGGTGATCGAGGGCATGGCGAACGGGCTCGCCGTGGTCGCGACGCCGGTCGGCGCGACCGAAGATATCGTTCATGACGGCGAGACCGGGTTGCTGGTGCCGCCCGGCGATGCCGAGGCGCTGGCTCTCGCCTTGCGGCGGCTCGTTGCCGATAGAGAGCTGCGCGAGCGGCTCGGCGCCTCCGCCAAGGCTTTCCACAGCGCTCATCTGGCGATCGACGGTTATGTCGATCGCCTCGCCGATATCTGGCGTGCGGTCGGGCGTGAAACCACCAAGGCGCCGCCGCGGCGCGGGATCTGACCATGTCGCTTGCCTGGTATCTGAATCGACTGGCGGCGATGAGCCCGCCGGAACTCATTCATCGCGTCGGCGAACAGGCCAAGCGGCGCGTCTCGCGCCGGCGCCGCTATGGCTGGGAGGCTTTCAAGCCGAAGGGCCGGATGCTCGCGGTGCCTGGCCTCGCCGAACGCCTCAGGGGGGGCGCCGACGAACCCTTCCGCAACGCCCTGAACGAGGCGGCCGCGTCGCTTTTGGCGGGGCATTTCAGCGCTCACGGGGTCGATTGGCCGCAGCGCGACGCTGCCGATCCTTTCCCTGCCGAAATGTGGCGGCTCGATCCGGTCACCGGCAAGCTTTGGCCGGGTGCCGAGATCTATTGCTACGACATCTCCTATCGCCACGCCCGCGATATCGGCGACGTCAAATATGTCTGGGACTACAATCGGTTGCAGTTCCTTCAGCCGTTGGCGGCGGCTGTCGCGCTCGATGGCCGGCCGGATGCTCTGCGTGCGATCGAAAGCGCGATCTCGAGTTGGAAGGCCGCAAATCCTCCCTTTGGCGGGCTCGGCTGGAATTCCGGGATCGAGCTGGCGTTGCGGGCGGTAACGCTGGTGCTGGTCGTTTCGCTGTGTGGGGAGCATCTGTCGGCGAACACCCGCAGCGACATCCATGCGATTCTGCACGCGCATCTCTATTGGATGCGGCGCTATCCTTCGGGCTTCTCCTCGGCCAACAACCACCTCGTCTCGGAGGTGATGGCCGAGTTCATCGTCGCCAGCGTGCTGCCCGACGAGCCCGGTGCGGTCAAAATCGCCGACCATGCCCGCCACGCGCTGGAGCATGAGGCCGGCCTGCAACTTCTGGCCGATGGCGTGGGCGCAGAGCAGTCACCGACCTATGGTGCCTTCACGGCGGAAATGCTGCTGATCGCGGATCTTGTGGCGCGGCAGTTCGGGAAACCGCTCGGTCCGGTCGTCAGCGAGCGCCTGCGGGCTTTCGCGCGGTTCGTGGCTGTGCTGAGCGATGCCGACGGCGCTGTGCCGGCGATCGGTGACGACGACGAGGGCCGGGTGCTCTCGCTTTCGCATGAGCGCGAGGCTGCCTATCCGGCCTCGGTCGCGCGGGCGATCGCGGGCCATCTTGGCGAAGCGCCGATGGTGCCGGCCAGCGGGGACAAGCCGGAGCTTCGCAACGCTTTGTTCCCGGATAGGGGCGTTCATGCAGCGCCGGCCGATGGCATTCATCGGCACGATATCGGCGGTTACTGCGTGGTCCGTGAGCAGCGTGCCGGCAAGCGCGTGAAACTCGTGCTCGATCATGGCCCGCTCGGCTATCTCTCGATTGCGGCGCATGGCCATGCCGACGCCAACGCCATTGCGCTCTCGCTGGACGACAAGCCGGTGCTCGTCGATGCCGGGACCTATCTCTATCATTCAGGCGGCGTCTGGCGGGACTGGTTTCGCGGGACCGGTGCCCACAACACGGTGCGGCTCGCGGGCCTCGACCAGAGCACGATTTCGGGGCCGTTCAACTGGTCGCACAAGGCCAATGCCTCGCTGGGGCGGGTCGAGGACGGCGAGGCCTGGAGCCTGACCGCTCGGCATGACGGTTATGCCAAGCGCCTCGGCGTCGAGCATGTTCGGACCGTTTCGGCGGCGCCGGCCGGAATCGAGATCGTGGACCGGCTCGTGGGCACGGGCTCGCCCGAGGCCGAGGTGATCTTCCAGTTTGCGCCTGGCCTCGACGTCAGCGCCGGGGAGGGCGGCTGGTCGGTGCATCGCGACGGCGCGCCGGTCGCGAGGCTCAGCTTCTCCGAAGCTGGCGGGGTCTCTGTTTCGTCCGGCGGCGACACGCCGGGGCAGGGCGGCTGGGTTTCCCCGAATTTCGGGACGAAGCTGCCCGCGCCGCGCCTTGTCTGGCGCGGCCGGCTTCCCGCCGAGGGGCTGCGGACGAGTTTGAGCTGGGGCTGAGGCCGCCCAGCTCGGAAGTGCCAGATCAGACCTTGGCGTGCGAGCCGAAGCGGTGGCGCAGGCCAAGGAACGGCCGGTAGATCACCAGATGCGAGACCCAAGCGATGCCGAAGGTGACGACGCATAGCGCGACGGCAACGAGGATGTTCACGCCCGGCAGCGTCTCGAAATGCTCGAGATTGAACAGCTTGGAGACGATCAGCGCCGGCTCGAGATGCCAGAGATAGGCGGCGTAGGACATCCGCCCCATCCAGCGCAGTACGGGCAGGTCCAGCACGCGAGTGAAGATCTGGCCGCCTTGCCCGGCATAGAAGCCGATGAAGATCAGGATGAAAGCCAGACCCTGGACGGAGTATCGCACCGTGTTGCGGAAATGCTCGTCACGATAAAGCAGGGTGAAAACGAGCAGGCCGATGCCCACTAGGACCGGCAGCAGGCCTAGCTTGCCGACGATGCGACCGATCGCTGGTCCCTTGTGCCAGAGCAGCATGGCGCCGAGGCAGCCATAGACGATCGAATCGATCCGCGCCTCAGTCGCCTCGTAGAGATAGCGCGCGCCGACCCCGAAATGCGCGAGTGTGAGTCGATAGGCCAGCGCGACGACGCAGATGCCGACGAGAACGGCGAGAAAGCGGCGCGGCACGGCGAAAAACGCCGCGAAGACGAAGGGGTACGTGAAATAATAATGCTCTTCGACCGCCAGCGACCAGAGATGCGGCCAGCGGAACCAGGCGGTGGGGTCCGAATGCAGGACGACAAGCTGGTAGTAGTTCGAGACATAGAAAAACGCTGCCAGGAAGTCGCCAAGCTTAGGAATTCCGTCGATCAGGCCGATCGCAAAACCCGAGATCAGGACAAAGGCGATCAATTCGGGCTGCAGCCGCAGAAGCCTGCGGGCGAAAAAAGCCGGAATTGCGATACGTCCGGTGTCGGCGCTTTCGCGCAGCATCAGGGTGGTGATCAGAAAGCCGCTGATGAAGAAGAAGGCGGTGACGCCGAGCCCTCCGGGAATCAGGCGCTCGAAGCCGTAATGCGCGAACAGGACGATCGTCACGGAGACCGCGCGCATGCCGTCGATGCCGGGAATCGCGCCATGACGCAGGACCGGCAGCACGGCGGGCTCTACCGTCGTGGAAGTCCGTATGGCGGGCGCATCGCCCCTCCAAGTCGTCATAAGCGATCTCGCTTTCATCAGTCTGACGCGCAGCAGGCCTAGGGCCAAAGCTGGTGATCGGTGTCGATGGCCACATCATGGCCATGAGGCTTGCCGATTATGCTGCACTGCGGCATGATAGCCAAGTCACTTGCTGTCCGTCGCGGTTTTGATGCGGACAAGCCCGCCCGTTGGCCCACAGGCCTTATTCGTGCCGCCTTCGGCGAAATATGGGACGAAGATGAAAATAGCGATCTATGGAATGGGCTATGTCGGCCTGACTGCGGCTGGTTGCCTCACCAAGGARGGCCACAGCGTCGTCGGCATCGACGTCAGCGAGACGAAGGTCCGCGAGGTCAATCAGGGACGCTCGCCGATCAAGGAGCCCGGCCTGGAGGAGTTGCTGCAGCTGGCGGTCCGCGACGGGCGGCTCAGCGCGGTGACGGATGGCGGGACGGTCCTCAATTCCTGCGACGTCGCCTTCGTCTGCGTCGGCACGCCCAGCGGACCGGATGGCTCGCATAACATGTCCTACATCGCCGAGGTCTCGCGCCAGATCGCTGCGACGGTCGATCCTGCCCGCGAGGTGCCGCTGACGGTCGTTTATCGCAGCACCATCCGCCCCGGCACGATCGAGGAACTGATCGCGCCGCTCTTTGTCGCCACGCTCGGCGAGGAGATGAGCAAGGCGGTCGAGCTCGTCTACAACCCCGAATTCCTGCGCGAAGCCGTCGCGATCAAGGACTATTTCTCGCCGCCGAAGATCGTCATCGGCACGCGGGACGCCCAGCCGAATCGGCACATGGACGCGATCAACGCGAATATCGACGCGCCGGTGTTCTACACCGGCTATCGCGAGGCCGAGTTCACGAAGTTCGTGGACAACACCTTCCACGCGCTGAAGGTGTCCTTCGCCAACGAAATCGGCCGGGTCTGCATGCAGCTCGGCATCAGCGCAGCCAAGGTGCACGAGATCTTCGTCTCCGACACCAAGCTGAACATCTCGCCCTATTACCTGCGGCCGGGCGGCCCGTTCGGTGGCTCGTGCCTGCCGAAGGATGTTCGCGCGCTGCAATATATCGCCGCCGATGTCGGGGCGAACGTGCATGTCGTCGACTCGCTGATCCGCTCCAACGAGGCGCACAAGCATTACCTGTTCTCGCATGTGACGCAGGAGCTGAAACCTGGCGCCTCCGTGCTGATGCTCGGCATGGCCTTCAAGGCCGACAGCGACGATCTGCGCGAGAGCCCCAAGGTCGACATGGCGCGAAAGCTGATCCAGGCCGGCTACAAGCTTGCGGTCTACGATCCCTCGCTCAACCCGTCTCACCTGATCGGGCAGAACCTCGGCTACAGCTTCTCGCATCTGCCGGGCCTGCCAAAGCTTCTGGTCTCGAAGGAGACTGTTGAGAAGACGGGCTACGACGTTGTCATCGATACCGGCGACATGGCCAAAACCCTGCAACTCGGCCAGTCGCGGGTCGTCAATATCGGGACGCTGCCGTGATGTCGGACGTGAACCTCATGCCCAGCCCCACTGTCGCGACGGCCACGAAACCCGCGGCCCCCGCCTCCTTCGAATCGGCGGTTCCGAAAGGCGCGCTCGCCGGACGCAAGGTGCTGATCGTGGTCGAGAACCTGCCCGTGCCGTTCGACCGGCGCGTCTGGCAGGAGGCGCGCACGCTGAAGGCCGCGGGCGCGGCGGTCTCGATCATCTGCCCCACCGGCAAGAATTACGAGACGACCTATGAGGTCATCGACGGCATCGAGATTCACCGGCACAGCCTCCCGCTCGATGCGGGCTCGGCGGCCGGCTACCTGCGCGAATATTCGGCCGCGCTCTGGGCCGAGACGCGCCTGGCCTGGAAGGTGTTCTTCGGCACCGGCTTCGACACGATCCATGCCTGCAACCCGCCGGACCTGATCTTTTTGGTGGCGCTGCCCTTCAAGCTGCTCGGCAAGCGCTTCATCTTCGACCATCACGATATCAATCCGGAGCTTTACGAGGCGAAGTTCGGCAAGCGCGGGTTTTTCTGGAGCGCGCTCAAGCTGCTCGAGAAACTGACCTTCAAGGCGGCCGATGTCTCGATCGCGACGAATGACAGCTACCGCCGCATCGCCATCGAGCGTGGCGGCATGGCGCCGGAGAAGGTCTTCGTCGTGCGCTCCGGCCCGGACATCAGCCGGATCAAGGCGGTGCCGCCGAACCCGGTCTTTCGCAACGGGCGCGAGTTCCTGGTCGGTTATGTCGGCGTGATGGGCGACCAGGAGGGCATCGACCTGCTGCTCGAATCGGTCGATCATATCGTCCACAAGCTCGGCCGGCACGACATCCAATTCTGCCTGGTGGGCGGCGGCCCCAGCCTCGATTCGCTCAAGGCGATGTCCGCCAGGCTTGGCCTGCAGGACTATGTCACCTTCCTCGGCCGGGCACCCGACCAGGAGCTGTTCGAGGTGCTTTCGACGGCGGACGTCTGCGTGAACCCCGACCGGGTCAACCCGATGAACGACCTGTCGACGATGAACAAGATCCTCGAATACATGGCGGTCGAAAAGCCGATCGTGCAGTTCGACGTCGTCGAGGGGCGGGTCTCGGCCGGCGAGGCTTCGCTCTATGCGGCGAAGAACGATCCGGTCGATTTCGCCGCCAAGATCCTGGAGTTGATCGCCGACGAGCCGCGCCGGCAGGCGATGGGCACGCTCGGACGCGAACGCGTCGTCAAGGACCTCTCCTGGCAGACACAGATCCCGACGCTGATCGAAGCCTATCGGGCCGCCAAGCGCGGCTGAGCCTGTCGATCAGGGCGAGACCCGACGCGTCGTTCCGGACCCTGCCGGACGGCTGACCGAGGTGTTGACAAGCCTTGCGGTTAGACCAGTTCGGCGGCGCCGGCGAGGCGATGAGTATCGGTGGTGTCGACGCCGTCCGAGGTGACCAGCAGGCAGGTCAGCAGCCCGGTCTGGTAGGCGCCGGTATCGATGCCGATCCGATTGAGCCGGAAGACCGGCCGCGCCGAAGGGGTGTGGCCGTGAACCACGGTCGCGCCGAACCCGACCGAGGTCGAGAGGAACGGTTCGCGAATCCAAAGCAGGTCGCGCGTCTTCTGCCGGTCGAGCGGGACACCGGGCTTCACGCCGGCATGGGTGAAGAAAAAGCCGCCATGAGCGTATTGCGTCGGGAGCGATGCCAGGAAGCGGCGATGCGAAGCCGGAAGCGCGGCCGCGAGAGCATGGCGTGCGATGGCGGTGTCACCGCGCTTGTTGCCGAAGGGGATCCCGTAGGACCGTAGCGTGGTCTCGCCGCCGAGCTGAAGCCAGGCGCGGAACTGCTCGTCATCCTCGAGCGCGTCCATCAGCATGGTTTCGTGATTGCCGGCGAGGCAAATGACCTGACGGTCCGTCTTCGTGGACCGATCGATCAGGTAATCGATCACGGCGCGGGGATTGGGGCCGCGATCCAGATAATCGCCGAGATAGATTTCGATCAGTCGCCGCCGCGAATCGGTCGCGAATCGGTCGAGCAGCAGCCCGACCCTCTGGAGAAGATCGATCCGCCCATGCAGGTCGCCGATCGCGGCGATCCGCACAGACGGATCGGTGAATACGTAACGGGGTGGACGCGTCGTCTCGACGTCCGTCGCAGGCGCAGCCCCTCGCGAGGCCAGGCCCAGCAGACGTTTGACCCATACCATCGAGCATCTCCGTTCAGGCTGAGAGTTGGGGGGTACGCGCCCCTTTGTCCAGCCCGAACGGCACCTGGTTTTCAGGCGAACAGGAAATCGTTCGCGTGCAGGCTCGCCAGCGCCACGCCCTTCAGCGTGATGGTGTCGTGCGAGGTCACGGTGATGACCGTGTCGTTGCCGACCTGCTTGAGGTTGAGGTGGTCGAAATCGGCCACGAGCGACTTGTCGAGCTTGATCGTGTCGTGGCTGGCCCCGGTGTTGAAGCTGGTGATCGTGTCCTTGCCGAAATTCGAGCCGAAGACGAACGTGCCGTTCTGGTAGCCGGTGAAGAAGTCGTTGCCGGTGCCCGAGGTAATGACCGCATGGTCGCCATAGGCGGCCGCGACGATCGAGCCATCGACCTTGGTCGTGACGGCCTGCAGCATCTTGCCGGCCGTGTCGTAGACGATCTCCTTGCTGCTGCCGTCGGCATTCATCGTGCGCAGATAATCCATCGTGCCATCGGCGTGATAGCGCTCGTCGCTGAGAACGAGACCGTCCTTGCGGGTCACGATTTCCGTGACATAGCTCTTGCCGGCGATGCTGTAATCGGCCGAGCGGGTCGAGCCGTCGACCATCGTTTGGTCGACATGGGTCATCGTGCCGGCGGTGTTGTAGAGATAGTGCGCCGCCACATATTTCTGGCCCGCGATGTTGAACTGCGAGATCTCGCGGGAGCCGTCGAGATAGGACGTGACCGACTGGGTCAGATGGCCGCCAGCGTCGTATTTGTTGGCGATCGTCTCGCCGGCCTTGCCGGTGCTCTGGGCGTAATCCAGTGTACCGTCCGTGTGAAACTGGCTGAGGGCGACGAGTTTCCCGGAGGCGTCGTAAAGCATCTTGTCGGATGCGTAGCTTTTGCCGGCGATCTCGAAATGCTGGACCTGTTTGGTGCCGTCGGCCTTGAAAAGCTCGAACAGCACGGCCTTTCCGGCGGCATTGTAGTTGACGTGGTCGGCCAGGCTGCCGTTGCCGTTATATTCGTAGAGATCACGCGTGCCGTTGGTGTAGGCGATCGACTTCCGCAGCATGAGGCCGGTGGCGTCATAGGCGGTGCTGGTCGCGGTGCCGCTGGAGCCGAGCGTGTAGGCGAAGTCGAGCGTGCCATCGCCGTGATAGCGGTTCAGGCTGACGACCTTGCCGCTCGCATCCAGCATCTGCGAGGTGCTGGCGTAGCTCTGGCCGGTGATATTGTACTGGTTGAGCTGCTTCATGCCGGATGCGGCCCAGCTTGTCGTCTGCGACATCGTCTGGCCGGCGGAATCATAGGTGTAGAAGATGCTCTTCGCGTCCGCGCTGAAGGCGGTGGTGTAGATCAGCTTGCCCTGGGCATTGAACTGCTCGAGGCTGAGCGCCTTGCCCGAGGCGTCATAGACGACGTGGTTGGAGGCGTAGTTCTGGCCGGTGACGTTGTACTGGTAGACGTCCTTCATGCTGTTCGACCAGACCACGGTCTTGGTCATCAGGCGGCCCGCCAGGTCGTAGGCACTCGTCACCGAGGAGAAGTCGGCCTTGTTCTGCGTAGTCGAGTCCACTGAGCCGTCGGTCCGGTAGCGGGTCTGCAGCAGCATCTTGCCGTAGGGATCATAGGTCGTGTCGACCGTGACATAGGGCTTGCCGGTCACGGCGTAGTCGACGACCTCTCGCGCGCCGTTGAGCGCGGTGACGCCCTTCTGCAGCACATGGCCCGTCGTATTGAATTTGTAGTTGGTCTGGACGCCCGAATTGTCGGTCGACTGCTTGTACTGCAGCGTGCCGTCCACTGAGAAGCGTTCGACGAGGACGTATTTGCCGGCCGCGTCGGTGACGCTGTGGTCGGTGGCGTAGTCCTTGCCGGTGATATGATAGGTCGTCATGTCACGCGAACCGTCGGTCTGCGTAGTGTAGGTCCGGCTGATCGCGCCGGCGCTGTCGAGCAGGTCGATCTTCTTGCTGCCGTCGGCGAATTCCGTGCTCGTGCTCACCGCATGACCCTTCGGGTCATATTGGGTGATGACGATGGGGGCGGAGGTACGGACGGGCTGAAGCGCCACGGGATCGCTGGTCGAGACCGTGCGGTCCGAATAGGTCACGGCCATGGTGGCGTCGGTCTGGGGGCGGTAGATGCCCTCCTTCCAATAGACGCTCTGCTGGCTCGCATAGCCGAGCGGACCGGAATAATCGACGATCTTGGCGCCGTCACGGGTGACGACGAGATGGCCGTTGCCATTGGGGTCGAACACGGCCTGCACGTCGATAGCGTAGTCGTGGCCGCGCACGATGTTGGCGGTGTCGGTGAAGACGCTGCGATACTCGATCTCGCCATTGGGCCCGGTGAAGCCGATGCGGATCTCCATCTTCTCGCCGTGAAGCTGGATGGAGAAGGGCGGCGAAGCGGCCGGGATGCCCGGGCGGTCGTCCTGATGGAACTGACCCAGCACCGTCCAGGCGTTCGGATTGGCCGTGCCCGGATCGATGTTCATGACATAGGCGACGTGGACCGGCGTGCCGTTGACGACCTGCTGGGCCGAAGCGATCTCCGAGCGGTTGAGGCTCGTGGAATCGATCGCGCTCCAGACATCGCCGCCGCGAACCTCGAAGCGGACGCTGTTGGCGGCGGGTGCCGTAATGGAATAATCCTTGCCCGCCGTCTGGACCGTAAAGGTCTCGCCGTCGAGCGTTACGCGTTTGTTAGGGATGAACGCAGTCGCCACAGTCTACTTCCCCTATATTACTGCTCGCATCATGCAACGAGAGCGGCAGGCAGAATGTAGGGACGGTGTAGGCGAGATTTGTGTGGAAGCCGTCTCGCGCTTCGGTTAAATTGTCCTCATCTGACGAAAAGCTGTTTGCAGGGCAGGATGGGGCTTTCTGACGTAGCGATGCCGGATGGCGGTGCTGCGCCCGCCGTTGCGGCGTTGCCCCTATCCACGCTTCAGCCTGTCGCGGATCGCGCGCTGCCGCCTCGACCCCTTCTGAAAGAGCGGCTCGGCAGTTGGCGTCGCGCGGTATCGCTGGTTTGCGCCTATGCTGCGGTGCTCCTGGCGGCTGCTCCGTTCGGTTCGATCGACCCGGGCTTGAATGCCATATGGGCCGCGCTGCTCGCGATAAGCCTGCTTCTCGCGGATTTTCCCCGCATCGCCCGGCGAGACGTCGTAATGCTCACGGTGGTTTTCGTGGCGGCCGGCGCGTTTTTCGGCGCCGTCGCGCTGCAACGCTGGGGCAACGGTGCCTGGAGCGATCCGGTCTGGCGGGAGATGCAGCCGCCGCTGAAGCGACCGCTGGTGGAGCGGCCTGCCGCGACGGCTGCCGATCTTTTCGAAGCGGCGGGGACAGCGCTCGTCGTGCTGCTCGCCTTCCTGCGTTTCGCGCTGATGGACCGCTCCGACCGCAGCCAGGGGCAGATCGTGCTCGCGCTGGCGCTGGGCTCGCTCGCGCTGGCCCTCATCGGCTTCCTGATCTACGTCGTCCAGCCGATGATGCTGCTGGGGGAGGCGCGCCTCTACTACAGGGGCAGCTTCACCGCGACCTTCGTCAACCGAAACACCGCCGCGACCTATCTCGGTTCCTGCGCTCTCCTCTGGTTCGCGCTGCTGCTGCGTTCGACCCGCAATGTGCGGCCGAGCTTCGAGGTCCGCTGGTACCGACGGCTGTTCGCCGCGCTGGACCAGCTCACCGGCCGGCAAGTCGGCGCGGCTTTCGCCACGCTGATCGCACTGGCCATGCTGGCGATGACGAATTCGCGCGCCGGGCTCGTCTTCACCCTGAGCTGCATGCTGCTTGCCGCCGCTCTTCGCAGCCGCCGGGGACGCGGACGCAACGTTGCCCTGGCGCTGGCGCTGCTGGCCTTCATCGTCACCTTGGCGGTTGCCGGCGGCGGGGTGCTGTGGCGCATCGGCGCGAACGGCATCACCGACCCATATAGGATGGAGGTGTACCGGATCACGTTGGAGATGGTCGCTTCCAGGCCGTGGCTCGGCACGGGACTAGGCAGCTTCGATGCGGTTTTCCCGAGTATGCGGTCAGAAGCGCTCGGCATGTTCGGCGTCTGGGAACAGGCGCATTCGAGCCCGCTGGAGTTGGCGGTGGAGATGGGCCTGCCGGTCGCGCTTGCGGTTCTAGCGGCCTGGGTCGTGGTGATGCGGCGGCTGTGGATGCGGGCCTGGCGCAGCCGTGGCGGCAGCTTGCCGACAGGCTTCGCCGCCGTCGCGCTGCTGGGGACGCTGCATTCCTGCGTTGATTTTTCCTTGCAGATCCCGGGATATGCCGTGTTTTTCGCGGCGGTCTGCGGGGCTGGCGCGGGCTTGGGTGCGGTGCAGCAGCGCCACAGTTAAGGCAAACGTAAACCTTAACTCAAATGCGAACGGCGAATCATCGGGACTCGCGGACCTTATTCGGTTAACCGTCCCTATCGTGTATGTATATCAGAGAGAAGGCGTGATGACGCAGTGCTCGGCGCGACCCAACCCGACCTTGCGGATGATCACGCGGATCACGGCAGTGTCCCTTACCGCACTGCAACTCAGTGCCTGTCTGCCTCGTGACGCGCCGACGGCGCAGGATGTCCGCGCTGGCGCGGCGACGAGCACCGATAGCAGCGCGGAGCGCATTCCCTACGCGTTGATCACGCTGAGCCCGTCGACCGTCGATGTCGCCAATCGGCAGACCGTCACCTCGCGCGTCGGCAATTTCGGCGCGCTTGCCGGTCGCGGCGGCGGTCGCTCGGCCGATGTGCGGATCAGCGTCGGCGACGTTCTGGGCGTGACGATCTTCGAGGCGGCGGCCGGCGGCCTGTTCATTCCCGCCGAAGCAGGCTCGCGCTCCGGCAATTTCGTGCAGATCCCGAACCAGCAGGTCGACGGGAACGGTTTCATCAACGTGCCTTATGCCGGCAACATCAAGGTCGCCGGGCAGACCTCCGCGCAGGCTGGTGCCGAGATCGCGAAGCGGCTGCAGAGCCGCGCCATCGAGCCGCAGGCGGTCGTCACGATCTCCGACCGTCGCGGCAACGATGTCAGCATCATCGGCGAGGTCAACAACCCCGCCCGCATCTCGATGGATCCGGGTGGCCTGCAGGTGCTGGGCGCGATCGCGCGTGCCGGCGGCCCGCGCTACCCGCTGTATGAAACGACGCTGATCATCCAGCGCGGCGGACGCACCTATAAGAGCCGGATGAGCTCGATCGCCAACGATCCGCGCCAGAACATCCAGGTGCTCACGGGCGACACGGTCATCCTGGCGCGCGAGCAGCAATACGTCATGGCGTTCGGCGCCACGCCGGATCCGTCCGGCACCAACAGCCGGCGCGTGGCGTTCGAGAACGACGACATGACGCTGGCCGAGGGGCTGGCCAAGGCGGGCGGCCTGCGCAACGAACGCGCCGACATCAAGGGTCTGTTCGTGTTCAGGCTCGAGGCGCGCTCGATCGTGCCGGAACTCGGCATCGATCCGCAGCCCTATCACGGCGCGCGCGTGCCGACAGTGTACTCGCTCGATCTCTCGACCTCCGACGGCATGTTCCTCGCCAACGCGTTCAAGCTGCGCGATCGCGACATCATCGTCGCTTCGGATGCCGGTTCGGTCGACTACCTTAAATTCATCACGCTCGTGAACCAGACTGCTCAGACGCCTTATAATATCGGCATCGCGACCCGCTGAGGTCGCCGCGCTTCACAGGGTCGAGCATGAATCAGCTGAGCCGGACGTTACGGGTCAGGAACGGTTTCGCGGCACTTGCTCCGGCGATGCTGGTCCTGACCAGCCTCTCCTCGGCGCAGGCGGCCTGCAAGGTCTCGATCGACGACGATCGGGTCAGCACGTTTCTCGCCGACCCGCGACGCATCTTGCTGGAAGACCCGCGCGGAGGCGCGAATACGATCTGGCTGGTGCGCGGCATGTCGGTGATCAGCACCGACACGCTGCGGGCGATCCGCTCCGTCATCCCGAAGGCCAACCGCCAGCAGAAGGCGGCGATCGGCGAGGGGCTGGCCCGGGCGGTCGGCGCCTGCGACGCACGCGACGGGGGCGTCGCGCGGCGCATTACCGACGCCATCCGCACCGCCAGCGATTCCGAGGTGACGAGGGCCTTCCTGCGCTTCTACGCCCCCGGCAGTGCGCCTGCGGCCTTGCCGGAGCCGGACCTGCCGGACCGACGCTCGTTCCGGCTCGACCCAGGCCGTAACCCTAAACTCGACACAAAAATCCGCGGCCAGGCCCTGCCGGACCCGTTCAAGACATATTGACGCCAGGATCGCCGATCAAATGTCATGTTGCATCGCAATATTGATCGAACGGTGCTAAGGGGACGGATTGTGACGCCAGCTTCGCGGCTGGCGGCAACCGAGGATGTTGATGCTTCAGCTTGCGAACCCGAACCCGCAGACCTCCAATAGCGGGCGGTCGGACTCGAGCTTCATGCCGCAGCTGGATTTCCTCGCGATCGCGAGGATTTTCTACCGGCAGTGGCCGCTCATTGCCGGCTGCATGGGCCTGATGCTGGTCCTCGGCGGCATCTACATGCTGACGGCGAAGCCGCGCTACACCACATCCTTTTCGATCCTGGTCGATGTTCGCCAGAAGTCGCTGATGTCGCGTCAGGATTCGGCGGCGGACCGTGTCGTCGATCCCGGCCTGGTCGAAAGCCAAGTCGAAATCCTCAAATCCGATAGCACGGCGCTGTCGGTGGTGCGCGATCTTAAGCTGACCGAGGACCCTGAGTTCATGGGCGGCGGGGGCGGGCTGCTCTCGCAGCTCTTCGGTCTTTTCCGGGGGAGCGCGCCGCCCTCGAAGGAAGATCTCGAACGTTCGGCGATCGACCGGCTGACCAGCGGCATTAAGGCCAAGCGCGTCGGCGCGACCTATGTCATCGAGGTCGCCTACACCGGCTCCGAGCCCCAGCGCACGGTGGCGATCGCCAACGCGCTCGCCGATGCCTACTCGGTCGGCGAACTCGAAGCGCGCTATCAGGCGACCAAACGCGCCAGCCGCTGGCTTCAGGACCGCAGCAAGGAACTCCGTGACCAGGCCGCTACCGCCGACCTCGCGGTGCAGAAGTTCAAGGCCGACAACAACATCGTCGACACTACCCGCGGATTGATGTCCGAGCAGCAGCTTTCCGACGTGAACGGGCAGCTGATTACCGCGCGGGCGACGACGGCCGAGGCCAAGGCCCGGCTCGACCGCGTCACCGAGATCAGCAAGGGCGACGTCGTCAATGCAACCGTCGCCGACGCCCTGCGCAGCGAGGTGATCACCCGGCTGCGTTCGCAGTATCTCGACCTGAGCTCGCGTTATGCCGATTTGTCCTCGCGTTACGGCAAGGACCATCAGGCGGTGGTCAACATCCGCAACCAGATGAACGAGATCCAGCGCTCGGCGCGCGAGGAACTTGGCCGTGTCGCCGAAAGCACGAAGAGCGATTACGAGATCGCCATGGCGCGCGAAGCCTCGATCCAGGCGAGCCTGCAGAAGCTGGTGACCCAGGCGGGCGAGACGAGCAAGAAGCAGGTCGAGCTGCGCGACCTCGAAAGCTCCGCCCAGACCTATCGCAATCTCTACGACAATTTCCTGCAGAAGTTCGAGGAGACGACGCAGGAGCAGACCTTCCCGGTCAATAATGCCCGCATCATCTCGCCGGCGCCGCTGCCCGACAGGCCGTCCTGGCCCAAGGCTCCGATCGTGCTCGGCGGCATGGCCGTACTCGGCCTCGGACTGGGCTTTGCCGTCGCTCTCTTCCGGGAGGTTCTCGGGAACGGCTTCCGCACGCCCGACGATGTGAAGAATTATGCCGGCGTCGAATGCCTTGGCGTGTTGCCGAGCATCGCGCGGGAGGTCGGGCGAGTGACCAAGGGCGCGGGCGCGGCGGTGCCGGGCAGGCCCGGCGAAGAAATCCTCGGCAGCATGTCGCCGATCGCGCGCCACGTCGTGCTGGCGCCGTTCTCCCGTTTTACGGAGACGGTTCGAAACTTCAAGGTGTCTCTCGACATCGCGCGGACCAATGATGACGGCCTGGTGACGGGCATCATCTCGTCGGTCCCGCATGAGGGCAAGACGACCTTCGCGGCCAATCTTGCGCTGCTGACCGCGCAGATGGGACACCGCACGCTGCTCATCGACGGCGACATGCACAGCCCCTCCTTGACGAAGGCGCTTTGCCCCGATGCCAAGGTCGGGCTGATCGAATTCCTGGAGGGCAAGGCCACGATCGGCAATATCGTGCGCCGTGATGTCATCACCGGGCTCGAATTCGTGCCGACCGTGGTCAAGGAGCGCAAGCCTAACACCGTCAGCCATCTGACCGGCGAGACCATGGTGGACTTTTTGGCGGCCGCCCGCCGGCAATACGAATACGTCTTCATCGACATGCCGCCGGTCGTTCCGGTCGTCGATGTCAAGGCGAGTGCCCATCAGTTCGACGCCTTCGTCTTCGTGATCGAGTGGGGCCGCACCAGTCGCGACGTCGTGCGCGATGCGATGGTCAGCGCCGAGCAGGTCCGCCAGCGCATCGTCGGCGCGGTTCTCAACAAGGCCGATCCGACCGAGCTCAAGCGCCTCGAATCCTATCGCGGGGCCGCCTATGGAAGCTATTATATCGAACATGATAGCTGAGACGGCGCAGGATCGTGCCGGGACTCGCGGCGGCGCGGTCGTGCTGAGGCTCGTCGTCTCCACGGTGGCACTGGCTGCACTGGTCTGGTCCTGGCATGCCGCCGCCGGGCTTCGTGCCGTGCCGTTCGAGAAGATGGCGATCAAGATAGTGCGCGGCGAAACCTATGGCGCGCAGATGTTCGATGATGCCTTGGCAAGCCCCGCCCAGGGTTGCCAGCCGCGGATCCAGCGCTCGGAGTTGCTGCTGCGCGCCGGATTGGTCGATGCCTCTATCGCCACCGGCGCGCTCGACCGGATCGATGCCGAGACGAAGGCGCTCTCCGAGGCAGCCGATAATTTGCTGGCCTGTTCGCCGCGTGAGGGTTTCGGCTGGTTCATGCGCTTCTGGACCGAAAGTCGCCGCAGCGGACTGACTCCCGCCGCCCTCGACGACCTCGCGCGATCGTACCAGTTCGCGCCGCGCGAGCCGTGGATTTCGGTTCGCCGCAATCCCGTCGCGATGGCGATCTACGCAAGGTTGCCTGCGTCCGTGCAGGATTCCGTCAGGACGGAATTTCGCGACCTCGTCGGCGCGCAGCTCTATGGATCCGCGATGGAAACGTTGCTGCTGGCCAAGGCCGATATCCGCGACCAGTTGCTCGCAGGGTTGTCGCCGCTGAACGACGTGACGCGTAACGGTTTTGCCCGGGCCCTGCGGTCCAATCGCGTCGAAGGCACCGTGCCCGGGCTCGACCCGGTGCCGGACCGGCCCTGGTTCAGGTTCTGACGATGAGCATCGAAGCCCAGCCCTCGCCTCGCCGCCGCTCGATCCCTCGGCCGAAGCTGGCCCTGGCCGTGCAGCCCTTGCTGCCGGACAACAAGATCATCCACTCCGCGACGACCGAGCGGGCGGTCCTCGTGACGCTGTTCGTGCTCATCTTCCTGAGCTACGGCGCCATCGGCCGGGACGTGTTCTACAACCACCTCTACATGACCAAGGACAATCTGGTCGATCCGATCGGGAGCATGCTGCCGTGGCTGCGGCTGCTGTTCTGCGGATTGGCGATCTTGACGGTCGCTTACGGTGCCGGCATCAAATGGGCGCTTTCGAAAATTCCGTGGCTCTATGCCCCCTTCGCCATCATGGCGCTGATGTCGTTCATGTGGGCCGACGACAGCAAGGAAGCGGCGCGCAATGCGATCGTGATGTGCGCGCTCTGGCTCGCACTGGCGATGCTGATGTTTCGCATCGGATTGCTCCTGACCATCAAGACCTGCCTCTACATCATCGCCTGGATTTGCATTCTCAGCGTCTTTGTCGCGCTCGTCTTCCCGAAGATCGGCATCCATGACGGGCTGGAGCTACAGCAGTTCAACCATGTCGGTCGCTGGCGGGGCATCTTCGCCCACAAGAACATGCTCGGCCCCTGGGCGGCCTATGGCACCGTGCTGCTGTTCGGTTATTCCTGGCTTTGCGGCGGCAGCAGGATCTTCTGGGGGGTAGCGCAGATCTGCGGACTGATCTGCCTGGCGATGGCGCAATCGGCAACCGGCATCATGGCCGCGGTGACGCTGGCGAGCTGCTACGGCTTCTTCCTGATGGTGCGCGCCTTCGGGCTGCTGAACGCCCTGATCTTCCTGGCCTGCTTCATCGGCTTGGGCGTGATCGCGTTCTACATGTTCGGCGATGCGTTCTTCGACCTGCTCGGCCGCGACTCGACGCTGACCGGTCGGACGGCGATCTGGGACATGGCGCTCGATTATTTCTGGGAGCACCCTTGGGTCGGGAACGGCTACCAGACCTTGGGCGGCAGCGGTTTCACCGACCGAACCTTTGTGATGTTCGGCGCGACGCTCGGGCCCGAGAGCGGCTATCTCTCGCTGTTGCTCGACATGGGCATGATCGGCGCCGTGCTGTTTGCGATTCCCAATCTGGTCGCGATCCGGAACGGCTTCGAATGGATGCCCTTCGTCGACAAGCGGGACCGCGCCTGCATCGAATTCCTGCTGGCGGTGCTGGTCGCGGCGCTGGTGCAGTCCTTCGTCGAATCTAATGTGCTGATCGCCACGGGCTTCGACGGTATCATCAGCTTCTGCGCGTTCTTCGGGCTGATGACGCTGCCGCGCTCGCCGGTCAGCGCCTTCCGTAGCGAATTCCGACTGGCGAAACATCAGATCAGGCCGGCTGCTGCCGGCTGATCCCGTCGGGAGGCGCTTTCAGACGCCGAGCGCCTTCATGATCGGGGAGGCCGGGTTGGCCGCGTTTTCGTCGACCAGCCCCATGCCGCCATAGCCTTTGTAGGCCCAGTAACACCAGGGGAAGCCGAAGCGCTCCGCCGCCTGACGCACACTCTGCAGCCAGGCGAGCCGGTCCTGCTGCGGCGCGGCGACGACGCAGCCGAATTCACCCAGCACGATCCGGTTCGCAGGGATCGCGTGGGCCTTCGCCCAGGCTGCGGCATTGCCGAAATCGGCTTCGATCGCGTCGCTATCGCGCCCGATGCCCATCGTGCCGAGCAGCCGATTGACGGAGGCAAGCGACGTGGTGCGCTTGCCGTCATCCGGAATCTCGGCCTGGAGACGCGCTCCGGCGTCGCCGGACAGCGTCTTGGCTTGCGCTGCTTGCGTCGGCCAGCGGACACCCTTCAGATATTGCGTCGCATCGTTGCCGACACCCTGATGGGTGAACGGGTAGGGGTTGTAATAGTGGAAGGTGTAATAGACCGGCCCGCCCTTGAAGGCGGTCGGGTCGAGGCGCGTCAATCCGCCGATGCTGCCGCCTTGCAGTCCCGATATCATCAGCGGCAGTTCCGGCGCCCGGCGGCGCGCGGCGTCGTGCAGCCTGCCGATCATCGCCTGCCAGATCGGCGCCTGATCCAGGGACATCAGCCGCGGCTCGTTCATCAGCTCGAGGATCAAGCCCTCCGAGCGCTGAGCGGCCAGCGCGCCGGCAAGATCGGCCGCCGCCGCCATGTAGGCGGCGAAGGCCGGCGCGTTGATGTCCTTCACGATAACGGCCGGGTCATAGGCCGGGTTCTGGCTGATTGGATGGAGATCGACGATCACCCGCATGTTGCGGGTGAGGAAGCGGGCGCTCGTGCGCAGGATGGTATCAAATAACGCGGCGCGGCTCTGGCCCGTCAATGTGATCAGGATCGCGGGGTCGACCGTCAGCCGCACGAAATCGAAATGGGCTGCGAGTGTCGCGATCTCGCCGTCGGACATCTGATGACCGGGGTCGGCGAAGGGCGGCATCTGGTAGCTGAGGGACGCTCCTTGACCGTGTGCGGCCGGCCAGTTCAGCAGGTGGTGGATGTTCATCCCGCGTCGCATCCCTGAAGCGGGCGTGACGGCTCCAGCAGGGAGGCTGCCGGCGAGGGGGCCGGCCAGCAAAGTGCTCAAAAACAGACGTCGATCCACGGCATCACCCCTTCCGGTCAGGGGATTCTTCTCGGCCCGAGCTGTGACGGAAATATGCTGCGGGTGCGTTGCCCGCTCCTAGCCCAGCCCAAGCCGGTCCGCGACGATGTCGACCAGCCGCCGGGAGCCGCCTTGATAGACGCGCTTGCGCCGCTCCGCGACCTCCGCCAGCAGCAGCACGATGGTCAATGCGGCCATCGCGGCGAACGCGGCCGCCATGGGTGACGAGACGACCGAGGGAAAGGCCGCCCGCAGCATCAGCAGCAGGGGCAGGTGCACGAGATAGAGCGTGAAGCTCGCTCCCGCTGTCCAGCGGATGGCCTTTCCGACGGGGGCAGGCGGCGGCTTCAGTCGCCCGAACAAAGAGGCAAAGGCGAGGATATTGAGGCTGACCAGCAGCCCTATGGCATGGAAATAAGCCAGGTTGATCACCTCCTGCCCAACTCCGAAGCCGTGATACATCGTCGTCGCCATCGGCCCGTAATAGCGGCGCAGATAGACATAGATCGGCAGCGTCAGCACGAAGATCGCGATGCCCACGATGGTCGGCAGCGAAAAGCGCGGGTGGCGCTGGAGCCTGTAGGTCGCGACGCCCAGGAGCCAGAGCGGCAGATACATCAAGATCTTGGGGCCGACGATCGCCGCCCAAAGCGCGATGAACGCCAGCCGCCAGCGCGGCGCCGCAAAGCAGGCCAGACCGAACAGCACATAATACCAGACTTCAAAGCCCAGCGACCAATAGGGCTCGTTGCTGCCGAAGACGATGTGGACGAACCAGAGCTGGTTGGTGAAGGTCAGGTAGGAGAGGGCAGCGAGCGGGTTGTTTCCCTCGAAAAAGCCGAGCCCGCGATAGAAGCCGGGGTCGATCGCGCTGCCTATGATATCGCAGGCCAGAGTGACGAGCAGGGCCAGCACGGCGACTGGAACGATGCGCGAAACGCGGGCGGTCGCGTAGGTTCGCGCATCTTTCTCCTTGTTGGAGACGACGAACGCGATGACCATGCCCGACAGGACAAAGAATACCGCGACCGCTTCCCGCGCGTGAGCAAATATTGCGCTCGGTCCACGGTTCGCCAGATAGATTTCCCCGATATGCCCGGCGAACACCGCAAGTGCAGCGAGCACCCGGAGCGCATCGATATAAAGAGAAAGATTGGGGGATAACGCTGCCGTCTGATGTCCGCCTGGGGCCGAATCAATCTGAGGCGATGGTCTTAAAAGCGTCACAGGCCTATCTCAGTTTGCGGACACGCAACCGCACTCATGACGATAGCCTGTGCCGCGTCAAGGATGATGTCCGGTGTGAATCGCCCGGCGCATCCTGGCACCGCGCTTCGGGCGGGTTGCGGGCGGCTCGAGTTATGCATAGAGCGGGCCTGGACTTGAGCGAGGACGAAGCGCTGCGTATTTCTCTGATCTCCTGGCATTACGCGGAATACACCGTCCGCCTTGCCATCGAGCTGGCCCGTGCCCACACGGTCGAACTTCATCTCTCGGCCTTCAATGTCGGCAACGAGCTGTCTTCGATCTTGAAGGCGCGCCTGGCGGCTTCGGGGGTGGCGGTCCATCTGCATCGACGCCCGGTCCGCAAGGCGGCGTTGGCCGATGGCTGGCGCATGGCGCGCGCCGTCCGCGCCTTCCGGCCCGATGTCGTTCATGCGCAGGAGGCGGCGCCTTGGACGCTGCTGGCAAGCTGGCTGCTCGGCTTCAGGCTCAACCCCTTCGTCCTCACCGTTCACGATCCGAAGCCACATTCCGGAGCCGATATGCGGGCTCGCCGGCGGGGCCAATGGCCGACGGAGCGGCTGCGCAGCAATGCCGACGCGTTGATCGTTCATGGTCGGAGCCTGATCTCTGATCTGACGACGCTGCTGCCCAGCAGCGCCGGTCGCACCCATGCCGTCGTGCACGGGGTGCTCGGCGATTTCGAGGGCGTGGCGGGTCCGGCCTCGGCCGAGAAGGGCTTCCTCTTCTTCGGACGCATCCAGGCCTATAAGGGTCTCGGCGTGCTGCTCGATGCAGCCGACCTCATGCGTCAACGTGGACTGACGCCGCCGATCCGGGTCGCCGGGACAGGCCCCGATCTCGACCGATACCGGGCGCGCATCGCGCAAATGCCGAACGTCGTGCTCGACGAGCGCTTCGTGCCTGCGGAGGAGGTGCCGGGGACGTTCGCGGCGGCGGGTGCCACCGTCATGCCCTACACCGATGCCACCCAAAGCGGTGTCGCGGCCTATGCGCTCGCGGCGGGACGACCGGTGATCGTCTCCCGCGTGGGCGCGATGACGGAGATCGTCGATCACGAGGCCAACGGACTTGTGGTCGAGCCGAGCGACGCCGCCGGCCTTGCCGATGCGATGGCGCGGCTGATGTCGGAGCCGGGGTTGATCGAACGCCTGTCGACCGGCGCGCTCGAAACCGCCCGGACGACGCTTGCCTGGCGGGAGAGCGCGGCCAAAACCCTGTCCGTCTATGAGGCGGCGATCGGTCGCACCCGTCAAAGGGCGAGCGCGAGCGAGCGCTGACGGACGCGTCCTCGCGCGGCTATGCCGCACGCTCTCCTGCAGGCGAATGCGGATTCCCTTAAGCTTTCTGTGAAAGCGTGAACGCCTGCGATGACAGGCGTATCCATGAGTATTCGAAGCGATATCGGCTGGCCAACTCCGCTGTCCTCGGCGTTCCGGGCCCTGCTTCCGGCTCTGACGACGGCGCTGGTCTTCAGCTTCTTCATCAACCTGCTGCTGTTCGTCAGCCCGCTCTACATGCTGCAGATCTATGATCGGGCGATCCCGAGCCGCAGCGAGACGACGCTGGTCGGATTGACGCTGCTCGCCGCCTATCTCCTGCTGGTCTATGCCGGGCTTGAAATGCTGCGGCAGCGCATCCTGACGCGCGCCGGACTGGAATTCGACCGCTTGATTGCCGAGCCAGTCTTTCAGGCGGTGCATCGCACCAACATGATGCGCGGGGATGCCCAGGGCGGCCAGGCCTTGCGCGATGTCGATACGCTGCGCGAATTCGCGACGGGTGCCGGCGCCATCATCCTGTGCGATGCGCCATGGGTCCCGATCTTCCTGGCCGCGTGCTTCGTGCTGCACCCCTATTTCGGGTTCCTGGCCATTGGTGGCGCGGTCCTGATCGTGCTCCTGACGCTTCTGCAGGAGGTGGCGACGACGCGGCATCTGGCCGACGCCTCGCGCGCTTCCAGCCGGGCGAACGGCTATGCCGTCGCGGCCTTGCGCAATGGCGATACCATCCAGGCCATGGGCATGCTCGGCGCCATCCGCAGCCTCTGGTCGGCGCGGCATTCCGACGTGCTCGCCTCCAGCGTCCGCGCCGGCGACCGGGCCGGCATGATCGGCTCGGCCGCGAAATTCGTGCGGATGTTCCTCCAGACGATGATCCTCGGAATGGGCGCTTATCTCGCCATCAACGGGCAGATCACGCCGGGCTCGATGATCGCGGCCTCGATCATCATCGGCCGAGCGCTCGCGCCTGTCGAAGGCGTCGTCGGGAACTGGAAGGGTTTGACCGCCGCACGCGGCGCGCTGAGCCGGCTGCGACATCTCATGGCGGTGGCGGGTCAAGAAGAGCGGCGGATCGATCTGCCCCGGCCGACCGGGCGCCTCGAACTGGACAACGTCGTTGCCGGAGCACCGGGCCAGACGAAGGCGAGCCTGCGCGGCGTCGGCCTGCGGCTCGATGCCGGCAAGGTGCTCGGCGTGATCGGTCCCAGCGCAGCGGGCAAATCCAGCCTCGCCCGGGTCATCTGCGGCATCTGGCGGCCCGCGGCCGGCACCGTGCGGCTCGACGGGGCGGAACTCAGCCATTGGGACCCGCAGAAACTCGGGCCGCATATCGGCTACCTGCCGCAGGACGTCGAGCTTTTCGCCGGCACCGTCGCGGAGAACATTGCCCGTTTCCAGCCGGCGGACGACGCGAAGATCGTCGATATCGCCCGGCTCGCGGGTTGCCATGAGATGATCCAGACCCTGCCGGATGGCTACAACACGCAGATCGGTGATGGCGGCACCATGCTTTCGGGCGGGCAGAAGCAGCGGATCGGCCTGGCGCGCGCCTTTTTCGGCCTGCCTTCGCTGGTCGTCCTCGACGAGCCGAATGCCAGCCTCGACCTCGACGGGGTGCAGGCGCTGCTTCTCGCGATCGAACGTTTCCGAGGCATCGGCACGACGATCGTCGTGATCACCCATGCGGCGAGCGTGCTCGCGGCCGTCGACGAGATCATCGTCATGGTCGACGGCCAGATTCAATCGCGCGGCGGGCGAGACGAGGTGATGATGCGCATCTCTTCGCCGCCGCCCGCGATCGCGGCTTGAGCGGAGGCGCCGATATGAGCCCGACATCAGCATTGCCCGCGCCCAGGGTTTCGTCCTGGCGCCGCTCGGCGCTCGTGGGCTACGTCGTGATCGCGACGACCTTCGGTGGCTTGGGCACCTGGGCCGCGATTGCGCCGCTGGATCGCGCCGTGGTGGCGGCCGGCATGGTCGTGATCGAGGACAATCGCAAGGTTATCCAGCATCTCGAAGGCGGCATCGTCAGCGAGGTTCCCGTTCGCGAAGGCCAGACGGTCAAGGCCGGCGACGTGCTCCTCAAGCTCTCGACCGTGCAGGCGCAGTCGACGGTTGATCTCCTGCGCGGCCAGATCGACGGGGCGGGCGCGCTCGAAGCCCGGCTGGTCGCCGAACTCGACGGCTCGAATGCCATCACCATGCCAGCCGAGCTGGAGCTGCGCCGCGACGAGCCGGCGGTGTCCCGCCTGATGCGCGATCAGCAAATCCAGTTCCGCGAGCGCAAGGCCTCGCTGTCCGGCCAGGCCGACCTGATCAACGCCAAGATCACCCAGCTGGATACTGAATCGGCCGGCGTCCGCGTCGAGAAGCAATCGACCGAAAACCAGCTAGTCTACGTCAACGACGAGCTCGTCGGCATGCGGGCGCTGCGCGACAAGGGGCTGATTCAGGTCGGCCGGGTGCTGCAGCTCGAGCGCGAACGCGCCCGTCTGGAAGGCATCGTCGGCCGCGCCACGGCGGATATCGCCAAGGCGGCGAACGGACAAAATGAGGCACGGCTGCAGCTGTCGCAGATCCGGCAGAAGTTTCAGGAAGAGGTTTCGGCCCAGCTGCTCGAAGTTCGCCAGAAGCTCGGCGAACTGCGGGACCGCATCGCGATCGGCCGCGACATCCTGACGCGCACGACGATCACGGCGCCGCGCTCCGGCACCATCCAAGCGGTCAAGGTATTTTCCGTCGGGCAGGTGGTGCGCCCGGCCGAGTCGCTGATGGAGATCGTACCCGACAGCCCGAACCTGCTCGTGCAGGTGCAACTGCCGGTCAACGAGATCGAGCATCTGCGGGTCGGACAGACCGCTGAAATTCGGTTCGGAGGCTTCCATGGCCGCAATCTGCCGCGTGCCGAGGGCGTGCTGCGCTCGCTTTCGCGAGACCGCATGACGGATGAGACGAGCCGGCAGCCCTATTTCCTCGGCCTCATTGCGCTGGATCGCAACGCGCTGGCGGAGCCCTACCGCTCCAACCTGGTTGCCGGGATGCCGGCCGATGCGATGATCGCGACAGGTGAACGCACGGCGCTGAACTACCTGATCTCGCCGCTCGAGGACTCGCTGCGGCGGTCGTTTCGGAACTGAGCCCTAGGCGCTATATAGGCGCCATGGAGCCATCACCCCCGAGAAGCCCGACGGCGATTAAGCCGCATTGGCTAGAGATCGCCGCTTTGACGGGCGAGAAACGCTCTGCCGAACGGCTAGCGGCGCATTTCGACATCGAACGAGCGCTGGCCGACAGGCTGCGCTTCGCCGCGCCGGACCAACGCGCGGGCCTCTACCCCGAGGTCTACGACGCGTTGTTCGAGGCCATCGCGGATCATCCGCAGCGGACGCGGACGGACGGGCAGGGCGATGTCGAAAGGCAGCTCTCCCTGCTGAAGCGGCTCGTGCCGGCGGGCGCGCGTTTCGCCGAGATCGGGGCGGGGGACGCGCGGGTGAGCCTGGGCTTCGCGAGCCATTGTCGAACCGTCACCGCGATCGACGTCAGCGATGCCGTGCTGGCGAGCGGCACGAAGCCGGAGGGCTTCGCCTTCGTCAAGATCGACGGTATCCACCTGCCTTTCGAGGCCGATAGCTTCGATTTTGTCTACAGCAACCAGTTGATGGAGCATCTCCATCCCGAGGATGGGCTCCGGCAATTGCGGGAGATCGTCCGCGTTCTGGCGCCGGGCGGGGCGTATCTGTGCGTGACGCCCAATGCGGCGAGCGGCCCCCACGACATCTCGCAGTATTTTTCCGAGCAGGCCTGCGGCTTTCACCTGCAGGAATACAGCTACCGCACGCTTCGGCAGACCTTCGTCGCAACCGGACTTTCGCGCTGCCGCGTCGTCCTGCGGCGGGGAAACAGCGTATCGCTTTTGCCACCAGCGGCGGGAATCGCCATCGAGGCCGCCATCGCGGCATGGCGTCGACTCGGTAAGCCGCGATCGCCCGTGCTGGATCGCCGTCTTCGGGCGTTGGCCGGGATTATGCTGCTCGGTTTCAAGCCGGCGCGCTAAGCTTAATAAAAACTTTCCAGGCGGCATCAATTGCGCTGGAGCTGCGTTTGTTGATAAGACCGCTGACTGTCCGCGGTGAGGTTGCAGCGTGTCGGGTTTTAATTCCGTGAAATCATTGATCGTTTTGGGCTTTGCCCTCGCTTTGAGCCCTCAGCTGGCCTGGAGCGCCTGTGTCGTGCCGGCTGCTGCGATGAAAGCCGACGATATCTCCCGCTATACCGCCGCGCCCGATCTGCTTTTCGGCGCTGCCGATGAAGGCGGCGGCGCTGCCGCGTCGCGCATCCGCAATCTCGTCGCTTCCGATCCTGCCAGCCTTGCCCCGCTCGACAAGATGATCAAGACAGCCGCCGGCGACCAGGCCATGGCCGTCGGTCTCGGCCTCGGCTCCGCGGCGCAGATTTGCGTCCGGCAGGACCCGGCCGCCGCTGCCGCGATCCAGAAGGCGGTTCTTGAGGCCAACAACACCGATGTTGCCAAGGCATTCGCGACGATCGTCGGGGATCGCGCCGTCGAAGCCGTTTCCGTGCCGTCCGCCCCTGTCGACGGCTTCGCGACGCCTGGTGGCGGCAACCACCGGGGCACTGATCCGCTGAATTACGGCTTCCGTTCCGGCGCCCTCCTCAACGGGTCGACCGGAGGCGTTGGCAGCCCCGGCTCGAGGGGCAACTCCACGCAAGCCCAGCTTTCGGTCAGCGGCTTTCGGTGATCGGCCGCCACCTGGCGGTCGAGAATGACTGCTAGGGCGATCGTGTCCTGACGTTGGCATGTCTTGACGTCAGCATGTCCCGGCGTCGGCGCGGCGAATAACCGGCCATCGCCATGGTTACGCTGCAATGCAATATGCTATGTCGCGCTCGCGCCGCGATATGGGGATTCCTTTCTTGAGCAGGTTGAGACGTTTCGAGGTCCACGTCGTCATGGGCGGGCAGATTGCCCAGCTCGGACTGACGTTCATCACCTCGATGATCATCGCCCGAATGCTGAGTTCGGATGGCTATGGTCTGGTCAACCTGCTGCGGACGATCTTCGCTACGCTCGCCCTGGTCGCTCCGCTGGGCCTCGACGCCGCCCTGCTCAAACACGCCGGCCGCACCGATCCCAATGACGCCAAGCTGAAGGCGGCTGTCCTTCGGCTGCGGCTGCTGACGGCGACCATCGGGTTTTCGCTGGCGATCGGCGTTCCGCTGTTGGGGCGGGACGTCATCGACAAGCTCTACCCTTACGAGAATTTCCATTCGCTGCTGATCGTCGCCCTGCTGGCTTTGCCGTTCGCCGCAGACATCGCGATCCTGGGCGCAATCTACAGGGCGCGCGGGCAGGCGGCGCTGTTTGCGATTCTCAACCAATATTTCCAAGCGGCATTGCGGCTGCTGATGGTCGGGGCCGCGGTCTTCCTGTCGCCGACGGTCGGCACGATGGTGACGATCAACACGCTGCAGGTCGTCTTCAGCGCGAGTGCGCTGTTCCTGCATAACCGGCTGACGCAGCGCCGGATCGAGCCGACGCAACCTGCCGTTTCCTCAAGGGAGGCCTGGAAGGAAGCGCGCGGGATCCTGAAGGAATCGGCCTGGATGTGCCTCGCGCTGTTCGTCTACAGCATGATGCGGCTCGTCGATGTGCTGTTCCTGGGGGCCTATGCGGACGCGCGCAGCGTCGGCGAATATACCGCGCTCGCCACCATCGCGCAGCTGATCCAGTTCTACCCGCTGGCGGCGAGCCAGTCGCTCGGCCCCAATATCTCCCGCCTCCACCACGCGGGCGATGCAGACGGGGTGCGCCGCCAGCTGGTCAGTTACATGCGGTTCGCCTCGCTCGTGGCGGGGTTCATGTTCGCCGGCATCGCGATCTTCGGCACGCGGCTCGATCTTCTCTTCGGTCCGAGCTTCCACTTCCGCCCGGAGGTATGCTTCCTGCTGCCGCTCGGCCATCTGCTCAGCGCGGTTCTGGCGCCGACCGGCTACTCCCTGTCGATGACGGGGCGGCATCGACAGGAATATTACATTCTTGCGGGCGGCTTCGTCTTCCTGCTCTGCCTCTGCTCCGTCTTCGTGCCGCGCTACGGCCAGGTCGGCGCGGCCGGCTCCGTCGCGGCGGCGTTCGCGCTCGTCAACATCGTGCGCTTCGCCTATGTCTCGAAGGTGCTCGGCTTCGTGCCCGGCGCGCTGCGCGATGTCCTGCCGGCCCTACTGGGGGTTGTCGTCGCGCTGGGCGCGCGCGAACTCGGCGACCTCGTCGGCAGCCGCAACCTCATCACGATGATCCTGTCCTGTATCGCCTATACGCTCGTCTTCGGAGCGCTGGTCTACGCGTTTCTGCTGAATCCGATCGAGCGGAGCAGGACGCTTGCCGCTTTCGGCCTGGCCGGGCGGCATCGTGGCTAAACCCAGGCTTGCCCTCTTCGTCCCGCATTTCGCCGAATATGGCGTGCGGCTCGCCATCGCACTGTCGGACCAGGCCGACGTGCTTTTGATGGTCGACGCGCGCAACCTAGCGCAAGAGTGCACCCCTGCGCTCATCGCCGAGGCGCGGAGACGCTGCCGCGTCATGGCGTTCGACTCGGTCGGGCGTTCGGCACGGATCAAGACCTTGCTGGGCGTGCTCGCCCGTCTGCTGGCGCACCGCTCGCAGGTGTTGTTGATCCAGGAGCAGATCGATTCCCTGACGGCCTGGGTCGCGCGCTCGGCCGGCCGGATGCTGCCCGTGCTGCTGACGGTCCACGATCCCTCGCCCCATTCCGGCAACGACACCGCTTATGTCGTCGCGAATGCCGGCAACCGCCGCGATATTCGGGCGTCGGCGCGGGCGTTCCACGTCCACGGACGCTTCTGCCGCGACCAGCTTATCGGGGAGGTCGGCGATTCCCGGCCTATCGTCGAGACCCAGCATGGCGTCATCCTCGTGCCGGAATCGCCGAAGATGCAACAGGAAGAACAACAGGAAGATCACATCCTGATGTTCGGACGCATGGAGGCCTATAAGGGCTTGGAGGTTCTTCTCGATGCGGCGGATATTCTTCGCAAGCGTGGCGTGGCCTTTCGGCTGACGCTGGCGGGACGGGGACCTGAACTGAAGCGCCTTGAAGCGCGTATCGGTTCGAACACAGCCGTGACTGTCATCGACAGATTCCTGCCGCCCGAGGATGTCACGAAAATCTTCCAAATTTGCACTTTTTCGGTTATGCCGTATCTTAACGCAACGCAAAGTGGAGTGGTTGCTGCGGCATTCGGTAATCATGTACCCGTCGTTGCGTCGTCCACCGGTGGTTTGATCGATGCAGTCGAAGATGAAGTGAGTGGACTGCTTGTGACCACGGGGGATGCTGTCGCGCTTGCGAACGCCATGGAACGAATGCTGACCTCGCCTGGCTTGCGCCAGCGGCTGCGCGAGGGCGTCGAGCGGCAAGCGGCCGGTCCGTTCGCGTGGCCTGTCATCGCCGGCACGCTGATCGGGTTTGTCCAGCAGCGCCTCATCGCCGGGCGGGGGCGGGTTTGATGACGGCCGACCGGTCGCGGCCTCGGCTGCTGTTTTACCTTCCGTCATTGGCTCTCGGCGGCGCCGAACGCCACGCGATCGACCTGGTCGAGCGCCTCCGCGAGGCCGGTTTCCCATGCGACGTGCTGGTCCACAGCGCCGCGTCTTCACCGGCCGTGACCGCGATGGCCGGCGCCGAAGGGGCGGTTATCCTTGGCCTCAAGGGCATGTCCGATCCCGCCGGCTGGCCTCGGATCTGGCGCGAGATGCGGCGATTGAAGCCGGACATCGTCGTGGCGATCAATCAAACGCCTTTCATCATCTCGGTGGTGCAGCGGCTCGCGCGCGGCATCCATGCCAAGGTCGCCTGCATCTTCCACACGACACAGATGCAGCCTTTCGAGGTGTCGCAGGAGCCTCTGTTTCGCTGGGCTTCGCGACTCGGCGACCTGATGATCTATGTCGGGCGCAACCAGCAGCAGCTCTGGCGGGCCAAGGGCGCACGGCCGCGCAACGAGATCGTCATTCCCAATGGCATCGATCTCGTCCATTTCGACCGCGCACGTCGCTATCGCCATGAGATCCGCGCGCAACTCGGCATTGCGGACGACGTGCCGCTCTTCGGCATCCTCGCGGCTTTGCGCTCCGAAAAGAACCATGTCGAATTCGTCCGTGCGCTCGCCCTGGCCAAGGCGCGCGGCATACAGGCGCAGATGCTCGCCATCGGGGACGGCCCCAAGCGTGCCGAAATCGTCGAAGCCGTCCAGAGCCTGGGGCTCGGCGAGCAGGCGCACCTCGTCGGGGAGCAGGCGGACGTCAAGCCCTGGATCGGCGCTTGCGATGTCGGCATCCTGTGCAGCACCTCCGAGACTTTTCCGCTTTCGGCACTGGAATTTTTGGCGGCGGGCGTGCCGATGATCTCGGCCGAGGTCGGCGGCGCTCCCGAGATCGTCCACGACAACGTCAATGGCCGGCTTTATCCGCCGGGCAATGTTGAGGCCTTCGCCGACGCCATCGTGGTCTTGGCCGATCCGGCGCAGCGGCAGGTGCTGGCGGACGCCGCTCCCCGCTCGGTCGCGCGCTTTTCGGTCGAAGCCATGGTCGGGGCCTATGTCGAGGCGTTCATGGCGCTCGCGCAAGGGCGGCCCTTCAGATGAAGCCCGCCTTCCTGATCGCGATCGATACCGAAGGCGACGACGTCTGGTCCCGGCCGCAACAGGTGACGACGCACAACGCCCGTTATCTGCCGCGCTTTCAGCAGCTTTGCGAACGGTATGGCTTCCTGCCGACCTATCTCGTGAATTTCGAGATGGCGAACGACGACGCCTTTCGCGAGTTCGGACGCGATGTTCTTGCACGCGGCACTGCCGAGATCGGCATGCATCTGCATGGCTGGGATACGCCGCCGATCGAACCACTGGGCGGCCGCGACTGGTACGACCAGCCCTATGCGCCGGAATATCCGGCCGATCTGGTGCGGCGCAAGGCAACCACGATGACCCGTGTGCTCGAGGACATTTTCGGGTGCAGCATGACCAGTCACCGGGCGGGGCGGTGGGGGTTCGACGCGGCCTATGCCCGCACGCTGATCGCGCTCGGCTACGAGGTCGATTGTTCGGTGACGCCGGGGATTTCCTGGCGCGAGCATCCCGGTCTCGCAGGGGGAAACGGGGGCCCCGATTTCTCCGGTTTCCCAAGCGATCCCTATCGTCTCGACGCCAGCAATATCGCCTTGCGCGGATCGTCGGACCTGATCGAGCTGCCGATGACCATCGTCGCCCAACCGCGGCCCTTGCACCGGGAGCTCGCGCGCCGTGTCCTGGGGCGCAAAGGCCAGCGCAGGGTCTGGTTTCGGCCGGACGGCCGCAACCTCGATGACCTGCATTTCGTACTCGACGAAACGCTGCGTCGCCAGCGGCCTTATCTCCAGTTCACGCTGCACTCGTCGGAATTCATGCCTGGAGGCAGCCCGGCCTTTCGGGACGATGCCGCGATCGAGACACTCTACCGGCACATGGAAGAGATGTTCGCCCGAATCGCTCCTGCATTCGAAGGCATGGGCCTGACCGCGTTCGCGCGCCGGTGGGCCTCCACGCAAGGGGCCACTTCGTCCACCTAGCGCCGAAGCGCAAAAGCTAGGGCGAATTCAAGCGCAGAATCAGCCTGTTACGATCAGAGCGGGAGGCGCCATCATCAGGTCGCGTCGGCGCCTTGTCGTCGCCCGATTGCAGTGGCGAAGTGGAAAACGGGTTGCCTTCGCACCTGCAGCATTTTAAGCTCATTCTAACGACGCAACGTAAATCGAGGATGTCTGCGATGCCGACGATCGGAATTGCGTCGCATGCGCTTGAGGGTGAATTGCGGGCCAAGCGCCGCTTTTCTTTCGGCTACCTTGCCCTCGAACCGCTGGCCGCCATCACCGAAGCGCTATTTCTGCTGGTCATGGCCGCAGCGTCGACCCTGACCTATCAGGAGCTGACGCGGGCAGCCGGCCAGCCGCTCAACCTCGACTTCCTGAACAGCTCCTTCGTCGCGGCCGTCACCTTCGTGACCCTGTCCTATCTGACCGGGTCGTACGAGCCCCAGAGGCAGGACGCCCGGCGCGCGAGCATGATGACGGGCCTGAAGATCTGGGCCCTCACGCTGGCGTTTCTGTCGCTGTCGGTTTTCCTGCTCAAGGCAGGAGCGGATTTTTCGCGCTTCACCGTGGTGATTTTCGCGGGCTCTGGCGCCCTGGCGATCTGCGGCATGCGCGCCGCCTGGCCTGCGCTGGTGCGCCGCGCCGTCGATCGCGGCCTGGTCTTCGTCTCCAATGTCGCCGTCGTCCGGATCGGACAGCGCGATCCGCAGTCCTCACCCGACGCATCGACCCTGCGGCAGCTCCGCAAGGCGGGATTGCGCCCGGTCTCATGGCTGGCCATGACGGAGCGTCCGTCTGAAGCTGATCTCGCTGAACTGACCGAGACGATCGAAGTCCTGACCCGGCAGGGACGCTTCAACGAAATCATCATCGTTACCGATCGCGCGGCGACGCCCGAGATCGAGCAGGCTCTCGAATGCCTCCGCGTCGTGCCCTTGCCGGTGCGCGTGGTGCTCGATCCCGTGACGCGCAGTGTCGTGGAGCGGCACGTCACACGAGTCGGAGATCTCGTGCTTGCCGAATACCAGCGCGGTCCGTTCTCGCTGACCGAGCGGATGTTGAAGCGGGCGCTCGATGTGGCGGTCGCCGTGGTCGGCCTGATCATGTTGAGCCCGGCCTTCTTGCTGGTGGCTGTCGCGATCAAGCTCGACAGCAAGGGCCCGGTGCTGTTTCGGCAGTCGCGGCGCGGTTTCGGCGGCAAGACCTTCATGATCCTGAAGTTTCGCTCGATGACCGTCAGCGACAATGGTGCGGTGATCGTGCAGGCCAAGAAGGACGACCAGCGCGTCACCCGCGTCGGGCGCATCCTGCGTCGCACCAGCCTCGACGAGCTGCCGCAGCTCTACAACGTGCTTGGCGGCGAGATGTCGATCGTTGGCCCGCGTCCGCATGCAGTGGCGCATGACGACTACTATGCGCGTTTCATCGAGGAATATGCCTGGCGCCATCATGCCAAGCCCGGTCTCACCGGCTGGGCACAGGTCAAGGGCCTGCGCGGGGAGACGCCTCATCTCGACAGCATGAAGGCCCGTATCGAGAAGGACGTCTGGTACATCAACCATTGGTCGATCTGGCTGGATATCGTGATCATCATGCGCACGGCTTTGGTCGTGCTCAACCAGAAGACGGCTTACTGAGAGACGCTCAGTCGAACGACTGTCGGCGATTTCTTCGTCGAAGCGAGGTCGCGGGAAGCGCTGGTGTCGCCGTCGGCGCGAGCGTTTTCAGCTCCCAGAACCCTTGTGGTCGCCGGTCCGATCGGGGGCTCGTGAATTCGCAATTCTCAACCGCGATCCTGCATCTCCACCGTAGCGCGATTCCAGCGGGATAGCGCGGTGCGCCAAAACGGAATGTCGAGCCGGAACGCCCGCGAGGGCGTTCCGGCTTTTTCGTTCAGGCGCGGGCGTAGATGTCCTCGATGCGCACGATGTCATCCTCGCCCGTATAGGAGCCGACCTGAACCTCGATGAGCTCCAGCGGGATCTTGCCGGGGTTGGCGAGCCGGTGGGTGCAGCCGATCGGCAGGTAGATCGATTCGTTTTCGTGGATGTGGGAGACGGTCCCGTCCAGCGTCACCTCGGCAGTGCCGGAAACTACGACCCAATGCTCGGCGCGGTGGAAGTGCTTCTGCAGGCTGAGCAGCCCGCCGGGCTTGACGTTGATCCGCTTCACCTGGAAGCGCCCGCCGATGTCGATGCGCTGGTACCAACCCCACGGACGATACATCCGCAGATGTTCGGTCGCCTCGCGACGGCCCTCTTTCTTCAACCGCTCGACCAGGCCCTTCACTTCGGCGGCGCGCGCCTTGGTGGTGACGAGCACGGCATCGCGGGTCGCGACAACGATCGCGTCCTGTAAGCCGATGACCGTGGTCAGCACCTCGTCGCTTCGCACTAGCGAACCCGTCGTTCCGATCGCAACCACCGGTCCGTCGAGCACGTTACCGCTCTCGTCCTGCGGGCGAATGGCCTGCAGCGAATCCCAGCTGCCGACATCCGACCAGCCGAAGCTGGCGCGCAGGACGCCGGCATGGCCGGTCTTTTCCATCACCGCATAGTCGATCGAGACCTTGGGGGCCTCGGCGAAGGCCCTCGGCTCCAGCCGCAGGAAGTCGAGGTCCTCCGTCGCGCCGTCCAATGCGCGGGTTGCGGCGGCCAGCATGTCGGGCACGAAGGCCTCAAGTTCGCCCAGCATCCTGTCCACGGCGAAGATGAAGTTGCCGCTGTTCCAGAGGAAGCCCTGCTCGACATAAGCGCGCGCGGTTTCGGCATCGGGCTTCTCGACGAAGCGGGCGACCGTATTAGCGCCTTCGGCCTTCAGCGCATCACCCGGCTCGATATAGCCGTAGCCGACCGCAGGCTCGCTCGGCACGATGCCGAAGGTCATGATCGGGCCGTCAGCGGCGAGGTCGGCCGCGCGCTGGCAGTCGCGGCGGAAGGCCTCGACATCGGGGATGACATGATCGGCCGCAAGCGCCAGGCAGAGCGTCTTCTCGTCTCGACGTGCGATCAGCAGCGCGCCGATGGCGATGGCCGGCGCGGAATCGCGGCGCTCCGGTTCCAGTACGATATCGCCGGTGACCCCCATGGCCCGCATCTGCTCGGCCACGACGAAACGAAATTCGTTGTTGGTGACGATGACCGGGTTGCCGAAACCTTCGCCCTTCACCCGCAACAGCGTGGCCTGAAACGTCGACAGGCCGTTGTCGAGCAGGGCGATGAACTGCTTCGGCATCGAATCCCGCGATAGCGGCCAGAGGCGCGTGCCGGCGCCGCCAGCCATGATCAGGGGAGTGATGAGGCGCGAAGTCATGAGATTGCGATGCTCCAGTCAAAAAAGGATGCCGGCTTTCGGCCGGGCATGAATCATGCCGCGAGGGTCGTATGGCGGCGGACGATCGGTGGAAGCTGTTTCCGGTCAGGCCGCGTCGCTGGCGCGATCGGCCGTCGGCGCCAGCACGCCGCGGCCGATATCGGCATAAGTGAAGCCTTTGGCGCGGACCTGTTCGGCCCGGTAGACATTTCGCAGATCGACCAGCACCGGCTCGTTCATCAGCGTCTTGACCCGGTCGAGATCGAGCGCGCGGAAGATGTTCCATTCGGTGACGAGCACGGCGGCGTCGGTCCCATCGACGCATTCGTAGGCGTCGCGGCAATAGGTCACCTCGGCCGGCAGCACGGTGCGGGCCTGCTCCATCCCTTCGGGATCATAGGCCTTGATGGTCGCGCCGGCATCGAGAAGGGCTGCAATCACGGAAAGGGAAGGGGCATCGCGCATGTCGTCGGTATCGGGCTTGAAGGTGAGGCCGAGGATCGCGACCGTCTTGCCGCGCACGCTGCCGCCGCAGGCGGCGACGACCTTGCGCGCCATTGCCCGCTTGCGCTGCTCGTTGACGGCCGCGACCGTCTCGACGATGCGTGCCGGGCTGCCGAAATCCTGCGCCGTCTTGATCAGGGCCAGCGTATCCTTGGGGAAGCAGGAGCCGCCATAGCCCGGCCCCGCATGCAGGAACTTGTTGCCGATGCGGTTGTCCAGGCCCATGCCGCGGGCGACGTCCTGCACATTGGCACCGACCTGCTCGCAAAGGTCCGCCATCTCGTTGATGAAGGTGATCTTCGTCGCGAGGAAGGCATTCGCGGCGTATTTCGTCAGCTCGGCGGTGCGGCGGCTGACATTCAGGATCGGCGCGCTGTTGAGATAGAGCGGGCGATAGACGTCCGCCATCACATCCTGCGAGCGCTTGTCCTCGGAGCCGATGACGATGCGGTCGGGGCGCTTGAAATCGGCGATCGCGGCGCCTTCCCGCAGGAATTCCGGGTTGGAGACGACGGCGAATTCCGCATCCGGCCTGAGGTCGCGGATGATGCGCTCGACCTCGTCGCCGGTGCCGACCGGGACGGTCGATTTGGTCACGATGACGGTATGGCCGCTCAGCGCGCCTGCGATCTCGCGGGCTGCCGCATAGACATAGGACAGGTCAGCGAAGCCATCGCCCCGGCGCGACGGCGTGCCGACCGCGATGAAGACGACGTCGGCCTTCTCGACCGGGCCAGCGAGGTCGGTGGTGAAGGAGAGGCGGCCGGCCGCCATGTTGCTTTCGACGAGATCGCCCAGCCCCGGCTCGTAGATCGGCATCTCGCCGCGCTTCAGCGCCGCGATCTTGCTCTCGACCTTGTCGACGCAGACCACGTCATGGCCGAAATCCGCGAAGCAGGCTCCGGACACAAGTCCGACATACCCTGATCCGACCATCACGATCTTCATCGTAAACTCCAGACGGCGCCATTGTGCGCCTGCGAATGATAACCCGCCTCGGCTGCAAGTGCGAGCGGATAGCGGGAGGGCCGCAATCGCGCGGGGCCCGTTTGACGTTTCTTCGGTTTTCGGGGCGACACTATCGGCCGTCCTTGGCGGGATGGTGACGCACCGCAGTCACGCGACAGGAATCGATCTTGAGAACGCCCCTTTTCGTCTTCCGCCTGCGGAAAGCTCTGCGGCCCGGCGGTACCGGTCGCCGGGTGTTGTCGATCGCAGCGGCCGTCACTTTGGCTGCGGTGCTGGCGGCGATATTGAGCGGGCGCCTGGCGCATCCACCCGAGCTTGCCGCACCCAGCTCCAGCGAAGCAGCGCCGGCGCGATCCGAACCGGCGCCTGCCGTGCCCGACAAGCGCGAAGAGCGGATGCAGGCAGCCATCGTCGCCGAGCAGCGTCTGCGGCCGGGGGCCGAGCTGACCGCGGCATCGCCGTTCGAGATCCTGCCGCTGCGCTCTATCGACGGCACCAGCTTTCGCCATGGCGACGATATCGTGCGGCTTGCCGGCGTCGAAGGTCCCGGCGCGGGCGATGTCTGCCGCGATGGCGAAATCCGCTGGTCCTGCGGGCTTCAGGCGCGAGCGGCGCTGCACAATCTGGTCGCGGGACGCGGCCTAACCTGCCGGCCGCGCAAGGTGCTGGCGGATGGAGTGTTGTCGGCCGATTGCGACCTGCCGCCACGCGGGAGCCTGCCCTCGGGGGGACTTGCGCGGCTGCTCGTCCTGCAGGGCTGGGCCCGGCCTGTCGCCGGGACCGAGGCTGCTTTGGGCGAGGCTGTCGCGCAGGCGCGCAAAGAGCGGTCGGGCCTGTGGCGCGGCGATTGGGCGATCATCGCGGCCGCGCGCTAAAATCCGCCGGATCGTTCAAATGCGAGCAATCCGCTCCACGGAAGCGCAAATCCTCTGGGGCTAGATCGACATCAGTTTCTCGGGGTGTCGTTACGTGCTCATCTATCTCGGCATTGCCTGGCTCGGTTGCGCTGCCATTTTCCTGGAGATGGCCGAGCGCGCTCCGGTCATCGAAGGCTGACGCGGCAGTTCCTTTTCTCGCTCGGGGTTCCGCAGGCATCCGCGCTCGGGTTCATGGCGGCCCAGCATGCCGCTTTTCAGCCTTTTTCGCTCGCGACTTTGCGAGGCCGCCGTCTATAACGGGCGGTAACGAAGCTGGCCTGAAACCCGAGATTCCCATGACCGACACCGTGAGCCCCCACGCCGGAAAGCGGCTGGATCCGTCGATGCTCGTCGATGTCTCGGCGTTGCAGAAAGCCTATTTCGACCAGCCGGACCCCTCGCAGCGCTCGCAGCAAGTGGCCTTCGGCACATCCGGCCATCGCGGCTCGTCTTTCGCGAAATCCTTCAACGAGGCGCATATTCTGGCGGTGGCGCAGGCGATCTGCCTCTACCGGCAGGAGCAAGGCATCGACGGGCCGCTCTTCCTCGGCATCGATACGCATGCGCTGTCGCGCAACGCTTTCGAGACGGTCCTGGAAGTGTTCGCCGCCAACGGCGTGACCACGATGATCGACGAAAAGCTCGGCTTCACGCCGACGCCGGTGATCTCGCATGCGATCCTGACCTATAACCGCGGCCGCTCGTCCGGCCGCGCCGATGGCGTCGTGATCTCGCCCTCGCATAATCCGCCGGCCGATGGCGGGCTGAAGTACAATCCCCCCCATGGCGGGCCCGCTGACACCGACGCCACCGGGTGGATCGAGAAGAAGGCGAACGGGTTCCTCACCGCCAAGCTCGCAGGCATCAGCCGCATCCCGTACGAAAAGGCGCTGAAAAGCGAGCACGTCCTTCGCCACGATTACGTTACGGGCTATGTCGCCGACCTGGCGACGATCGTCGATATGGAAGCGATCGCGCGCGCCGGCATCGTCCTCGGCATCGATCCGTTGGGCGGGGCAGGTCTCGAATACTGTCAGCCGATCATCGACCGTTATCGCCTGAACGCGACGATCGTCGACAAGCAGGTCGACCCGACCTTCGGCTTCATGACCGCGGATTGGGACGGCAAGATCCGCATGGATTGCTCCTCGCCCTATGCGATGGCGAGCCTGATCGGCATGCGCGACAAGTTCGATGTGGCCTTTGCCAACGATACCGACGCCGACCGCCACGGCATCGTCACGCGCAGCAGCGGGCTGATGAACCCGAACCACTATCTCGCGGCGGCAAGCGCCTATCTCTTCGCCAACCGGCCGGGTTGGCGGGCGGATGCGGCGATCGGCAAGACGGTGGTGTCGAGTGCGATCATCGACCGCGTCGCGGCCAAGCTCGGGCGCAGGCTCGTCGAGGTGCCGGTCGGGTTCAAATGGTTCGTCGACGGGCTGATCTCGGGCGATTTCGGCTTTGCGGGTGAAGAGAGCGCCGGAGCCTCGTTCCTGCGGATGGATGGCAGCGTCTGGACAACGGACAAGGACGGGCTGATTCTCGGCCTGCTTGCGGCCGAGATCACGGCCAAGACCGGGAACGACCCCGGCGTGCTTTACGAGACGCTGACGGCCGAACTCGGCAAGCCCTGCTATGCGCGTGTGGATGCGCCGGCGACCGCCGCGCAAAAGGCCGTGCTCAAGAATCTGACGCCGAGCCAGATCGAGACCAAGGAACTGGCGGGTGAGCCGATCACCGCGATCCTCAGCAATGCGCCCGGCAACGGTGCGCCGATCGGGGGCTTGAAGGTCGTGACGGGGGAGGGCTGGTTCGCGGCCAGGCCGTCGGGGACCGAAGAGGTCTACAAGATCTATGCCGAGAGCTTCCGTGACGAGGCGCATCTGGCGCGCATTCAGGACGAGGCCCGCGACATCGTCGGAAAGGCCTTTTCGGCGGCATAGGTCCTGACGCGTAGCCCTGACGCGGGCGGCCGCTCAGTCCGGAGACTTCCGCACCATCACATAGGCATAGGTGGTGACGAAGGTCGTGCCGGTCTTGGCGGCGAGCCAGTTGAAGGCGTGGTCGGCCTGTTTCAGCCCCGGCATCGCGTCGAAATAGCCATGGCCCCAGAAGGGCTGGACATGGATGTCGCGAAAGCCGGCCTCGTTCAGCATCGGCGTCAACGTCGCGGGATTGCCGCGGCACCAATCGTAGATCGCCGGGAATTTAGGGTCGCCGCCGCCGTCGCGACGCGCCGGAAACAGCGCGTGCACGATGGCGCGGGAAGCCTTTTCCGGCAGAATATGGTTGAGCGCGAAAACCGGCGCCCACAAGGTCGGGAAGAAAGCCAGCGCCACGCCGCCCGGTGCGAGCAGGGCATGAATGTTCCGCCAGGCCTGCTGCACGTCGTGCAGATGCTCGAAGACCATTCGCGAGATCATCAGGTCGTAGCTGGCCTTGTCGACGTCCGCTTTGGCAAGGTCGCCGGTGATGTCGAAGCACACCGTTTCGAGCCCTAGGGGCGTCAAGGCGAGTTCGCCGGGGTCGATGTCGTTGACGATCAGGTCGAAACCGTGCTGCCGGGCTTCCGCTGCCGAAAACGAGGGATCGCGCCCGCCGCCGATTTCGCAGACCCGACGCAAACCAAGGTCGCGGGACAGGCCCACCACCGTCGCCTCGTAGTGCTCCCAGGCCCATTGCGAATGCCAATGCGGCTGCCTGGCGGCCATGAAGCGGGAGAGCGTGGCGCCCTTTGCGAAGGCGCGATCCGCTGCAGGCGCGGCAGCGGTTCCGGCAGTCACGAGCGACATGGTCTTCTCCCGAACGCTGCGGCAGCCATGCTGCCGAGGATCAGCGTATGGAGAGCGCCTGTCGTTCCCGCAATCGATAGTTGCCGGCAGCGCTAACGACTTCTTGCAGACGAGATCAAGCTAAGGGCGCGCCGCGCAAGCGCGACGGGCGGCCTATCTGCCCCGCTCCGGAACCTCAGGCGCTCGTGCTTCCCGAAGGTTCGAGTGCAGGAGCCCTGTCTGCCAGCTCGAGAAATACTGCAGCGCACAACAACCAGGCGATACCGACCCAGACGATCATGGCTTCCTCCCGTTTCTTATGCGCGCGAACCTATACACAATACCTCGGCGCCACAAATCCGTCTTAGTCTGCCGGACCGGCCCTGTGCAAAAATTCTCGCGGCTCCCGGTCAGCCCCCGCTTCTGGCGAATGAGAAGAGATCGCAATTCTGGCACGTTATGCGCCACGGACATGCCGAATTGCCTCGACGATGATCAAGATGGCCCGAATCAGGCCCCGGCCGATGATGGGCGGTCCACGCCTCCGCCGGCCAACGCGATGAGGCTGACATCGATCGTGCGAGCCCGGAACCCCGCCTCGCAATAGCAAAGGTAAAATTCCCAAAGCTTGCGGAAAGGTTCGTCGAAGCCGAAGCGCATGATGTCGCCCCAGTTCTCGAGGAAGCGGCGGCGCCATTCCTTCAAGGTCAGCCCGTAGCTCCCCCCAAAATCGAGTCGCTCGGCCACAGCCAGGCCAGCCGCGCCGGCCGATGTCTCGATCGCCTCAACGGAGGGGAGGCAGCCACCCGGGAAAATGTAGCGCTGAATGAAGTCTGTTCCGCCCTGGTATGACTGGAAGAGAGCCGGGTCGATGGTGATGGCCTGCAGAACGGCCCGCCCGCCCGGTTGCAGCGACCGGTTCAGCGTGTCGAAATAGGACGGCCAATAGGCACGCCCGACAGCCTCGATCATCTCGATCGAAACGATACGGTCGAACTTGCCGGTGATGTCGCGATAATCCTGCAGGCGGAGTTCGACCCGGTCGGAAAGGCCGGCCTCGGTGATCCGGTTCTGCGCGAATGCAAGCTGGGACGGCGACAGGGTCACGGCGGTGACGCGGCAGCCTTCGCGGGCCAACCGTTCGGCGAGCGCGCCCCAGCCGCAGCCGATCTCGAGCACATGCTCGCCGCCCTTCAGGTCGAGCATCGCGACGATCCGATCGAGCTTGCGGATTTGCGCATCGTCGAGGCTTTCGCCCGGTGCGTCATAGAGTGCGGAGGAATAGGTCATGCTGTCGTCGAGCCAGCGGCGGTAGAAATCGTTGCCGAGGTCGTAGTGGGCGGTGATGTTGCGGCGGCTGCCGGTGCGGCTGTTGGCGTTGCGCCAGTGGCGCAGCCGGTTGAGCAACCGGGCGGGCCAGGTGCCCGAGGTCAGCTCGCGCAAAGTCGCGTCGTTACGAGCGCCGAGTTCGATCAGCGCGGTCAGGTCGGGCGTGGCAAAGTCGCCGTCGCGATAGGCTTCGGCGAGGCCGATCTCGCCATCCAGCAGAACGCGCCGGATCGCGCGCCATTTCTTCAGAACCATCACGCCATGGGGGCCGGGCGAGGGCGCGCCGCTCGAAAGACGGTGACCTTCCGGCGTGACGATGGTCAGGCGGCCGATCACCACGCGAGAGAGCAAGCGGCGCAGAAACCACTGAGAAAGACCGATCCCGGTCGGCAAAGCCAAGGATGTCTCGGCAATTCGCGTCTGCTCGGTTTCACGCAACGTCATGGCTGCGAGGATCCTTTCGGAGAAGGCGCAACGAGGTGGGCGGGGCTGAACGGGTGTTGCGGCGGCACTGGGTGAGGCTGCCAGGAGATGCGCTTCGCGAGCAGACGCAGCGCATGCCAGTGGATGGCGGCGGTCACCTTCAGGGTGAGCAGCGGATGCGTCGCCAGGAGGCGCAGCAACGTGCCGTCCTCGATCGGCCGGCGCGCTCCGCTCATCGTCGCGGCAATCAGCCGGCCGTCCCGGTCGTGGCCGTCGATGGTGACCGCGACGCGTTCCGCCGGGGGCTCGACGGTGAACTCATAGCGCATCGACAAGCCCATGAAGGGCGAGACATGGAAGCGCTTGTCCGCCTCCTGCCGCAGCATCCGGGGCTCGCCTCCGGACGCCGCGACATAGCTGTGCGTCTCGCCGAAGGTGTTGTGAACCTCGTAGACGGTCGCGCGCAGGCTGCCATCGCGGCCGTAGCAGAAATAGGTGCTGAGCGGATTGAAGGCATAGCCGAGGATGCGCGGCATGGTGAGAAGCCGGACCGTGCCGCCATCCCAGGCGATCCCGGCATCGTCCAGCGCGGCCTCGACCTGCGCCTTCAACGGACGGCCGCTGCGGTCGCCATAATCCGCGTCGCGGAAGGCATAAAGATTGAAGCGATTGCGCGAAAAGAAGCGCAGGTGATGCGTAAGCGTATCGATTTCGTCGAGATCGAGCAGCATCCAGAACACACGATAGGCCAGAGCATGCGGCTTCGGCCTGAAACGATGGTGCCGCACGCGGCCGACATAAAGGGCGGAACGGACACTCATGCCGCGAACTCCCGCAGGGTGGCGAGCGGCATCCGGCCGGATTCGTCGGCGACCTGCCAAGGGCGCCTGACAGCGCCGAGCCCTTCGGCGACAGCCAGCCCGGACTGAAGCCCATCCTCGTGGAACCCTGAGCCGAAATAGGCGCCGCAGAACCAGCTGCGTCGCGCGCCCTGCAAATTCCAAAGCTCGACCTGAGCGGCCAGCGCCGGGCCATCGAAGATCGGATGTTCGTACATCTCCTCATGCAGCACGGCCTCGCGGCGCAAGCTCGCGGGCGGATTGAGCGTGACGAACAGCGGCTTCTGACGCGGCAGGTCCTGCAGCAGGTTCATCCAATAGGTAACGCCGCAGGCCGCCTCGGGCCGGCTACGGTCTCCAAGATGGTTCCAGCTCGCCCAGGCCCGGCGACGACGCGGCATCAAAGCCTCGTCTCCATGCAGCACGGCGCGGTTGCTGCTGTAGCGGAACGCACTGAGCGCACGCGCCTCCAGGGGATCGGCGTCGGCGAGCATCGCCAATGTGCGATCGGCATGGGTGGCGAACACGACCTGGTCGAAACGCTCGCTCCAGCCATCGCCGGTGACCAGGACATCGTTGGGGCCGCGACGAACCTGCCGGACCGGCGAGCTGAGACGAACCGAGCCCGAAAAATCCTGCCAGAGCTTTTCGACATAATGTGCGCTGCCGCCCGTCACCGTGCGCCAGACGGGCCGGTCGGTCAGTTGCAGCAGGCCGTGATTCCGGTGGAACCGCAGGAACGCCTCCGCCGGGTAGGACAGCATCTCCGAGCAGGGAGCCGACCAGATAGCGGCCGCCATGGGCAGCAGATGGTCGTCGCGGAAAGCACGGCCATAGCCTCCGGCGTCGAGATAGTCGCCAAGCGACATGCTAGGCGGCAGACCGGCCTGCGCATCGCGCGTCGCGCTCCGATAGAAGCGCACGAGATCCTGCAGCATCGACCAGAAACGCGGGTTGGCGAGATTTCGCCGCTGCGCGAACAGTCCCGAAAGGCCTGTTCCGCTGTATTCGAGACGCCCGCCGTCGAGCGACACGCCGAATGACATCTCCGTCGCCTGGTTGGCGACGCCCAGATGGTCCAGCAGGGCAACGAAGTTCGGGTAGGTTTTCTCGTTGTAGACGATAAAGCCGGTGTCGACCGAGACCTCGCCGCCTTTTCCGTCAGGAATTGTCACCGTATTGGCGTGGCCGCCGAGGCGCGGCTCGGCTTCGATCAGGACGACGTCATGGGCCTTGCCCAAAAGCCATGCGGCAGACAGGCCGGCGATGCCTGCGCCGATCACCGCAATTCGCTGCGCCTGTCCCGACATCGGTTGCATCCTCACTCCCAGGCAAAAGATTGTGCTTTTGGAACTGATACGGCGGGGAGCGTTCGCTGGATCGCCAGGCCGCGACCTTTAAAATCGCGTCGCGGTGAGCTGACCGCGTTCGTCCACCGTAATCAGGAGCGGGCAAAGGCTGGATGTGGCGAATGACATTGCAACAGATACGGGCGGCTCTGGGACGCTATACCGCTCATCCCGACCCACGGACGGCGACGGCCAACACGGTGGCGCTGGTCATCCTGTCGAACCAGCCCTTCTATCCGCTCTATGTGTACGGGGCGGTTTCGTCGGTGATCTGGCCGTGTCTGATCACGTTTCTGTCGACGCCGCTCTTTGCCGTCGCCCCCCTCGTGTCACATCGCCGGCCGCGCCTCGCGCGCTGCCTGCTGCTGGTCGCCGGCATCGGCAATACGCTGCTTTGCCGCATCACCTTCGGCTCGGCTTCGGGCGTCGAGGTTTTCCTGCTGCCCTGCCTGATGCTTTCGACGCTGCTGTTCCGTCGCGACGAGCGGATGTTTGCGATCGGCTTCGTGGCGTTGAGCTTCGGCGCTTATCTGCTGCCGGTCGATGCGCTGACGACGCCACTGCACCTTTACCGGCCGGAGGAATATGCGGCCATGCAACGGCTCAATTTTTTCAGCGCAGCGTCGCTGACGACGCTCGTCGGCTGGCTTTTCGCGGGCGAACTCAAAAATCGACCCGAAGGCGAATGAACCGAAAACCGGCGGCGCGCGTAGATCAAAGCAAAACTGCGGAGAGGATATCGCATGAGACGCCTTCTGCTCGCCCTTCTGATCGTCGCGCCCACCGCCGCCAGCGCGGCCACCCCGCTGGACGGGACATGGATGCGCGATGACGGCAACGCTCGCGTCCGCATCGCGGCCTGCGGCGACAAGATCTGCGCCACCAATCTCTGGATCAAGGACACGAGCAAGGGCGAGGAGCCCGGCGACAAGCTGGTCATGGACATCTCGCGCCAGCCGGACGGGTCCTATTCCGGCACCGCCTATGATGCGAAGCGGGATTCGACCTATTCGATGACCGTGAAGGTCTCCACGGGCGAGCTCACCACGCGCGGCTGTATCCTCGCCAAGCTCCTGTGCAAGGACGTGAACTGGAAGGCGGCCGAGTGATGTGTGCGCTTCGACCTGGCCGATTTCCTTTGATGATCCGGCCGCAAGAGAAGGTCGTATCTTGATATGTCCGCTGCGCTCGCCCTCAATGTCGGCGTCACGCGCAGGATTTCGGCAGCAGCGCAGGGATACCGGTTCGTCGCCTTGTTCGACCCCAATGCCTTGATCGCCGCGATCGCCCGCTCGGCCGACCGAGCGGCTTTCGCGGCCCTGTTCGACCACTTCGCGCCGCGCGTGAAGGGGCTGCTGATGCGCGGCGGCGCCTCAGCCGAAATGGCGGAGGAGATCGCGCAGGAGACGTTGCTTTCGGTGTGGCGCAAGGCGGCCCTGTTCGACCCCAGCAAGGCCAGCGCCTCGACCTGGATCGCGACCATCGCGCGCAACCAGCGCATCGACATCGCGCGGCGGGAAACCCGGTCGCGGCTTTCGCAAGTCTATGAGATTTTGGATGAAGAAGGACCTGAACAGCCAGATGAAACGCTATCGGGAGCCCAGCGCGAGGCGCGGGTCAGAGCGGCGATGACGGGATTGTCGAAAGATCAGTATCGCGTCGTCGAGCTCGCTTTCCTGGAGGGCTTCAGCCATCAGGACGTGGCCACGCGGCTGTCGATCCCGCTCGGCACGGTGAAATCGCGCCTGCGGCTGGCGCTCGCCCATCTGCGTGGCAGGCTGGAGGATCTGCGATGAGCGCGGTCCGCCGTCCATCGGACGAAACCCTCGCCGCCTTTTCAGCCGGACGCCTCGACGGGGGTCTCGCACTCGTCGTCGCCGCTCACATCGAGAAAAATGCCGAGAGCCGTCGGCAGGTGCAGGATTTCGAGGCGGTTCAGGGCGAGCTGCTCGATCGTGCCGAGCCTGCCGCCATGGCGGGTTCGGCCTGGGACGCCATCGAAAAAGATCGGTCGGGGCCAGCGCCCGACAAGCTTCTCGCGGCGGAGCCGGACTTGGCTCTGGCGGCGGAGCCGGACTTGCCGCAGGTCCTGGCTCCGTTCAGCCTTGGCAAGTGGCGGTCCATCGGTTTTCGCATCGCACTGAGGCGGGTCGACGTGCCCGGTGCGCAAGCCCGCGTCTTTCTGCTCAGGGCAGGGCCCGGTATCGCGCTGCCTCATCACAAGCATACCGGCTTCGAATGGACCACGATTTTGTCGGGGGCCTACGAACATCAATATGGCCGTTTCGCCGCCGGCGATTTCGACGAGGCCGATAGCGAGCAGGATCATACGCCGCGCGTCGATGCGGTCGAGGGGTGTACCTGCATCGTCGGCATGACCGGCAATGTGCAGTTCCAGGGTTGGCTCGGACGATTGTTGCAACCGCTGGTGCGGCTGTGACGCTGGCCTCGGTCGCGGTGGCGCTTGTCCTCGTGGCCGGGCTGATGTCGGCCGTCATGGGGGTCGCCACGCTGGTCGAGCGGCGCACCGGCAACTCCGGTTGGATCGACGTCGTATGGACCTTCGGGTTGGGCGCGGTCGGTTTCTGCGGAGCGCTGCTCCCTTTCGGTGATGCGCCCATCGGCAGACGGCTCGTCGTCGCCTGCTTGATCGCCGCCTGGGCGCTGCGGCTCGGGCTGCATATCGCAGGCCGGACGAGAGGCATCGGCGATGACCCCCGCTACGCCAAGATGAAACGGGATTGGGGCCAGCAGGCCGCCTCGAAGCTCGCCTGGCTGATGCAGGTTCAGGCGCTGGCCAGCGTGCCTCTGGCACTCGGCGTGATCCTCGCCGCGCATCGGCCCGCTGCCTTCGGGCTGGTTCAGGACTGGATCGGTCTTGCCGTCTTCGCGGCGGGCATTCTCGGCGGCGGGATCGCTGATCGCCAATTGCGGTCCTTTGCCCGCTCGGGGCGCAAGGGCGTCTGCGATACCGGTCTTTGGGCCTATTCGCGGCATCCGAACTATTTCTTCGAATGCGTCCTCTGGGCCTCCTACGCGGTGATCGCGTCGGGCGCCGGCTATCCCTGGGGCTGGCTGGCCTGGCTTGCGCCAGCCTGCATCACGCTGCTGCTCGCGCGCATTTCCGGGATTCCACCACTGGAAGAGCACATGCTGGCCAAGCATGGCGAGGCCTATCGCGACTACCAGCGCCGAACCAGCGCACTGATCCCGCTGCCACCCAAAGGGACGACGCCATGACGATCATGCAGAGGCTGTCGAATTGGGGCGAAGCCTTGCCGGTGCCGGATGCGATCAGCCGCGCGGTGATCGGCTCGCTGGTCGGGCGCACGGATCGCGAACTGACCGGCCGACCGGCCGACGCCGCCGCCTTTGCCCGCGATATGGCGAATTTCCCGATCGCGATGCACACCGACGCCGCGAATGCGCAGCATTACGAGGTGCCGGCCGCGTTTTTCGGTCAGGTGCTGGGGCCGCATCGGAAGTATTCCTCCTGTTATTACGCCAGCCCCGGAGACAGTCTGGAGACGGCGGAGGCGAACGGGCTGGTGCTGACGGCCGAGCATGCCGGGCTGGCTGACGGCCAGAGCGTGCTCGAGCTCGGCTGCGGCTGGGGCTCGCTCTCGCTCTGGATGGCGGCTCACTATCCGAACTCGCGCATCGTCTCGGTCTCGAATTCGGCATCCCAGCGCGCCTTCATCGAAGAGCGCGCACGCGAGCGTGGCCTCGGCAATCTGCGCGTCGTCACGGCAGACATGAACGATTTCGCAATCGAGGAGACGTTCGACCGGGTCGTCTCGGTCGAGATGTTCGAGCATATGGCCAATTGGCGCTCGCTGCTCGGGCGCGTCCGTGGCTGGCTGAAGCCCGATGGGCGGCTGTTCATCCATGTCTTCGCCCATGCGCAGGGCTGCTACCGCTTCGACGCGGCCGATACCGGTGACTGGATCGCGCAGCATTTCTTCACGGGCGGCATCATGCCGAGCGCGGCGCTAGCGCATCATTTCCCGGATCTGTTCACGGTCGAGGACGAGTGGCGCTGGAGCGGCGAGCATTACCGCCGCACCGCCGAGGACTGGCTTGCGAACTATGACCGCAACCTGCCGACGATCGAGCCGATCCTGCAGTCGGTCTATGGCAGCCAGGCCGGTCTATGGCGCCGGCGCTGGCGTTTATTCTTCCTCGCGACGAGCGGGCTTTTCGGCTACGCGGGCGGCTCGTCCTGGGGCGTCAATCATTATCGGCTCAAGCCGGTCTGACGGACGACGAGGGGCTGGTCAGAGCCAGCCCCAGCCGATCCCCCGGCGGACGATCTCGTAGGAAATCCAGCTGCAGATACCGACGGCCACCGTGCCGTAGACGATGTCGGCTACGGTGATCGTTAACGTCCAGGGTCGCAGCGTGGCGTAATTGGTCAGGTCATAGGTTGCGTAGGTCAACATGCCGAGCAGGGCGCCGTTGATCAGCGCCTCGCTGGACACCCCGTTGCGCAGCGCCGGCATCACGGCGAAATGCACCACACCCAGCCCGAAGCCAAAATAGAACAGCGCCGCCGGTACAGGGCGAAAGAAGATCAGCTCGCCCAGCGCCGGGCGATAAAGCCGCGATGTCATCGTGCCGAGCCAGATGGCGTCGCAGATGCCGAAGACGACGAGAAAGGCGATGTAGCTCGCGGCAAAACGCATGACGACCTCCAGAGGCTGATGGCTGGAGATACGGTGGCCATGCGGGAATGGTTCAACCGATCGCAGCGGGAAGCGCTGGCTGTCCGACTTCGATAGTGCCGACCGAAGGAAATGGTAGCGGGAGAGGGACTTGAACCCCCGACACGCGGATTATGATTCCGCTGCTCTAACCAGCTGAGCTACCCCGCCACATGTTCCGGCGTTCGCCAAAGGCGCCCCGTCACAGGGGCGCGATATAGGGGGGAGGTGACCGGCTCGTCAAGCCTCGGTCGCGGAATATTGCCGGTCAGGATGCAAGCGAGGCGAGCTTGCGCAGGCGCACCACCTTGAAATAGCCGCCCCCGACATGGACCGTCTCGTAGCGGCCGGTCGCGGCGGCCCAGCCGGTCAGGCGGCTGACCTTGAAATCGCTGCTCCAGCCGACAGCCTTGGCGAGCGGCGCGACCGCCGCCCAGAACGGCGCCAGCAGCCCGCCATCGTCGACGAGCCGGCTCGATATGATGATCTCGCCGCCGGGTTTGAGAACCCGGTCCATCTCGGCCAGTGCCTGCTCCGGCTGGGGAACCAGGGTGATGACGAACTGTGCCGTGACCGCATCGAAACGCTCGGAGGCAAAGCCGAGCCGGCAGGCATCCATCACCGTCAGCCCCATGACATGCGCCAGCCCTTGGCCAAGCACCTTCCGCTGCGCGACACGCAGCATGTCAAGCGAAAGGTCTGCCCCGACGACGCGGCTGGCGGGATCGAAATATGGCAGCGTCAGTCCGGTGCCGACGCCGATCTCGAGGATTTCCGGGCCGCAGGCGCAGGCCGCCGCGACCGCCTCGCGCTGCGGGCGGGCCAACATGCGCTGATAGATCCGGTCGTAGAACTTCGCCCAGGTCGCATAGACGCGCTTCTGACCGTCAAGATCGTAAGTCACCGGCATCGGCGGTTCCGCATAAGAGACATGGAGCCGTGTGCCGTCAGGACAACGCAAGCGCTGCGGGAGCGCTGGCCTGCGGCGACAGCGCCGCACGGCGCAGGATCGTGCCGCCGCCGAGGACACGGGCGCCGGGTTCGGCATCGACATAGATGACGCAAGCCTGGCCGGGGGAGACGCCCTCTTCGTCCTCGGCAAGCTCGATGCGCAGGCCTTCGGCATCTCGGGTCAGCCGTGCCGGACGCGGCGCGCGGGTGGAGCGCACGCGCACCGCGACATCGAGCCCCTCGGCCGGCAGGTCGTCCAGCGTGCTTTCGCCGAGCCAGTTGACGTCCCGCAGCCTGATCTCGCGCACGCTCAGCGCCTCGCGCGGCCCCACGATGACGCGGGCATTTTCGGCGTCGAGACGCAGCACATAGAGCGGCTCGCCAGAGCTGATGCCCAATCCCTTGCGCTGGCCGACCGTGTAATGGAGCACGCCGTCATGCTGGCCCAGCACGCGGCCATCGAGATGAACGATCTCGCCCGGCCGGGAGGCGCCCGGCTTCAACCGCTCGATGACGTCCGCATAGCGGCCATTCGGCACGAAGCAGATGTCCTGGCTGTCAGGCTTGTCGGCGATGGCGAGGCCGAGTTCGGCCGCAAGCGCGCGCGTCTGTGCCTTGTCGATATGGCCGAGCGGAAAGCGCAACAGGTCGAGCTGCGCCTGGGTGGTCGCGTAGAGAAAATAGCTCTGGTCGCGGTTCATATCGGCCGCACGAAAAAGGCCGCGATGGCCGTCCCCGAGATCGCGGCTGACGACGTAGTGGCCCGTCGCCAGCGCGTCCGCGCCGAGTTCCTTGGCGAGGTCCAGCAGGTCGCGGAACTTCACGGTGCGGTTGCACTCGACACAGGGAATGGGCGTCTCGCCGGCGAGATAGCTTTCGGCGAAGCGCTCGATGACGGCGTCGCGAAAGCGGCTCTCGTAATCGAGCACGTAATGCGGGATGCCGATCTTCTCGGCGACCCGACGGGCGTCGTGGATATCCTGTCCGGCGCAGCAGGCCCCTGCACGGTGGACGGCCGCGCCATGATCGTAGAGCTGCAAGGTGACGCCGACGACATCGTAGCCCTCGCGCTTCAGCAGAGCGGCCACCACCGATGAATCGACGCCGCCCGACATCGCCGCGACGACGCGCGTCGCCGAAGGCGGCTTGGCGATGTCGAGGGAGTTGCGCGGTGTGTTCATCTGGAAATGGAAGTTCCGGGGCGCTCGGCGCTGATGGCGGTTTCTATACCGGTTTTGACCCAGGCCTGCCAGCGGGATTGGCAAGGCCGGCCAGCCAGATCGGCAAATCCTGCCCGGTCAAGGCTGCGATCTGGAGATTCCTGCCCGCGCATCCGTCTGCGGCGACACCTAAGTGATTGCAATCGTTGCCTTCGAATATGGCTCGCAACTTGCTGAGCAGGCGGAGGGCCGCCTATCGGGCCCCGCCTTGCGGATATCCTTATGGCCATCGACCCCGTGTTTTCCCCGCCTTCCGCGCCGGAGCCTGCGCCGCAGCGCAGCCGCGCGTCCGACGCGCAGGGCACCGGCCAGGAGTTCACACTGCCGGAGCGGAGCGAAGACAGGCCGGTCCCCGTGCAGGACACCGGCAAGGCCTCGCCCCCCGCGAGCCAGAAAGCCAAGGACGACGCGGTCGACGCGCCGAGCGTGGTGAAGGACGGGACCGGAACCCCGGCTTCGAAGGAGCCGGTGACGGCCAAGCCCGCCGATGGCGCTGCATCGAAGCCTGCAACGGCGCAGGTGCCTCAGATCGCGGGACCCAAGACGCCTGTCGTCCCGACCGATATCGGGGCGCTGGCCAGCATTCTCGCGGCTGCCGAGGAGGCAGCTGGAAAGGTTGCCACCGGCGAGGGCACCGATGTCGACAAAGCCGCTCAGGGCGGGGCTCCCGTTACAGTGAAGCCGGGCAAGAAAAAACTGGAAGATGGGACGGAGGCTGGGGCGTCGGCTGCGGCTGCCGTTGAACCGACCCCAACCCCGCCCGTCACAGTCGATCTCGCGGCTCTGCTCGCCGCTGGCATGCCCGCCGCGGAGGTCAAGGGCGATCCGGGGACCGGGGAGGATGGAGCTGGCGCGATCACCGCCAAGACCGGTTCGTCGCGAGGGCTACCCAACCTTGCCTTGGCTGCAACCGCCGGGGGCCAAGCGGCGGTCGCGGCTGCGGCGGACAAGGGCGCGGTCGAGGTCGGCAAGCTCCAGGACGCGGGTGTTGGCGTTGCCGACGCGGCCGCGCAACTGGCGGCAAAGGGCCATGCTCCTAAAGACGCGGCCAAAGTCGAGGTTGACCCTGCGGTGACGTCACAGGCCAACGGCCCGACCGCCATCGAGCCGAAGCTGCTGGACAATCTCCAGCAGGCGCTGGCGCCGCTCGATCTCTCCGCCGCTGTCGCGCAGGCGGCAGGCAAGGCTGGCGCGCATCCGCTGGCGGCCGCCGTCCTGAGCGACCCGACAGCCGCCGCGGGGCAGCCGCCGGCGCAGGGGCAGGCGAACAGTTCGGCCGTTCCCACGCCGATCCATGTCTTCCCGATCGAGATCGGCATGCGGGCGCTCTCGGGCGCCCGGCAGTTCGACATTCGGCTCGATCCCGCCGAACTGGGGCGGGTCGACGTCAACCTTTCAATTTCCGACAAGGGCGAGGTCAGCGCCAAGCTTGTGGTGGACCGGGTCGAGACCCTGCATCTGCTGCAGCGCGACGCGCGCACGCTGGAGCGCGCCTTCGAGCAGGCGGGCCTGAAGCCTTCCGACAGCGGCGTCGATATCAGCCTGCGCGACAATTCCGGCCAGGCCTTCCGTCAGCAGCGGCAGCAGGACGAGGCGCCCCAGCGTCCGCGCCGGCAGAACTCCGGCGATACGACCGAAGAGGTCGGCGGCATCGCCGCCGTCGCCTCATCCTCACGACAGATCGTACGCCTCGGCGGCGTCGATCTCAGCATCTGAACGAGGACTTCCTCATGGCAACGGTCTCCAACGTTCCGAGCTCTTCTTCGTCGGGCGCCGCGAGCTCTTCCAGCAGCTCAAGCAGTTCCGGCGCCTCTGGCATCGCGAATAATTTCGATCAGTTCCTGACGCTGCTGACGACGCAGCTGAAGAACCAGTCGCCGCTCGACCCGATGGACACCAACCAGTTCACCGAGCAGCTGGTGCAGTTCGCCGGCGTCGAGCAGCAGCTCAAGACCAACGATACGCTGAGTTCGCTGCTCAGCCTGAGCGCGGCTGGTACGGCCACGAGCGCGGTCGGCTTCATCGGCTCGACGATCACGGCCGATGGCGCCACCGCACAGCTTTCGAACGGCGCGGCTGCGTGGAAGGTCAATTCTTCCGCGTCCGGCACGGCCGCCGTCACGATCAAGGACGGCAATGGCAACGTCGTGCAGACGATGACGCGCAGCCTCACGGCTGGCGACCAGATGCTGAGCTGGGACGGCACGACCTCGACGGGAACGAAGGCGCCGGACGGCGCCTACACCGTGACGGTCGATGGAACGAGCGTCGCGGGCGAAAGCCTGACCGTGAAAACCCAGATCAGCGGCGTCGTCGACGGAGTCGACTTCACCTCCTCGGTCCCGACCCTGAAGATCGGCACGATTGGCGTGGCGATCGACAAGGTCAAGAGCGTGGTGCGGAGCCAGTGAGCCCCGCGAATCAGACAAGGACATCCCGAGCCATCGCTTTAGCCAAATCTTAAAACCGCATGGATACGCTCATCTCCAGTAGGTCTGTTGAGTTGTGTGAGAGTATCATGACCGAGCCAATGCGTCCGCGGGTGAAGTACGTGATCGGCCCGGACGGAAGTCCGCTGACGATCGCGGATTTACCCCCGATGAACACGAGACGATGGGTTATCCGGCGCAAGGCCGAAGTGGTCGCTGCCGTACGCGGTGGGCTGCTCAGCCTGGAAGAGGCCTGTCAGCGCTACACGCTGACCGTGGACGAATTCCTGAGCTGGCAGATGTCGATCGACCAGCATGGGCTGGCCGGTCTGCGGACCACCCGCATCCAGCATTATCGTCAGTAACACGTCGATTTCATTCTGGTTTTGGCAAGCGCCGGTCTCGACGAGGCCGGCGCCTTTGCGTTTTGAGTCACGGCCTTCCAAAGAAAGTTAACGCTCCCGCCCAAAAAATTAACCGCCCGCTAACCATGCACTGGGAAAAACTTGCCTAGTGGTCGCGCTTGCCAAGCGTGCCACACGGTCTCGTGGAACGGATGGCGGCGTGAACGCGGTTATCGCCCAGTTTTCAAGGTTCGGCGCAGCACGGCTGGCAGCGATGCTGGCTGTCACGCTCGCGCTCGTCGGCTTCTTTGCCTTCGTGATGATCCGCATGTCGCAGCCCTCGCTGAGCGTGCTCTTCGCCGATCTCGGGAGCCAGGACGTCAGCGCGATCCTGAAGGACCTCGACACGCGCGGCGTGAAATACGAGCTGCGCGCCGACGGGCAGACCATCCTTGTCCCGAAGACGGATGTCGCGCGGCTGCGGCTCGACCTTGCCGGCAAGGGCATCCCGGCCGGCGGCGGCGTCGGCTACGAGATCTTCGACAAGGGCGATGCCTTCTCCTCGACGAGCTTCGTCCAGAACATCAATCATCTGCGGGCGTTGGAGGGCGAGCTCTCGCGCACGATCCGCTCGATCAGCCGGGTCCAGGCTGCCCGCGTCCATCTCGTCATTCCGGAACGGCGCCTGTTCGAACGCGACCGCGAGCCGCCGCGCGCCTCGATCGCGCTTAAGCTCGCTGGCGATCTCGATGCGGCGCAGGTCCGTGCGGTGCGCCATCTGGTGGCGTCGGCTGTGGATGGGCTGAAGCCCGAGCGCGTCTCGATCGTCGATGAGCGCGGCCGGTTGCTGGCCGATGGCGCCGAGAGCGACCAGAGCCTGATCGGGCTCGGCATCGAGGAGCGCCAGACCGCGATCGAGAAGCGGCTGAAGGCGCAGGTCGAGGATATCGTCGCCAGCGTCGTCGGTTATGGCCGGGCGCGCGTGCAGGTTTCCGCTGCGCTCGACACCAACCGCGTCGAAAGCCGCTCGGAGAACTTCGACCCCGAAAGCCGCGTCCTGCGCTCGAGCCAGAACCGCACGGAAGCCTCGACGACCACCGAAGGCAACGGCACCGTCACCGTCGGCAACGAGCTTCCGGGCGCGCAGCAGACGCAAGGGGCCCAGCAGAACCAGCGCGAGAACTCGCAGAAGAACGAGGAGGTCTCCAATTACGAGATCTCCAAGACCACCCGCACCGAGATGCAGGAGGGCGGGCGCATCAAGAAGCTCTCCGTCGCGGTGCTGGTCGATGGCGTCTATCAGCGCGGCCAGAACGGCGAGAGCGCGTACCAGCCGCGCAGCAACGAGGATATCGACCGTATCGGCGAGCTCGTGCGAACCGCGGTCGGTTTCGACCAGGGGCGCGGCGACAAGGTCGAGGTGGTGAACCTGCGCTTCGCGGAAGCGCCGGCGGCGCCGACCGACATGGCCGAGCAGACCCTGATGCAGCAGCTGATGTCCTTCACCCGCGAGGATCTGGTGCGCTTCGCCGAACTCGGCGTGATCTCGCTGCTGACCCTGATCGTGCTGATGACGGTGGTCCGCCCGCTGCTGAAACAGATCCTGGCCTCCGACAACAGCACTGGGGCTCTGCGCGCGATGCCGGCCTTCATGCGCACCGGCGCCATCACGGATTCCACCGGCGATCCGGCGCTACCCCCCCGGGCGGCCGGCTCGGAGCTCACTGCCGCCAATTTCGAGATGCCTTCCGAGAAGATGCTCGCGGTTGCGCAGATCAAGGGCCAGCTCAAGGCGCAGTCGGTCGAGAAGATCGGCGCGCTGGTCTCGCAGAACCCGTCCGACTCGGTCGCGGTACTGCGGAGCTGGATCCACGAAAAAGCGCCGGCGTGACGGGCGGCTGAACCATGGCAGAATCCCAGTCCCTCGCGACCCGCGGCACCGGTCTCCCGGAGATCGAAGGTGGCGGCTTCGTCGGCGTCACCACCATCGCGGAGATGACCGGACCGCAGCGTGCGGCCGTGATCCTGCTCGTGCTGGGCGAAGAGCATGGCCGGATGATCTGGCAGGAATTCGACGACGACGAGATCCGCATCATCACCCGCTCCATGGCGGAGCTGGGCACTGTCGATGCCGATGAGGTCGAGCGGCTGATGCTCGACTTCGTCGGCAAGCTGTCCAGCGCGGGCGCGGTCACCGGCTCCTTCGACAAGACGATCTCGCTGCTCGAGAAGATCCTTCCGACCGAGCAGGTCGCGCTGATCATGGAGGAAATCCGCGGGCCGGCCGGCCGCAACATGTGGCAGAAGCTCGGCAACATCGATGCGATGGTGCTCGCCAACTTCCTCAAGAACGAATACCCGCAGACGATTGCCGTGATCCTCTCCAAGATCCGGCCGGACCATGCCGCTAACGTGCTGCGCAACCTGCCCAACGACCTGTCGATCGAGGTCGTCGGGCGCATGCTTCGGCTCGAATCGATCCAGAAGGAAGCGCTCGACCACATCGAGAATACGCTGCGCACGGAGTTCGTCTCCACGCTGACGCAGACGCGGCGGCGAGATCCGCACGAGATGATGGCCGAGATCTTCAACGGCTTCGACCGGCAGACGGAACTGCGCTTCCTGTCCTCGCTCGACGCTTCGAACCAGGAAGCGGCCGAGCGCATCCGTGCGCTGATGTTCACCTTCGACGACCTTGGCAAGCTCGATCCTGCCGGTCTGCAGACGCTGATGGCCCAGGTCGACAAGGACACGCTCGCTCGCGCGCTGAAGGGCGCCAGCCAGCCGATGCGCGACTTCTTCCTTGGCGCGATGTCGACGCGCGCCGCCAAGAACATGCAGGACGACATCGCCAGTCTCGGACCGATGCGTCTCAAGGATGTCGACGAGGCGCAGACCAAGCTCGTGCAATTGACGAAGGACCTCGCCGAGAAGGGCGAGATCGTGCTGTCCAAGGGCGGCGCCGAAGACGAGCTGGTGTACTGATGGCCGCTGCAACCAAGTTCATGTTCGGCACGGATTTTCGCGAAGGCAGCCGGAAGGCAGCCGGCGAGGCCGATATATCCGCGGCGCGTGCCGATGGCTTCCGCCAGGGCGTGGAGCAGGGACGGCACGAGGCCGAGGGACAGCTTGGCGGCTTCGCGGCGCAACTCGCCCGGTCGGCCGAGCGGTTGTTTGCGTTGGAAGACGTTCGCGTCGCCGCGATCGAGGAGCAGGCGGCCGAGGTCGCGATCGCGGTGGCAAAGGCGATCGCCGGCGCGGCGCTGGCCGAGAAGCCGCTCGCGACGCTGCAAGGCGCCGTCCGAGAATGTCTGAGCCATGCCCGACAGGCGCCGCATCTGGTGGTGCGTGTCCATGAATCGGCCGTCGAAGCGGCCGAGGAGCTGGTGCAGAAGCTGACCCGCGAGCACGGTTTTTCCGGCCGGCTGATCGTGTTGGGCGAGCCCGACATCATGCCCGGCGACGGGCGCATCGAATGGGCCGATGGCGGCTTCGTCATGGATCGCGAGCGTCTCTCGGGCCTGATCGAGCAAGCCGTCGCCAGCGTTTTCCCCGCCCGCGTGGGCCAATGAAAGTCTGAGCCATGAGCCAGAACAACGATCTGAACCTGCCGCCGCTGAACAATGCGGACCTGTCCTTCGATCCGGATCAGGGCTCCGTGGCACGTTCTGGCCCGGTGCCGGTGAAGACGGCCGAGGACCTCGAGCAGGTCTTCGACGTGCCGGTCACGGTGTCGGCCGTGCTGGGCTCATCCAAGGTCGCGGTCGGCGACCTCCTGCAGATCGTGCCGGGGGCCGTCATCGAGCTTGACCGACGCGTCGGGGAAGCCATCGACATCTTCGTCAACGAGCGTCTGGTCGCTCGCGGCGAAGTCGTCGTCGTCGAGGATCGCCTCGGTGTCACGATGACCGAAATCATCAAGGCCGACCGGTGAGGACCCATTTGCAAATTCGTGATGGCGGTCTGCGACTGGGGTTTTGCTGCGCTTCGGTGCTCACGTACGTAAAGTACGCTCCGCTCCGATGCTCGCAAAATCCCCCGTCTCGACACGCCCTGACGAATTTTCAAATGGGTCCTGACTCCCGGTTTATTTCCAAAAAAATTCCAGACGGAAGGGCCTGAGCCATGCGCCTCATCATTGCCGGCGGTCTCAAGACCCAGATCATCGCCGCGGCCAAGATCGCGATGTCGAAAGGGGCTGCGGTCACGCATACCGAGTCGCTGGACCAGACGCTCGCGGTGCTGCGGGCCAAGGGCGCCGATCTGCTGATGATCGACGTGGTGCAGCCGATCGCTGCCTATGTCGCCGCGCTGGATGCCGAGCGCATCCGCACGCCGATCGTTGCCTGCGGCACCTCTACGGATTCACGCGCGGCGGTGGCGGCGATCCAGGCCGGCGCGCGCGAATACGTGCCGCTGCCGCCTGACCCGGAGCTGATCGCCGCGGTGCTGGAGGCTGTCGCGGCCGATCAGTCGAGCCTGATCTGGCGCGACCCCGCCATGGAGCGCGTGGTCCAGCTCGCCACCCAGATCGCGCGCTCGGAAGCGCCCGTGCTGGTCACCGGCGAAAGCGGCACCGGCAAGGAGGTGATCGCGCGTCACCTGCACCAGAAATCCGGACGCAAGGACAAGCCCTTCGTCGCGGTCAACTGCGCCGCCATTCCGGATAACCTGCTGGAATCGGAGCTGTTCGGGCATGAGAAGGGCGCTTTTACCGGCGCCGTCGCACGCCGCATCGGCAAGTTCGAGGAAGCCCATGGCGGCACGCTTCTGCTCGACGAAGTCTCGGAAATGGATGTCCGGCTCCAGGCCAAGCTGCTGCGCGCGCTTCAGGAGCGGATGATCGATCGCGTCGGCGGAACGCAGCCGGTCAAGGTCGATATCCGCATCATCGCGACGTCCAACCGCAACCTCGGCGATGCCGTGCGCGACGGGATCTTCCGCGAGGATCTGTTCTATCGCCTCAACGTCGTGCATCTGCGCCTGCCGGCGTTGCGCGAGCGGCCGGGCGACATTCTGGCGCTGGCGGATCACTTCGCCAAGAAATACGCCGATTTGAACGGTTTGCCGCTGCGCCCGGTGGCGCTCGATGCGCGCAAGATCCTGCTGGCCAATGGCTGGCGGGGCAATGTGCGCGAGCTGGAAAACACCATGCATCGCGCCGTGCTGCTGGCGAGCGGCGAGGAGATCACGGCTTCCGCCGTGCAGACGCCTGAGGGCGAGTCGCTCGGCGCCGCATCGGGGCGCGACACCGCTTCACGCGCCGTTCAAACGGCCGAGGCTGTAACGCGGTCGCTTGTGGGGAACACTGTCGCCGATGTCGAGCGGGAGCTGATCCTCGACACGCTCGACCATTGCCTCGGCAACCGGACGCATGCTTCGAAAATTCTGGGCATCTCGATCCGCACGCTGCGCAACAAGCTGGGCGAGTACACGGCTGCGGGCATCACGGTCGCGGAACCGGGCCAGACGCGCATCAGCGCTGCCTGACCCGGCTTTTAGAGCGGCGCTGGATTACCAGCGACGACGGTAATAGCGCGGCCGGTAATAACGCGGCCGGGCGTAGAAGCGCGGCCGGGCATAATAGCGCGGGCGGCGATAATAAGGCCGATAGCCGTAGCGCGGACGGCGATAATAGTACTGGCTGAATTCGGCGTCGGTCTTGTCGAGCGCCTCCGCCGTTTCGGCCGCGACGGCCTCGTCGGCCTTTGCCGGGCCTGCTTCCGGCACCAAGACCGGCTTCGGCTGCGCTGCCGCTTCGGCAATGGCGATACCGCCCAGGCTGGCGGCGGCGAAACCTCCGACCAGCGTTACCAGAAATGAGCGTCTGTCCACGACGACCTCCAGATCGTTTCCACCATGTCCCGCATTTCGGAATGCCGAAAAGCGGACAGGTGATAATGCTTTCGAAGACCCAATTGTTCCAGCCGACGCGGTTGTCGATCTGTCGTTATGGTCAATCCACAGCGGTCAATGGTCGCGCGACGCTTTCGAGGGGCTGGCGTTCCGCCTTCACGGCAAATCGGCCCGCGACGAACGCCGCGATCAGCATCAACGCCGCGCCGAGCAGATAACCGCCGAAGACGCTGCCGCGCGAACCGGTGTCGATGAGGACGCCGAACAGCCAGGGTCCTGCCACACCGCCCGCGCCGGTGCCGACGGCGTAGAACACGGCGATGGCCAGCGCGCGCATCTCGACCGGGAAGGTTTCGGATACGGTGAGATAAGCCGAGCTCGCCGCCGCCGAGGCGAAGAAGAAGACGACGCTCCAGCATAGGGTGAGCTGGCTCGCGGTGAGCGCGTCCCGCCAGAACAAATAGCCGGTCCCCGTCAGCAGCAGCCCTGAGAGCGCATAGGTCGCGGCGATCATCGTGCGGCGACCGATGGTGTCGAAGAGGCGACCGATCAGCAGGGGACCCAGGAAGTTACCGGCGGCAAAGGGCAGGATGAACCAGCCGACCGAGGCGGAGGGGACCTTGTAGAAATCGGTCAGGATCAGGGCATAGGTGAAGAAGATCGCGTTGTAGAAGAACGCCTGGGCCACCATGAGCGCCAATCCGACGAGCGCGCGGCTGCGATGCACGACGAAAAGCGCGCGAAACACCTCCGCGAGCGGCGTCGCGGCGCGGGGGCGCAGTCGCGTCACGGCAAGCTGCTCGCCTGGCGGCGGCGTGAAGCCCGCCCTACGCTCGATCTCGGCCACGACGGCAGCGGCCTGCTCGGGATGACCGTGGCTGATCAACCAGCGGGGACTTTCGGGGATCCATTGCCTCAGGAACAGGATGAAGAGGCCGAGCACTGCGCCGATGAAGAAAGCGATGCGCCAGCCATGCTCCGGATCGATATGCGCGGGGTCGAGCAGCACGATGGCACCGAGCGCACCGAGCGCCGCGCCGATCCAGAACGAACCGTTGATGACAAGGTCGACCCAGCCACGGATTCGGGCCGGGATGAGCTCCTGAATGGTCGAATTGATCGCGGTGTATTCGCCGCCGATGCCCATGCCGGTGAGGAAGCGGAAGGCCAGGAAACTCCAGACGTTCCAGGAGAAAGCGGTGGCCGCGGTCGCCGCGAGGTAGACCAGCACGGTGATCGTGAAGAGCTTCTTGCGGCCGAGCCGATCCGTCAGCCAGCCGAAGAACACCGCACCGAGTACGGCCCCGGCGATGTAGGCGGCCCCGGCCATTCCGATCTCGGTGTTGGTGAATTTGAGGACCGGGCTGTCCTTGAGGGCGCCGGAAACCGCACCCGCCAGCGTGACCTCGAGGCCGTCGAGAATCCAGGTGATGCCGAGGGCGACGACGACCAGCGTATGGAACGGCGACCAGGGCAGGCGGTCCAGGCGTGCGGGCACGTCGGTTTCGACGATGCCATCCATCGTGGCCTTGCCAGAGCGATGCTGCACGGGTCCCCCGATCCGTTCCGATATGCCGATGTCTTCGACAACGAGGCGCTCGCGGCGAAGGTTCCTGCGCTGGCGATCTCCGCGATCTTAACCACTCGTTCACCATAAACCCGGCAAGAATTGCCGGGTGGCCAGGGCAGGTGCGCGTTTGCGACCGGCTGCGACGGTAAAGGGCGGGGCGGTCGATGACCGATGTGACGGCAGGGCAGGCGGCAAGCGGCGGGTTCGTCATGCCGGACCGCAATGCGCTGGGCAAAATGCTCAGGCGCCCGGACCTCTTCCTGGCCGCTGGCGTCCTGGGCATCCTCGTAGTGCTCATCTTCCCGCTGCCGGCGCTGATGCTCGACCTGCTGCTGGCGCTGTCCATCATCGTCTCGGTGCTGGTTCTGATGACGGCGCTGTTCATCGAAGAGCCGCTGGAGTTCTCCTCTTTTCCGACGGTGCTGCTGATCGTCACCATGTTCCGGTTGGCGTTGAACCTCGCCTCCACCCGCCTGATCCTCGCTCATGGACATGAAGGCACAGCGGCAGCCGGTCATGTCATCGAGGCCTTCGCCAGCTTCGTGATGGGCGGCAACTTCGTCATCGGGGTGATCGTCTTCACCATCCTGCTGATCGTCAATTTCGTGGTCATCACCAAGGGCTCGGGGCGTATCGCCGAAGTCGCGGCCCGGTTCTCGCTGGATGCGATGCCCGGCAAGCAGATGGCGATCGATGCCGATCTCTCGGCTGGGCTGATCGACCAGGATACGGCGAAACTCCGACGCCGCGCGCTCGAAGACGAATCCTCGTTCTTCGGCTCGATGGACGGTGCCTCGAAGTTCGTACGCGGCGACGCGATCGCCGCCTTGCTGATCACCTTCATCAACGTCCTCGGCGGCATCATCATCGGTGTCGCGCAGCAAGGGCTCAGCTTCGGAGACGCTGCCCATAATTATACCCAGCTGACCATCGGCGACGGCCTCGTCAGCCAGATCCCGGCGCTGATTGTCTCGACCGCCGCCGGCCTGCTGGTGTCCAAGTCCGGTGTGCGCGGCGCGGCCGACAAGGCGCTGGGTAAACAGCTTTCCGGCTACCCGAAGGCGCTCGGCATGTCGGCAGCCGTCATGCTGCTGATCGCCATTTTGCCGGGCATCCCGATGCTGCCCTTCCTGGCGCTGGCAGGAGGCGCCGGTTATCTCGCGATGCGGTTCGGCCGCCTGGCGAAGCAACGCGAGGCCGAGGAGGCGATTGCGGGCACCGCACAATCGGGCGGTGGGACGCTCGCCGCTGATGGCTCCACGCGCGAGGAGACGCTGAACGACCTCCTCAAGATGGATGAACTCAAGATCGAGATCGGCTATGCGCTGCTGCCACTGGTGAACTCGACCAGCGGGCAGGACCGGCTGACTGACCAGGTGCGTGCGCTGCGACGCCAGCTCGCGGCCGAGCTCGGTTTCGTCATGCCGGCCGTGCGGATCGTCGACAACGTCCAGCTCGAGGCGAACCATTATTACATCAAGATCAAGGAGATCGATGCGGGCCATGGCATCGTCTATGCCGGGCAGTACATGGCGATGGACCCGATGGGCGGCACGGTGAACCTGCCCGGCCACAACGTGCTGGAGCCGACCTTCGGGCTGCCGGCGACCTGGATCGACGGTGCGTTGCAGGACGAGGCCCAGCTGCGCGGCTATACCGTCGTCGACGCCGCCACCGTGATCTCGACGCATCTGACCGAGGTGCTGAAATCGAACATGCCGGAGCTGCTCTCGCATGGCGAAGTTCAGAAGCTGCTGCGCGAACTGCCCAAGGACCATGCCGATCTCGTCAAGGAGATCGTACCGAACCAGATCTCGACGACCGGTATCCAGCGCGTGCTGCAATTGTTGCTGTCGGAGCGCATCTCGATCCGCGATCTCGCGACCATCATCGAAGGCATTGCCGAGGTGTCGGGCGGCATCAAAAATCCGCGCGATATCGCAGAGCATGTCCGGGCGAGGCTTGCCCGCCAGATCTGCGCGCAATTCTCCGATGCCAACGGCACGCTGCCGATCATCACGCTTTCGTCGGCCTGGGAGAGCGTCTTCGCCGAATCCGTGATCGGCAATGGCGAGGACCGGCATCTGGCGATGCAGCCCTCGCGGCTGCAGGACTTCGTGCGCCATGTCCGCGAGCGCTTCGAGGATGCCGCGCGGATGGGCGAGATGCCTTCGCTGGTCACCTCCGGGCTGGCGAGGCCTTTCGCCCGCCAGATCATCGAGCGCTTCCGCCGCGAGACGCCGGTGCTGTCGCAGGCCGAAATCCATCCCCGCGTGCGCTTGCGCAATGTGGGGAGCGTGTAGGTTTCCACGGGGCGCCGATGCCGTGTGCGCAATGGTCAGCCGGCTGCCGCGCATCTAAGCGGAGAAGATGAACCGCAATGCCGCCCTCTTCGCCGTCATGTGCCTCGTCTGGGGGCTGACCTGGCTGCCGGTGAAGGTGGGCGCGGCGCATGTGCCGCCCGTCTTTCTTGCCGCCGCGCGCTTCTCGATCGCCGGGCTGCTGATGCTGCTCTGGGCCGGGCGCGATGTCGCGAAGGTACCGGGCGACGCCTGGCCTCGGCTGATCCTCACCGCGCTGCTGCTCAACACCGGCAACTACACGCTGCTGTTCTGGGGCACGGCGCACGCACCGACCGGGCTCGCGGCCATCGTTAATTTCGCGACGATCCCGATCTTCACGCTGCTCGCCAGCCGCGTCATCGCGGGCGAACCGGTCGATGGGCGCAAGCTCGCCGCGATCGCGCTGGGGACGCTGGGTCTCGGCTTTCTGTTCGCGACGCGGGCGCTGGGCGGGCTCTCGGTCGCTCACGGCGATCCGCAGGAGGCGCTCGCGCTCGCGGCGGTCGCGGCAGGCACGCTGCTTTATTGTACAGGCGCGGTGCTCTCGCGGCCTATCGCCGGCACGATGCCGACGCTGACCCTCGCCGGCTGGCAGACCCTGATCGGCGGCGTGGGGCTGACGATGGTGTCGCTGGCGCTGGAACCTGTGACGATCTCCGATCTCGGAAAGCTGTCAAAGTGGCCGGTGCTGCCAGCGCTCGTTTTCCTGATCATCGGCGGATCGCTGATGGGATTCACGATCTATATGCGGCTCCTACGCGATTGGGGCGCGTTCCGGGCAGGACTTTATGCCTTCGTCAGCCCGGCGATTGCGGTGGCGGTGGGCGTTTTCGCGCTCGCGGAGCCGTTCGGATGGTCGGAGGCGCTGGGCGCGCTGCTGATGTTCGGCGCGGCTGCAATCGCGCTCAAGCGGCCGGCGCCTGAAGCCGACGCGATCTGATCAAGGCGGCGGTGCGATGCGCGTGCTGCGCTTGAGCTGGGCGCGCTCGAAGGCCACCACGATCGGCAGCGAGATCACCAGCGGCAGGATCAGGTAGAACAGCCGCCAGATCAAAAGCGCGGCGAAGACCGCAGGCGCCGGCACGCCCGGCATGACGGCGAGAAACACAGCCTCCATCACGCCGACGCCGCCCGGAACCTGGCTGAGCAGGCCGGCGGAGAACGACAGCAGAAAGGCGCCGAGCACGATCATGAAGCCCGGATTGCCCTGCTCCGGCAGCGCGAAATAGATGATGCCGGCCGCGCCGGCGAGCTCCAGCGGTGCGGCGAGATATTGCCGGGCGACGATGCGCAGGCGCGGATAGATGATCTCGAACTTGCCGATGCGGAACGGTCTGAACTTCAGCCAGGAGCCGATGGTGTAGAGCGCGACGAAGACCAGCATGCCGATGCCGATCAGGCGCGCCGTGCCGTCGCCGATGGCGAACCATTTCGACATGCGCGTCAGCGGCCGCAGGATTTCGGGCTCATAGGTCAACACGATGCCCAGCAGCAGCAGCGTGCCGAAGGCGAAGGTGAAGGAGCACAGCGCGATCAGCACCGCGACCTCGGCCGCGCTCAGCCCCTTCGCCGTATAGACCCGGTAGCGCACCATGCCGCCCGAAAACACGGACGCGCCGATGTTGTGCGACAGGGCATAGGTCACGAACGAGCAGAGCGAAATATAGAGCCAGGAGATGCCCCGGTCCTTGCGCAAATGCATCAGGGCGATGCGGTCGTACCAGGCGAGCGCGGCATAGGCGACGAGGGTGGCGAGCGCCGCGTGGAAGAAGGCATCGGGCGGGATGACCGCGATCTTGTGGCCGATGCGCTGGGCGATGATCTTGATGCTCTGCCAGAGATTGGCGTTCTGCAGCAGCGCTTCCACCGCCGCGTCCGAGCCGGCTTCGGCCTTGAGCTTGCCCCACAGCAGCTCGACGGACCAGACGACCGCGACGAGCCCGATGATCGGCCAGAGATAGTCCAGATAGCGTTTCATCGGCGCCGAGGCTTTGATGGAGCGTAAGGGGGGCTAAGGGCCCACGACGTCACCTTAGCGGCGCGAACCTTTAAAAAGCCGTCTTGCCAGCCGCCGGGGTGAAGGGCAAGCGCGGGGGCCGGCTGCGTCGGCGCAGCCGGCGGGCTCGGCGCCTACTTGCCGAGCTTCTTCAGCATCTCGCGCATCATCGCGACTTCTTTTTCCTGATCCCGAATGATGGTTTCCGCCAGCTTGCGGGCTTCTGGGTCCTTGCCATGGGCCAACTCGATCTTGGCCATTTCGATCGCGCCCTGATGGTGCGGGATCATGCCGCGCAGGAAGTCGGCATCGGTATCGCCGGAATAGGTGATCGCCATGTCCTTGTGCATCTTCATGCCGGCCTCCTTGAAGGCCTTTGTCGCTGCGCTATCGGAGGGAGAAGCCTTCATGTCCGGCATCGCACCGTGTTGATGCGGTTGTTGAGCCTGGGCAGCGCCCGAGAGGGCGCAGCCGAGAGTCAGGGCGGCAACGATCGATATCATGCGGTTCATCGTGAAAATCCTTCAATGGATGCGATGACGAAGCGTGCCGTGGCGGCATCCTGCTTCGTCAGGAACAGGTTCAGAGCCGGACCAGTTCCCGGCGTGGAGGCGGCTTGGACGGCTCTCGCGAGATGCCGGACAGCAAGCGTTGCTCCGACGGTTGCGGGGGCGACCAGGCCAGCGCGCGGAAAGGCAGGGCGGTCGTCGGCGCTTCCGCGAGCACGGCGCAGCCGATCATGCAGCAGGCCGGCAGACGCAACGGATGCGAAAGGTCGGCGGTCCTCTCGTGGCAAGGCGAGCCGGCCATCGTCGTGCCGGGCGCTGGCATCGCCTGCACCGCCATCAGTGTGGCGGCCATCGGCGAGGCGGCCAGAGCAAGGTGCGGTACCACGGCGAACAGCATGACGAACAGCGCGAGCATCGGCCGCCAGCGCCTGCTGTGGCTTTCACGTCCGTCCTGCCGCCCGATCATTCTGCCATGCATCATCGCACCGTGATCTTTCCGCGCCGATCATGTCATGATCGCGACCGGATTCGCGAGTTCGGACGATTGCGCCCATGAGCCAGACGCTGACCATCAGCCTCGACGGCACCACCGATCTGCCGCCTGGCAAGATCGCGGCGATCGTGACCTCGCTGGAGATGACGGCGGCGCCGCAGGCAAAGTCGGACCCGCCCGGGACGGAGGGCTTTTCGCTGGAGCGGCTGAGCGGGAGCGAAACGGAACGCTACCTCGCGATCTATCGCGTGCTGGGCGAGCGCTGGATGTGGTTCAGCCGGCTGGTGAAGCCGCGGGCCGAACTGGAGGCGATCCTCACCGATCCGGCGGTCGAGCTTCATCTGCTCCGTCACGGGGGCCGCGATGTCGGTCTGCTGGAGCTCGATTTTCGGATCGCGGGGGAGGCCGAGCTCGCTTTTTTCGGCATCGACGAGCCTGTGTTGGGCAAGGGCGCCGGGCGCTGGCTGATGAACCGGGCGCTCGAATTCGCCTGGGCCAAGCCGATCCGCCGCTTCTGGGTCCACACCTGCACGATCGACCATCAGGGCGCGGTCGAGTTCTACCAGCGCTCGGGCTTCACCGTGTTCAAGCGCGGGGTGGAGGTGGACGACGATCCACGGCTCGCGGGGCATATGCGGCGGGACAGCGTGCCGCATCATCCGGTCGTGGGGTGAGGGGCGGTGAGTAGCGTGGTGCAGCTCTCAACCCGCAGCTGACGTTAGAAGGTGCACTTGAGGGCCGACTAGGCCTCCGTTGCAGAAGAGTTTTGCACATCGATCTGCACTTCCATTAGAGGTCCTTCGGCGGTGACAACGCGAAGTGTCCAGCGACCAGCCTTGGTGCAGTGCGCGCCGATCTGAGCCACCCAATGGGCGCCTCGTTCTTTCGCGAAAATCGCAAGTATGAACAAAGGCACCCGAGCAAGTTCCGTCATGTCGGGGTTCGATAGAGTTAGAAACACACCTTTCGGGACGTCACCTAGCGACTCGGGCCATGCCGCAGCAACGACTACCGTCCACACTAAGTCCCAAGGCAAGACAGGCAGAGGGCAGCGTGTCCAGCCTGCTCCCAGCATGTAGAGCAGGCCATTCTTGCTCTCGGCACTGTTTACTGGAAGGAGCGTGGTGATACGGAAGCCAGCGTCAATATCCTGCTTGCTAACCTCTACCACGCCGGGAGGCAGGTAAGCGCCCGTGCGCCCGCCTTGTCCCCCCGGTACCGAGACTACCTTCAGTGTCTCTCCGCCCTTTCCTATGAAACGAATTGCAGATGCGCTCCCCGGCAACCCGTGTTGACCAGGAAGCCACCCCGCTCGGCCGCCTTCGCCAACTTGGACCTCGATGCGGTCAAGATTTGCAAAGGCTGGATCAGTTAGATCGAACCTCCCAATGCCGATACTGCCCCCATCCCCTCCGTTACCGGCAATCGCTCCTTCGCCTATCGCCCCCGTGCCCCCGCCGCCAGCACCTGGAGGCCGGCCATCCGGCAGGCGCTCGGTCACAAGGCGAGGCCCGTCCGGCTGCTCCAGTTCGTCCGGCGTGAAATTTATTTGATCTCCACCTCGACCGCCATCGCCTGCGCGGGCTCCCCTACCCAGCGCCCCACCACCACCACCGCCCCTGCCTGGTCCGCCTCCGCGGCCACCTAAGTGAACGGGCGAATTGTGAAGAGCCGTCTCTACATTGCTGAACGATACGTTGGCGACTTGCTGGGCCATGTCGTCCGTGATCTGCCAGCCGGTATTCAGCCGGGCGTGTTCGGAAATTTGCTCTGCCTTCCAAGTTCGCAGAAGGTGGGCGGGATACATGGCAATCGCAGCTGGGTCGTCGATGGTCCCAGCGTGCTCCACACACATGAGTATGCGATTGGCCTCCGACCGATTCTCCTCGCCTGACTGGCGAAAGTCCCACCGCGGTCCACCTTCGCGACGAGCATTGATGTGGCAGACGTGGGAGTTAAGGATGACCTGGCCACTAGCCTTGTCCGGCTTATAGAGCGGGTTGGTGCAACGTGGATACGCGCAGCGGATCGCGTGGTGATAGAGCTTCTTGACCGTGGCGGAAGTCGGATCGGGGTGTTTGATTGGCATAGAGCTGTTGTATCCGTTCCACCGCATTAGCCCATTCGATCTAACTGATGGACATCTAGGCTAATGCGCGAAGCCAAAGAATTCTGTCCACTAACTTCACATGGGGTAAGCTGCGTTTCCGGCCCATAGCTGACAATGTTTCCGGCGCGATTGTTGCCAAACGACAAAGCCCGCCAGGCGGCACCGGCGGGCTTTTCATTCGGTCGCTGAATTAGTCTCAGGCGCGCGACCTCAACCCGATCGCGTCCATCGTCGCCTGGTCGCGGGCGGCTTCGGCGGCGCGCTCGGTGGCGCGTTCGCGGTCGTCGAGGATCTCGACCTTCTTCATGTCCTCGAAGGCCTCCTGCAACTCGGCCTTGGCCTCGTCGAGCTGGCCCTTCAGATTGTCGGCCGACTGGCGGAGGTTGTCGCGGCGGCCGAGCGCGGCCTTGGCATAGGTCGGATAGGCGAAATGCGTCGGGTCTGACATGCCGGCGCGCGATTCCTCCGCCGAGATTTCCCGGTCCAGATCGCCGGCCATGCGATGAAAATCGGCGATCATCATTTCGATCTGGCTCACACGTCGACGTTTCTCGTCAACCTGGAAGCGCTTGAGCCGAAGAAGCGTCTCTCGCGACTTCATGTCGTTTTCAACTCCTGATCACGCATGGTCGCGACCGACCCCTCGATCGACGACCGGAACTATCCGCGAGACCTGTGCACCATGGCGCAAGGAGGTTGACCTTTCCTTACCGCAAAGACCTGCCTTTACCGGGAAGTCTGGCTTTAGGTCTTCAAAGCCCCGCTCTTGCCGTGAAGGCCTGCCTCTCGCGCATGTTCAGAGCGCATCCGCGCTGCTGCCATGGACCGGCGGGATCATCTAGGAGAGCTGCGCTTAAGCCCGTCGCACGGATCCTTCACCCTTGGCTCTCCCCTCCGCACGATCCGCCGGACATGTTCCCTTGCTTGCTGGCCTCGTCGTCACACGCCTGATCGGCTGGGGCACGACGTTTTATTCGCCCTCCGTCCTGGTGCGAGGGCTGGATCGCGAGCTCGGTCTCAGTTCCGAAATCGTCTTCGGCGGCATCACCGTGCTGCTGATCATCGGAGCGCTGGTCGCGCCTCCGATCGGCCGCCGGCTGGACCGCGACGGCACGCGCGGGATGATGGCCGCTGGGGCCATCGTCTGCGCGCTGGGCTTCGTCGCTCTGGCTGCGGCGCGCGGACCCTGGAGCTATCTCGCGGGCTGGGTCGTCATCGGGCTTGGCCATGCGATGTCGCTGGCCAATGTCGGCAACGTCACCGTGGCGCAACTGATGGGCGAGCGGACGCGGCGGGTGATCGGGCTGATGATGCTGGTCACGGGGCTCGCCTCCAGCATCTTCTGGCCGATCACCGCCGTGCTGATGGATGCGTTCGGCTGGCGCACGACCTTGCTGGTCTTCGCGGCGCTGCAGATCGTCATCGTGCTGCCGATCTATGCGATGGTGCCGCGCTTTCGCGGGCATCCCACACCGGTCGACGCGAAACCCGCGCCGGCCTCCCCATCGGAGACAGGTCGTGTGACGCCGGGGCAAAGGCGGGTTGCCTTCTGGCTGCTGGCCGCGGCGTTTTCGGCGAGCGGGCTGGTTTCCTGGGGGCTGCCGCTGCATTTGATCAGCCTGTTCCAGGCCGGCGGCCTGACGCAGTCGCAGGCCGTATGGATCTCGACGCTGAGCGGGCCGGCGACGATCGCCGCTCGCGCGATCGATGCCACGCTGGGCGAGCGTCTGCCGGCGGAGCGCGTGGCGCTGATGGGCCTTCTGCTCGGGCCGCTATGTTGCCTGGCCTTGCCGATGGTGCCGATGACGGCGGCTGCGGCGGGCGTCTTTATCATGGTGTTCAGCGCGGCGCTCGGTGTGATTTCGGTGGCACGCGCGACGCTGCCGCTCGCCCTGTTCGGGCGGCGCGGCTTCGCCTCCATGCTGGGCAAGCTCACCGTTCCGCAGAACATCGCCTTCGCGGCAGCCCCGCTGTTGTTCGCCGTGCTGATCGAACGGTTCGGCCCCTCCGAGACGCTGACGATCGCGGCGGCGATCCAGTTCCTCGGATTTTTCGCGATGCTGGCGCTGGTGCGCGTGCTGGCGCGACCGCCGGCGGTTCAATAGCCGGCGACAAGGGCGATCAGGGCCAGGGCTGCTGGTAAGGCCTGGACATAAAGGATCTTGCGGCTGGCGGTCGCGGCGCCGAACAGGCCAGCGATGAGGACGCAAGCCAGGAAGAACAGCTTGATCGCGAAGCCGCCCGCGCCGAGCCACAGGCTCCAGACGAGGCCTGCGACGAGGAAGCCGTTGTAGAGCCCCTGATTTGCCGCGAGCACCTTGGTCTGCCGCGCGAACTCCTCCGTGAGGCCGAAAGCGGCACGTCCGCGCGAAGTGGTCCACAGGGCCATTTCGAGGATCACGATATAGACGTGGATCAACGCCACGAGGCCGGTGAGGAGGGAAGCGATCATGTCGAAGGGTCCTTGGAGGCTCGGCTTTGCTCAGCCCATGATTTCGGCGAGGCGCATATAGCTTTCCGGCAGCGAGGTCGCGTCGTCCTTGGCCTGTTTAAGGAAGGCTTCGAGTGCCGGGTTGAGCCGGATTGCCTCGTCAACCTCTGCCGATGCGCCCTGGCGATAGGCGCCGAGCCGAATCAGCTCTTCCATGTCGGCGTAGGTCGCAAGCGTCGCGCGGGCTTTCTGAACGACGGGGTAGTACGCCGGGTCGCAGGAGCGCGGCATCGTTCGCGAAACCGATTTCAGGATGTTGATCGCCGGGTAGCGGCCGCGCTCGGCGATGGAACGCTCCATCACGATATGGCCGTCGAGAATGCCGCGCACCGCGTCGGCCACCGGCTCGTCATGGTCGCCTCCATCGACCAGCACGGTGAAAAGGCCGGTGATCGCGCCATCCCCGACGCCGGGACCGGCGCGTTCGAGCAGGCGCGGCAGTTCGGCGAAGACCGTCGGGGTGTAGCCCTTGGTGGTCGGGGGTTCGCCGGCGGCCAGCCCGATCTCCCGCATCGCCATGGCGAAGCGGGTCACCGAATCCATCAGGCACATCACCTGCAGGCCGCGATCACGGAAATATTCGGCCAGCAGCAGCGTCGTCAGCGCCGCCTGCTTGCGCATCAGCGCCGGCTCGTCGGAGGTCGCGACCACCACGATCGAGCGGGCGAGGCCCTGCGGCCCGAGATCCTCCTGCAGGAACTCCTGCACCTCGCGGCCGCGCTCGCCGACGAGGCCGATGATGTTGACGTCGGCCTTGGCATAGCGCGCCAGCATCGACAAAAGCACCGACTTGCCGACGCCGGAGCCCGCGAAGATGCCCATGCGCTGGCCGAGGCAGCAGGTCAGGAAGGCGTTGAGGGAGCGGACGCCGAGATCGAGCGGGCTGCCGACGCGGCGACGGGAATGAGCGGGCGGCGGATCGGCGCGGAAGGGATAGAGCACCTCGCCTTCCGGCAGGGCTGCGCCGCCATCTACGGGATTGCCGAGCGCATCGACAACGCGGCCGAGCCAGGCTGCGGTGGGCTTCAGGCCCGGCTGGACGCGGTCGACATGGACGGGGCAGCCCCGTCTCACGCCGTCCAGGCTGCCGAAAGGCATGACGAGGGCTTTCTCGCCCGAAAAGCCGATAACCTCGCAAGGCACGCGCTGGCCGGCCGCGACCTCGATGCCGACACGGCCGCCGAGGCTCATCGCGCCGATCGGCCCCGCGACCTCGACCAGCAGGCCGCGCACGCCGGTGACCCGGCCGTAAAGCGCGACCGCTTCGATGCCGTCCACCGCGCGAGCGAGCGCGGAGAGCCGGCCATGTCCCTGCGCGGTGCTGCTCATCCGGCTTGCTTATACCTCGTGCGGCGTCGAGGGCGGCCGTCGCCCAGTGGTTCGCCGCCGAATCTCCACGATTTGGCCGCAGGCAACAAGGAGTCTGAGGCTCCATCCACCTTCTGTTGATCTCTCCTAACAAATCGCAAGGATTTACGCTTCATTAAGCTGTGTGATTAACACTAGGCATTGAGAGCTGTGACGCGACGCGGGCCAAAACCGCCCGTTTCTCGAAGTGGCTCTTCGCGAAAGGCGTTTTCGCGGTTGGGTGCTCAACGATCCGTGTCAAATTCGACTCACTGCGACAAGGATCGTGCACTTTATCCGAGTAAGCGCTTGCGCACGTGAATCACGGTTTGTTAACCAATTCATCGTTAGCGTGTCGCGTGGCGTTTCATCGGGCAAGTGCGTCGTCGTCGAGGGCCGCAACGGTCCGGGCGGCTAGTACGATCAAACTGCCCTGCGGGCGAAATTGGGGACGTGGACATGCGGGTTCTGCTGATCGAGGACGATAGCGCGACCGCTCAGTCGATCGAGCTGATGCTCAAATCCGAGAGCTTCAACGTCTACACGACGGATCTCGGCGAAGAGGGTGTCGATCTCGGCAAACTCTACGATTACGACATCATACTGCTCGACCTGAACCTCCCCGACATGTCGGGTTACGAGGTGCTGCGCTCACTCCGGGTCGCCAAGGTCAAGACGCCGATCCTGATCCTCTCGGGTCTCGCCGGCATCGAGGACAAGGTGAAGGGTCTCGGCTTCGGCGCCGACGACTACCTGACCAAGCCGTTCCATAAAGACGAGCTCGTCGCCCGCATCCATGCGATCGTGCGCCGCTCGAAGGGCCATGCCCAGTCGGTCATCACCACCGGCGACCTGGTGGTCAATCTCGACACCAAGACCGTAGAAGTCGACGCGGCCCGCGTCCACCTCACCGGCAAGGAATACCAGATGCTGGAGCTGCTCTCGCTCCGGAAGGGCACGACGCTGACCAAGGAGATGTTTCTGAACCATCTCTATGGCGGCATGGACGAGCCCGAGCTCAAGATCATCGACGTCTTCATTTGCAAGCTGCGCAAGAAGCTGGCGAATGCGTCGGACGGCAAGAATTACATCGAGACCGTCTGGGGCCGCGGCTATGTGCTGCGCGAGCCGTCCGAGGTCGAAGAGCGCATCCCGGCCTGACATACGAGCGTCGCGTGCCCGTCACGCGCCGGTCATCGACAGGCCTCATACAGTTTTTGACCTGATCGTCGGATGTACACGACAGGTCGACGGGACCCCGCCGCAAGGCGGGGTTTTTGTTTGGGCTGAGACAGCTCGCGTCGCTCAGCCGAGGCCCGCTTGCTCAGCCGAGACCCGCGCTACTGCCTGGGAGCTTCAATGCGATTGGGGTCCGCGGGGGTGGTGGCGCCGCGGCCGCCAGGCGAAACAGCCCGCGATTGTCGCGATCGGGCGTGAAACCGGTGTGCAGGCCGAGAACAGTCTCGGTCGCGCCCAGCAGCAGCCTCCCCTGAGGGCTCAGCGACCGGGCGAGCCGCGCCAGCACGCGGGTCTTGGTCTGCTGATCGAAGTAGATCAGGACGTTCCGACAGAAAATGACGTCGAACTGGCCGAAGCCGTCGCTCGATTCCAGCAGATTGTGATGCCGGAACGTGACCATGGCACGCAGGCGATCGGAAATCCGCCATTTGTCGCCGTTCTGCGTGAAATGCTTGAGCAGCATCTGGATCGGCAACCCGCGCTGCACCTCGAACTGGCTGTAGACTCCCGCCCGGGCCTTTTCGAGGATCTCGCCGGAGATGTCGGTGCCGAGGATCTCGATTCGCCAGCCGGCGAGCCGCGCGGCCATTTCCTCCAGGATCATTGCGAGCGAATAAGCTTCCTGGCCGCTGGACACCGCCGCGCACCAGATCCGCAGGCTGCGCCTGGATGCATTTGCCGCGAGATGCTCCGGCAGGATCACGTCGCGAAACAAGTCGAACGGCTTGTAGTCGCGGAAGAACAGGGTCTCGTTGGTGGTCATGGCATCGACCACGGCGATTTCGAGTTCGGCGTCACGGCCAAGCCGCAACTGCCGCATCAACCCATCGACGCACTCYATCCCGCGGCGGCGACAGAGGATGCTGAGGCGGCTTTCCGCGAGATAAAGCTTGTCGCTGCCTAGCGCGATGCCGGACTTCTCCTGAAGCAGCGTCCGCAAATATGAGAAATCGCTCTCGTTCATCAGAAGGTGTTTCCGCGAAGCAGCGAGCGGATCGCGGCACCGATTCCGTCGAGGGGCATGACCGCGCTGGCCTGGCCTGCGCGCACGATCGAGCCTGGCATGCCCCAGATGGTGCTGCTCGACTCGTCCTGCGCCAGGACGGCTGCGCCCGAGCGACGCAGGGCAACGGCGCCGTCGGTGCCGTCGCTGCCCATGCCGGTGAGCACCAGCCCCATCGCCGCCGGGCCGAGATGGCGCGCAGTGTCGGCGAATAGAACATCGACCGCGGGTCGGCAGAAATGCACCGGCGGGCCGTCGGTCACCGCCGCGACGATATGGCCGAGCCGCCTGTCGATGCCGAGATGGCGCCCGCCCGGCGCAATGTAGATATGCCCTCGGTTCAGACGCTCGCCGTCGAAGGGTTCGCGCGCCGGCATGCCGATCTGGTTGGCGATCTGCTCGGCGAAGGAGGCGGTGAACAAGGGCGGCATGTGCTGGACCACCAGCGTCGTCAGCTCGCTGAGCCCGTCGCCGATGTCGTGGAGCACTTTTGCGACCGCGCGGGGACCGCCTGTCGATGCGCCGATGACCAGATAGCGGGGCATCACCGAGACCAGCTGCGAAAGGCCCGCCGGGCATGTCGGAGCGCGATCGCCGTCGAGTTCCAGCGCGAGCGTGCCGGGCCGGGAATGCGATTGCGTCAGATTTCCGAATTTCAGCAGGAATTCGCTGCGGAAATCCAGCGAGAGCGTCATGCCGCCACGGCTGTCGGGTTTGGAGACGAGATCCATCGCTCCCTTGGTCATGCACTCCAAGGCGAGGCGGGTGTTGCGCTCGTTCAGAGTCGCGGCGAGCAGGATGCTGGTCCGGGGGCTTTCGTTGATGATCTGCGGCATGGCGCGCGCGTTCTCCATGCCGGGCATGTCGAGGTCGAGCACCATCACATCCGGCTTGAACTTGCCGGCATGAGCCAGCGCCGTCTCACCGTCCCCGGCGACCGCGACGACATGCACATTGCCGATCTCGCCCAGCCAACGGGCGAAGAGGCCGCGGACGACGACGGAATCGTCGGCGATCACGACCGTCTTGTTACGAGATCCGATGCCGGGGGAAGGGCGCGAACCCATTGTCAATCCGATCGATTCTCGGGCACCGGCGCCATCTCTCGCCACCGGGGCCTCAGAGCAGCCCGACCTGATGGAATTTCGACGCTACGATCTCCTTGTCGAAGGGTTTCATGATGTATTCGTCGGCGCCGGCATGCATGGCCCGCGCGATATGGGCGATGTCGTTCTCGGTCGTGCAGAACACGACCTTCGGGCGCTTGCCGCCGGGCATCTGCCTGAGGGTGCGGAGGAATTCGTACCCGTCCATGATCGGCATGTTCCAGTCGAGGAGGACGGCGTCGGGCATCTCGCCCTTGCAGGCGTCGATAGCGCGGGCGCCATCCTCTGCCTCGGCGATGCGGAACTGCAGCCCTTCGAGGATCCGGCGGGCAACCTTTCGGATGACGGCCGAATCATCCACGACGAGGCAATATTTCATGGTCGGTCTCCGAAAAAGGCTGGTGCGGCGATCATGCCGCAGCCTGAAGGTCGAGGTCGAGCACGGCGTCAAGATCGAGGACGACGAGTAATTGGTCGGGCAGGCGGTGAACGCCGCTCGCCAGAGCGGTCCAGACCTGATCGAGGTGGCCGGGCAGGGGCTCCAGCGTCGTCTGGTCGAGCCGCAGGACTTCGCCGACCGCGTCGACGATCAGGGCATAGGCCTCGCTCCGGTGATCGAGCCCGATGGCTGTGAGATTGCCGGTGCTTTGCTCGAGCGACGGGAGGCCAAGCCGTCGGCGCAGGCAGATCGCCGTGACGACGCGGCCGCGCAGGTTGAGCAGGCCCACGATATCGGACGGCGCGCCCGGCACCAGCGTGATGCGGTCGGTGATGAAAACGTCCCGGACGCGGTGGATCGGGAGGCCCAGAAGCTGCGCGCCGATCTTAATCGTCACGTAGTCGAGCGACGTTTCGAATGTCTCCGCTGCTGCGTGGTGCAGGATCGCGCCGCCGGTCATGCCGCGTCCCTCATCTCGCCGCCAGGCGCATTGATCTCGGCCAAGAGGGCGCGACGGTCGAACTTGCCGTGGACGTCGTCTATCCCCGCCTTGCTGGCCCTCATCTGCAATTCGGGAGTGACCAATGCCGTCATTCCGATGATGCGGGGTCGGCGAGCCTGCTCGGCCCCCCGCAGCCTGGCGACCAGCGCAAGGGCGGCATCCGTATCGCGATCGAGATCGATCAGGACGGTTTCGGGTCCGTGCTCTGCGGCCAGTTTCAGCGCGTGTTCGCCGTCGACGGCTGCCACGACCTGACGGCCGGAAGCCCGGAGCACCGGCATCAGCATCTCGCGCAGGAAATCCGAGGGCTCGACGAGCAGGATATGTTCGAGCACCGCGCTTTGACGCCGGGTCTGGAGCCAGCCGGGCTGGTCGAGCGGGAGGTAGTGGGCGAGGTCGACGATGTCGGTGGCACGGCCTCGCAGAATGACCGAGCCGACGACGCCGCGCTCGGTCGCGCCGGCCATCTGGAGATCGAGGCTCTCCTCGACGATGTCGATGATCGCCTCCACGGCGAGCGCCATGGTCAATTCGCCGTTGGAGACGATGATTAGCGGCTGCAAACCCTCGCTGCGAACCTGGGTCTGGCCGAGCGCAACGACCGGCACGAGGCGGTCGCGGTAGTGAAGCAAGGTGCGGCCGGCGCCCTTCTGAAACGCCGAGGCTTCGACCTCCTCGAGCCGGGTGACGAGCGAAAGCGGCAGGGCCTGCGTCTGATCGAGGCCGGTCCGGAAGACCAGCATGGTCGTGCGTTCGCGTCCGACATCGGCCGGCATCTGTGGGTCGACGGCGTTCGCCGTCTCCGTATCGGATGCGCCGACCATGGCCGCGACGCCATTGGGATCGACGATCAGCACGACCGCGCCGTCACCCAGAATGGTATTGCCGGAGAACAGCGCGATCTGGCGCAGGCGGCTCGCCATCGGCTTCACCACGATTTCCTCGGTGTGGAAGACGCCGTCGACCAGGATGCCGAATTGCCGCTCGCCGATCTGCGTGACCACGATGAAGCCTTCGCCGTCGCTTCTTGCCCCGCGCCCCATCACTTCGCTGAGAACCACGACAGGCAGCAGCCGCCCGCGCAGGCGCAGGACCGGCGCGCCATTGATCTGCTCGATGCGGTGTTCGTCGCTGCCCTTCACGCGGACGAGTTCGCGCACCGAGATCTGGGGGATCGCATAGCGCTCGTCGCCGCTGACCACGATGAGGGCGGAGATGATCGCGAGGGTCAGCGGGATCTTGATGGTGAAGGTGGTGCCGATGCCGAGGCGGCTGGCGATATCGATCTGCCCGCCGATGGAATCGACGTTGGCCTTGACGACGTCCATGCCGACGCCGCGACCTGAGACGGCCGTGACCTGATCGGCCGTGGTGAAGCCCTGATGGAAGATAAAGCGGCCGACCTGACTGTCGCTCAGTCGCTCGCACTCGGCCTCGCTCGTCAACCCGTGGGCAATGGCCTTCCGGCGGACGCGGGCGAAGTCGAGACCGCGTCCGTCATCGCTGACGGCTATCGTGACCGAGCCGCCTTCGTGATAGGCGCTCACGCGGATGGTGCCGAATTCCGGCTTGCCGGCCGCGCGCCGGTCGGCGGGCGCCTCGATGGCATGGTCGGCGCAATTGCGCACCATGTGGATCAGCGGATCCTTGATCAGATCGAGGATCTGGCGGTCCAGCTCGGTATCTGCCCCCTCGGTCACCAGTTCGATGCGCTTGCCGAGTTCGGCGCTGAGGTCGCGCACGATGCGCGGCAGCTTCGACCAGGCGTTGCCGATCGGCTGCATCCGCGTCTTCATCACACCGTCCTGCAATTCGGCGGTGATCAGCGAGAGGCGCTGGAGCGGGGCCTTCAGTCCGGCATCCTCGCGCTGGCGCGAGACTTCCAGAAGCTGGTTGCGAGTCAGCACCAGCTCCGAAACCATCGTCAGCAGATGCTCGATGGTGTCCACCGCCACGCGCAGCGTCGCAGGGCCGTTCGAGCGCGACCGCGGGGTCTCCGTGCCGAGCTGTTGGGGGGTCTCGATGCGACCATCCGGCCCCCTGACAGGGTCCGGCGCGCGCTGGAAAACGATGTCGTCGGCCGCCGCGGCAGCCGGCGTCGCAAGACCATGTCTTGCGAGATAGGCCGCGACCGGGTCGAGGAAATCCGCCATCAAGGGCTGAGCCGGTTCGGGCGCTGTCTTTACGAGTTCGGCCTTGGCGATGGCGGCGAGATTCTGCAGCTCCGCGATCAGGATCGCGTCGTTGCCCTCAGGCTCCTGCCCCTTCTCGGCGAGCTCGTTCAGGATGTCCTTGACGCGGTCGATCGTCTCGAGGATCGCGGTGACCGCCGAGGGGCGGACCGTCGCGCCGTCACGGAACTGGCCGATCACCGATTCCGCCGCGTGGGTCAGGGCTTCCAGACGCGGCAGGCCGATGAAGCCGCAGGTGCCCTTGACGGTATGCACCAGCCGGAAAATGTTGCGCAGAATGTCGCGGTTGTTCGGCTCCTGCTCGAAACGGACGAGCTCCCGATCGACCGTGTCGAGATTCTCGCCGGTCTCGGTCAGGAACTCTTGCAGCAAATCGTCCATGCAGGACCATCACCCAACGCGACACACTGCGCGAGTTAAGCAGCAGAAGGGTTGATGATCTGTTGAAGAGTCGGCGCGATTGCGCGATTTCCTCAAGCGGCCTTCTGGGCTTTGATCGTCACCGTATCGCCGTCGATCGACAGGGAGATGTCCATGCCGGCTGCGCGCGCGACCATGCCGGTATAGAGCGGCTGGACCGCATGGGCATCGATGGTGCCGCTCTCGGAGCGGCTCGCCAGCAGATCCTCGACATGGGCGGGAATGCGGGCATGCGAACCGGTCGCCTTGATCTCGAAAGCGCCCTGTTCCCCCTCGACCGTCGCGCGGGAAACGAGCTTGCCGCCGCGCGGCACCGCCTGGGTGGCGATGACCAGAAGATTGAGCAGCAGCTTGACCTGATTCTTCGGCAACAGCGCGCGGGGCGCTTCCCAGTCGAGAGACAGCTTGTCGTCGTTGAGAAAGCCGTTGGCGACGTTGCCGGCGTCGCCGAGGTCGATCATCGCACCGGCGGAGCCGGCGGCGCCGAAGGCGAGGCGGGCGAATTGCAGGCGGGCCGACGCGCTGCGGGCGCTCTTCTTGATCAGTTCGAGCGCGAAGTCGCGCATCGAGGGATCGTCCTCATCGAGAACTTCGAGCGCATTGACAATCGCGCCGACCGGGCTGATCACATCGTGACAGACGCGGCTGCAGAGAAGCGCGGCCAGGTCGAGCGAGTCGAGCGAGATGGCGGTCATGGAGGCTAATCCCCGGAGTGAGCGGTGCGCCGCGAGCGTGGCGCCGTTGCGCTCCGGTATGCTGCCGTCTTGGTTTTCATGTGGTTAATCGCCATATCAAGCGCTGACCATTGAAGGATGGGCCGCCATGATCGGCCGTGATGATCCCCGCCTGCGCGATCGCGACGCGATCGCCCGCAAGCTTGCCGAAGCGGCCCGCGCGGCCGCGATGGCCTTGCTGCAGAAGCGTGCTGCCTACGATATCAAGCTGAAAACCGACGGTTCACTCGTCTGTTCGGCGGATCTCGCCGCCGATTATGCCGCGAAGGCCGCTCTGTCTCGCCTGGCGCCTGGTTTTCCGGTGGTCAGCGAGGAGACGGTCGAGAACGTGACGCCGGGGCCGATCTTCATTCTCCTCGACCCCCTGGATGGAACGCGGGAATTTCTGGCCGGCGGCGATAGTTACTGCGTCGCGATCGCCGTCGTCGTCGACGATCGCCCGATCGCCGGTGCCATCGCAGCGCCCGCTCTCGGGCGGCTCTGGTTCGGTGGCGAACATGCTTATTCGCAAGAGTTCGGGCCAGACGGTGCGTTAGTCGGCGAAGCCCGGCGGGTCGAGGTGCGGCCCTTGCCGGCCGAAGGGCCACTCATGCTCGTCAGCCGCTTCCATGGCGGGGGGCGGAGCGAAGGCATCACCGCGTCGATGTGCCAGGGTCAAGCCGTTCCGATGTCCTCGGCGGTCAAGTTCGGTCTGATTGCGTCAGGCGAGGCTGATCTGCATGTCCGGTGCGGACAGACGATGGAATGGGACACGGCGGCGGGCGATGCCATTCTCTCGGCAGCCGGCGGCGTCCTGCTCACTCTGGATGGGGCTGTGCCGCGCTACGGCGTGGTCGAACGGCAATTCCGCAATCTGCCGTTCGTCGCGGCCTCGAGCGAAGCGCTCGCGCGGCGGGCGATCGCGGGCGACAGCGCCGCCGCTTGCGGATAAGGGCCTAGCGCGCGATCGTGCGCGCCACCTCAGGCCAGCGCTCATTCGCCAAAGCGAGCATGGCCTGGTCCTGGATGAAGCGTTGACGGTTGGCGGCTGAGCGGAACAGGTAAAGCTGCGACCCGACGACCGCGTATTGCACGGGGTCGCTATCCACCGCGATGCCAGCCGCGACGCCGGTCGGGTCGAAACCTCCGAAGGCGGGGGCGTAGATGTCCGGAGCATCACGAAAGGCGGCCAGGTTGGCAGCCGAGGCGAAACGCCAGACGATGCCGTTCAACGCAAGTTCGTGTTGCGCCTGGCCAGCTGCGGGCAGGCCGAGGCGGTAGGTCACCGGATCGAAGCCGTTGAGCGCCAGCCCGAGGCGCGAATCCCGCTGCATCGTCTCACCGAGCGAGGGCAGTCCCGGTAAACCGGCGGGGAGATCGCGGTCGGAGACAGCAGCCGAAGACGGGCCGGTCTTTGTGGCGGCCGGCATGGGGGCGTTTGCAAAAGTCGGGTGGGCGAGCGCCAGAAACGCCAAAAAGCTCGTCGTCGCGAGCGAAACCTTCCGCTGCCATGTTGCGGCCTTCATCGACACAAATCCTCTCGAGGCCTGACAAGCCGGCCAAAGGCAGCCATCCGGAATCTTCACCCCTTGGATAGATTTGCGGCGTATCAATCCCGTAACCGAATTGATTCGGATTTGCCGTATCGTCGTTTTTCGACGGTTCGGCGAGAGGCGGACAGCCCAGGATCGGCCCGCCTTCCGGCCCGTGGCCGCGCCTTGCCCGACGAGGTTGCCGTGCAATCGCTCGGGTCGGCCGCATCGCGGGCGTCACAGCGTCCCGCTTCCGGCCCCGCCGGTCGCCCTATCCGGAGATCGCTTTCATGATCCAGACCCGCCGCAATCTCATCAAGGGCGGTCTCGCGACGGCTCTTGCCGGAACCAGCCTTTCCACGCTGCCGCTGCCGGCGCTCGCGCAGGGTTATGATGGGCAGCGTTCCTTCTCGCAAAACGAACTCGTCGGCTCGGGCCATAAATTCTTCGGCAATGTCTCGCGCGGGCTGGCGCTCGCGATCGAGGAGGCGGTGCGGCGCTGGGGGGAGCCCAACGGCTATATCCTGGGGCAGGAGGCGTCGGGCGCTTTCGTCGGCGGGCTGCGCTATGGCGAGGGCTCGCTCTACACCCGAAATGCCGGCGACCGGCGCGTGTTCTGGCAGGGTCCTTCGATCGGCTTCGACTTCGGTGGCGAGGGCTCGCGCACCATGATGCTCGTCTACAACCTGCCGGCGGTGGATGCGGTGTATCAGCGCTTCGCGGGCGTCGATGGCTCGGCTTATTTCATCGGCGGCTTCGGCTTCACCGCGATGGCGGCGGAAGGCGTGACCATCGTGCCGATCCGCACCGGGGTGGGCTGGCGGCTCGGCGTCAATCTCGGCTACCTCAAATTCACGCAGAGCTCGACCTGGAACCCCTTCTGATTGGCATCGCCTCGCTGGCCATGTCCCGGAAGGCATGGCAGAATTCCGGGCTGACCGACCTTGCGGAGGCGTGAGCCTTGATCGAAGCCGCCATGCTGATCGCGCTCGGCTTCCTGTGTGCAGCCCTGCTGACGCTTGCGCTGATCCCCGCGCTGGCGCGACGGGCCGACCGGCTTGCGCGGCGCCGTGCCGAAGCCGCGTTTCCGCTGTCGCTTGCCGAGATCGCCGCCGATCGAGACCATTTGCGGGCCGAGCTTGCGGTCAAGGTGCGCGCAGCCGAGCAGCAGGCCGAGCGCGGCTTCGCGGCAAAGGCCGGCGCGCTGCAGGATGTCGGCCGTCGCGACATGGACATCGGCCGTCTCAAGCAAGAGCTGGCCGCGCGTGACAGCCTGATCGCGACGCTGGAAGCCTTGCTCGCCGACACGCAAGCGAACCGCGACGGTCTCGACCGCGATCTCGCGGCGGAACGCCAGGCGCATGGCGAGACGAGCGCGGCCCTTGAACAGCGCCTCGCCGAGCTGGCTGAACGGGAGCAGGCGCTCGAGCAGAAAAGCGCATCGCTCTCCCAGACGCAGGCTGATCTCGCTGTCCAGACCGACGCGCTTTCGCGGGAACAGGCAATCCGCGAGGGCGTCGAGACACGGCTGGCCGAGCGGGAGGCGGAACTCGCCAAGCTGCGCAGCGAGCATGAGCGTGTTCGCGTCATGCAGGTGGAGGACCGCACGCAGATCCTGGTCCTCCAGACCAAACGCGACGAGCTGGCCGATTTGCTGGCCGCGACCAGTGCGACCCTCTCCCGGGCGGAAGCAGAGCTTCTGGTTCTGGCCGCCGAGCGAGACGGCCAGCGAGAGCGCGGTGACGCGTTCGGCGCCCGCATGGCGCAGGCCGAAGCCGGGCTCGCTGCCGCCGATGCGAGGGCGAGCCTTGCTTCGACGCGGCTGGAGCAGGCCAAACGCGGCCATGTCGAGGAGATCGCGACCTTGAAAGAAACCCATCGACAGCAGGGTGGCGCGCTCGAAGCGCTGCGGGCGGAGCTGCAGATGCTCGAAGGCGCGTTGGCCCAGGCGCGGGCGGACGGCTCCGAGGCGCGCCAGGAGTTGGCCGCCTTGCGGAAGGCCACCTCCGAACCGAGCGACCGTCTGGCCTTGCGCCGTGAAATCGTCAGGCTTGCGGATAGTTTGATGGACAACGCGCCCAAGCGAACGGCAGCCGAATAGAGCCGGCAAGCGCGTTCTCTTTTCGAGGTCGATGCTTTAGGAAGGCGCTGCCTCGACGCGCCCGCGCCATTTCAATGGTTTTAAATCCCGTGACCGACAGCCACTACGATCTCCTTTGCCTCGGCGAGCCGCTCGGCGAATTCAATGCGACCCGGGCCGAATCCGGCACCTTTCAGTTCGGCCATGGCGGCGACACCTCGAACTGCGCGGTCGCCGCAGTGCGGCTGGGACTCTCGGTCGGTTACATCGGTGCGCTCGGAGACGACAGCGCGGGGCATTCGCTGCGCGCGATGTGGCAGCGCGAGGGGGTCGATGCGCGCCATGTCTCGACCCATTCCAGCGCGCCGACCGGGCTTTATTTCGTCGAGCATGGCCTGTCCGGCCACGTTTTCTCCTATCTCAGGGCGGGCTCCGCAGCGAGCCTGTACGGGCCTCGCGACCTGCCGGAAGAGGCGATCCGTTCCGCGCGGATCATCCAGGCTTCGGGCATCAGCCAGGCGATTTCGGCGGCGGCCTGCGACGCCGTGTTCTCCGCGTTCGAGATCGCGCGGAAAGCCGGCGTCGTCACCGCCTACGACACCAATCTTCGCCTGAAGCTGTGGCCGCTGACGCGGGCCCGCGCGATCATCCACGCGACCTGCGCGATGTCCGATATCGTCCTGCCGGGCCTGGACGATGCCGCCCAGCTCACCGGGCTGAACGACCCCGACCGGATCGTCGATTTCTATCTCGGGCTTGGCGCGCGCGTCGTGGCGCTGACTTTGGGGGCAGAGGGCTCGCTGGTCGCAACGCCGGTCAAGCGCGAGCGCTTCCGGCCGATCAAGGTCGATGCCATCGACGCCACCGGGGCCGGCGACTGCTATGACGGCGCCTTTCTGGCCGAATACCTGCGCACCGGCGATGCCTTTGCCGCGGGTGCCTATGCCAACGTCGCCGCCGCTCTCTCGACGCAAGGGTACGGGGCGGTCGCTCCGCTGCCGCGCCGTGCCGATGTCGAGGCCCGTATCGCCGCCGAGGCGAAGCGCTGATGGCCGTTCCCATCCTGAAGCAGGCCGGCGAACTGCTCGCCCGCTACGACGTGCTGATCAGCGATGTCTGGGGCGTCGTGCATGACGGCCTCTGGGCGCTCGAACCTGCCTGCACGGCCCTGACGGCCTTTCGCGCCAAGGGCGGGGCCGTCGTTCTGCTTTCCAACGCGCCTGGGCCATCCCAGCAAATCGCGGGAGTGCTCGATGCCAAGCGTGTGCCCCGCCAGGCCTGGGACCGGCTCGTAACCTCCGGCGACGTCACGCGGGCGCTGGTGGCTGAAAGCCATCAGAAGCGTGTGTTCCACATTGGCTGGCAGAGCGATCGCTCGGTGTTCGAAGGTCTCGGCGTCGAGCTTGTCGATGCGGCCTCGGCCGATCTCGTCGTCGCGACCGAGCTCAACGATTACCGGACAGAGACGCCGGAGCAATACCGGCCGCTGCTGGAGGGCTTCGCCGCGCGCGGCCTGCCGTTCATCTGCGGCAATCCCGATCTCGTCGTGCATGTCGGCGAGGATCTGCTGCCCTGCGCCGGGGCGCTGGCGACGATCTATGAGGAGCTTGGCGGCGCGGTCGCCTGGGCAGGCAAGCCCTATCGGCCGGCCTATGACCTGGCACTGGCGGCTGCGACGGCATTGCGCGACGGCCGGCCGGTCGATCCTGCCAAGGTGCTGGTCATCGGCGACGCGGTGCGGACCGATCTGGCGGGGGCACGGTTGATGGGTTTCGACAGCCTGTTCATCGCAGGCGGCATTCACCGCGACGAGACGATGCGCGGCGGAGAGGTCGATCCAGACGGGCTCGCCAAGGTGCTTGCGGAGCAGGACGTTCAGCCGGTTGCCGCGATGGCGGGGCTGGCCTGATCAGCCTTTCGGTGCCGCCGCGCGGTGCGAGCCGAGCTGCGCGACCACGTCTCGCCACAACCCTTGCAGGGGCCGGAACACGAAGCGCACGCTCGAACGGCCGGGCGGAACCGCCACGGCGCGGAACAGCACATTGGCGCGCAGAAGCTCGGCCGGTTTGCCGTCGACCTCGACTTCCCACCAATGATGCCAGACATCGTTGAGCACGACATAGCCTCCGCGCGGCGCGTCCACGGCGAGCGCGATCTCCGTCGTGCCGTAATCGCGGATCGCGACGGAGCCCGCGCCGTTCGGGCCTGTCGGTAAGGCGGGCGCGGCGCGGTCGAGCAGCACCGTGCGGCGCGGATCGAAGCCTTCCGGCCAGCGGCCGTTCGTCAGGATCGCGTCGAAATCGGCCGTCTGCGCTTCGGGCACGAGCATCACCCGTGGCAGGGCGCGCGGGTTCTCATAGACATAGGCGTCCTTGGTGCGGGCGATCTGCGTCAGGTCGCCGGGCTTCAACGTTTTGTCGATCTGCTCGACGGGAACGCCGGTCGCGATGAACCGCAGGCCCAGCATGTCGGCAAGCAGCGAGCGATAGCCCGGCATCAGGGCCGAGAATTTGCGCTGGTCCGGAAGCGCGACCTGATCCTCGGCACCCGTCGCCTTGGAGTACAGGCCGAGGCGGAGGGGATTGTAACCCAGCGTGTTGTCGAGGTGATGGACGAGGCTGGCATTGGGCCAATGGAAATCGATCGCCGCGAGTTCGATCCGATCGCGGCGGTCCGGCGCGGCGGTGCGGGCGGTCTCCTGCTTCAGCAGCGCGATGGTGTCGTTGGGCGTGTCCTTGCGAAGGACGTCGAACATTGCCGAGGGCAGCGCCGTCGATTCGCTTGGGCCATTGTTGACCGAGAGATCCACCGTCATCGTCGCGGCCAGCACGATCGCTGCCGCCATGGCCGAACCGCGTCGCGCCAAGCCGTGAGCCGCGATGAAGGCGCCGATGGTCAGCACGCCGCAGAGCAGAGCGGTCAGCAGCGGAACCAGCGCGACATGGATGCGCCCGACGCTCCAGGCCAGCCAGAGCGCTGTGACCAACGCGCCCGCGAAGATCAGGACTTCGAGGGAGCGCTGCCAGCGTTTTGCCTTTGGAGCCTCTCCCGTGAGCACGAGGTGGGTCAGATACCCGCCGAGGATCGCCAGAAGCGCGCCCAGGATAAACAGCGCATCGGCGGGCCGGCGGTAGAAATCAATGCCGGGAAGCGCGAAAAGCAGGCGAAAGCCCGGCGTGTAGCGGCCAAGCGCGAAGATCAGCACGATCACGGCGGCAAGGCTGAGCGCGACGATTTCGCGACGCCATAATCCGCCGCGAACCAGGCCGATCGTCAGGATCAGGCCCATCGGCAGCAGTCCGAGATAGAGCTGGCTCATGTTGCGGGCCAGGAACAGTTCAAGCGGGCCGAAGCGCGCTTCCCAGGCCGGGCTCGGTGCGCCCCAGAAATCGGCAAGCGGGCCTGCCGCTCCGTAGAGGTTGGCGATGAGCCCGGTCAGTAGCGCGGCAGGGTGGAGCGATCCCTTGCCGGCCTCGACGAAGTCGATCACCGGCCGGTTGGATTCCTGCGCGATGAAAAGGGTCAGCAGGATCGGCACCCCCGCCACCAGAATGCCGCCGAGCGCCCCGGCGAGCAGAGGCGGCAGGCTCGAACGGAAGGCCCGCCAAGGGTTGCGCGCCATCCCGATCGCTGCGGCGACAAGTCCGGCCAGCACATAGACGCCGAGCAGCGCAACCTGATCGCGCCCCAGGACCATGAAGCCGGCGACCACGCCGGCCGCGAAGCCATAGCCCGGCGAACGCCGCTCCAAAGCACGGGCGATGAGCGCCAATGCGATGGCAAAGTAGCCGAGGCTCAGCACCTGCCCGATGTGCTGGATGCGCCAGGCCGCCGCGGCCCCGAAAGCGAAAGCGAGCGCGGCCACGACCGCGCCGGCCGGATGCCAGTCACGGTCCCGGAACATGACCACGATGGCGAGCGCGCCAACCAGCAAGGTGCCGAGCGCTGCTCCGTCGAAGAGGCGAAAGCCAGGGTCGGAATCGAGGGCCGCGACCAATGCGTAGGGCGGCGAGAAGATGAGCGACTGGGGATCGGCGACCTGTGGCAGACCCGAAAAGACATAGGGCGTCCAGAAGGGCGAGAGGCCCTGATGCCAGGTCGAGGCCAGAAACTGGAGCTGCGGATAAAAGTGCGCCTTGGCATCCCACGGGATGGTGACCGCGCCCGACAGCCACGGCCAGGACAGGCAGAGCCAGCTCGCGCAAACGACCGCCACCACAGCCGCCATCGGCCAGCTTTTGGCCGATCCGTCAGGACGGTTTTCGAGCTCGGGTGTCGCCATCGGGCTGACCTGTCCGAAAAGAGGACGCCGGTCAATCGGCCGATCAGTCCTTCGGCGCCGCCCGCGCCATCAGGGCTTCCATGTCGATGATGTGCCCGGCACGATCCCGCTTGGACGCGAGATAGCGCACATTATGAACCGTGGGACGGCCCAGCACGCGCTGGCTCGACGCGACGGCGAGACCGGCGGCCTCCATGGCCCCGATTTTCTGCGGGTTGTTGGTCAGCGCGATAACATTCGACACACCGAGCCGCTTCAGCATCGTCGCGGCGAAATCGAAATGACGCTGGTCGAGGTCGAAGCCCAGCACCTCGTCGGCGTCATACGTATCCCAGCCCTGGCTCTGGAGCTTATAGGCGCGCATCTTGTTGGAGATGCCGTTTCCGCGGCCCTCCTGATCGAGATAGAGCAGCATTCCGCCTTCGTTTTCAGCCATCCAGCGCACGGTCTCGCGCAACTGGTCGCCGCAATCGCATTTAAGCGATCCGAACAGGTCGCCAGTCAGGCAGGCCGAATGCAGGCGGACCGGCACAGCCTTCGACAGATCCGGCTTGCCGACGACGACCGCCACCTGATCGCGCAGGCCTTCGCCACCGCGGAAGACGATGAATTCGGTTTCGGGCGCGCCCTCCAAAGGGACGGGCGCACGGCCGACGATCTTGAGCGTTGCGGCCTGGGCGGCGCGATATCCCCCAATGGCGGCAATATCGATCTCGACCAAGGGTTCGCCGGCGATCTGTTCGGCTGAAACATGCACGATCACGACAGCGGGCAGGACCAGCGACAACCGGGCGATTTCGATCGCCGCATCGTCCAGCGGCAGGGCAGGGGCCACCGGCGCGTCCATCTTGGCGTCGAGCTTGAGTGCCAGCGTCTCGACACGGTCTAGGTCGATCTTCGGGAGCGCGAAGATCCCAGCTTCCTGCCGCCCCTTCGCCCCGAGACGGCGCAGCCGCGCGCCTGTCAGGACGAGATGCGCGCCACCTGAGGCGAGATCGTCCAGCCGCGCGACCAGATCGGGATCAGCGAGCTCTGCGGAGAGAGCAAGCGCGAGGTTTTGACCATCGCGCAGCAGCACCGGGCGGCCCGCCCGGAATTCGGAGATGGCGCGATCCACCTTGACGATATCGGCCTCACCGGAGAGGCCCAGAAGACTACGCGACTCAGGCATGGAGAAATCCATCACGACAGGCCGTCCGGCCTAGGAAGGTCTCAGATACGTCCGGCAAGACATATAGGATCACCTACCGCACCCCGCCACCAACGCCGTCGATATCTCGCGAGTTCCGTTTAGGTCAGCCAACCAGCCTGAGCGGATGCCTTTGGAGACAAGGTCCGCATAGGATGGCAGGATTGAACATGGCATGAATGGCGTAGCAGGCCGCTGAGGTGGACCCCGGCACGGAGATGTCATGAAAGAACCAGCGCCCGTCGCGGGGCTAAACTATAGCGCGACCGCGCGTTGGCTGCATTGGCTCACGGCAGCCGGCGTGCTGGTGATGCTGCCGCTCGGACTGGCGATGACCTATCGCGGCAATACGCTCGATCTCTGGGACGGCCTCACCGAGGCGCTCTACAGCACGCACAAGCTGCTCGGCTTCTTGCTGCTGTGGTTGATGGCCGGGCGACTGCTGTACCGGATCATGCATGGCGTGCCGCCAGACGAGCCGGGTTTGGCGCCGCCCCAGCGTTTCGCTGCCCATCTGGTGCATTGGCTGCTCTACGGGTTGCTCATCGTCGTGCCGATGCTCGGCTGGATCGGTGTCTCGCTGTTTCCGGCGAGGGAGGTCTTCGGGCTTTTCAGCCTGCCGTCGCTTGCCGCGCCGGATGAGGTCGCGGCCGCGCGAGTGCTCGGATTGCACGGCACGCTCGCGCTGATCACCGGGGGGCTCGTCGGTCTGCACGTCGCGGCAGCCCTGTATCACCGTTTCGTCCGCCGCGATGGCGTGCTGCGGCGGATGTGGCCGAAGGCGGACGCCGCTTCGCGCCGCGCCTAGACGGGCCGCGCCCACAGGTCATGATGGCCGATCAACGCGGATGTGGCTTGGCGGCGTGAGGCGAGCCAGTCCGCAAGCAGGGCCTGATCGAGATGGCCGGTCTCGGTCGCGGCGTCGACGATGCCTTGGGCCAACATCTCGCGCAGCGCGGGCTGACGTTCGTCGACCAGCCATGCGCTGTCGCCGGTCGAGACGGCGAAGCCGGATTTGCGGAAGGCCTCCGCCATCAGATCGCAAGCGTCCGAGCCCGCAGCCGGGCCGAAACCCTTGTCGCCATGCTGATGATGGCGAAAAGCGGCATGGACGCCGGCATCGGCCCGGTGGGCCGGCTTCCAATGTTCGCGCCCATCGTAGTTCAGGGCGGCATAAAGCGGCAGCTTCAGGCTGGTCAGCACCGCCACGAAACGCTCGATCCAGCGCTTCGACACCAGGTCGAACAGTGCCGCGGCCGTGACGAGATCCGGCTGCCAGCCGAGGACCCATTCCAGATCCTTGGCGAGATCGACCTGGCGGGTATCCACCGTGATGACCTTGCCGTCCTTGCTCAGGACCAGCTCCTCGCCCTGCTCGCGCGCCTCGTCCGCCCATTCCGTCAGGCGGGTGCGAGCGTGGCCGAGCAATGCGGAATCATAGTCGACCAGGGTCCAGTGCTGGCGATCCGGCAGGGCCGAGAAGGAGCCACGCAGATTGGAACCGGCCCCGCAGCCAAGATCGAGCACGGACATCGACGGCTTGGCCGCAAAATGTGCACCGACCGCGCTCAACACCTGCGGATTGCGCGCCGCGTGGTCTACCGGCTCGCGCAGAGCAAGCCAATCCGGAGAAAACCCAGTCATCAATCCATCCCTCGGCCGCTACCGAGGCAAGCCTCTGCAACGGTTCGCGCCGTATCTTGCCAGTGCGGAAGCGCAGCCGCTCCCGCCCAGGCTGCGTCCGCCCGCTCGCGGCGTTCGGACGGCGCATCAATCAGCCTTGCTAGGGCCTTGGCAAGTGCCGGTGCGTCAGCAGGCTCGATCTTGAGCGCCGCATCGTCCGGCAGCGCATCGGCTCCGGCGCCGCTGCGGGTGCAGATAATCGGCAGCCCACGGGCCAAGGCTTCGGTCAAGACCATGCCGTAGCCTTCATAGAACGAGGGCATGACGAAGATGTCGGCAGCGGCATAGAGAGCGCCCAGCCTCTCCTCGTCGACGGCGCCGAGCAGCGCGATGCGATCGGCCAGCCCGGCATTGGCGATGGAATGCTTGAGCGCCTGTGCCGTCTCCGGCGCATAATCCTGCGAGCCTGCGATCGTCAGTCGCCAGGGCCGGTCATCGATGTCCGCCAACGCGGTGATGAGGACGTCGTAGCCCTTGCGCGGAATGACGGAGCCGACGGCGAGGAGCCGCACGGGTCGCTCATTCAGGCGCGGCTGGGTTCGCGAGGCCGGGTCGGTTCCGGGCAGAGCGACCGTTATGATCCCGGCAGCGACGCCAAAATCCTGCACCAAAAGGTCCCGGGTCGGGGGGCTGGTCACGACCACGGCGCGCACACGGCGCAGGGCCTGTCTTTCGCTGAGCCGCAGGGCGGCGGCGGTTTCAGGGCCAAGGCCTGTTTCCAGCGCTAACGGATGGTGCACCAGCGCAACGATCCTCGCACCGAAGCGGCGCGCCAGCGCCTCGGGGAAAGCCCCGAAGGCGAGGCCGTCGACCAGAAGCACCTCGTCATCGCCAGCGGACGCCAACAGGCGCTCGGTCATGGCGATATCGCTTGCGGTGGGAAACGGAAAGCCGGCGGGCAAGGCGATATGGCGCGCCGCGATCCCCGCTGCCTTCCACTCGCGCAGGAGGCGCCGGTCATAGCCATAGCCACCACTGGGCAGATCGATATCGCCGGGGATCGCGAACGCGATCCTGCTCACGCGAGCGCACTTTCGTAGGTCGCGCGGGCGAGGTCGGTCTCGTGCAGCGTCACGCGGATGCGGGCGAGGCCTGTGCCGTCCGCACCGAGCGCGCCCGAATGCGCGGCGGCGGCCATCGCATCGAAGATGTGTTTGCAGAGGAATTCGGTGGTCGTCAGCACCCCCGCGAATTGTGGGAGGACGTCGAGGTTCTGGTAGTTCAGCGGCTTCAGCGTCTTCGACAGAATATCGAGCGCGGCCCCGATATCGACGACCACGTTCTGCCGGTTGAGCTGCTCGCGAAAGAAGGCCACGTCAACCACGAACGTCGCGCCGTGCATCGCCTGTGCCGGGCCGAAAAAAGGATCGGGCAGGGAATGGCCGATCATGATGCGGTCACGGACCTCGACGGAAAACATGGTGGGCTCCTGAGCTAATTCGGGTCGCTATAACGGATTGCGGCGGTCAAGGCGCGCGATTCCGGTGCGAGGATTTGCGGCAGGCGGGCCGGCGCGTCTTCGAAGGCGATGTCCTCGCTGATCAGGGCGTCCAGCCGGGGGTCTGTGAGGAGCGACAATGCGGCCTGGGTGCGTCTCGCGTAGTCCCAGCGCGGCCGGCGCGAAGGCGCGATCATGCCGACCTGAGAGGAGACGAGCTGAAGGCGTCGCGCGTGGAAAGCACCGCCGAGGCAAGCGGGCACCTCGCCCTCGCCATACCAGCTCAGCTCGACGATGCGGGCCTCGATCCCGGCGCAGCCTATGGCGGTGGCCAAGCCGGCAGCGCTAGCGCTGGCGTGAAAAACAAGGTCGGCATCCAGGGGCGCTTCGTCCGGCGAGGCGAAGCCGAAGCCGAGATGCTCCGCGATCTCTCTCCGCGAGGGTTCGACATCGACCAGCGTCACGCGCGCACCGGGCAGCCTGCCGGCCAGCCAGGCCACGAGGAGGCCGAGCACGCCGCCGCCGACGACCACGATCGTGTCGGCCGGTCCGGAGGCAGCGTCCCAATGTGCGTTGAGCGCGGTTTCCATGTTGGCGGTGAGGATGGCGCGGCGCGGCGGCACATCCTTTGGGATCAGCGTGAGCGCGCAACGCTGCACGACGAACCGGTCCTGATGCGGATGCAGGCAGAAGACATCGCGGCCGAGCAGGTCGGCCGGGCCTTGTTCGACACGGCCCACGGCGCAGTAGCCGTATTTCACCGGGAACGGAAAATCGCCTTCCTGAAAGGGCGCACGCATGCGCTCATGTTCGGAAGCAGGCACGCGACCCTCGAAGACCAGCCGCTCGGTGCCGCGGCTGACGCCGCTCCATTGCGTGGCGACCAAACAATCGTCGCCAGCCGGCGGAAGCAGCATCTGCTCATTCAGATTGCATTCACGGGGCGCTGTATACCACAACGCACGGGCCGAAATCCGTGCTTCATCCGTGATTGCCGGCTGCTTTTCCCGCGCCATCGCGTCCGATCTCTCCCGTCCGAGCCTGTCTGCCGCCGAGCCATGAGCGACACCGTCACCAACCAGCGCGCTGCTCCGACCACGTTCGTGGTCCCGGCGCAAGCGGATGGGCCCATCGGCCTCACGCCCGCCGGTATCCAGAGCGTTGCGCAGCTGCGTCGTCGCCGGCTGGTCGTGCTTGGGCTGAACCTCGTGACGCTGGGCGCGCTGCTCGCTGGACTGGCTCATGTGTTGGGGGCAGGGGGGTGGAGCGTGGCGGATGTCGTCATCTTCGTAGCCTTCCTGTTCGGCGCGCCCTGGACGGTGCTCGGTTTCTGGAACGCGGCGATCGGGCTGTGGTTGCTGCATGCTCGCCGTGACGGCCTCGACGATGTCGCCCCCTTCGCCGGAACGGCCCCGGAGGCGCAGCCGCTGGCGCTTCGCACGGCGGTGCTCATGACGCTGCGAAACGAAGACCCGGCGCGGGCCTTCCGGCGCCTGCGCGTCGTCAAGCAGAGCCTGGATGCGACGGGCGAGGGCGTATGGTTCGACTATTTCGTGCTCTCCGACAGTAGCGATCCGCAGGTTGCGGCGGCCGAGGAAGCGCTGGCTGCGGCCTGGGCGCGCGAAATCGGCGAGCCGGCACGGCTGACCTATCGCCGCCGCAGCGACAATGCCGGGTTCAAGGCCGGCAATGTGCGCGATTTCTGCGAGCGCTGGGGCAATCGCTACGAGTTGATGCTGCCGCTCGATGCCGACAGCGTGATGGCCGGCGACACCATCCTGTCGATGGCGCGGATGATGCAGGCTCATCCGAAGCTCGGCATCCTGCAGAGCCTCGTCGTCGGCATGCCGAGCCGCTCGGCCTTCGCGCGAATCTTCCAGTTCGGGATGCGCCAGGGCATGCGGCCTTACACGATGGGCTCGGCCTGGTGGGGCGGCGATTGCGGGCCGTTCTGGGGTCATAACGCGCTGGTGCGCGTGGCGCCCTTCCGCGAGCATTGTCATTTGCCGGTGCTGGCGGGTAAAGCGCCGTTGGGCGGGGCGATCCTGAGCCACGACCAGGTCGAAGCGGTGCTGATGCGGCGGGCCGGTTACGAGGTGCGCGTGCTGCCCGTCGAGGCCGGGAGCTGGGAAGAAAACCCGCCGACGCTGCTCGACTACGTCAAGCGCGACCTGCGCTGGTGCCTCGGCAATCTGCAATATCTCAAGCTGATGACGCTGCCCGGCCTGAAGCCGATGAGCCGTTTCCAGCTGGCCTGGGCCGTGCTGATGTTCCTCGGCCTGCCGGCCTGGACGTTGATGATCGCGCTGCTGCCGCTGAAGGTCATGCAGGATACCGGCATCGTCGGTTATCCTGCCGGGGCTGCCATCGGGCTCTACCTTGCCTTTCTGGCGATGTATCTGTCGCCGAAACTGGCGGGCTTCATCGACATCCTGCTGAGCCGGGGCGCGGTCGCACGTTACGGGGGCCTGCTGCGCTTCCTGGCCTCGATGGCGGTCGAGATCGTCTTTGCCCTCCTGCAAGGCGGGGTCTCGTCGTTCCGGACGACGCTCTTCATGCTGGGGCTCGTGTTCGGCCGGGTGCGAATTGGCTGGAACGGGCAGGCGCGCGATGCCCACGCTCTCTCCTTCGTCACGGCTTTCGCAGGCTTGTGGCCGCATCTGCTGTTTGGGGCCTATCTTTTCGTGACGCTTGCCGTGCTGTCGCCCTCGGTGCTGCTCTGGTCGCTGCCGATGACGGCGGGCTATGTGCTGGCGATCCCGTTTGCCATGGTCACCGCGCTGCCGCGGCTTGGTGCCTGGCTTGAAGGGCGTGGGCTCTGCGGCATCCCCGAGGATTTCGAGACGCCGCCGGTGCTGGCTGCCATCGCCGATGTCGACGAGCGGCCCGCATCATCTGCACTGTCGAAGGCGGCGTGAGCGCGGTCTCGGGTTGCGCCCGCACCTTGCCTTGCGCCATTTCAACCGACCAAGGCTGTCAACCAACCAAGCCTCTCCACCGACCAAGCCTGTCAACCGATGACGAACGGGACCGACCAGCGATGATCGTTTCGCGCCTCAGCGCCGCCGCCCTTTTCCTTTGCCTCGGCCTTGTCGGCCGGGCTTTCGCCGCAGGTGACGTTGCGGTCGAGGTCAAGAACGAATCCGAGCCGGTCGCCTGCGCCGAGAAGGACAACGTGACCATCAAGGCTGTCTCGCCCGAGGTTCGGCGCTTCCAGATCGAGGCGGCGCATCCGGCCTATGCCGCCGGCCTCGTGCGCGACAATTGGGATGCCGACTGGGCCAATTGCGACATGAAGGGCGACCCTTCCTTCGCCGCGCCGACACCCCCGCGCCGCGTGACCTTCTGGGAGAGTATCGACTACTGGCTGGTGGGCTACACCTTTCCGACGTTCTGGCGCCCGGCCGACACGACCTTCCGCGTCGGCGACCGGGTCGAGAAGGGGCTGCATCTCGTGCAGCTCTGGAAGCTCGGCAAGGACAAATCCTATGAGGTGCTCGTCGTTTATCCGCAGGATGGCTACTGGCGCGCCCGGCCGATGCCCCCTCAAACGCTTGGCTTCAACTCCTATGGCTCATCGTTTCTGTTCGGGCCGATCGAGCAGGAGGGACGCCCTGTCGTGAACATCAAGGAGATCGAGTTCGATCCCAAGACGACCTCGTTCAAGATGCATTACAAGGACGGCAACACCGGCACGCTGACCCTTTCCAGCGTCGACGAGAACCGGATGGTGCTGGACGCCGTGCTCGACCGGCCCGTCGCGGAGGGCAAGGGCTTCGTCGCGTTGCGCTCGATGTACGTCACCGAGTTCAACAACGACGTCGCGCGCATCGCCATCCGCGAGCCCGGCGCCAAGGGCTGGCGCGAGGAGCCGCTGATGCCGTTCCAGGGCGGCAAGGCGACCGACATCTGGATGGGACGCACCGGCTATTCCCGCCACAATACCTCCTCGCCCGACATGGTGTTCCGGCATTTTTCCGCCGATGCGAGCCCTCCTCAGCCGGAGAAGAAATAGCGTCCGTCACTGCGAGACCTCGGGTCTTGCCTTCGGCAAGCCCAAGGACGGGCTCCGCGCAGCAATCCAGGGGGACGCAGAGTGCGGCCGCCCTGGTTGCGTCGTTGCTGCGCTCCTCGCATTGACGGAGCGGCGGAACGTCTCGGCATCGCTTCGCGTTGCCGCATGACGTGGGCGGCGTGACGCGCTAGCCTGCGCCATCGACACCACGACGCTTGAGACGCTCATGCCGCGCTTTGCCGCCAATCTCTCGATGATGTTCACCGAATGGGACTTCCTCGACCGCTTCCAAGCTGCGTCGGAGGCCGGCTTCGAGGCGGTCGAATTTCTGTTTCCCTACGAGCATACGCCTGAGCAGATCGGGCTGGCGCTTGCCGGCGGAGAGCTCGAACAGGCGCTGTTCAATCTGCCGCCGGGTGATTGGGCCAAGGGGGAGCGCGGCATCGCCGCTCTGCCGGGCCGGGAGGCCGAGTTTCGCGCCTCGATCGACCAGGCGCTGCCCTATGCCAACGAGACCGGCGTCAAGCGGCTGCATATGATGGCCGGCATCGCCGATCCCAGCGATTCGACCGCCGAGAAAACCTATCGCGAATCGCTGGCCTACGCCGCCGACAAGCTTGGCGAGCACGGCATCGACCTGCTGCTGGAGCCGATCAACGGCAAGGACATGCCGGGTTATTTCCTCAACGATTTCGACAGGGCCGCGCGCTACATCCGGGAGGCCGGCCGGCCGAACGTCAAGCTGCAGTTCGACATGTATCATTGCGAGCTGATCCACGGGGACGTGCCGGGCAAGCTGCAGGCGCTGTATCCGCTCGTCGGTCATGTCCAGATCGCGCGCGGCAACGGCCGCCACGAGCCCGATGCGTCGGGCCCGGATTACCCCAAACTGTTCGCCGAGCTCGACGGGCTCGGCTATGGCGGCTTTGTCGGCTGCGAGTATCGGCCAGAGCACGGCACACTCGAAGGGCTCGGCTGGTTTTCGCCGTGGCGAAAGGCGCTCTGATGCGCCCCCCTTCCATCGCCTACCCGGTCCTGATCGCCGATATCGGCGGCACGAATTGCCGGCTTTCGCTGGTCGAGGAGGCCGAGCAGCCGCATCGCCATCTGGCGCGAATCGGCACCGGCAGCTTCAGAACGGCGGAAGAAGCCTTCGAGAGCGTCATGGGGACGCTGCCGGAACGGCCGCGTTCGGCGGTGCTCGCCGTCGCCGGGCCGCTCGACGGGCGTACCGCGCGGTTGACCAATGCGAGCTGGGATTTCGACGGCCCCCACATCGCCGAAGCTCTCAAACTGAATCAGGGGCTTTTGGTCAATGATTTCGAGGCGTTGGCGGCCTCTCTTGCCGTTCTGAATCCGGCCGATGTCGAAACGTTGGTGCCGGGTGAACTCGAGCCCGGAGGGGTGCGCCTCGTGCTCGGTCCGGGGACGGGCTTTGGCGCCTCGGCACTGCTGACGCATGGCGAGCGCGGCTTCCTGGTGCCGACCGAATGCGGGCATATCGGCATCGGGCCGGAGGATCCCAACGAACAGCGAATCTGGCCGGCTCTGGCGGCGAGCCATCCGCGCGTCACGGTCGAGACCCTCCTCAGCGGCGACGGGCTCGTGCGCCTTCACAAGGCGGTCGTTGCGACGTCGGGCATGCTGGAGCCGGAGGTCAGCGCTGCCGATATCAGCCGGCTCGCGCTCGATGGGGACCCTGCCGCCCTGATGACGGTGGTCTGCTTCTGGCGGCTGCTGGCGCGCGTCGCCGGTGATCTCGCGCTCGCCTTCAAGGCGACGGGCGGGGTTTATATCGCGGGAGGGATCGCGCCGCATCTGCTGCCGCTGGCCGACCGCGGGACGATCGCCACCGTCTTCACCGCCAAGCCGCCGATGCAGGACTTGATGTCGCGCATGCCCCTGCACGTCATCACCGCGCATGATGCGGCCGAACAGGGGCTGGCGGCGATTGCCGCCAATCTGCCGCGCTTCGGCCTCGACGATCCCAAGCGGTTGTGGTTTGGCTGAGCACTCGTCGCCAGCCACCGTCCGAAACGATCCTCCGCGTGCAGCCCCTCTACGCCATTCAGGTTCTGCGCGCGCTCGCGGCCTTGATGGTCGCGGTCCACCACGTCCAGCCTGATGCTGCGGTGGTCGCGCAGGCGGAGGGGCTGCCGTTCCAGCGCATCGATTGGCTGCCCTGGATGGCGGGCGTCGATATCTTCTTCGTCGTCTCCGGCTTCATCATGGTCCATGCCTCGCAGGATCTGTTCGGGCGGGAGGGGGCCGCCGGGCTGTTCCTGAAGCGGCGGCTGGCGCGGATCGTGCCGCTGTACTGGGCGGTGACGAGCGCTTTCCTGTTCGTGGCGCTGATCTCACCCTCGGTGCTCAACTCCGGCACGCCGACCCTCGCTCAGATCGTCGGCTCCTATCTGTTCTGGCCGATGGTTTCGACACAGGACGTGGTGCAGCCGGTCTATTCGCTCGGCTGGACGCTGAACTACGAAATGCTGTTCTACGTCCTGTTCGCGGCTTGCCTGCTGCTGCCGGCGCGCTGGACGCTGGCGGTCGTGGCGGCGCTGCTGGCAGTGCTGGTCGCAGGCGAGCGCCTGGCAGGGCCCCTGCCGCTGCCCTTCGGTTTCTGGGGCCAGCCGATCGTTCTGGAGTTCGCCGCCGGCATGGGCATCGCCGTGCTGCGTCGAAGCGGCCTGCGGCTGCAGGGCGGAGCGCGGCTGCTGGTGGCTGCCTCCGGTCTCGCGATTCTCTATGCGGCCGCTCACGGAGCGGCCGGCGAAGACGTCTGGAGCGCTGTGCTCTGGAACGGGTCGGCGGCCGTGCTCCTCGTGCTGGCAGCATCCTGCGGGCACGAGGGCATCGTGTCGCCAGCACCGGTCCGCGCCCTCGCGGCGGTCGGCGACGCCTCTTACGCCCTGTATTTGGTGCACCCCTTCGTCATCCGTGGAATGAGAGAGGTTGCGTCGCGAGCCGGGCTGGCCTCGCCCACGCTTTACATTGCGACTGCGCTGCTTGGCGCCATTGTGGCCGCGCTGCTGATCCACCGGCGGTTCGAGCGACCGATGACGCGGGCCATGCGACGCTGGCTCGGCGGCTAGTCGAGCTTCATGCCCTTCAGCGACTGCCCGACGACACCGTTGTCCCGCCGCCGCTGCACGCGCTTGCTCTTGATCGTCTCGACATGCTCGGCTTGCGGGAAATAACCTCGCTCCATGATCTCGAGCGAATATTCCTCATAGGTCAGGCCGAGGGCCTCGGCGTTTTCCTGCCGCCTGAGTGCGATGTCGCGCGGCTTCTTCCAGGCTTTGCGGTGTGCAATTCGCCAGTCGAAGCCGCGCCCAATGGCGGCGGAACCCGGCGTCGAGCGCCGGCGCGGCTCCTTCATCGAGGGCCCACCATTATGGCCGATGCCGATGGGTCGCTTTCGGGGTGAGGGCATGCCGGCTTCCGAGGCTAAAGGTCGGGTCAGGATAAGGCTGCGGGAGCGACTCGCAAGCCGCGAGTCGATCGCGCGGCGTGACAGCGGCGCCGGCCCGGTCTATCCCGCTCGCCTGTTCACAGGACACATCATGGCCCCTTTGCTGCATCTGCGCGACGTCGCGCTTACCTTTGGCGGACAGCCCTTGCTTGAGGCCGCCGAGATCGCGGTGTCGGCGGGCGAGCGCGTCTGCCTCGTCGGGCGCAACGGGTCTGGAAAATCGACGCTGCTCAAGATCGCCGCCGGTCTTGTCGATCCGGACCATGCCGAGCGCTTCGTCCAGCCGGGCTCGACCATCCGCTATCTGCCGCAGGAGCCGGACTTCACCGGCTACAAGACGTCGCTGGCCTATGTCGAGGCCGGCCTGGGACCGGGCGACGACGCGTATCGCGCGCAATACCTGATCGACGAACTCGGTCTGACCGGCGAGGAGGACCCCGCCACCATGTCGGGCGGCGAATCGCGCCGGACCGCACTTGCGCGCGTGCTGGCGCCAGAACCGGATATCCTGCTGCTCGACGAGCCGACCAACCATCTCGACCTGCCCGTGATCGAATGGCTGGAGCAGGAGCTCAAATCGCTGCGCTCGGCCATGGTTCTCATCAGCCATGACAGGCGGTTCCTGACCTCGCTCTCGCGGGCGACAGTCTGGCTCGATCGCGGCGTGACGCGGCGGATGGACAAAGGATTCGGGGAGTTCGAGGCCTGGCGCGACGAAGTGCTGGCGCAAGAAGAGCTCGACCGGCACAAGCTCGACCGCAAGATCGCCCGCGAGGAGGACTGGCTGCGTTACGGCGTCAGCGCGCGGCGCACGCGCAATCAGCGCCGGCTGGGCGACCTGCATGCGCTGCGCGACCAGCGCCGCACGGCGCGCGGCGCCACCGGAAACGTCAAACTGGAAGCAAGCGAAGCCCAGACTTCCGGCAAGCTGGTGATCGAGGCGATCGACATCTCCAAGGCCTATGGCGACAACGCCGTGGTCAAGAATCTCTCGCTGCGGATGGCGCGCGGCGACCGGATCGGCATCGTCGGGCCCAATGGCGCCGGCAAGACCACTCTGATCAACCTGCTGACGGGCGCGCTCAAGCCCGATTCCGGCAAGGTGAAGCTCGGCACGGCGCTGGAAATGGTGACGCTCGACCAGCGCCGCGAAAGCCTTGATCCCGCGACGCCGCTGGGCGACGCGCTGACCGGCGGCGGCTCCGATCAGGTGATGGTCGGCGGCACTCCGCGCCATGTCATCGCCTATATGAAGGACTTCCTGTTCCAGCCGCTGCAACGGGGCACCGCCGTCGGCGCGCTTTCGGGCGGCGAGCGGGGACGTTTGATGCTGGCCCGCGCCCTGGCGAAACCCTCCAACCTCCTGGTGCTGGACGAGCCGACAAACGATCTCGACCTCGAAACGCTGGACCTGCTCCAGGAACTGCTGGCCGATTATCAGGGCACCGTGCTGCTGGTGAGCCACGACCGCGATTTCATCGACCGCGTCGTCTCCTCCGTGCTGATCTCGGACGGCGACGGCGTCTGGACCGAGTTCGCCGGCGGCTATACCGACATGCTGAGGCAGCGCGGTCGCGGCGTCGGCGCAAAGGCGCGGGTCGTCGATAAGCCAGTGACGGGTACATCGAAGCCCACGACATCGCCGGCTGCTGCCGCGACCTCCAAGCGGAAGATGTCGTTCAATGAAAAGCACGCGCTCGAGACGCTGCCCAAGACCATCGAGGCGCTGCAGACGGAAGCGGGCAAGCTCAACGCCGCGATGGCGGGCGACCTCTACACGCGCGACCCGAAGCTCTTCGCCAAGGCGACCGCGCGGCTGGAGGCGGTTTCGCGCGAGATCGCCGAGGCCGAAGGCCGTTGGATGGAGCTGGAGATGCTGCGCGAGGAGCTGGGGGCGTAGGTCATCGCGTACAAGGAACCTTCTCCCGGAGGGAGAGGGGCAGGGTGAGGGGTTCTACCTTACGGCTTCCCGCGTGATCCTCGCATCCGCCTCGGCGCGAAAGCGCATTTACCGCCGCGCCCAATCTCTTCAAACATCGTGGTCAACGCGATCAGGAGGAGACGAGCATGAGACTCAAGGGCAAGAGCGCGCTGGTGACCGGTGGAGCGCAGGGCTTCGGGCTCGGTATCGCGCAAGCCTTTCTCCGGGAGGGCGCACGGGTGGCGGTGCTCGACATCAATGGCGAGAAGGCGGAGCAGGCGGCGGAAGCGCTGGGCGAAGGCGCGATTGCGGTAACCTGCGATGTCGGCCGGGCCCAGAGTGTCGACAGCGCGGTGGCGGAGGTGCTGGGCGCCTTCGGGAAGCTCGACATCGTCGTCAACAACGCCGGCATCAGCCATCGCAACCAGCCGATGCTGGACGTGACGGAGGAGGAGTTCGACCGCGTCTTCACCGTCAACGTGAAGTCGATCTATCTGATGGCCAAGGCGACCGTGCCGCAGTTCCGCAAGCAGGGCGGTGGGGTGATCCTGAATATCGGCTCCACGGCGGGCCTTCGTCCACGCCCGGGCCTGGCCTGGTATAACGGCTCGAAAGGTGCGGTGAACCTGCTCTCGAAATCGATGGCGGTGGAACTGGCGCCGGAGCGAATCCGGGTCAATGCCATCGCGCCCGTTGCCGGGGAGACGCCGCTGCTCGCAACCTTCATGGGCGAGGACACGCCGGAAAAGCGGGCGCAGTTCCGTGCCTCGATTCCCTGGGGCCGGCTCTCGACACCCCAGGATATGGGTCACGCCGCCGTCTTCCTCTGCTCGGACGAGGCGGAAATGGTGACGGGGACGGTGCTGACCGTCGATGGCGGTCGCTGCATCTAAGGCGCCCGCCAGCCTGCCGGCGCGGCCATCTGACGAGGCGGTCTGCGCTTCCGGTGCTCACGGACGAAAGTCCGCTCCGCTCCGGTTCTCGACCGCCACGCCAGCTGGCTCACGCCGACAACCTGTCGGCCACCTTAGACCGTCGATCTCGGGGCCGGACTCACGGTTTGAAGCTGCACGTTGGCTCAGCCGAGCCGCTCGCCGATCAGCGCGATCTCCTGTCGGCGCACCACCATCCCGGCGAGGTCGCAGCCGCGCTGGTCCAGCGTGATGCGCGGTGCCTTGGCATCTCCTGCGATGCGGAAAAGATGCCAGGTCGCAAGTTCGCCATGGCCGAGCGGGCCGATCGAGGCCGAGGGCACGCCGACGATCGGGAAATCATGCTCCGGCCCCGGCCGCCAGGCGAGCGAGAAGGTGTGGTTGTGGCCGTGCAGAACGAGGTCCGCCCCCTTCAGCCGCAGCATCGTTTCGAAGCGCTCGGCATCGACCAGCTCGCGCGAGCGGCGCGCGCCGCCGACATAGGGCGGGTGATGGATCAGCACGACCCGAATCAGGTTCTCGGTGCGGGCACGGTCGAGCAAAGCGGCGGTACGTGCCGTCTGGTCGCGGCCGACGCGGCCGGTCGCCATCAGCGGCAGGGTCGGGACCGCGCTGCTGACGCCGATCAACGCGACAGGGCCGCGACGGCGATACCAGGGATAGCCCGCCCCGCCATCGTCGCTGCCGCTCCAGGGAGCCAGCAACTCGGCCAGCGCCTTCAGCGAGGAGCGAGCATAGGCGTCATGGTTGCCCGGAACGAAGCTGACCGTCTCGCGCGCTCCCAGTGTGTCGAGGAAGGCGACGGCGGTCTTGAACTCGTTGGGCAGGCCGATATGGGAGACGTCGCCGGTGCAGGCGATGTGGTCTGGCGCCTGAGCGTGGATATCGGCAACGATCCGCGCCAGGGCATTCATGTCGTGGGCGTGCCGGCGCTTGCGGCGCCAGTTGATGTAGCCCGTGGCACGCTTGCCGAGCAGCTGATGCAGAGAGAACCCCGCAAGGGGGCCCAAATGCGGATCGGACAGGTGCGCGAGCGTGAACACACTCAAGCGCTTGCCTGCCCAGAAGCCCACCCGTCAAGCGCGCAAATCGGCGCGGGGCGTGCCCGGAGCGGCAACGCTCAGTTGGCGGCGCCGGTCAATTCCGACACGATACGGGAATCGGTCATGGTGACGGCCGGCTTCCAGACGTAAGCGGGCTTGGCCCGGAGGCGCGCGATGATGAACGAGAGCAACATGGTAGTAATCCCCAGCGATAAGCCAGCGATATCTGCCTCATTTGAGGCGCGTTTGTGACAGGACGACGGCTCATCCGCCGGGTCCGCCATGCGTCATTTGCATAGACAATTAATCGGCTGTTGAGAATCGTGGATGGGGGAAGCCGACATGCAGCAGGAGTCCGAGGTGGGCCGAACGTTTTGGCAGCGCAGCCTGACCCGGCTGCTGCATCTTTATTTCCGCTTCGCGCGTGGCATGACGCTCGGCGTGCGTGTCGTCGCCATCCGCGAGGGCCGCGAGGTGCTGCTGCTGCGCCACACCTATGTCGAGGGCTGGCATTTTCCCGGTGGCGGCGTCGAGGTCGGGCAGACCCTGCAGGAGGCCGCCATCCGCGAGCTGATGGAGGAAGCCGCCATCGCTCCCGCCGGACCTCTTGCGCTGCACGGCATTTTCTTCAATCGCGGAATGTCGCGGCGGGACCATGTCGCGGTTTTCGTGCTGCGGGACTTCACGGTGACAGGCGTCAAGCAGCCCGATCGCGAGATCGCCGAGATCGGCTTCTTTCCGCTCGACGCCTTGCCCGCCGGCACGACGGCCGCGACCCGCCGCCGTCTTCAGGAGATCGCAGCGGGAGACGCGCCTTCCGCTGATTGGTAATGAGCTGCCAGGCCGCAGCTTTGCCCCTCAGGGCTGCGCCGCCAGCTTCGCGAAATCGGTGTCGAGCCTGGCGAGCCCCTCAGTGATGCGCTGGCGCTTGTCCTTGATCCAGCCATCCTGCGCGTCGAGCCGCTGCCGGGCATCCGTCAGCATCCGGTCCATCTCGGCAGGCTGCGGCCCGCCCGAGGTCGCGCGGTTCCTGACGATGGCGACAGGGTCCAGCGTCGCGCGGAACTCGGCCTCGCTCATCGGCAGCTCGGCCGGCGTGAGCTGCATCTCCGCCGCAGCCTTGCGATAGATCACTTGGGCCTGTGCATAGGGGAAATCGGTCGGCTTGATGTCGTTGGCCTTGGCGTAGTCGACGACCTCGGATGCGAAATGGTGCCCGGCGCGGAAGGGCAGCTTGTATGTGCGCATCAGCACATCGGCGAGCTCCTGCGACGCCGTCCAGTCGCTGTTGAGTTCTTCCAATGCGCGCTGCGGATCGATGACCAGCGCCTTCAGGATACGGTCGAGCCGCTGCAGCGTGCGCGTGCCGGCATCGACCATGGCGCTGTTGGCCTTGGCGTCCTTGGCGTCGGGCAAGCCGGGCGGCAGATTGTGGGCCTTGAAGATCGGGCCCGTGGCCAGCGCCAGCGCTTCCGAGGCCTCTTCGCGCGTGCTGTTGAGCAGGCCGGGATTGCGCTTCTGCGGCATGGCGCTGGAAACGTAGGTCGTGCCGCCGCCGGTCATGCCGCCTTCGTCGCGCAGCAGGATCCAGGGGCGGGCCTGCGCGTATTGCGTCATTACGTCCTGGATGAAGCCGCCGGTGTGCAACGCGATGCTGGTGACGATGGAGCCCGCCTCCACGGGCAGGTCGGCGGCGGCGATCTGGGAGGCGTCGTAGGCGTTGTCAACGAGGCCGGAAAAGCCGAGATAGCCGGCCATGCGCTTGCGGTCGAGCGGCCAGCTCGTACCGTTGAGGACGGTGGTGCCCATCGGCGAGAGATCGACGCGGGCATAGGTCTCGCGGATGCGCTGGGCGTCTCGGTCGAAGCCGGCGACGAGGCCGAGCAGATAGTGCCCGTAGCTGTTGGGCTGGGCCGCGACCCCATTGGTGTAGTTCGGCACGACCGTGTCGCGATGCGTCGCGGCAAGCTCGACCATGGTGCGCGTCGTCTTGTTCAGCTGGTCGGCCAGCGCCAGCAGGCGGTCGCGCATGATCGCGGCGCGGTAGGTCGCGTGCATGTCCTGGCTGGAGCGGCCGGCATGGATCAACGTGACCTCGACTCCGGCCTCCTTGATCATCAACGGCTCGAAGGTGATGACCGTCGAGGGGCGCTTGGCGCCGGGCTGGTTGCCAGCTTCGATGACCCTTGCGATGCCCGCCGCGATCCTGGGGGCAAGCGCCTTGTCGAGCAGGCCTGCCTCACTGTTGATGACGGTGCTCGCCTTGTTCATCTCGCCAAGCCAGAAGAACTCGTCGCGTGGCGGCGGCTTGCGCTCTGCCGCCGGTTGCTCCGCGGCCGCGGGCAGTGCGCAACTCGCGACCAATGCCGCGAGCCCCACTCGCATCAGCTTCCTCGTCATGCGCTTCCTCCTATGGCTGAAGCCGGCCGATCTTGCGTGCCTGCGCGGCGGTTCTCGTCTGTTCCGGTTCAAGCAAGTTGAGACCATGCGGGCGGCGGCGGCAAGCCGGAGAGGCCTTGCGAAGGAAGCGATGGACGCAGCCGAAGAGCTCTGTTACAGGCGCGCTCCATGAGCGACCTGCACAGCCCGAGCGACCTGCGACGACCGACGCGCTGAATGCGCCTCTCAGGTCCGTGCGCCCGCGCGCCGGCCTTCGTCCTTTCCGCTGCCGCTGTGCTCTCCGGTTGCCATGACATCCCTGCCCTTGACCATTCGCCACGAGCTCCCCGTGGATCAGGCCGCTATCGAGCGGCTGCATGAACGCGCATTCGGACCCGGCCGTTTCGCCCGCACGGCGTTCCGCCTGCGAGAGGGCGTGGCGCCGGACCCGGCGCTGTCCTTCGCTGCCCATGTCGGGACGTTTCTGGTCGGCTCGATCAAGGTGACGCCGGTCGGGGCGGGAGGCTATCCGGCGTTGATGCTGGGGCCGCTGACGGTCGACCCCGCCTTCGAGGGCCGGGGCATCGGAGCTGCGCTGATGAATCGCTCGATCGATGCCGCGCGCGAGGCGGGGCATCACCTCATCCTTTTGGTCGGGGACGCGGCCTATTATGCGCGCTTTGGTTTCAAGGTCGTGCCACCGGGTCAGCTGGTCCTGCCCGGACCGGCTGACCCGGCGCGCTTTCTGGCGCTGGAGTTGGTCGAAGGAATCCTGGCGCAGCGCCGGGGGGCGGTGGCATCGGCGCGTTGAAGGACCGTCTTTCTCGGGCGGTGCGAAGCATCGACCCGAGAAACTCTCACAGAAGGAGGTGCTGGAGCCTCCTCGTCATGAGATGCTCGGGTCGAGCCCGAGCATGACGCGTGTATTTCGGAAGGGCGGTGTTTCAGCTCTGCCGTTTGAAGCGCCGCCCGCTTTCGCCGACCCAGCCGGCCACCAGCGCGCCGAACAGCACCGCCAATCCGATCAGCCCGATGAAGAGCGGCGAGATCTGCACGCCCCGCACGACGCCGGAGTCGCTGATCCTGAGCCCGATCCAGTCCGCGCCAGCGAACTGGCTGCCGGAGCGGATCGGCACGATGCGCGGGACGCTGACGCCGGAATCGCCTTCATGGCCAATGCGACGGGAGGAGCCGCCGGTCGCTTGTGCAAGCGGCGCCAGGGCTTGCGGCTCGCTGACGACCTCCATCAGCTCGCGCGGATTTTCGGGGCCGACACTGGCGAAGGCGGTCAGGTTGTCCGCGTTCAGCCGATAAAGCCCCTGCTGTGTCGTCGGGATTCGCGCGGTGAAAAGCCCGGGCCGCCCTGCTTCCAGCGGCACTTGCCGGGTCTGGCCGTCCGGTCCGGAGATGGTCACGGGGGCGGGGCTGTCGCCCAGAGTCTGGCGTTCGACCTCGATCGTGCCGTTTCGGGCGGAAGCGCGCAGGGCCTCCTCCTCCAGCTCCGGCTCCTTCATCAGCCAGTGGCTCAGGCGCCGCAGCAGGTCGAGATAAGGCCCGCCATTGCGAAAACCGCGGGCCCAGAGCCATTCATGATCGGACAGGAAGAGCGCAACACGGCCCTTCTGCTCGCGTGAGAGCATCAGCAGCGGCTTCTCGCCGGGGCCGGTCATCACCGGGGCGGTTCCCGGTTTGGCCTGGGCGCCGACCATGCGCAGCCATTCGCCCCAGCGCGGCGGCTCGACCTCGGAGCCTGGCAGGTCGCGGGTCACGGGGTGGCGCTTGCCGAGATCGCTGACGCGGGCGCGATAGGCCTCGTCGATGACGCTGCCATCGGGAATGGCAGGCAGAATCTGGCCGAGCGGGGTTCGCGCCAAGGTCTGCTGGCCGGCATATTCCGGGCCTGCCGCGACCAGAAGCGCGCCGCCATCGCGGACATAGCGGACGATGTTGTCGAAATAGACCAGCGGCAGGATCGACTGGTTGGCGTACCGGTCGAAGATGATCAGGTCGAACTCCTTGATCTTCACCTGAAACAGCTCGCGCGTCGGGAAGGCGATCAGCGAAAGCTCGTTGATCGGCGTGCCGTCCTGCTTCTCGGGCGGGCGCAGAATGGTGAAGTGGACGAGATCGACATTGGCGTCGGCCTTCAGCAGGTTGCGCCAGGTCCGCTCGCCCGGATGGGGTTCGCCCGAGACCAGCAGCACCCGCAGTTTGTCCCGCACGCCTTCAATGGTGATGACCGCGCGGTTGTTGGCGAGCGTCAGCTCGTTGTCGAGCGGGGAGGCTTCGATCTCGACGACGTTGGGCCCACCGCGGTCGATGCGGACCGGCACCTGAACGATCTGTCCGGTCGCGACCTCACGCCGCGCGATGACCTCGCCGTCGCGGCGGATGGTGAGGCCGGCGCGGCCGGGGCCGCCCTTATCGACGACGCGAAGCCGGATGATCTGGTCCTTGCCGACAATGCCGAAGCGGGGGGAATCGACCAGCACGATGCGGCGATCGATCTCGGCGTTGCGGCCTGTGGTCAGGATATGCAGCGGGGCCTTCAGGCCGAGCACCTCGGCATTGGGCGGCGTGTCATGGGCAAGGCCGTCCGTGATGGCGATGGCGCCGGCGACCCGCTCGGATGGGACATCGGACAGGCTGTTGGTCAGCGCTTCGAACAGACGGGTGCCGTCGCTCGAGCCCTGCGCGTCGCGAACCTCGACCACGCGCGGCTCGATGCCGGGGATGCCGCGCAATTGCCGCTCGACCTCGGCCAGCGTCGCATCGGTCTGCGCCGTGCGATCGGCCAGCTTGTTCGAGGCGGACCGGTCCACGACGATCGGAACGACGTCCTTGACCGGCTCACGGTCTTCGAAGACGAGCGAGGGGTCGGCGAGCGCGACCGCTAATACGGCCAACGCCAGCGCCCGCAGGATCGCGCTGCGCCCGGCCAGCACGATGGCGGCGCCGGCCGCCAGCGCTGCCAGAACGGCAAGGCCGATCAGCAGCGGCAGCGGCACAAGGGGGACGAAGGAGAGGCTCCACATCAGCGGCCACCCTCCGGAGGATCTTGCTCAATCCTCATCCTGAGGAGCGCCGCAGGCGCGTATCGAAGGATGCTCCAGTTGGGTCCGGGGCAGGCTGGACCATCCTTCGAGACGCCGTTCCTTTCGGAACGGCTCCTCAGGATGAGGGCTGTGTGGGCTGGAACGACCATCACTGCCCCAGCCTTTCCAGCAGGGCCGGGACGTGGACCTGATCGGCCTTGTAGTTGCCCGTCAGCGCGTACATCACGAGGTTGACGCCGGCGCGCAGGGCCATTTCACGCTGGCGCGGATCGGAGCCGGAGAGGGGCACCAGCCCTTCGCCGCGCCGGTCGACCGCCCATGCGGCGGCCAGGTCGTTCGAGGTGATGACGATCGGCGAAACATTGTCGCCGGAGCGGGCCGGCCGGCGGCCGTCATCATCGGCCGGTGGCAGCGCCTCGACCCAGGTTGCTCCAGTGTCGTAGCGGCCGACCAGCCCATCCAGCAGATAAAAGGTCTTGGTCAGGACATGGTCGCGCGGTAGCGTCTCGAGTTCCGGGATGTCGAGCGTCTGCAGCATGCGCTTGAGCTGATCGCCTTCCGGGGTGGTGCCGCCGCCAGGCCGCGCGCTCATGGCATCGCGCGTGTCGAAGATCACCAGCCCGCCGCCCTTCATATAGGCTTCGAGCTTGCGCAGCATGTCGGGCGAGGGGATCGGCCGGCCTGCGACGATCGGCCAGTAGAGCACCGGGAAGAAGGCCAGCTCGTCACGCTCGACATTGACGCCGACAGGGTCGCCGGGCTCCAGCGCGGTGCGTGCGGCAAGCGCAGTGTTGAGGCCAGCGAGGCCGGCCTTCGACATGTCGTCGACAGCCCTGTCGCCGGTGACGGCGTAGGCGAGACGGGTCATGGCGCCATTGGCGAGGAGTTCGCGCGGGATGGGCGGCAGCGCCGTCTGCGCATTCGGCGGGGCCGGGGGCGTCTGGGCGCGCGCGGGCTCGGGCGTGCCGGCGCCGGCGAGCGACAGCGTCAGCAGGATCGCGACCGGCGCGGCGATACGCCGGGCCCGCCCCAAGCGCAGCCGGCCGCCGAGCCAGAGCGTCGCCAGCGTGTCGGCGACCAGCAACAGCAGGGCCATCACCAGCAGCGGCGGGCGCATATCGCGCGCGACCGGCTCACCGATCGGCAGGATCGGCGTCCCGAGCCCGGCGAGATCGAGCGCGGCAAGCTTGTCTGTGGGCCCTAGTGCGTTCACGGCGAAGGAGCCCTCGCTGGGGCCATAGAGGCCCGGCGGATGCAGCAGCGTCGCGCGACCCGTGAAATTGCGCGCTACGGGCTGGCTCGTGGCCGGCGGCGTGCGGAACTGGCCAAGACCGTCGAGGACGCGGGTGGGAGAGAGGGTTTCAGCCCGAATCTCCTCGCCCTGCGCCGGAGCCGGACCGGTCCCCGAGAGGTTCACGACCTTGCGCAGCATCTCCACGAAAAGGCCCGAGAGCGGCAGGTTCGACCAGGTGGTGTCGGCGGTCACATGGAACATCGCGATCAGCCCGTCGCCGCGCCGCTCGCCGGTGACGACTGGGGTGCCGTCTTCCAGCGCCGCCCAGGTCTTGCGGGAAAGCTCGGCTTCGGGCTCGGCCAGGATCTGGCGGCTGACGCGCAGATCGTCGGAGATCGTCAGGCCATAGAAGGGGCTTTCGCGAGTGAAGGCGGCGAGCTTGCGCGGCGTCTCCCAGGAGAGGCCGCCGCCGAGCGTGCGGCCGCCGCGGCGCAGCCGCACGGGGGTGAGCTCATCCGAGGCGGTAGCCAGGCGGGGGCCGGCGAAGCGGAGCAGCACGCCACCGCGGCGCACGAAATCCTCGACCTTGGCCATGGTCTCGCGGTCCAGCGCGCCGATATCGGCGAGAACCAGCACCGACAGGTTCTGCCCGAGCAACTCGCCGACCGGGTCTGTCGAGCCCTGCCTCGGCTGGCGGACATCGGCATAGGGCTGGAGCGCGCGAGACACGTAATAGGTCGGCGAGAGCAGGGGCTGGGCGGTGTCGGCCGTGGTCCCGGACACGATGCCGACGCGGCGGCGCTTGGCGCTGTCGTCGAGCAGCGCGACGGCTCCGGCGCTGCGCTCGCCGAGCACCTCGATCCGCGACACCGCGTTGCGGACCTCGATCGGCAAGGTCAGGCGCGCCGTCGTCTCCAGCGCCGAACCCTCGAAAATGAAGGGCGCCTCGCCGAGCGAGAGCCCCTTGAGATCGAGCGCGCGAACCTGCCCCGTCGCAGGAGCGGCGGGGTCCGGACGCAGCACCTTGACGGTCAGCGCACCGGCCTGGTTTTCAGCCGAGGCCAGCGCGATCTGACCCGCCGGGCCGGAATGAACGGCGAGACGGCGCGCATCGGCGACCTGCTTCAGCCGAGCCAGGAAGGGGGCCTCATTGCCCACGGCCAATCCATCCGACACCCAGACGATCTCGGCCTGCGGTTGGGCCCGCAGAAAACTCTCTATGCGAGGCAGATGGGCGGCCCGGTCGGGCGCATGCGGCTCCAGGATGAGCGCGCGCAGCTTTTCCAGCGCGGCGCGCGGATCGGAGAGGGCGATCTCGGTCGGGTTCTCGGCAAGACCGACAACCGCGATGGTGCGGCCCTCGCGCGTTGCGGCGGCGATGCGGGATTCGGCCACGGCAATGCGCTCCGGCCAGTCGCCGGCCGCACCGAATCCGTTATCCACCAGCAGCAGCATCGGGCCGCCTGTCGGGGCCGCTTCGCGAGGCGGATTCCAGATCGGGCCGGCAACGGCGAGGATAGCGAGCGCCGCCACCGCCATGCGCAAGGCGAGCAGCCACCAGGGCGTATGCGCCGGCAGTTCTCGCTTGGCGACGAGGTCCGCCATGATTTTCAGCGGGGGGAAATCGATGCGGCGCGGGCGTGGTGGCGTCACACGCAGGATCAGCCAGAGCGCCGGCAGGATCGCGAGGGCAGCCAGGGCCAGCGGTGCGGAGAAGGTGAAGGGCAGGGCGCTCAGCATGGGAACGCGTCCGTCGCGAGCCACCGCATCAGTTCGCTCCTCGCGTCGAAACGAGGCTGGCGACGCGCAGAACGGCTTCGCTTGCCGGACGATCCGTCCGGTGGAGCGTCAGCGTCCAGCCGGCCTTGCGGCAGGCCTCGCGGATCGCGTCGCGATGGGCGGCGAGGCGCTGGCGATACTCCTCGCCCCACGAGCCGGCATCGCCGACGCGCAGCGCCAGGCCATCCTCCAGGTCGAACAGTTCGGCCTGGCCGGTGAAGGGAAAGGTCTCCTCGATGGGGTCGGCGATCAGCAGCACATGGCCGCGCGCGCCGCTTGCCGACAGGGCTGCGATGCGCTTTGCCAGCGCGTCGGCCGGCGAGAGCCCATCGGTGACGATGATCGCGTCCGACAGGCGCTGCAGCGGCACGGCCGGTGGCAGATCCTCCTCCGCGCCGTCGCGATCGGCGACGATCGCCTGTGCCAGCAATTCGATGATGTTGCGTGAGGCGAGGGGCCTCGTCAGGCCGAGATGACCGACGCGCTCGCCGCCTTCGACCATCGTCTCCGCAAGGGCAAAGCCGGCTACAAGCGCGCGGTCGATCTTCGGGGCCTGCGCGAGCGAGGAGGCAAAGCCCATCGAGGCCGAGCGGTCGATCCAGAGCCAGACGGTGTGGGAGGCCTCCCATTCGCGCTCGCGCACGAACAGATGTCCGTCTCGTGCCGAACGGCGCCAATCGATGCGCGAGGCGGATTCGCCTGCCACCAAAGGGCGATATTGCCAGAAGCTCTCGCCCGGACCGGCTCGCCTGCGCCCATGGATGCCGTGGACGCTGGCCGAGACGCGGCGCGCTTCGAGGATGAGGCGGGGCAGGCGCGCCGCGAGATCGAGCGAGGCGGTGAGGACGGGCCTCGCCGGTTTGCGCTCGGTCTGACTGAGGACGCGCGTGCGCAGCATGCCGCTATCCCAGCCGCTCGACCAGCCGGCCGATCACGCCCTCGATGGTCTCGCCATCGGCGCGCGCGGCGAACGTCAGCGCGACGCGGTGCTTCAGGACAGGCACGGCCAAAGCGGCGACATCGTCGATCGACGGCGCCAGGCGCCCTTCGACCAGGGCACGAGCGCGCGCGGCCAGCGTCAGGGACTGGCTGGCGCGGGGACCGGGGCCCCAGGAGAGCTTGTCGGTGATGGCGGCGTCGCCCTCGCCGGGGCGGGCGGAGCGAACGAGATCGAGGATAGCATCGACCACGGCCTCGCCGACCGGCAGCCGGCGCACGAGCCGCTGCACCGACATCAGCGTCTCGGCGGTCAGCGCCTGGGTCGGCTTGTATTCGGCCGCGCCGGTCGTCTCCAGCAGGATGCGGCGCTCGGCCTCGCGATCGGGGTAGCCGACATCGATTTCCAGCAGGAAACGGTCGAGCTGCGCTTCGGGCAGCGGATAGGTGCCCTCCTGCTCGATCGGGTTCTGCGTCGCCAGCACATGGAACGGGGCGGGAAGATCATAGCGTTCGCCAGCGATCGTGACATGGTGTTCCTGCATCGCCTGAAGCAGCGCCGACTGGGTGCGCGGGCTGGCGCGGTTGATCTCGTCTGCCATCAGCAGCTGCGCGAAGACGGGGCCCTTGATGAAGCGGAAATGGCGTTTGCCGTCGGGGCTCTCGTCGAGCACCTCGGAGCCGAGAATGTCGGAGGGCATCAGGTCCGGCGTGAACTGCACGCGACGTGCGGAGAGGCCGAGCACGGTGCCCATCGCCTCGACGAGCTTGGTCTTGGCGAGGCCGGGCACGCCGACGAGGAGGCCATGGCCGCCGGCCAGAAGCGTGATCAACGAGAGGTCGACGACCTTCTGCTGGCCGAAAATGACCTGGCCGATTTCCTTGCGGGCGGCGCCGATGGCACCGAGCGCGGCCTCGGCCGCCTCGACGACACCGCTGTCGAGATCGATCGGCGCGCTGCTCTCGTTCGTGCGGGCTTGCGCCACCATATCGATCTCCCTCACTCTCCGGGCTCTGGTGTGCCGCTGTCGCATGCGACAATCCCAGGCTCGGACCCATCGCGGCTTTCCACCGTTGAGTGTGGACGGGCCGGTTTGCTGGCTCAAGCACCGATTGCTGCGGTACACATAAACTCCGCTTCACGATTATGTGGAGTTCAAGGCGGAAACGCGATGCAACCCCTATGCCGCATGCGGCGGCGCACGGTCCTGCGATGATATCCGGTAATGCGATGGAGCGGCTGACGGCCGCGCTCGGCGGTGAGAAGCGGCGGGGTCCCCCGCCAGTGGAGCGCTGGGACCCGCCTTTCTGCGGCGACCTGGACATGCGCGTCGCGGCGGACGGCACCTGGTTTTACCTGGGTACGCCGATCGGCCGACCGGCGCTGGTGAAGCTGTTCGCCTCTGTGCTAAAGCGCGAGGGCGACGAGCACTTTCTCGTGACCCCCGTCGAGAAGGTGCGCATCCAGGTCGAGGATGCGGCCTTTCAGGCGGTCGAGATGCAGGTCGATGGTGCGGATGATCGCCGCGAGATCGCTTTCCGCACGCAAGTCGATGACCTCGTCGGTGTCGGGCCGGAGCACGCGCTGCGCTTCGAGCGGGCCGCCAAGGACGGGCTGACGCCCTATGTGCATGTCAGGCGGGGGCTCTGGGCGCGGCTGACGCGGGCTTTGACCTATGATCTTCTGGCGCTGGGGGAGGTTCGCGAGATCGACGGGCAAGAGCAGTTCGGCATCGCTGCCGGCGGCGCTTTTCATGCCGCTGTGCCGGCCAGCGAGATCGAGGACCTCGACGTCTGATGAATCGCGATAAGACCTTGAATCTCAGCACTGAGGCGTTCGCGGCCCTGGCCCGCGAGCGCTTGCGTCCCGATCCGCCGCAGCTCGGCGATGTTATCGCGCGCCCACGGGGCGACCATGAGGGGCAAGATCAGGCGGTCCCGATCCCGGACGAGAAGCGGGCGATTCCCGCAGCCGTTCTGATCGGCGTCGTGGCGCGCGAGGAGGGGCCGACCGTACTGTTGACCCAGCGCGCCGCAGCCCTGCGCAGCCATTCGGCGCAAATCGCCTTTCCGGGCGGGCGCGTCGACGCGGTCGACGGCTCGCCGGCGGTGACGGCGCTGCGCGAGACCGAGGAGGAGATCGGGCTGTCCCGCCAGCGCATCCAGACGCTGGGATTTCTCGACGCCTATCTGACCGGGACGGGCTATCGCATCGTGCCGGTGGTGGCGTTGGTCGAGCCGCCGTTCACGCTGACGCTCAATCCCGGCGAGGTGGACGCGGCTTTCGAGACGCCGCTGTCTTTTCTACTCGATCCCGCAAACCACAAGCGCGAAGGCCGGGAGTGGAAGGGGCATTTCCGCACATATTATGCGATGCCGTTCGGTGATCGCTATATCTGGGGCGCGACCGCCGGTATCATCCGCAACCTCTATGAGCGGCTGGTGGACTGAAAGAGAAGCCATGCTGCGCGCCATCATCGAAGAGTTCCTGCTCTTCGTCGTGCCTTTCTGCCTCTTCGCCGGGTATCTGGTGGTGAAGCGGCGCAATCCGTTCGATGTCGAGCACTGGAGCCGCCACGCCTTTGCGCTGGCGGTCGCCGGCCTGCTACTGGCGATCGGCATCCTGTTGGTCGACGGTTTCTCGGCCAAGCGCGATCGCGGCGCTTATGAGCCGCCGCATATGGAGAATGGCGTGCTTGTGCCGGGCCGCTTCCGGTGACGCGCGATGTCGCGACACCGATCGCGGCCTTTCTCGCGCGGCCGACGCTGGCGGGGCTGCTGCAGGCGCTGAACGGCGCAGGCGAGGAGACCCGGATCGTCGGTGGTGCCGTGCGCAATCTCCTGCTCGGGGAGGTGGCGAGCGATATCGATCTCGCCACGACGGCACTGCCGGCCGAGACGATCCGGCGTGGTCGTGCTGCGGGCTTCAAGGCGATTCCGACCGGCATCGAGCACGGCACGGTGACGCTGGTCGGCGACGGCGAAAGCTTCGAGGTCACGACGCTGCGGCGCGATGTCGAGACCGATGGGCGCCACGCCAAGGTCGTTTTCGGGCGGGACTTCGAGGCCGACGCGATGCGTCGTGACTTCACCATCAATGCGCTGGCTCTGGACCGGGCGGGCGCGGTTCACGATCATTGCGGCGGACTTGCCGATCTGGACGCGCGCCGGGTCCGCTTCATCGGGGACGCGGCGACGCGAATCCGGGAGGATTACCTCCGCATCCTGCGTTTCTTCCGGTTTCAGGCGCAGTATGGCGCAGGCAAACCGGATGCACCGGGGCTCGCCGCCTGCATCGCCGGCCGAGGCGGGTTGGCCGGGCTGTCGCGGGAGCGGGTGCGCGCCGAATTGATGAAGCTGCTGGTCGCGCCAGGGGCTGCCGGCACCCTCGAGACGATGGCCGGCGCGGGGCTGCTGATGCCGGTCATCGGGGGCGTGCCGCATCTGGCGCGATTCCGCGCGGTCGCGACGGATGATGGGAACGAGCTCTCCCCCACCTTCAGGCTGTCCGCGCTGGCGGTGTCGGTGAAGGAGGATGCGGCGCGGCTCCGCGAAGGCTTGCGGCTCTCCAACGAAGAATTTGACCGGATCGAACGGATCGCGTTGGCTCTAGAGCGGTTGGGCGGGCGAGCAGACCTGCCGAACGTCGCCGCCCTGCGCCACGTGGCCTTAGCCGAGGGCGATCATGCGGCGGCCGACGCGCTCGTTCTCTCGGCCGCGTCGGCCGAGCCGCAACGGCGAGACAGCGTGCGGCAACTCATCGCCGCGCTTGGCCAGACTCCGGCGTTCCGGCCAAGTGGCAAGGACGTGCTGGCGCTCGGGATACCGCCTGGACCGAAGGTCGGGCGCATCCTGCAGGTCAGCCGGGAGCGCTGGATCGACGCGGGCTGCCCGGCCGGATTCAGCGAACAGATGGCGTTGGTGACGGCTGCTGCGCGCTCGGCGGGACCAGCGGCTGAAGCGTCGTCGGCTCAGGGCCAGCGCACGGTCGGCGGCATCGAGGACAGGATCGAATCGACGTTGCCGCCGGTCTTCAGCCCGAAGATCGTGCCCCGGTCGTAGAGCAGGTTGAACTCGACATAGCGGCCACGCCGGACCTGCTGCTCGTAGCGCTCGGCGTCCGTCCACGGTTTCGCGAGATTGCGCCTCAGAATGTCGGGATAGGCACTGAGGAAAGCCTCGCCGACCGCGCGGGTAAAGGCGAGGTCGGCTTCGGCATCACCGGTCCAGATGTAGTCGTAGAAGATGCCGCCGATGCCGCGCGGCTCGTTGCGGTGCTTCAGGAAGAAGTATTCGTCGCACCAGGCCTTGAAGTCCTCGTAGTCGGCGATGGCGGGAAAATTCTCGCAGGGCGCGCGCAAGGCTGCGTGGAAATCCTGGGCGTCGGGGTCATCCTGACGGCGGCGGACGTCGAGCACGGGCGTGAGGTCGGCGCCACCGCCGAACCAGGGCCGCGTCGTCACCACGAAACGGGTGTTCATATGCACGGTCGGCGCATGCGGATTCCAGGGGTGGGCGATCAGCGAGATGCCGGTGGCGTGGAAGCGCGGATCCTGCGCCGCGCCCGGGATCTGGCCGGCGAAATCAGGATGGAAGCTGCCATGCACGGTCGAGACGTGCACCCCGACCTTCTCGAAGACGCGCCCCTTCATGATCGACATGACCCCGCCGCCGCCCGGCGTACCGTCATGGTTGGTGCGCTGCCAGGGCGTGCGAACGAAGCTGCCGGGGGCGTCGCATTCCGGCGGAAACGGGCCGGCCGCCTCCGTCTCGATCTGCTCGAACGCGGTGCAAATTCGGTCGCGCAGTTCGGCGAACCACGCAGCGGCGCGGGGCTTCAACGCCTCCACCAGGGCCGGATCGGCAGGGATGGCGGGCTCGGCGGGGCGGCGTGTCGTCATCGGCTTCATCCTTCGCGGCCCGGGAAGCCGCCTGTCTGTCGCAGCGCCTCAGTCATTACCATCGCCGCGGCGAGCGCGACATTGATCGAGCGCAAACCGGCGCGCATCGGGATATGCAGGCTGACTTCGGCCGCCGCGCGGACGTCCGTCGTCACGCCCGCCGATTCACGCCCGACCATGACGATGTCGCCGGGCCGGAAGCCGAACTCCGGCAAGGGCGTCTCGCCATCGGTCTCGGCCAGAACGAGGCGATGGCCGCTTGCACGGCGCCACTCCTCGAATGCCCTGAACGAATCATGGCGGGTAACAGTGGCGCGTTCGAGATAATCCATGCCCGAGCGGCGGAAATGCCGGTCCGAGACATCGAAGGCGGCGGGTTCGACGATATCGACCGCGAAGCCGAGGCAGGCCGCCATGCGGATCAGCGTGCCGGTGTTCTGCGGAATATCCGGCTGGAACAAAGCGAGGCGAATGGTGGCTGCGGACATCGGCTGCTGTCATGAAGGGGCAGTCCGGCATGCGTCAAGCAATCTGGCGCGCGGGGTGTGCCGGGCCCATATGAGCGCTGTATTGCCACGATGCCGGCCTAGGAGGGCGGTTCATGTTCGCCCCGCTCTTCCGTTGGCTGGAAAGCCGCATCGATGTCTTCGCGCCCTTTGACGAGCGCGAGGTGCCGCCGCGCGGCGTCTGGCCCTTCATGTGGCACCACATCAAGGGCGTGAAGGGCTGGATGGGCCTGATCATGCTGACGGGCCTCGGCTTCAGCGGCATCGAGGCCTTGATGTATCTCATGGTCGGCTGGTTCGTGGACCTGTTGAGCCACAGCACGCCGGAAGCGATCTGGCGCGATCAGGGTTGGCTGCTGATGGGCGCTGCGTTCCTGCTCGTCGTTGTGAGGCCGCTGATCTATTTCGCCAATCACGCCATCGTGGACCAGGTGGTGGTGCCGCAGATCACCAACCAGATCCGCTGGCGCAACCACGTCTACACGCTCGGCCACGCGCTCTCCTATTTCCAGAACGACTTCGCCGGCCGGCTTTCGGCGCGGGTGATCCAGGCCGGCCAATCGATTCGCGGCGCGACGATCGAGGTCATCGACGACCTCTGGTACGCGCTCGTCTTCGCGACCGTGGCGATCGGCTTTTTCGGCAAGACCAGTCTCTGGCTCGCGCTGCCGGTCGTCGTCTGGCTCGGGGCTTACGTCGCGCTGCTGATCTATTTCGTGCCGCGCGCCAAGAAGCGCTCGGAGGCGAACTCGCTCGGGCGCTCCAGCACGACGGGGCGGATCGTCGATGCCTATACCAACATCCTGACCGTCAAGCTGTTCGCGCGGGCCGACGCCGAGCGCTCGGCCGTGCGCGAATCGCTGGGATGGTGGAACCAGTCCTTCCTCAACCTGTCGCGCTTGATTACCGGCGTCAGCGTGATCCTGCAGACGATGAATTCGCTGCTGGTGGTCGCCACGGCCTGGCTCGCGTTCTGGCTCTGGAGCCATGGCGAGATGACGCCGGGCGCTGTCGCGGCCGCCGTCGGCCTCGTGCTGCGGCTGGTGCAGATGTCGAGCTGGCTGATTCATCTGGTGCGCGGCATCTTCGAGAATCTCGGCTCCGTGCAGGAGAGCATGGAGACGATCGCCAAGCCGCACGATCTCCCGGATACGGCGGGGGCCGTGCCGCTCGCGGTGGCGAGGGGCGAGATTCGCTTCGACGGCATCCGCTTCAATTACGGGCGCAGCGCCGGCTTGTTCGAGGGGCTCGACCTCACGATCGCGCCGGGCGAGCGGATCGGGCTGGTCGGCCCGTCGGGCGCTGGCAAATCGACGCTGGTGAACCTGCTGCTGCGGCTTTACCCGCTGGAGGGGGGGCGCATTTTGATCGACGGGCAGGACATCGCCCATGTCACGCAGGACAGCTTGCGGGCGCAGATCGGCATGGTGACGCAGGACAATTCGCTGCTGCACCGCTCGATCGGCGACAACATCTCCTATGGCCGGATCGGCGCCGGCGAGAGCGAGATCGCGCGCGCGGCCCAGCAGGCCGCGGCGCACGACTTCATTCTCGGGCTTGGCGATCAGGACGGGCGAAAGGGTTTCGATTCGCGCGTCGGCGAACGTGGCGTGAAGCTCTCCGGCGGGCAGCGCCAGCGCATCGCCATCGCCCGCGTCCTGCTCAAGGATGCGCCGATCCTGGTGCTGGACGAGGCCACCTCTGCGCTCGATTCGGAGGTCGAGGCGGTGATCCAGCAGCAGCTCTCGACGCTGATGCAAGGCAAGACGGTGATCGCCATCGCGCATCGGCTCTCCACCATCGCCGAGCTGGACCGGCTCGTGGTTCTCGACAAGGGCCGGATCGTCGATGTCGGAACTCATGCGGAGCTGATTGCGCGCGAAGGGCTTTATGCACGGCTATGGTCGCGCCAGTCCGGCGGTTTCCTGGCTGCAGCGGACCCGGAAAAGCTCCCCGCCTGAGGCCCTCGGCAGGCGCCTGTGCGCCATGCGCGGATCACGCTTTCGCGAGAGTAGACTTCGTCCAATCTGCATGTCAAAGAGCCGAGCGACGCGCGGCCGCATTGCGGCTGTGCCGGCGCGCCCCTATGAGGGCGAGTGGCGATGAATTCGAGCTGTTCCAGCTCGCAAGACGTGTTGAGAAGGATTGGATCGTGGCGCACGCGACCGATACGAAAAGCGGAACCCGCCGCGACTTCCTGCTGCTGGCGACGGGCGCGGCCGGTGCTGTCGCGGTCGGCTCCATCGTCGTTCCGCTGATCAGCCAGCTCGCGCCCGACCAGCAGACGATTGCGGCCGGCGCCCCGGTCGACGTCGATCTGGCTCCGATCGCCGAAGGCCAGGCCATCAAGATTTTCTGGCGCGGCAAGCCGATCTTCGTTCGTCATCGCACGAAGAAGGAGATCGACGAGGCGCTTGCTGTCGACATCACGACCCTGCGCGATCCGCAGACCGATCAGCAGCGCACCAAGGCCGGCCATGAGCCGATCCTCGTCGTGTTCGGCAATTGCACCCATCTCGGCTGCATTCCGCTGGGCACCGCGCCCGGCGAACCCAAGGGCGATTTCGATGGCTGGTTCTGCCCCTGCCACGGCTCGCACTACGATTCCTCCGGCCGCATCCGCAAGGGCCCGGCACCGCTCAACCTGCCGGTTCCGCCCTATGCGTTCACGGCGGACACCAAGATCAAGATCGGTTGAGCCATGTGTGTATCGCTTTTCTGGCGCTCGATGCCTTCCTGCCAAGATGAGACAGCCTTGAGGCATTCTTCATGAGTGGTCACAGCTCCTACGTCCCGAAGAGCGGCATCGAGCGCTGGCTCGACGCGCGCCTGCCGATCATCCGGCTGGCCCACGACTCAGCGGTTTCCTATCCGGTGCCCCGCAACCTGAACTACATGTGGACCTTCGGCGGCATCCTCGTATTCATGCTGGTGGCGCAGATCATCACAGGCGTGATCCTGGCGATGCACTACACCGCCAATTCGATGATGGCGTTCAACTCCGTCGAGCACATCATGCGCGACGTGAACTATGGCTGGATGCTGCGCTATCTGCACTCCAACGGCGCCTCGATGTTCTTCGTCGCCGTCTACATGCATATCTTCCGCGGCATCTATTACGGCTCGTACAAGGAGCCCCGCGAGGTGCTCTGGATCCTCGGCGTGATCATCTTCCTGCTGATGATGGCGACGGCGTTCATGGGGTACGTGCTACCCTGGGGGCAGATGTCCTTCTGGGGCGCGACCGTCATCACCAACCTGTTCTCGGCGCTGCCCGTGATCGGCGAAACGATCGTCAGCTATCTCTGGGGCGGCTATTCGGTCGACAACCCGACGCTGAACCGGTTCTTCTCGCTGCACTACCTGCTGCCGTTCATGATCTTCGGCGTCGTGGTGCTCCACGTCTGGGCGCTGCATCATGTCGGGCAGAACAATCCGACCGGGGTCGAGGTGAAGAACGTCGAGAAGGACACGGTTCCGTTCACGCCCTACGCGACCATCAAGGACGTGTTCGGCATGGTCGTGTTCATGATCATCTTTGGCTGGTTCGTGTTCTATCAGCCGAACTTCATGGGCCATGCCGACAATTACATCCCGGCGAACCCGGCCTCGACGCCTGCCCACATCGTTCCGGAATGGTATTTCCTGCCGTTCTACGCGATCCTGCGCGCCATCCCCGACAAGCTGGGCGGCGTTCTCGCGATGGGCGGCGCCATCGTCGTGCTGGCCTTCCTGCCGTGGCTCGACACTTCCAAAGTCAAGTCGATGAGCTACCGCCCGATCGCGCGTCAGCTGTTCTGGGCCTGGGTCATCGTCTGCGTCGGCCTGGGCTATCTCGGGGCGATGCCCCCCGAAGGCGGCTATGTCATCGCCTCGCAGATCTTCACGGTGCTGTATTTCGGCTTCTTCGTGGCGCTGTTCGTCGTCGGCCTCTTCGAGCGTCCCAAGGCGCTACCGACCTCGATCGCCGATGCGGTGCTGGCCTCGACCCGGGGTAGGTCGGCGGTCCGCATGGCCGGCGCCGCCGCTGCCGAACCGAACGTCAAGGGCTGACGAGACCATGAGCAGAACCTCGTTTCGTCTGGCCCTGACGGGCCTCGCAGCCGGCCTTGCCGTCTCCTTGCTGGCGCTGCCCGCCGCGCGTGCGGCGGAAGGTCATAGCGAGCCGCCCTCGCTGAGCTGGAGCTTCTCCGGCCCCTTCGGCAAGTTCGACCGGGCCCAATTGCAGCGCGGCTACAAGGTCTACAAGGAAGTCTGCGCGAGCTGTCATGCCGCGAGCCTCGTCAAGTTCCGCAACCTCGCACAGCCCGGCGGGCCTGAGTTTACGCAGGGCCAGGTCAATGGGCTTGCCGCGACTTTCCAGGTCAAGGACGGCCCCAACGAGACCGGCGAGATGTTCGACCGGCCGGGCCGCGCGGCCGACCCGTTCCCGTCGCCCTTCGCCAACGAGCAGGCGGCGCGTGCGTCCAATGGCGGCGCCTATCCGCCGGATATGTCGGTGCTGGCCAAGGCGCGGACCTATGAGCGTGGCTTCCCGCGCTTCGTGTTCGACATCTTCACGCAGTATCAGGAGCAAGGGCCGGATTATATCCACGCCCTGATGGTCGGCTATGAAGAGCCGCCGGCCGGAACGCCGCCGTTGCTGGCGACGCAGCACTACAACAAATATATGCCGAACCACCTGATCGCGATGCCCAAGCCGCTCAATGACGGGCAGGTCGAGTATCCCAAGGGTGCCGACGGCAAGGCGCAGGTACCGGAGACGGTCGACCAGTATGCGCGTGACGTCGCGGCGTTCATGGTCTGGATGGCCGAGCCGCATCTCGAGCAGCGCAAGCGGATCGCGCTGTGGTTCATGCCCTTCCTGGTGATCCTCGCCTTCCTGCTCTACTTCAGCAAGAAGCGGATCTGGTCGCGCATGCCGGACGGTTCGTCGGCGCACTGAGCGTCTTAGGCGCACTAAGCGGCGAGACGACATTCTCGAAAAAGCCCCGCCTGGCGGGGCTTTTTTGTTGGCATGTCGAGCGGTCTGACGACGCGGTCCACTGTATTGCGATCGTCATCGAAAGGTGATCCTTTCCGCGCCTGCAAAAGGAAATGACGATGAGCGAAGCCGTTCTGGGTATTATCGGCGGTTCTGGCATCTATGATCTGCCAGGCCTCACCGACATCCGCGAGGAGCGAATCGAGAGCCCCTGGGGCGAACCCTCGGATGCGCTGCGGATCGGGAGCATCGGCGGAACGAAGATCGTCTTCCTGCCGCGCCACGGTCGCGGGCATGTGCTCTCGCCCTCGGACATCAACTACCGCGCCAACATCGACGTCCTGAAGCGGGCAGGTGTCACCGATCTCGTCTCGCTTTCGGCGTGCGGATCCTACAAGGCCGAGCTCTATCCGGGGTTGTTCGTGCTGGTGGACCAGTTCGTCGATCGGACGAGCCGGCGCGAAAGCTCGTTCTTCGGGAAGGGCTGCGTGGCTCATGTCTCGGTGGCACATCCGGTCGGGCAGACCTTGCAGAATCGCATCGCCGAGGCGGCTCAAGCCGAAGAGCTCCCCTTCGTGCGCGGCGGCACATTGGTCACGATGGAAGGCCCGCAATTCTCGACCTATGCCGAATCGACCAGCTATCGCGGTCTCGGCTACGACCTGATCGGAATGACCGCGATGCCCGAGGCCAAGCTCGCGCGCGAGGCCGAGATCACCTACGCCACCATCGCCATGGTGACCGATTACGATTGCTGGCACGAGCTGCATGGGGCGGTCGACGTCGCTTCGGTCGTGCAGGTTTTGCATGACAATGCCGACAAAGCGCGCCGATTGGTGGCGAGGCTCGCATCCGATTTCCCGCTCGAGCGGCAGGATTGCCCGGCGGGCTCGCATCGCGCGCTCGACAACGCGATCATCACCGCGCCGGGTTTCCGCGATCCGGCCTTGCTGGCCAAGCTCGATGCGGTGGCAGGCCGCGTGCTCGGCGCGGCATGAACTCGGCGCCCTTGACGCAGAGGTCGCGGCGTCCGACCAAGGCGTCCGATCCTGCCTCTGGACCCTGGACGATGAATCTCGCCGACACGATCCGCGCCATTCCGGACTATCCGAAGCCCGGCATCGTTTTTCGCGACATCACGACATTGCTCGGTGATGCGCGGGCTTTCCGGCGCGCCGTCGACGAGCTGTTGCAGCCCTTCGCCGGCCTGAAGATCGCGAAGATCGCGGGCATCGAAGCGCGCGGCTTCATCCTCGGCGGGGCCGTGGCGCACCAGCTTTCCGCCGGGTTCGTACCGGTGCGGAAGAAAGGCAAACCGCCGGGAGAGACGCTGCGCGTCACCTACGCGCTGGAATACGGAACCGACGAGATCGAGGTCCATCGCGACGCGGTCCAGCCCGGCGAGCGCGTGCTGCTGGTCGACGACCTGATCGCGACGGGCGGGACCGCGGAGGGCGCCGTCAAACTGCTGACCGGGCTTGGCGCCGAGGTGGTCGCGGCCTGCTTCATCGTCGATCTGCCGGAGCTTGGCGGCTCCGACCGCATCCGCAGGCTCGGCGTGCCGGTGCGCACGCTGGTCTCCTTCGACGGGCACTGAGGGCCCATGAAGATCAACGGCCAGCATTACCGGACGATCTGGCTCGCGCAGGATGGCTGGCGCGTCGTCGTTATCGACCAGACGCGGCTGCCGTTCCGCTTCGAAACGGTGACGCTGGGGTCGGTCGCGCAGGCAGCCGATGCCATCCGCAACATGGTGGTGCGTGGGGCGCCGTTGATCGGTGCGACGGCGGCGTATGGCGTGGCGCTGGCGATGCGGGCCGACGCCTCGGACGCCGCGCTGGAGGCAGCGTTGGCACTGATGGGCGCGACGCGTCCAACGGCGGTCAATCTGCAGTGGGCGCTGGCGCGGATGCGGCGCGTCCTGGCACCGCTCCACGCGACGGACCGCGCGGAGGCAGCTTATGGCGAGGCGGCGCTGATCTGCGACGAGGATGTCGCGCTCTGCCGGGCGATCGGCGAGCATGGCCTGCCGCTGATCCGGGCGATCGCGGCGCGGAAGCCCGCAGGCGAGCCGGTCAACATCCTGACCCATTGCAATGCCGGCTGGATTGCGACGGTCGATTGGGGCACGGCGCTGGCGCCGATCTACCGCGCGCATGATGCCGGGATCGCGGTCCATGTCTGGGTCGACGAGACGCGGCCGCGTAACCAGGGCGGGGCGCTGACGGCCTATGAGCTCGGCGCGCACGGCGTGCCGCATACAGTCGTCGTCGACAATGCCGGCGGGCATCTGATGCAGCGCGGCCAGATCGACATGGTGATCGTCGGCACGGACCGCACGACGGCGAACGGCGATGTCGCCAACAAGATCGGCACCTATCTCAAGGCGCTCGCGGCACGGGATAACGGTGTGCCGTTCTATGTGGCGCTGCCATCCCCGACGATCGACTGGACGATGACGGATGGGCTTCGGCAGATCCCAATCGAGGAACGGGCGGCGCGCGAGGTCACGCATGTGCAGGGGCTGGCGGATGATGGCGAGACGCGGGCGGTGCGCGTCGTCGCCCCCGGCAGTGCCGTCGCCAACCCGGGCTTCGACGTCACACCGGCCCGGCTCGTCACCGGCCTGATCACCGAGCGGGGCGTCTGCCCGGCCAGCCAGGGCGGATTGGCCGGGCTCTTTCCCGACCTCGCCAGCGGAGCGGCAGCATGAACGAAGCGAATTTGCGCCAGGAGATCGTCGCGGTGGCACAGGCCATCGACCGGGCCGGCTTCTGTCCCTCGAAATCCGGCAATGTCTCGGCGCGTTTCGGCGAAGGCCTGCTGATCACGCCGTCAGGCCTGCCCTATGCGCGGACCACGCCGGACGATCTGATCGCGCTCTCGCTGGACGGGAGCGTGCTTTCGGGCGCGGGCAAGCCGTCGTCCGAATGGCCGTTTCATGTCGCGATCTACCGCGCCCGGCCGGATGCGCAGGCGATCGTGCACACGCATTCGCCGCGCGCCACGGCGCTCGCCTGCGCGCGCCGTGGCATTCCGGCCTTCCATTACATGATCGCGCTTTGCGGGGGGGCGGATGTGCGCTGCGCCGAGTATGCGACCTTCGGCTCGCCCGAGCTCGCCGACAATGCCGTCAAGGCGCTGGCGGGCCGCAAGGCGGTGCTGCTGGCGAACCATGGCGTGATCGCACTGGGTGGCTCGCTTGCCGGCGCGCATCAGATCGTGGCCGAGGTTGAAAATCTCGCCGGGCAATATCTCGACCTCCTGTCGGCAGGGCTTGATCCCGTCGTGCTGGACGATGCCGAGATGCAACGCGTGGCCGAGCGCTTCTCGGGATATGGCAAAGTCGGCTGAGTCCGGCGCTTTGATCTTACCTTACGTTAAACATTCAAGCCTAAATCCTGGGCATGGTCGTTTCGCGCTACCTGCACGATTCATTGGACATGCTCGGCATCGGCGCGTGCGAATACGACGCCGGGCATTGCGCCGTGAGCTGGAACCGCACGTTCCTGCAGCTCTTTCCGGAGCATGACGGGCATATGCGGTGCGGGGAGCCCTATGCGGACAACCTCCGTCGCTTCTATCTAACGAGGCTGACGCCGACCGAGCTGTCCGACATCGAGCGTTACATCGCCGAAGGCGTGGCACGCCATCACAACCAGACGCAGCCCTTCGAATTCATCCAGCATGGGCGGCGCGTACGCGCCTCGTCCCTGAGGGCACCGGACGGAAGCCGGCTCCGGCTCTGGCAGGCGCTCGACCGCCCGATCGAAAATCCCGTGATCGCCAACGGCGTGCAGCCCGTGCTGGACGCCTTGAGCTTCATCCCGGACGGCGCTTCGATCATCGACGCCGAGGACCGGATCATCGCGGCCAACGACGCCTTTCGCCAGCTTTACGACATCGCCGACGACCGACCCATCGTCGGGCTGAAGCTCGACGAGATCATCGCGGGCTGCTGGCGCGAGATCTCTGCCGTGGCTGGCTTGCGCGCGAGCATCCGGAACGGGCTGCGTTACGATGGAGCGCCCTTCGAGGTCGAGCTGCCCGGCCAGCGCTGGCGCCGCGTGATCGCGCGCCACAGCGTCGAGGGCATAGGCTGCTTCATCCATGCCGATATCACCTCTGCCAAGCGCCAGGAGATGGCTCTGATACAGGCCCGGGAAGCGCTTCAGAAAGCCAATGCCGAGCTCGAGGAACTGGCCCAGACAGACAGCCTGACCGGCCTGGCGAACCGCCGCCGCTTCATGGCCGGCCTCGCTGTCGAAGCGGAAAAGCGACAGTCGCTGTCGCTGCTGATCATCGACGTGGATTATTTCAAGGCAATCAACGACCAGTTCGGCCATGTCGTCGGGGATGCCTGTCTGCAGAAGGTGGCGCAGCTGATCCAGGCGATGCCGGCTCCGCCCGGCCGACTCGTCGCGAGGCTGGGTGGCGAAGAGTTCGGTATCCTCATGCCGGAGGCGAGCTATGAGACGGCCCTGTCTGTAGCGGAAGCGACGCGGCTGATTCTGCGCTCCGCCGCCTGGCACGAGCTGGCTCCGGGATTGCAGGGGCCGACGGTCTCGATTGGTCATTGTCATGCGAGCGGCCCGCTCGATGGCGATGCGCTTTATGCGGCGGCCGACGGGGCCCTCTATGTCGCCAAGCGTCGCGGGCGCGACCGTGTCGAAAGCGTCGGGACGGTATCGTCCCGGCTGATGACGGGCTGACGGTCCGATCGGTTCGTCGCAATCGGCCGCTGGGTCACGCTTATGATGGACGGATCGGCTTTGCCTCGCTAGCGATGACGGGAAGCGCCGGCTCGCGTCCCCCCGCCGCTCGCAGAGTGCCAGCTCCAGGCCCGCCGATGACCCGTCCCGCCGCCCGCATCCCGATGCTTCGCCGTTCGCGCGCGCTGGCGATCACGCCGCGCTTCTGGCGGCAGCGGCTGGTGTTCTGGAGCGGAGCCCTGGCCATCGGCCTTGTCAGCGCCGGGTTCGCCTGGCTCGCCGACGGGGCCCAGCATCTGTTCGGCCTGGCGGTCAGGCGCGAGGACGCGTTTCGCTTCCTGCCGCTGGTGGTGACGCCGGCTGGTTTTCTGCTCTGCGCCTGGGTCGCGTCGCGATTCGTGCCGGGCTCTCAAGGCAGCGGCATTCCACAGGCGATCGCGGCTCGGCACTTGCGGGAGGACCATGAGCGCAGCCGGTTTCTGTCCTTGCGCATCGCGCTGGGCAAGGTCGTCCTGACGCTGGCCGGCCTGTTGTGCGGAGCCTCGATCGGGCGCGAGGGGCCGACGGTGCAGGTCGGCGCATCGATCATGCTTCAAGCGGCCCGGTGGGGCGGAATGGCGCAGGCGCGCGGGCTCATCCTGGCTGGATCGGCAGCCGGCATCGCGGCCGCGTTCAATACCCCGCTGGCGGGCATCGTTTTCGCTATCGAGGAGATGAGCAAGACTTATCAGGCGCGGACCAATGGGATCGTGCTCTCGGCCGTCATCTTCGCGGGCATCGCCTCGCTCGCCTTCGTGGGCAATTATACCTATTTCGGCGTCGCTCAGGTTTCCGCCAATCTCGGCCGTGACTGGCTGCTCGTCGTGGCGTGCGGGGTTGCCGGCGGCGCTTTCGGCGCTGGCTTCAGCGCTGTGCTGATCGCCGTGACACGGCGCATACGCCGCTGGCGCCGGGCCACGCCGCTCGGGCGGGTCCTGATGGTGGCCGGTGTCGCTGGCCTTGTCGTTGCGATCGTGGGCGTCGCGTCCGCTGGGCTCACCTTTGGCACCGGCTATAACGAGGCGCGAGGCGCCATCGAGGGGACGGCGTTACCGGAGGGTTTCTTCCTCGGCAAGCTCGTGGTGACCCTGGCCTCGTCGCTTTCGGGCATTCCCGGCGGCCTGTTTGCGCCTTCGCTCTCGGTCGGGGCGGGGCTCGGCAGCACGATCGGCCTGTGGCTCGGCGCCCCGATCGGGCTGGCGGCGCTGCTCGGCATGGCCGGCTATTTCTCGGGGGTGGTCCAGGCGCCGATGACGGCTTTCGTCATCATCCTGGAGATGACCGGCAACCATGACAACGCCATCGCGATGATGGCGGCCTCGATGCTCGGGTACGGCACCGCGCGGTTGATTTCGCGCGAGCCGCTGTATCACGCGCTATCTCGCCTGTTCATCGCCGATGTGCTGCGCCAGCGCCGGGCCGAGGAGGCGGCTGACCGCAAGCCGCAGGACAATCCGTAAAACGGCGTTCCTTTAGGACGGCAGCGCGCGGTGGCGTTGCGATGCGCGACGCCCGACCTATCTTCAACCCATGTCAGACATCGCCTTCGACAACTCCTATGCCCGCTTGCCGGAGCGCTTCTTCGCCCGGCTGGACCCAACGCCGGTCAAGGCACCGGCTCTGGTGCGGCTGAACGAGCCCCTGGCGCGCGACCTCGGGCTCGATGTCGCCTGGCTCGGCAGCCCCGAAGGGGTCGCGATGCTGTCGGGCAATGCTGTGCCTAGCGGCGCTTATCCGATCGCGGCGGCCTATGCAGGCCATCAGTTCGGCGGGTTCAGCCCCCAGCTCGGCGATGGGCGTGCGATCCTGCTCGGCGAAGTGCTCGGCAAAAACGGTCAGCGCGTCGACATCCAGCTGAAGGGCTCGGGTCCGACGCCTTTCTCGCGCAATGGCGATGGCCGCGCGGCGCTGGGACCCGTGCTGCGCGAATACATCATCAGCGAGGCGATGGCGGTGCTTGGCGTCCCGACGACGCGCGCGCTCGCCGCCGTCACCACCGGCCAGCCGGTGCGGCGCGAGACGGCGCTGCCGGGGGCCGTGCTGACCCGGATCGCCTCGAGCCATATCCGCATCGGCACGTTCCAGTTCTTCGCCGCACGCGGAGATACCGAGGCCCTGCGCTCGCTCGCCGACCATGTCATCGCAAGGCACTATCCGGCGGCAGCGAACGCCGATGCACCTTATCTCGCCTTGCTGGATGTGGTGATCGCCGCACAGGCGGAGCTGATCGCGCGCTGGATGACGCTCGGCTTCATCCACGGCGTCATGAACACCGACAACATGTCGATCGCCGGCGAGACGATCGATTACGGGCCCTGCGCCTTCATGGACGCCTATGATCCGGCGACCGTGTTCAGCTCGATCGACGAGCGCGGGCGCTATGCCTATGGCAACCAGCCGCCCATCGCGCTGTGGAACCTGACGCGCCTGGCGGAGGCGTTGCTGCCTCTGCTCTCCGAGGATCAGGACACGGCCGTTTCGATCGCGCAGGGAGCGTTGGGCCGTTTCAACGAGCGTTTCCAGCCGGCGCTGCTGAATGGTTTTCGCCGCAAACTGGGTCTGGCCTCCGAGAGCGACGACGATGTCGAGCTGGTGCGGGACCTGCTGGAGCTGATGCACAGGCAGCAGGCCGATTTCACGTTGACCTTCCGCAGCCTTTCCGATGATGCCGCGCTCGCCGGGGAAGGGTGCTGCCGCGATCTGTTCCGGGATGCGGCGGGCTTCGATGTCTGGGAGGCGCGCTGGCGGCAAAGAGTGCAGGCCGAGACGATGACGCCCGCGCAGCGGCGGGATGCGATGCGGTGCGTCAATCCGCTCTTCATCCCGCGCAACCATCGCGTCGAGGCTGCGCTGAACGCGGCCGTGGAACGTGGCGACTTCACACCCTTCGAGGATCTACTCGGCGTCCTCGCTCGCCCCTTCGAGGAGCAGCCGGGGCGCGAGGATTACGCGCTTCCGCCACAGCCGGATGAAAGGGTGCTGGCGACGTTCTGCGGCACTTGAACCGAGATCAGCCGGGTTGCCGCTCGACGAACACACAGCCGTCGAAGGAAAAGACCTCCTCGCCGTGCTGGTTCACGCCGGTGTTGCGGTGGAAGAACAGGCCCCATTCCGGGCGCGAGGCACTCATCCGTTTATCCGCGATCGTCGAATCGTAGGTGATGCGGTCGCCGGCGAAGACCGGCCTCGACCAGCGCAGGTTCTTGAAGCCGGGGGAGGGGCCAAGCCTTGCCGGGCGGCCCGGCGTGGCGGCGAGCTGTCGCTTGCGATGCGCCACCATGCACGCCATCCAGACCGCAGCGGTGTGCCAGCCGGATGCGGCAAGCCGGCCGAAGGGCGAATTCGCCGCAGCGGCTGCATTCATGTGGAAGGGCTGAGGATCGAAGCTGCGGGCGAAGGCGATGATCTCCTCCGGCGTAAAGACGAAACTGCCGAGTTCATAGCGGCGGCCGATCTCCAGCTCCTCGAAGAACCGTGTCGGCTCAGGCGGCTCGTTTGGCGCTTCAAGCACCGATTCGGATGTTGGTCGCTCGTAACGAGGCTCGTGAGCGAGCCAGTCGCCCTTGGGCTGCGGCGCGACGCCGGCACCTTGGCGGCCGAACATGATCCAGTTGGTCTGATCGAGCAGCGTTTCGTCGCGCTGGTTCAACAACTCGAGCCGGAAACGGACCAGCCCCATCTCGGGGCGGGAGCGCGAGGTCTTGGCTTCGAGCACGGTGCGCCGCGCGCTCACGGCATCGCCCGGCAGGACGGGGCGAAGCCACTTCACCTCCTCGATTCCAGGCGCGCCCATGCCGGTCGAATCGAGCAGGAAATCTTCGGCGATCAACCGCATCAGCAGCGAGCAGCTGTGCCAGCCGGAGCCGATCAGGCGGCCGACGAAGCTCGCCTTGGCCGCTTCTGGATCGACATGGAAATCCTGCGCATCATAGCGCGAGGCAAAGGCGACGATGTCGTCCTGCGAGACGACGAGGGCGCCGGTCCTGGCGATGTCGCCGACGACGAAGTCCTCGAAATGCAGCATCGGCGCCTCGCTGTCGGAGTTCAGTTGGCGAAGCGGAAATGCAGCACGTCGCCATCGGCGACGACGTATTCCTTGCCTTCAAGCCTGAACTTGCCGGCCTCGCGAGCGCCCGCCTCGCCCTTGTTGGCGACATAGTCGCCATAGGCGATGGTCTCGGCGCGGATATAGCCCTTCTCGAAGTCGGTATGGATCACGCCGGCGGCGGCGGGGCCCTTGGTGCCCTGCTCAATGGTCCAGGCACGCGCCTCCTTCGGACCGACGGTGAAGTAGGTCACGAGGTCGAGCAGCTTGTAACCGGCGCGGATCACGCGGTTCAGCCCCGGCTCCTCAAGGCCGACCGCCTCGAGATAATCGGTCTGCTCGTCGGCCGGCAGCACCGCGATCTCGCTCTCGATCTTGGCCGAGACCACGACGGCGACCGCACCCTCCTCCGTCGCCCGCTTCTTCACCAGCTCGGAGAAATGATTGCCCTTGTCGGCGCTGGCTTCCTCGACATTGCAGACATAGAGAACCGGCTTGGAGGAGAGCAGGCCGAGCAGCTCGAAGGTGCGGCGCTCATCGGCCGCGACCTGCACGAGGCGCGCCGGCTTGCCCTCCCGCAGCAGCACAAGGCAGCGGTTCATCAGGTCGGCCAGTTCCTTGGCTTCCTTGTCGCCGGCCTTGCCCTTCTTCTCCAGCGGCAGGACACGCTTTTCGAGGCTTTCGAGATCGGACAGCATCAGCTCGGTCTCGATCGTCTCGATATCGTCGAGGGGCGAGATCTTGCCCTCGACATGGGTGATGTCGCCATCCTCGAAGCAGCGCACGACGTGGGCGATGGCGTCGCATTCGCGGATATTGGCGAGGAACTGGTTGCCGAGGCCTTCACCGCGCGAGGCGCCGCGCACGAGGCCGGCGATATCGACGAAGGTGAGGCGGGTCGGGATGATCTCCTTCGATCCGGCGATGGCCGCGAGCTTCTCCAGCCGCTCATCGGGTACGGCGACATCGCCGACATTGGGCTCGATCGTACAGAACGGGTAGTTCGCTGCCTGAGCCGCCGCCGTTTGCGTCAGCGCGTTGAAAAGGGTCGACTTGCCGACATTCGGCAGGCCAACGATTCCGCATTTGAAGCCCATGGTCTCAGTTCTTGCCCAGGATGGTCTCGGGATCGGCCCGAAAGGATTGGTGATGGTGAGGGACCCATAGCGGGTCTCGCACCGCATGTCTCCCGGGCAAGAAGCAACCGCAGCCCGCATTGGACGCCCGTCAGGCCGGCGATGTCATCACGCAAACGTGGCTGTGGGCAGGTTGGATAAAGGTGCAGGCTCGACCTGCCGCTAAATGCTTCAAAGGTTTTGCTATGCGCCGCATTCTTACGATCGCTTCCACCTGCGTGCTCCTCTCCTGCGCGACAGCCTTCGCCCAAACGCCCGGCACGCGTCTGCGAGGGCAGGTCGAGGCCGTGAGCGGCTCGACGATGACGGTCAAGACGCCCGAGGGCACGGAATCGAAGGTGACATTGGCGCCGGGCTATTCGGTCGGCGGGGTCGTTCCGGGCAAGGTTTCGGACATCAAGAAGGGCGGCTATATCGGCGTCGGGGCCAAGCCGCAGGCGGACGGGACGCTGATGGCCATCCAGGTCTTCATCTTCCCCGAGGCCATGCGCGGCACGGGCGAGGGGCACAAGCCGTGGGGCGTGCTGCCGGATACGACGATGACGAACGCGACGGTGGCTGACACGGTCTCGCGGGTCGACGGGGCTAATCTCGTGCTGAACTATCCGGGCGGCGAGCAGAAGGTGACGATCACGCCCGACGCCACGATCCTGACGGCCGCCTCCGCCGAGGCGAGCGAGTTGAAGCCCGGCGCCCAGGTCGCGATGACCGCGACGCGCCAGGCCGATGGCAGCTATGGCACGAGCCGCGTGACCATCGCCAAGGGCGGCGCCAAGCTGCCTTACTGACGGATCGGCCAACACTTCAGCGCCGCACGAAGGAACTTCGGCGGCGCTCTTCGGTTCGCCTGCTGAAGGGCCGGCACCTGCCGCGCCGGCGACAGGAGATGGACATGGCCGAGATGACGCTTGCCGATATCGCCGAACGGATGAAAGACATCGACTTCTGCATGTTGACGTCGAAATCGGCGAACGGGCAGTTGCCCAGCCGGCCGATGAGTAACAACCGCGACGTCGATTATGACGGCGATTCCTGGTTCTTCGCCTATGACAATGCCGGCTTCGTCGAAGATATCGGCCGCGATGCCCATGTCAGCCTAAGCTTTTCCGGCTCTAAGAGCCTGCTCGGCAAGCCTGGCATCTTCATCGCGGTCGGCGGCGAAGCCAAGCTCGTCCGGGACAAAAGCACCTTCGCGGAGCATTGGACGGACGATCTGGAGCGCTGGTTCCCGCAGGGCGTCGAGACGCCCGGCATGGTCATGATCCAAGTCCACGCCCAGCATCTGCACTACTGGGACGGCGAGGACCAGGGCGAGGTCGCGCTCTAGTCTCCGGCCTTTTCGCCGAGCCGCTTCACCTCGGCGTGGCCACGGGCTTCCATGAAGAGGTGGACCTTGTTCTGGAAGCCCGCGTCGTCATGCGGCACCAGGAGCGGCGCGAAATCGGCGCAGGCCATGCAGAGGTCTTCCACCCAGGGCTGCTCGGCCTTGCCGAAGTCGTTCAGCACATAAGCGTGGACCAGTGCCTTGTCGCCGGGGTGGCCGATGCCCAGCCGCACGCGGCGGTATTCGTTGCCGATCGCGGCTGTGGTAGAGCGCAAGCCGTTATGCCCGGCATTGCCGCCACCGAGCTTCACACGCAGCTTGGCGGGGGCGAGATCGAGCTCGTCATGGAAGACGATCACATCGGCAGGCGCGACCTTGAAGAAGCGGGCGGCCTCGCCGATAGCGCGGCCGGACTCGTTCATATAGGTCTGCGGCTTGAGCAAGATCACCTTTTCGCCGCCGATCGTCGCTTCACTGGCCTCCGACTGGAACCGCGCCCGCCAGGGCGAGGCCCGATGCGTGCGGGCGATGTCGTCGAGCGCCATGAAGCCGATATTGTGCCGGTTGCGGGCGTAGCGCGCGCCGGGATTGCCGAGGCCGGCGAAGATCAGCATCCCTCACACTCCGCATCAAATGAAGACGGCCGGGAAAACCCGGCCGTCTGGTAGCCTCTAAAGCGAGGGCAAAAAGCCGCTCACTGCTTGGTTTCGGTCGCCTCGGGAGCAGCTTCCTCGGTGGTCTCAGGCTCTTCCTCGATCATCGGCGGCGCGATCGTGACGATCGTTGCATCCGAACCAACGGTCAGCTTGGCGCCGGCCGGGAGCTTGATGACGCTGGCTTCGAGCTGATCGCCGATGTTCATGCCGGCGACGGAAACCTCGAAGGCTTCGGGGATGTTCTCGGGCTCGACGGTGATCTCAAGCGTGTGCTCGACCATCTGGACAAGGCCGCCATCCTTGATGCCGGGGCTGGCATCCTGGCCGATGACGTGGATCGGAACCTCGACCGTGACGGTCTGGCCCTTGGCGAGGCGCAGGAAGTCGACATGGATCGGGAAATCCTTGACCGGGTCGAGCTGGTAATCGCGCGGGATGACCCGCTGCGTCTTGCCGCCGACGCTGATCTCGAAGATCGTGGTCAGGAAGTGGCCGCTGAAAATCAGCTTGCGGGTTTTGTTGGCGTCGAGCGCGATGGCTTCGGGAGCAGCGCCCCCACCATAGATCACGGCGGGCGTCTGGCCCTGGCGGCGAACTTCACGGGCGGCCCCCTTGCCGACCTGTGCGCGCGCCGAAGCCTCGATTTGCTTCACGGCGGTCATGTTGATGTCCTTGACTTCAAGAAATGAGAAGGCCGCCAAGCGGCGGCCATCGGGTAAAGCGTCCAGAGCCTCCAAGGGTGTCAGCGGGACGCTGGCGGTGCCTTAGAACAAAACGCCCCGCGAGACAAGCGTCGGCGCGTCCCTATGCCTCAAGCCGCGACCAGTCCCAGTCGCTCATCGCGGCGGCGCAGCAGATGCATCAGCGGCAGCGCCAGCAGGATCATCCAGACCTTGCCGATGACTTGTCCGGCGAGGAAATCGAGGCTGCCGAAGGCGAGGTAGAGGAAGACGATGGAGTCGACGATCAGCCCGACCACACCGGAGGCGAAGACGGCCGTGACGAAGCGGCGGCGCTGCAGCGGGGTGTAGACTGCGAAGTCGGCCAGCTCCGACAGCAGGAAGGCGCTGACGGAGGCCATGACGATCGCTGCGGGCGCGAGCCAGGCGGAGATCAGCGAGCCGATCACGATCGCGCCAAGGCCGAAGAAAGGTCCGAGGCGGCGCTGGACGATATCGCGCAGGACCAACGCAAGCCCGATCAGCAGGACGCCGCTCGGCGCGGTGATGCCCGGCCAGACCGGGACGAGGCAGGGACCTTGCGGAACGCAGACCGTGCCGACATGGCCGATCATCCAGTTCGCCATCGGGATGGTCAGACCGAACAGAACGAGCGCGATGGTGCCTTCGAGGACACGCTGGCAGTCACGGGTCATAGCAGGGTCCGCTGTCTTCCGGTGTTGCGAGAAAAGCCGCGAAGCCTTTAGCGCGTAAATCGCAGGCCGGGCAATGGCCACAGCCGAAACCCCAGTCATGCCGCGTGGTCCGGTCGCCGAGATAGCAACTGTGGCTGTCTTCGATGACGAGATCGAGAAGGGGCTGACCCCCCAGTTCGCGGGCCAGCGCGAAGGTCTGCGCCTTGTTGCGCCACATCAGCGGGGTGTGCAGCACGAGCCGCTTGTCGAGGCCGAGGCTCAAGCTCACCTGCATCGCCTTGATCGTATCGTCGCGACAGTCGGGATAGCCGGAGTAGTCGGTTTCGCAGACGCCCAGCACGATGTGCTTGGTGTCGCGGCGATAGGCCAGCGCGGCGGCGAAGGTCAGAAAGATCAGGTTGCGGCCCGGCACGAAAGTCGTGGGAAGGCCTGTCTCGGCGAAGGTGATCTCGCTCTCGCGCGTGAGCGCCGTCTCGGAGATGGTGCCGAGCGCGGCCAGGTCCACGAGGTGGTCGGGTCCAAGCCGCTCCGCATAAAGCGCCGAAAGGGACGGCAGCTTTGAGCGGATCGCCAGTCGGCATTCCAGCTCGATGCGATGGCGCTGGCCGTAATCGAAGCCGACGGTCTCGACGCTGTCGAAGCGTTCGAGCGCCCAGGCGAGGGCCGTGGTCGAATCCTGGCCGCCGGAAAAGAGGACGAGCGCGCGGGAGGTCATTGGCAGCTTGCCGTCATTGCGAGGAGCGAAGCGACGAAGCAATCCAGCAACGGCAGAGCTCTACGTCCACCTGGATTGCTTCGCTTCGCTCGCAATGACGGGAAACATGCCTCAATCGAACAGGCTCGAGACGCTGGTCTCGCTCGCGGTGCGCTCGATCGCCTCGCCCATCAACTGCGCGATCGAGATCACGCGGATATTGCGGGCGACCTTCACGGCCTCGGTCGGCATGATCGAGTCGGTGATTACCAGCTCCTTGAGCTTCGAGCCGGCGATGCGGGCCACCGCGCCGCCCGAGAGCACGCCATGGGTGATGTAGGCGAAGACTTCCTTTGCGCCCTGATCGAGCAGGGCCTCGGCGGCATTCACCAGCGTGCCGCCGGAGTCGACGATATCGTCGATCAGGATGCAGGAGCGGCCCTCGACCGAGCCGATGATGTTCATCACCTCGGATTCGCCCGGCCGATCGCGGCGCTTGTCGACGATGGCCAAGGGTGCATCGAGGCGCTTGGCGAGCGCCCGGGCGCGCACGACGCCGCCGACGTCGGGTGACACCACCATGGCGTTGCGCCACTCCAGCCTGTCCTTGATATCGCGCGCCATCAGGGGCGCGCCGAACAGATTATCGGTCGGAATATCGAAGAAGCCCTGGATCTGGCCTGCATGCAGGTCGAGTGTCAGCACGCGGTCGACGCCGGCATGGGTGATCAGGTTCGAGACGAGCTTGGCCGAGATCGGCGTTCGGCCCGAGGCGCGCCGGTCCTGGCGCGCATAGCCGAAATAAGGGATCACCGCCGTGATGCGCTTGGCCGAGGAGCGGCGCAGCGCATCGGTGATGATCAGCAGCTCCATCAGGTGGTCGTTGGTCGGGAACGAGGTCGACTGGATGATGAAGACATCCTGCCCGCGCACGTTTTCCTGAATCTCGCAGAAGACCTCCATGTCGGCGAAGCGACGGACGGATGCCTTGGCGAGAGGAATGCTCAGATGACTGCAGATCGCCTCGGCAAGGGGACGATTGGAGTTGCCGGCGACGACTTTGAAATGAGAGGGCATGCCGTGGCGCACCGTTGGACAAGGCGGGCACGAGCCGAAGAGGCCCGATCAGTTGGAAGCGCTCTTAACAGTGCGCCTGCAACGAGTCGACCGCTGCGCTGCAATATGCGCATGTAAATCGCGTGACACGGCGAACGCCGTTAACGCGCCGGCGAAATCCCGAAGGCCGGAGGTTTAGAGTCGTTTGCGCTCGCTCACCGGGGCAGCGGCGGTCTTCGCCGCTTTCTTATCGGCTGGGCTAACGGTGGCGTCGGCGGCCGGCATCGTCACGAGGAAGCCGGCAATCGCGTCCATCGAGTCGGATGCGGCCCGGGCGACGACCGTCCGATCGATCCCGGCCCAGGGATCGGAGCCGCTGCTGCGCTTGCCGATGCTTTCGCCCTGCACGCGCTGGGCGCGCTGGCGGGCCGAATCGTAGACATCCCAGACGAAGGCGAGCGAGGTCTGCCCATCTTCGGTCGGCTGAGCGGTGAGGTATCCCTTGACGCGGAACCGCGCCGGCTTGTCGCCCTGGACGATCTCCATCCGGCGCTCGGCCGCCGCTTCGCCGAGCAGACTGGCGAAGCTCGTGGTCACGTCGTCGGGCGCGCCCGAAATGCTCTGCACCGAGACCGGCACGCCCGGCGCATCGACACGGGGCCGCGCCGCCGTCTGGGTGGTTTCCTGACAGCCGGCGAGAGCCAGCGCGAAGACCGGCCCCCATATGAGGCCGCTCAAACGGTCGATCATGACGCCTCCCGCCCTTTGGGCTGTGGATCGCTTCGAGACTACCCTGTGACTCGCTGTTCTAGGCGCGTTCCGGTTCGCGGTCCAGATCGGCGTCCGGCCGATGCGGTTGCCGCCGATTGCGGTCGCGGTGCCGTTCTCCCATATAGGCGCCAGACCGGTGCCGGCCTTCAGGGGAAGGCCGCGCGGCGCGGGAGAGAGATCATGGTCGGCACCAGCAACCGCTTCCTCGACGACATCGCTCGTCTGGCCACCGATGCGGCCGGCGCGGCCCAAGGTGTGCGGCGCGAGGTCGAGACCGTGGTCAAGACGCAGATCGAGAAGCTGCTTCGCGAGTTGGACGTGGTGACGCGCGAGGAGTTCGAGGCCGTGCGCGAGATGGCGCTGCTCGCCCGCGAGGAGAACGACAAGCTCGCCGCCCGGCTGGCCGCGCTCGAAGCGAAGCTCGCTCAGCCCTGACGCGGTCGTCCACAGCCATGTGCTGTGGAAAGCCCGTTCGAGGGATTGAGCCGGACCCCCGAATCCGGGGAGCGTCGGCGCCGTGTTGGGAGCGTCACAGCGCCCGCGCTATCGTCGTTGGAAAGACTTGATTCGCCGGGCGGATTCGTTTTTGCCGGGAGTATGGGAGCGCTTCTTCGAGGCGTTCCGGAGGTGCGTTGCGTTTCTTCCGCTTTCCTGTCGCCGTGTTCCTTTTCTCGAACGCGCCGGGCGCCCTGCGCCCGAGGTGGACCTAGGGCATGATGGACCTCGATACGGACGCCGATCTCGGTCGGCCCGCCAACCCCCTCGACCTTTTCGAGCGCCTCGCTTCGCTGAACGACTGGACCTTCGACCGCGACAGCGAGGATGAGCTGTCCGTCGCTGTGACGGGCGGCTGGTCCGACTACCACGTCGCGATCACCTGGCTTGCCGAGGTAGAGGCGCTGCACATCGCCTGCGCCTTCGACCTCAAGGTTCCCGACCGGCGGCGCGGGGAGGTGCTGCAGCTCGTCAGCCTGGTCAACGAGCAGCTCTGGCTCGGCCATTTCGATCTCTGGAGCAGCGAGAGCGTGGTGATGTATCGCCATGCGCTGCTGCTCTCGGGCGGCGCGGAGCCGACCGGCGAGCAGGCGGCGGCGCTGATCAAGGCCGCGATCGATGCCTGCGAGCGTTACTATCAGGCATTCCAGTTCGTCGTCTGGGCCGGAAAGACGGCCAAGGAAGGCCTCGAAGGCGCAATGCTGGAGACGCAAGGCGAGGCGTGAGCGTGACGCTGCGCGATGCCGGCCGGGCTTGACCGGGCACGGCTTGCGGGGTCTGCTTCCATCTGCCCGGGCCATGCTCGGGCTTGATGCCCGTTTCCAGCCACGAGTACGTTCATGACCACGCTTCCGCAATCGCTCGTCCTCATCGGCGCCGGCAAGATGGGCGGGGCGATGCTCGAGGGCTGGCTCCGGATCGGGATCGACCCGGCCGGAATCGCGCTGATCGACCCGAAGCCGTCCGACGAGATGGTGGCTCTCGCCAACGAAAAGGGCATGCGGCTCAACCCGTCCGCGAAGGAGATCGGCCCGGCCGAGGTGATCGTCCTGGCAACGAAGCCGCAGATGCTGGACACCGCCGCGCCGGCCGTGCAGGCCTTTATCCATCCCAAGACGCTGCTGATTTCGATCCTGGCCGGCAAGACGTTGTCAGACCTGGCTTCGCGTTTGCCGAACGCGACGGCGATCATCCGCGCCATGCCGAATCTGCCGGCCTCGGTGCAGCGCGGGGCCACCGCGGCAGCGCCCGGTAAAGGCATCAGCATGGCGCAGATGGCGGTGGCCGACGCCCTGCTCGCCAGCATCGGCAAGGTCGAATGGCTCGATGACGAGAGGCTGATCGACGCGGTCACCGCCGTCTCCGGCTCCGGCCCGGCTTACGTGTTCTATCTCGTCGAATGCCTGGCGAAGGCCGGCGTGGACGCGGGTCTGCCGGTCAAGGTGGCCGAGCGGCTGGCGCGGGCGACGATCGAGGGGGCCGGCGAGATGCTGTTCCAGTCGCCGCTGCCCCCAGGCACCCTGCGCCAGAACGTCACTTCGCCGGGCGGAACGACCGCCGCCGCGCTCGAGGTCCTGATGGCCGAGGATGGGCTGGCTCCGCTGATGACCCGTGCGGTCGCTGCTGCCAAACGTCGCGCCGGGGAGTTGGCGGGCTGAACGGCCTTCCGCCGGCCATCATGCAGGCCTAGCTTGAGGGTTGAACGCGAAGCGAGAGGAGCAGCCCGATGACCAGCACACCCGTTTCCGCCGCGCCAGAAGAGCCGGCCGTGAACCCTGCTGCCGAGAGCAAACCCGCCGATCCGCGCCGCCGCGCCGTCGATGCGCTGATGCGGCTTGCAGCGTTGCGCCCCTGGGACGAGATCGAGCTTCCGACGATCGCGACGGAGGCCGATCTGACGCTGGCCGAGCTGCGCGCGCTGTTTCCATCCAAACTCGCCATGCTCGGGGGCATCACCCGCATCGTGGACGATGCGGTGCTGGCCGAGGGGACCGACGAGCTCGCAGCCGAGCCGGTGCGCGAGCGCTTGTTCGACCTGGTGATGCGCCGCCTCGATGCGATGGCGCCTTACAAGGCTGGCCTTCGCCGCATCGCGCCGGTGATCCGCCGCGATCCGCTCGCGCTGGCGGCGCTGAACAAGGGCGCCGTCAATTCCTGGCGTTACATGCTGGCCTCGGCCGGCATTTCCACCGAGGATTCGCTCGGGGCTCTGCGCGTTCAGGGCGCGGTGCTGCTGATGGCAAGGGTGTCGGAGGTCTGGCTCGACGACCACGAGCCGGAGATGTCGAAAACGATGGCGCGGCTCGACCGCGAGCTGAAGACCGCCGGTCGGATCATGGCGCGTGTCGAGGATGTGCACCGCTTGACGGCGCCGTTGCGAGGCATTGCGAGGGCGCTGTGTTCGGGCCGGCCGCTCAAGGCGCGGCGTCGCGAGCGGGCCTCGCAGGCCGGTGAAGAGAGCGACGATTACGCACCGGCGATCTGACGCCGCCCTATCGCGGCACCGCTCGCCTGGCGCCAATATGGCCGGAATGCGTCAGCGTTAATGGCGTTTTAGTCAATCTGCGCGAGTTTGGGGAATCTCACTCGCGCAGGATGTGCGTATGCCCTTCTTCAAGCAGTTCGCGACGCTGTCGATCAGCCGTTCCTTCGCCTTGATCGCAGCGCTCGCCGTCGTGATTGCCGTCGGCAGCGTCGGCTATTCCCTGAACGCCGCGCGCAACGAAATGCTCGCGCTCAAGCGCGAGGAGATGAAGGATCTCGTCGAGGCTGCGGCCACGACCGTGAAGGGCTATGTCGCGCGTGTCGAAGCGGGCGAGCTGAAGGATGACGAGGCCAGGAAAATGGCCATCGATGCGCTCGGCAGCGCCCGTTTCGCAGACGGCAACTACTACTTCCTGATCAACTATGACGGGTTGAGCGTCCTGCACGCCAACAAGAAGATCCAGTCGACGGATATGTCTCCGCTCAAGGACGCCGACGGCAAGTTTTTCGTCCAGGACATGATCGCGCTGGCCAAGGGACAGGGCTACGGCTTCATCGACTATGGCTGGCTGAAAGCCGGCGACACGGAGCCCTCCCTCAAGATTTCCTATGTGGTCGGCATTCCCCAGTGGAAGTGGATGGTCGGTTCCGGGATTCATGTGCAGGACGTCAACGCGGCCTTCATGAGCATGGTGGCCGGCGTCGCCAAGGTGCTCGTGCCGCTCGGCCTGCTCATGCTCGGTCTTGTCATCGCGTTGAGCCGTCGCGCCAACGGGATGCTACGTTCGCTCAAGGGTTCGATGGACAGCCTTGTTGCCGGACAGCTCGATCTGGCGATCCCGCACCGCGAGCGGCCCGACGAGATCGGGTCGATGGCCCGTTCCCTCATTGTCTTCCGTGATTCGGCCCTGTCGAAACAGGCGATGGAAGCCGACAAGCTGCGCGTCGAGGACGAGGCCTCCGGTCACCGCACTGCGGCGGATCGCGAACGCCGCCGCAGCGAGGCCGAGCGCACCGAGCATTCCCGCGTCCAGGCCGACGTGGTGCATGCTCTCGCGAGCGGGCTGGAGCGTCTGTCCGATGGGGATTTGACCTATCGGATCGATGCGGCCTTTACGGCCGAGTATGCCAAGCTCAAGGACGACTTCAACGGGGCGATCGCCAAGCTGCAGGATGCGATGCGCCAGATCGCGACCAACACCGAGAGCATGAAGGCGGGCTCGACCGAGATCAGCCAGGCTGCCGACGACCTCGCAGGCCGTACCGAGCAGCAAGCTTCCTCCGTCGAGGAAACCGCGACCGCGCTGGACCAACTGACCGCCACCGTGCGGCAGACGGCGGAGAGCGCGCGCCTCGCCAACCAGACGACCGAGCAGGTCAAGTCCGACGCCGAACAGTCGACCCTCATCGTGCGCGATGCGGTGACGGCCATGGGCGGCATCGAAAAATCCGCGCAGGAGATTTCGCAGATCGTCGGGGTGATCGACGAGATCGCCTTCCAGACCAATCTGCTGGCTCTGAACGCGGCTGTCGAGGCGGCGCGCGCGGGCGACGCCGGCAAGGGCTTCGCGGTCGTGGCCTCGGAGGTGCGTGCTCTCGCGCAGCGTTCGGCCTCCGCCGCCAAGGAGATCAAGACGCTGATCAAGGCCTCGACGGTCGAGGTCGAAAAGGGCGTGGCGCTTGTCGGCCAGACCGGCGGCGCGCTCCAGCGCATGGCGTCCGAAATCACCCGTGTGACCGATCTCGTCGCCGAGATCGCCAGCGCCGCTCAGGAGCAAGCCTCCGGCCTTCAGGAGGTGAACGCCGCCGTCGGCGAGATGGACCAGGCGACCCAGCAGAACGCCGCGATGGCGGAGCAGTCCACCGCCGCCGCTCATTCGCTGACGCAGGAGGCGGACAGGCTTTCCGCGCTGGTCGCGCGCTTCCAGCTCGGCGGCGACATCGCCGGCCTCAAATCGATGGCGCGGACCATGCAGGCGGCTGTCGCACCCGCTCCCCGGCCGGCCGTTCCGCGCGCCGCCAGTCGAGCCCAGGCGGGGAGCGGCGCAGCCGCCTATAAGGCTAAGCCGAGCGCCCACGACGCAGGCTGGGCCGAGTTTTGAGCGGCCCGACCGAAGCTGCCGAGACGATCGGCTACGAGGATTTTCTCAAGGTCGATATCCGCGTCGGCACCATCGTCGAAGCGCAGCCCTATCCGGAGGCGCGCAAGCCGGCGATCAAGCTGGTGATCGATTTCGGCGGCACGATCGGGCGGAAGAAGTCCTCCGCCCAGATCACCAAATATTATCGGCCGGAAGAGCTGGTCGGCCGGCAGGTGCTGGCGGTGGTCAATTTCCCGCCGCGCCAGATCGGCAAGTTCCTGTCGGAGGTCCTGACGCTGGGTGTGCCGGATGCGGACGGCGAGGTGGTGCTGATTCAGCCGGATCAAGGCGTGCCGGATAGCGGACGGATGTTCTAGGGCGTCGCCACTGCGTTATGGCCCGTCGTCGGGATGTCGGCGTTCGGCCCATAGCAGGCAGGCGAATTCGCGGTATGCTCTCTGCGAGATAGCGGAGCGGCTGACATGCAAATTGGCTTGGTTCTTTTCCCCAAACTTACTCAGCTTGATCTGACTGGCCCGGCCGAGGTCTTCTACCGGATGCCGGATGCTCACGTGCATCTGCTTTGGAAGACGACTGATCCGGTTTCTTCCGACCGTGGGATGTCGATCGTACCCACTATGCGATTTGATGACTGCGCCGCTCTTGACCTGATCTGCGTGCCGGGCGGTCCAGGACAGATCGACCTGATGGATGACGACGAGACGCTGACCTTTCTCCAGCGTGTGGCTCCGGGCTGCAAGCTGGTCACGTCGGTCTGTACCGGCTCGCTGGTACTCGCGGCGGCCGGCCTGCTGACGGGCTATCGTGCGACATGCCATTGGTCCTCGATCGACCAGCTGGAGTTGCTCGGGGCTATTCCTGTGGCGCAGCGGGTGGTGAAGGATAGGAACCGCGTGACGGGAGCCGGTGTCACCTCCGGCATCGACTTTGCCCTGACGGTCGTGTCCGAGCTTATGGGGCGCGAGGTCGCCGAGGAGATCCAACTGACATTGGAGTACGATCCCGAACCTCCCTTCCAGGCAGGTTCCCCGTCATCGGCCCCGCCGGCCGTCCTGGAGGCAGCCAGGATGAAGATGACCAACTTCATCGCGAGGCGTAGGACCGCTACCGAACAGGCCGCACTCCGCCTCCGTGGCGACCGGCACGGCTAACGACCGCGGCTTAAAGCGCCTTCACACCGGCAATCTCACCGCCGCCCGCAATCCCCCTAGCGGCGAATCGGACAACACGATGTCGCCGCCATGGGCGCGGGCGATGTCTCTCGCGATGGCGAGGCCGAGACCGGTGCCGCCGCCGTCGACGTTGCGGGCTTCGTCCAGCCGGAAGAATGGCTTGAAAACCTCCTCGCGCTGATCGAGCGGAATGCCGGGGCCGTCGTCGTCGATCATCACGATCAGGTAGCGGGCGTCGTGGGTCGCCCGGATCGCGATGCGGTCGCCATAGCGCGCGGCGTTGGAGACCAGGTTGGTCAGGAGGCGGCGGAAGGCGTCGGGGCGGATGACGACGAGCGGATCGCCGACGACCTCCAGTTCAGTCTGGTGGCCCTGCCGCTCGGCGTCGGTCTTCAGCTCTTCCATCAGCGCGCGGATATCGGTTTCGACCGGTGCTTCGCCGGCGTCGCCACGCGCAAAGGCGAGATAATCCTCCAGCATGCGGCTCATCTCGTCGACGTCCTTTTCGAGCGCCTCGATCTCCGAGGAGCGCTCCAGCAACGCCAGCGAGAGCTTGAAGCGGGTCAGGATGGTGCGCAGGTCGTGGCTGACGCCGTTCAGCATCGTCGTGCGCTCGCCGATGGCGCGCTCGACGCGGCGCTTCATCTCGATGAAGGCATTGCCGGCGCGGCGGACCTCGCGCGCGCCGCGCGGCCGGAACTCGGCGTCGCGGCCCTTGCCGAAGGCCTCCGCCGCATCCGCGAGCTTGAGGATCGGGCGGATCTGGTTACGCAGGAACAACACGGCGATCGTCAGCAGGATCAGCGACGTGCCGATCATCCAGAGCAGGAAGATGTGACTGTTGGAGGCATAGGCCGAGTTGCGCCGCGTCAGGATGCGCATCACGTCCTTGCCGAGCTTGATGCGGATCTCGATCAGGCTGGAACGGCCGACCGTGTCGAGCCAGAAGGGACGCGCGACCTGCTGGGAGAGCTCGGTCGAAAGCGCGCTGTCGAGGATCGAGAAGAAAGGGCGCGGACCCGGCGCCGGCAGGTCGGCATCGGGGATGATGTCGACATCCATGCCCAGCCGCTCGGCCGCGATCCGCGACAGCGTGGTGAGGTCGGCATCCTGCGGATAGCTCTCGTAGACGTCGATCATCATCGCGATATCGGCGGAGACGGCCGCCGAAAGGCGCTGCGTCACCGTCTGCCAGTGCCGCTCCATGAAGACATAGGCGATCACCGATTGCAGGATCACCACCGGCGCGATCACGATGACAAGCGCACGCGGGTACAAACCCTTGGGCATGTAGCGCGTGACGACATTCAGCGGGCGCCCGAGCTTGCGAAGCCCCGGCTTGATCGCCGCATTGGCGCGATGCGCCGCGACCGCGAGCGTGGCGCCGAGCCCGCGAAGCCGCGCCAGCGCCGCTCCGGACAGCTTCTCTCTCCGTCCGGGCTGGATCGAGGTCACGCCCGGTCCGTCAGCAGCCGGTAGCCGACGCCGCGCACGGTCTGGAGATAGAGCGGATCGGCCTGATCGCGCTCGATCTTCCGGCGCAGGCGGTTCATCTGGACATCGACGGTGCGGTCGTTGGCGGCCGAGCCTTGTGCCGCCAGTTCCTCGCGCGGCACGACCTCGCCTACGCGCTCGGCCAGCATGGTCAGGATCTCCCGCTCGCGCTCGGTCAAGCGGATCGTCTCCTCGCCCTTGCGTAACTCGCCCCGTGCCAGCCCGTAGATAAACGGGCCGAAACGCACGAAATCGGGACGCGTGCCGGATTGCCCGGTTTCGGGCACGACGGTGCGCTTCAGGATATTGCCGAGGCGAAGCAGCAATTCGCGTGGCTCGAATGGCTTGCTGAGATAGTCGTCGACGCCGATTTCCAGCCCGTTGATGCGGTCCTTGCTGTCGGCGCGGGCCGTCAGCATCAGGATCGGCACTGGCGAGGTCGTCCGGAAGCGTCTGGCGAAATCGAAGCCGTTTTCGCCTGGCATCATCACGTCGAGAACGATCCCGTCGAAGACGAGGTTGCCGAGGCGCTGGTCGGCTTCGGCCGCGTTGGCGGCCGTGGTGACGCGGTAGCCATTGTCGCTGAGGAAGCGGGCCAGCAATTCGCGCAGCCGGCGGTCATCGTCGACGACCAACACATGCGGGGCCTCGTCGGGCAGGATTTTGCGGGCGGGCTTCACAGCCGTTTCAGTCAGGGTCATCCCGTGCTCGGCCCTTGTTCGATCTGGATCGCGGCGCAGCATAGGCCGGGGCGGGGCCGGCGGCTATGGTCGCGCGAGCAGTCCCTGAACCTTGGGGCGTTCGGCCGGGTCGATCAGCGCGGCGAGATAAGCCGCCACCGTGCCGGACGCGTCAGGCCCGATACTGTCGAGCGCGCGCAGGATGCGCTTCGACTGGAGCTGGACCAGCCTTTGGGCCAGATCCTGGCCGGCCGAGGTCGTGTGAAGGTGGCGCTGGCGCTTGTCCTGCCGGCCGGTGCGCTGCTCGATATAGCCTTTTTCGACCAGCTCCTTCAGCACGCGGTTGAGGCTCTGCTTGGTGATCTGCAGGATATCGAGCAGCTCAGCGATCGTCAGGCCCGGTCGCCGCTGGACGAAGTGCAGCACGCGGTGATGGGCGCGACCGAACCCGTAATCGGCCAGGATGCGATCGGGATCGCCGACAAAATCGCGGTAGGCGAAGAACAGCAGCTCGATCAGGTCGAAGGGCACGGCTGTCGGGGTGTCCGCCGGGGCCGCATGGCCGCCCTCGGATCGCGTCACAGGCTCGACCAAAACGGCGGCTCCAAAAATTTAGGTCAAGGTTATTGACATATCTCAGACGCAAGATTACCGGTCAAGCGCGCTGAGCGAACGATTGTTTCAAAGCAGGTTGCTCTCACGCAGCTTTAGACCCTTGCTTGCGTTCCGAAAACGGCTGTGCCGCTGTCGGGACGAGGAAAGCATCCGAGGAGACAGGTCCATGTCAGTCATTCCTTTCGACCAGCGCGACGGCGTTATCTGGTTCGACGGCAAGCTCGTGCCGTGGAAGGATGCCAAGGTCCACGTACTGACTCATGGCCTGCATTACGGCTCCTGCGTGTTCGAGGGCGAGCGCGCCTATGACGGCGTGATCTACAAGGGCACCGAGCACTCGAAGCGCTTCCACAAATCGGCCGAGATCATGGATTTCACGATCCCCTATTCGGTCGCGGAGCTCGACGAGGCCAAATACCTTTGCCTCAAGGAAAACGGCCTGAAGGACGCCTATCTGCGGCCCGTCGCCTGGCGCGGCTCGGAGATGATGGCGGTCTCGGGGATGAACAATACGATTCACACCGCGATTGCCGTGTGGGAGTGGCCGAGCATGTTCGACATGGCCGCCAAGCTGAAGGGCATCCGCCTCGACGTCGCGGAATACCGCCGCCCGGATCCCGCCTGCGCGCCCGTTCATGCCAAGGCCGCGGGGCTCTATATGATCTGCTCGCTCTCCAAGCATAAGGCGGAGCGGGGCGGCTATGCCGACGCGATGATGCTGGACTGGGAAGGCAATGTCGCCGAATGCACCGGCGCCAACATCTTCTTCATCAAGGACGGTGTGATCCACACCCCGCTGGCCGACCGCTTCCTGAACGGGTTAACCCGCCAGTCGGTCATCGACCAGTGCCGCGAACGCGGCTTCGAGGTGGTGGAGCGGCGCATCCGCCCCGAGGAGCTGGAAGGCTTCAACGAGTGCTTCATCACCGGCTCGGCCGCCGAAGTGACGCTCGTTTCCGAGATCGGCCCTTACAGCTTCATCACGGGCAATATGGGCAAGGTGATCATGGAAGATTACTCGGCGGCGGTGCGTCCGCAGTCGAAGGCGGCCTGAGGCCAGGCCACCACAGCCTATCAGACATGGATGGTCGGCCTTGTGCCAACCATCCATGTCTTCTCTGATCGAGCGTCGTGTTCAAGACGTGGATGCTCGCCACAAGGGCGAGCATGACGGCAGAGCTGGCTGACGCTCCTATTTGGCCCGGCTGCGATAGAGCGTAAACCAGTCGTCCGGCGTCACGCCCCGGCATTCGCCCATCATCGACAGTTCCGTGCGCACGAAGCTCTCGCCGGTCCAGGCGTAGCCGCCAGTGACGCCGCAATCACCGATGCCACGTCCCTTGGCGAAGAATGAGAGATGGCCCGTGCGCGGGTCGAAATCCGCATTGGTCAAATCGTTGCCATCGTCGCCGTCGCCATCGGCGAAACGGACGGGTTTGGCGTTGGTTGGCTCGTTGTCGGGCATGAGGAAGAACGACGAGGAGACGTTGTAGGCGCCGCGCGAACAGGCCAGCGCCACCAGAAAGCGCTTGCTCCCCAGCGCCCAGGCTTCGTCGCCATCCGCCGCATCGTCTTCGCAGGAATCCGGCTTGCGCTTCTTCAGGTCAGCGCGAAGCTTTGCGGCCTGAACCTTGCCGAGCTTCATGTCCAGCGTCGGTGGCGCGGGTTTAGCGATAACGAGCGGCACTGCGGGCGCTGCCGGCGCGGTCGTCGCGGGACCTTTGCGGATGAGCGCCGATGTGGTGCCGAGGCGACCCTGCTGTTCGTCGATCCAGAGCAGCGCCGCCACGGAGCCGGCGAGCGAGACGTTGGCGTTCAAGCCCGGCGCACCGATGCCGAGTTTCGTCGCCTTGCGCGCGGCTTCGATCAGAGCGGACGTATCCTCGGGCGAAAAGGTGAGGGTGGCGAGGTCGTCCTCGGCGACGACGGGCAAATATTTGCCGCCGGCCGGGAAGGGCGCTGCGTCGAGCTTGAGCTGCACGGTCGCGGGCGGCTTCTTGCCGTCGCTGCGCAGGCGGAGCACCAGTCGGGCCGCGCCTTCCGGCCCGGCCGGCCGTTCCAGCCGCAGATACGCGATCGGGTCGGCGTTCTCGGCCGGCAGCGAGAGGGCGGCGCAGGTTTTGGCGTTGTCGCAAGCGGCCATCCAGTCGCGGAAGGCTTTGGGCTCGTCGGCGGCGCGGGCCGCGCTGGCACACCCAAGCGATAGGCTCAACAGAGCAGCCGACAAGGCGATGCGGGCCCTAGCGGCTCCAGCGTTGTGCCGCATTGTCGTCCTCGCCCTTGGCCTCGACCCAGTCGCCCAGCGTTCCATCGGCGCGGTGCTCGCGCTTCCAGAACGGGGCGCGGGTCTTGAGGTAGTCCATCATGAAATCGGCGGCCTCGAAAGCCGCGCGGCGATGGGCGGAGGCCGCGACCACCAGCACGATCTGTTCGCCGGGCGCGACAAGGCCGTAGCGGTGGATCGCGACGAGGCCCATCAGCGGCCAGCGCGAAGCAGCCTCCGAGGCGACACGCGCGATCTCGGCTTCGGCCATGCCGGGATAATGTTCGAGCTCCAGGGCAGACAATGTCCCCGCTTCATCGCGGCAAAGGCCGGTGAAGGACACCACCGCGCCGATGTCCCCGCGCCCCGCGCTCAGCGCCGCGATCTCGGCGGCAAGGTCGAAATCCTCGCGCTGGATGCGGATCACGGGAGTCATGGCCCGCTCAGCCGCCCGTCATCGGCGGGAAGAAGGCGATCTCCCGGGCGCTGCCGAGCAGCGCATGGGGCTTGGCGTGCACATGATCGAGCGCTGCGCGCACCACGGCCTCATTGGCGAACGCCGTCTCATAGCCCTCGCCGCGACGCTTCAGCCAGCGGACGAGGTCCGCCACGGTGCCGAGGTCGCGCGGGATTTCGAGCGTTTCCTCAGCGAGGCCGACGCGCTCGCGGACCCAGGCGAAATAGACGAGCTTGACGGTGCGTGTCGCCGGATCGGCCGTCATCGCCGCCGCTGTCATCGTCGCCGCCGTCATGGGACCCGCTCGTCTTCCTGAACGAGATAGCGGATGCCGGCGTTGAAATAGTCCCAGCCCGTATAGATCGTCAGCCCCGCCGCGGCCCAGAGCAGCACGATCCCGATCTGGGTATTGGCAGGCAGAACCTTGTCGCCCGCCGGCCCTGCGACGAGGAAGCCGAGGGCGCAGAGCTGCGCCGTCGTCTTCCATTTCGCGACCTTGCTGACCGGCACGCTGACCTTCAGATCGGCTAGGAACTCGCGCAGGCCCGAGACAAGGATTTCGCGACAGAGAATCACGATCGCCGCCCAAAGCGTCCAGCCCTGAATTTGCCCGGTATAGACCAGCATCAGCAGCAGCGCGGCGACGAGGAGCTTGTCTGCGATCGGGTCCAGCATACGGCCGATGGCGGATTGCTGGCTCCAGGCGCGGGCGATGTATCCGTCGAGATAGTCGGTGATCGCGGCCACCGTGTAGATCGCCAGGGCGATCCAGCGCATCCAGTCGTCGGTCGGCCAGAACAAGATGGCGACCAGGGCCGGGATCGCGAGGATCCGCCCATAGGTGAGAAGGTTCGGCAGCGACCAGGGGCCGCGCCGCCTGATGGCGTCTGGAAGAATCGTCACGTTGAGCACCAAAGCAACCCGGCCACCGCCGCGTCAACATGCAAGACCGTGAATGTGGCGGATGTTCTAGTTATCGTGAAAGAAATCATGGACCGCCTTAGCCGTCGCGGCATTCACGCCGGGCGTACGAATGAGATCGTCTAGTTTGGCGCGCTGGATGGCCTTCACCGTGCCGAAATGCAGCAGCAGCGCTCTTTTCCGCGAAGGACCGATGCCCTGTATCTCGTCCAGCGGGTTCTTCATCGTCTCTCGCTTGCGCTTGGCGCGGTGCGTGCCGATGGCGAAGCGGTGGGCCTCGTCGCGCAGGCGCTGGATGAAATAGAGCGCCGGGTCGCGCGGCTGAAGCTTGAAGGGCTCGCGGCCCACCATGTGGAAGGTCTCGCGCATGGCGTTCCTGTCCTCCCCCTTGGCGATCGCGACGAGCGGAATATCGCCCGCGCCGAGCTCCTTCATGATCTTCAGCGCGGCGCTGAACTGCCCCTTGCCGCCATCGACGATGACGAGATCGGGGCGGGAAGGGAAGCCATCCTCATCCTTGCGCGGCTTTGCCGTTTTTCGTTTTTTTCCGCCCGAGGCGTCATCCTGAGGAGCGCCGGCAGGCGCGTCTTGGAGGATGATCGCCGAGGCGCCGTCGCCTTCTGGAGTATCCTTCGAGATGGCCGGTATCGCGGCTTCCTCAGGAGGAGGGCTGAGAGCGAAGCCCTCTTCCTTCGCGAGTTTTGCAAATCGCCGCGTCAGGACCTCGCGCATCATGCCGAAATCGTCGCCGGCGATGGTGTCGGCCGAAATGTTGAAGGTGCGATAATGGCTCTTCATGAAGCCGTCCGGCCCGGCGACGATCATGCCGCCGACCGCGTTCGTGCCCATGATGTGAGAGTTGTCGTAAACCTCGACGCGGCGCGGCGCGGCCTGCATCCCGAAGGCGGTGCCGAGCGCGGCGAGCAGGGATTGCTGCCCGGCATTCTCCGCGAGCTTGCGGGAGAGCGCCTCGCGGGCGTTCTTGACCGCATGGGCCATCAGGTCGGCGCGCTCGCCACGCTTCGGATTGGCGACCTCGACTTTCCGGCCGGCCCGCGCGGACAGGGCCTGCGCGATCAGCTCGATCTCCTCGACCGGATGCGAGAGCAATACGAGGCGCGGCGGCGGCTTGTCGTCGTAGAACTGCGTGACCACCGACGCGAGCACCTCCGCCGGCGTCAGCGAACGGTCGGCGCGGGGGAAAAGCGCCCGGTTGCCCCAGTTCTGGTGGTTGCGGAAGAAGAAGATCTCGACGCAGAAATGCCCGGCCTGTTCGTCGATGGCGAAGACGTCCGCCTCCTCCACGCCCTGCGTGTTGATGTCTTGCCCGGCCTGTACGGCCGAGAGCGCGGCCAGCCGGTCGCGGTAGCGGGCCGCCTTCTCGAATTCCAGTTCTTCGGACGCCGCCTGCATCCGTCCTGAGAGCAGTTGCTTCACGGAGGAAGAGCGGCCGGACAGGAAGTCGCGGGCCTGACCGATGAGCGCCTGATAATCGGGAATGTCGATCTCGCGGGTGCACGGGCCCGAGCAGCGCTTGATCTGGTAGAGCAGGCAGGGCCTCGTGCGATTCTCGTAGAACGAATCCGAGCAGGTCCGAATCAGGAAGGCCTTCTGCAGCGCGTCGATGGTGCGCTTCACTGCCCAGACCGAGGCGAAGGGGCCGAAATAGTCGCCTTTGCGATGGCGCGAGCCGCGATGCTTGAACAGCGCGGGCGCCTCGTGGTCTCCGGTCAGCAGGATATAGGGGAACGATTTGTCGTCCCGAAGCAGCACATTGTAGCGCGGCCTGAGCTGCTTGATCAGATTCGATTCCAGCAGCAGGGCTTCGGTTTCGGTGCCGGTGGTAACGAACTCCATGTTCGCCGTCTCGGCGATCATGCGGGCGACCGCATTGGTGTGCGCCATACCGCGAGCATAGGAGCCGACGCGGTTTTTCAGACTTTTGGCCTTGCCGACATAGAGCACCTCGCCTGCACGATCGAACATGCGGTAGACGCCGGGCCGGTTCGGGAGATGCTTGGCGAATCGCTGGATGACCTCGATGCCGGCCTTCAGCGCGCCGGGCGCTGCATCGCTCAGGTCGAGTTCGGGCCCGGAAGCGGGGAGGGTGTCCTCCTCGTCCTCGAATTCCTCCTGGGGCAGGTCGTCCTGGCGGTCGCGATTCATCGCCCCCATGTAGGATGCCGCGGGCCCTTCGTCATGTCAGGAGGCGAGAAGCTGCGGATCGGCGGCGCCGGCCTGCGGCGCGGCCGCGAAACATCCGAAAAGCGACCGGTCCCGTCCGATTCCAGGGCGATGCCATCGCGTTTTGTGGCTGCCCGGTGGGAGCCAGCATGGATTGGTATTTTCGTAACCTGCGGCTTTGGTTTGACAAAATGGCGGGTTCGCCCTATCTGTCGGTCTCGATATCGGGCCTGATGACTTGGCCACTTGCGCTTCTTGCGCGGTACGCTGATGATTTCTTCCTTTGATCGAATATCATCATCAGCCGGGTCATCAGACTCGGATTGGACAATTTTGCTTTAAAGGAGGCGCCGATGGCTTCGGGTGCTGTTAAGTGGTTCAACGCAACCAAGGGTTTCGGTTTCATTCAGCCTGACGATGGCGGCCAGGACGTGTTCGTCCATATCAGCGCTGTCGAGCGGGCCGGTATGCGCGATCTGCGCGAAGGCCAGAAGATTTCCTACGAGCTGGTTCAGGACAAGCGTTCTGGCAAGAGCTCCGCGGACAACCTGCGCGCCGAGTAACCGCCAAAAGCGGAGCGACGGAGGTTGAGGCTGCCACGGATGTACTGGCACCACGACTGGAACGTTCCGCATCAGCGGTGATCGAAGGGTCGGGACGATATGCCCGGCCCTTTAGTTTTTTGAGGAAGGGTCCGCCATGCAGGTTCTCGTACGGGACAACAATGTCGAGCAGGCGCTTCGCGTCCTGAAGAAGAAGCTTCAGCGCGAAGGTGTGTTCCGCGAGATGAAGCAGCGGCGCGCTTACGAAAAGCCGTCCGAGAAGCGTGTGCGCGAAAAGGGCGAGGCTGTACGCCGCGCCAAGAAGCTGGCCCGCAAGCAGGCCGTGCGTGAAGGATTGCTGCCGGCTCCGAAGCGCAAGCTGCCGCTCGGCAAGGATCGTCCGGGAGCGCCGCGTCCGCCCGCGGCCTGAGACCGCCCGCATACCTTCTCTTGTCCAAAAGGAGTTTGGCATGTCGAGCCGCAACATGAAGCTGGACGAGATCAAAGCGCGTGCGCAAGCCGCCTTTGAAAAGACCGAGCAGCGCAAGCGCGATGCCTTGGTGGCTTGGCAGGCGCTCGACGACCAGGCGAGCCAGACTCGCGTCAAGACCGAGAAGCTGAAGGCTCTTCGGCTTGCGCGCGACGCCGAGGAAGCTGCGACCAAGGCCGCTGCCGCTCCCAAAAAGACCGCTGCGGCCGCCAAAAAAGCCGCGGGTTCTTCCAAGGCTTCGATGGGTAAGACCGGAGTTGCCAAGGCTTCAACTGCCAAGACTTCGGTCGCCAAGGCGGCTGCCGCGCCGAAGGCCGCATCGGCCCCGCGCGCCAAGCGTGTCGCGAAGCCGGCCTGAACCGATCCCCGCCCGGTCGGCTGGCATCCGCGGCCGGCTGACGTCGTCTTGTCCGGTCGGCGCCGATACCGTGCGAGAATTCCGACGAATGTCCTCCTCTACCGGCGGCGCACTGCGTAAGGACCGGAAGGGGCGAATCATCCTGCTCAACGGTGCGTCAAGCAGTGGGAAATCCACGCTCGCGCGAGCATTGCAGGCGCAGATGCCGGAGCCTTTCTGGCATATCTCGATCGACCATCTGCGCGATTCCGGCGTTTTGCCGAGCGAGCGCATCCGCGCCAAGGAATTCGACTGGCGGACGATGCGCGAGCCATTCTTCATCGGCTTCGAGCGCTCACTCGTCGCCTATGCCGAGGCCGGCAACGACCTCATCGTTGAACACATCATGGAAAACGCCGCGTGGTTTGAGCGGCTGGTCAGGACGCTCGCCGGGCAGGACGTGTTCTTCGTTGGGGTGCATTGCAGGCTCGACGAGCTGGAGCGGCGAGAAATCGCGCGTGGAGACCGGCCGATCGGCGATGCGCGCCGCGACTTCCACAGCATCCATTCGTACTGTTCCTACGATTTCGAGATTGATGGTCTGCAAAAGGCCGCAAGCAACGCCGAAAAGCTGATCGTCGCCTGGCAGCAACGCAAGCGTTCCTCCGCGTTCGAGCGACACCATGCGGACCCGACGAGCTGACAGGAAGCGGCCTGCAACAGCTACCACTCGGATCGGACCGCCCCATATTGGGCGCTCAGGCTCGATCGTTTCGTGGAGAATCACAGATTATGTCGCAGCCCGACAACACCCGGATCGTTCTCGCCTCGCGGCCGGAAGGACGTCCCACCCCGCAAGATTTTCGTCTGGGGCAGGCCGCGATCCCGGCCATCACAGATGGGCAGGTGTTGCTAAAGACGCTCTATCTGTCGCTCGATCCCTATATGCGCGGGCGGATGAGCGCCGCGAAATCCTATGCCGCGCCGGTCGAGATCGGTCAGGTGATGGAGGGCAGCACGGTCGCCGAGGTGCTGGAGAGTCGCGATCCCAACTTCGCGGCGGGCGATCTCGTCTTGTCCTATTCGGGCTGGCAATCGCATGCGGCGGTCGCGGCGAAAGGGCTGCGCAAGCTCGACCCGCAGGCCGCCCCCGTCACCACGGCGCTCGGGGTTCTCGGCATGCCGGGTTTCACCGCCTATGCCGGGCTGCTCACGATCGGTCAGCCGAAAGCCGGCGAGACCGTGGTGGTCGCCGCCGCGAGTGGGCCGGTGGGCTCGGCCGTGGGGCAGATCGCCCGTATCAAAGGGGCGCGCGCGGTCGGCATCGCAGGCGGGCCGGAGAAATGTGCCTTCGTGCGCGAGACCTTCGGCTTCGATGCGGTGATTGATCACCGCGATCCCGATATGGCGGCCAAGCTCGCGGCGGCCTGCCCGGACGGGATCGACGTTTACTTCGAGAATGTCGGCGGCCATGTCTGGGATGCGGTCTTCCCGTTGCTGAACAGCTTCGCGCGCATCCCGGTCTGCGGGCTCGTGGCGCAGTACAATGCCACCGGCGATTTTCCCGGCCCGGACCGGCTGCCCGCGCTGATGCGTCAGATCCTGTCGAAGAGTCTGACGATCCGCGGCTTCATCCAGCGCGAATTCGCGGCGACCCAGGGGGCGGCGTTCCAGAAGGACATGACCGGCTGGCTCGCCGACGGCTCGGTCAAGTACAAGGAGGATATCGTCGAGGGATTGAAGAAAGCGCCGGAGGCGCTGATCGGCCTGCTCGAGGGCAAGAACTTCGGGAAGCTTATCGTCAAGCTCTGATGCGACGGCCATCTGCCGGCCTTTTTCCTTGACCATTCGAGGGGCGCGCGGCCATCACCATGCGCCTGTCACCGGAACTGCCCTATGCCCGTTTTCGCCATTCCTTTTCCGATGATCGATCCGGTCGCGGTCCAGCTCGGGCCGCTCTCGATCAAATGGTACGGGCTTGCCTATGTCGCAGGACTGCTCGGCGGCTGGTGGTATGCGCGTCGGCTCGTGGCGAGTGACGCGCTCTGGGGTGGACGGGCCCGGCCGGATGCAGCTTCGCTCGACGATTTTCTGCTCTTCGCCGCGATTGGTGTCGTATTCGGCGGTCGGATCGGCTTCGTGCTGTTCTATAATCTCGCCTATTATTTACCCAATCCGCTAGAGATTTTCGCGGTGTGGAAGGGCGGAATGTCCTTCCATGGCGGGCTTGTCGGCGCGGCCGTGGGTCTCTGGCTGTTCGCAAGGCGCCGCGGCTATCCGCCGCTCTCCGCGCTCGATCTCGGCTCCGCTGTGGCCCCGCTGGGTCTGTTCCTTGGCCGCATCGCCAATTTCGTCAATGGCGAGCTCTGGGGGCGCACGGCACCGGATCTTCCCTGGGCGATCGTGTTCCCAAATGGCGGGCCGGTGCCGCGCCATCCGAGCCAGCTCTACGAGGCCTTCAGCGAGGGGCTGTTCCTGCTCGTGGCCCTGATGATCGTGGTGCGGCTGGGCGGCTTGAAGCGCCCTGGCTTCGTCGCCGGGCTGTTCGGCATGGGCTATGGCGTGACCCGCACGAGTTGTGAGTTCTTCCGCCAGCCCGATCCCCAACTCGGCTTCTTATTCGGCACGGACTGGCTGACCATGGGCATGCTGCTATCTGCGCCGCTCTTCCTGGCCGGCCTTGTCCTGGTCATTCGAGCCAGGCGACCGCAGGCTATCGAGGCTTGAGTGCGCTGAAGGCGGAAATCATCCGCCTGATCGCGCAGGAGGGCCCGCTTTCGGTCTCGCGTTACATGGCGCTGGCGCTGGGCCATCCGCGCCACGGTTACTACATCAACCGCGACCCGTTCGGGCGGGCCGGCGACTTCACGACTGCGCCCGAAATCAGCCAGATGTTCGGCGAGCTCATCGGGCTCTGGGCAGCGCATGCCTGGCAGGCGATGGGCGCACCCTCCCGGTTCCGCCTGACCGAGCTCGGCCCCGGCCGCGGCACCCTAATGGCCGATCTTTTGCGCGCGACGCAGATCGTGCCCGGCTTCCACGACGCCTTGAGCGTGCATCTGGTCGAGACGAGCCCGGCGCTGCGCGCGCGACAGGCCACTGCGCTCCAGGGCATCGAGCCGATGTGGCACGATTCGGCGAGCACGGCGCTGGTTGGGCCCGTCATCGTCATCGCCAACGAATTCCTCGACGCCTTGCCGCTCGACCAGTTCGTGATGACGGAGCGGGGTTGGCGCGAAAGGTTGATCGGACTGGACGATGCGGGGGAGCTGGCTTTCGGGCTCACTGAAAGTCTCGAGGGCAGCCTGAAGCTTGCGGCGCCGATCGGGCACGTGTTCGAGCAGCCAGCAGTGGCGCTCGGCGTCACCGCTCAGATCGCCAAGCATCTCGCCACTGAGGGGGGCGCCTGCCTGTTCATCGATTACGGCTCGACGCGTTCGGGTTTCGGCGACACGCTGCAGGCGGTGAAGCGCCATGCCTTCGTCGACCCGCTGGCCGAGCCGGGCGAGGCGGACCTGACGGTGCATGTCGATTTCGAGCGTATCGGCGATGCGGGTCTCAAAGCTGGCGCGGCGCTAAGCGGGCCGGCGACGCAGCGCGACTTTCTCCTCGGGCTGGGCCTTGCTGAGCGAGCCCGAAAACTATCGCAAGGCGCTAGTTCTGCGCAGCAAGAGAGTATCGCGCAGGCCTTCGACCGGCTGACGGCCGCCGGCAAGACGGCGATGGGGGACCTGTTCAAGGTCGTCGCGCTGGCCCACCCCGCCCTGCCGCCGCTGCCTGGATTTGACCTTCATCGGCTGCCAGAGCAGGACTGACGGCCATCGTTTTCGGCCGCGCCAGACGGGACGACGCCATGTTCATCACCTCGGACGAACTCGCGGCGGAAACGGGGATCCGCCACGCCTTCTTCACCCGCGAGGGTGGTGTTTCCGAGGGGATCTACACCTCGCTCAATGGTGGGCTGGGCTCCAACGACGATCCGGCGGCCATCGCTGGAAACCGGGCGCGGATGGCGCAGCATCTCGACGTCGCGCCGGATCATCTGGTCAGTCTCTGGCAGGTCCATTCCGCGGATGTCGCGATCGTTACGGGTCCGTGGCAGGGCGAGCGCCCCAAGGCCGACGCGATGGTGACGGTCTCACAGAATGTCGCGCTGGGCATTTCGACAGCCGATTGCGGGCCCATCCTCTTCGCCGACAGTCAGGCTCGGGTCATCGGCGCCGCGCATTCCGGCTGGAAGGGCGCCTTCTCCGGGATCGTCGGCGCTACGGTGACCGAGATGGAAAAACTGGGCGCACGGCGCGAGCGGATCGTTGCGGTGCTGGGCCCGACCATCAGCGCCAGGGCCTATGAGGTCGGGCCGGAGTTCATCGAGCGCTTCAAGGCGGAAAACGCGACCTATGCGCGCTTCTTCACCGCGTCGGAGCGCGCGGCGCATGCGATGTTCGACCTGCCCGCCTTCATCGGGTTGAAGGCGCAGGAGGCGGGGATCGGACGCTTCGCAAATATGGATCTGTGCACTTATGGCGACGAACAGCGCTTCTTCAGCTATCGCCGCACGACGCATCGGGGCGAGCCCGATTACGGGCGGCTGATCTCCGCGATTACGCTTGGCTGATTCGAGAGGCACGATGTCCCGCACCATCCAGTATTTCTTCTCTCTGCACTCGCCCTGGACCTATCTGGGCAATGGCTATTTCCACGAGATCGCGCGCAAACATGGCTGTGCGATCGACTATAAGCCGATGCCGCTGCGCTCGGTCTTCGACGAGACCGGCGGCGTGCCGCTGGCGGCGCGACACCCGGTGCGGCAGCGCTACCGCCTGGTCGATCTGCAGCGGTGGCGCGAGCAGCGGCATGTGCCGCTCGTTCTGCAGCCGCGCTATTTCCCGTTCGATGCATCGCTGGCCGACCGTGTCGCGATCGCACTTCTGATGTCGGAGAAGGATCCGCAGGCCTTCATCGCCGACGTGATGGCCGGTGTCTGGGCGCGCGAGGAGGACATGCGCGCGCCCACAGCCGTCAAGGGGAGTGCCGACCGGGCGGGGTTCGACGGCGCGGCGCTGCTGGAGCAGGCCGGGCAAGAGCCCATTCGCCAGCGCTACGAGGCTACTCTGGCCGAGGCAGTGGAACTGGGCGTTTTCGGTGCGCCGAGCTACGTCCTCGATGGCGAGGTCTTCTGGGGACAGGACCGGCTCGAGTTGCTCGATTCGGCGCTGGCGAGCGGCCGGCCGGCTTACCGCCCCGACGGCGCCGTCTGAGTCGGTCGCCTATCGGCTCGACGGGTCCTTGCTGCCGTTCACCGTGTCGATGCCGGAGTGGCGGCGCAGCCGCCGCTCCCAATGCTTGGCGGCGCGCAGGTAGCGATAGAACGCGTAGTTCATCGCGGTCATGAAGCCGTAGAGGCCGCGCAGGGCGTGACGACGGCCGATATAAGCCTTGACGAAATTAGCCGGGAATTCGGCGACCAGCCGAAACCCCGAGACGGTGATGCCGCGTGCGTCGAGGTCGTCGGCCTGAGCATCGCTATAGGCATTGAGCTTCTCCATCTGCTCGCCGAGCGACCGGACGGAGAAATGATGGATGGTGCCCTTGAGCTTGCCGATTCGCGCCTGGGGCTCCAGATCGACGCGGTCATGCACGGGCGATTGCGAGTAGCGGCCCTTCGATCTGCGGTACAGCCGCACGGGTGCCAGCGCATAGGCAAAGCGATGCGGCGCCCTCTCGCCGGGGAAGATCTCGGCGATTCGGGTCTTGTAGGCATCGAGCGAGGGTCCGCCATTTGCGAAGAGAGCGGCGATCTCAGCGGCAAGATCGGGCGGGACGACCTCGTCGGCGTCCAGATTCAGGAGCCAGTCGTTCAGGCATTGCTCTTCGGCGAAGCGCTTCTGCTGTCCGTAGCCGGGCCAAGCATGAAAAATCACTCTGGCGCCGAGCGATTCAGCCAGCGCCTGCGTACCGTCGGTCGAGCCCGAATCCACTACGACAATGTCGTCGCTCAACCCGCGCACGGCCTCTATCGTGCGGCCGATGCGATCGGCCTCGTCGAGCGCGATGATGAAGATGGAGAGCGACGCCAAAATCCGTTCGATCCGTTTGTTTTCAAGGGTTAAGCATGGGGGGAGGGCAGCGGCAAGAAGGCTCTTTCAATGCCTTTTGATTTTATGGCGGAACCTTGGCTGAACTCTCGCGTTAACCGGCGGATCATCCATTGTTCCGCGTGTATCAAATCGTGTTCCGTTAGTATTCGGTTTACCATGCCTTCCGCGTTCCCGTTGGTTAACCCGTCTTTACGAGTTTGCATCCAGTTATCCCATTCGTGCCGCATTTCTGCCGTGGTTCGCAAAGTGGTTGTGCTTCCGGTGCAACAGACAAAGCCGGCAACCGGTACTATACAGATGACATCGAAATCACCCGCCGGGCCCCCCGGCAAAGCGATGACTAGGAGTTTGTCATGAAGAAGTATCTGCTCGCGAGTGTTGCCGCTCTCGGACTGGTTGCCGCTGGCGCCGCCTCTGCCGCCGACCTGCCGTCGCGCAAGGGCCCGGTTTCGGCTCCGATCTACGTTCCCGCCTTCACCTGGACCGGTTTCTACGTCGGTGGTAACGCCGGCTACGGCTGGGGCAACGTGAACACCAATGGCGGCGTGAACATCACCCAGACCGGCGACCTCGATGGCTTCGTCGGCGGCGGCCAGGTTGGCTACAACTACCAGATGGGCCAGTTCGTCCTCGGCGTCGAAGGCGACATCCAGGGCGCTGACCTGAGCACCGGCAACACCTTCGGTAATGCTCTGCGCGTCAAGACCGACTACTTCGGCACCGTTCGCGCTCGCGCCGGCCTCGCCTTCGATCGGTTCATGCCCTACGTGACCGGTGGTTGGGCTTACGGCAACGTCAAGACCACCGTCCCCGGCACGTTCTTCTCGTCGGACAAGACCCACACCGGCGGCTTCGCCGTCGGCGGTGGTCTCGAGTACGCCGTGACGAATAACATCATCGCCGGCGTCGAGTACCTCTACGTCGATCTCGGCGAGAAGCGCGTGACGAACACGGTCGGCACGAAGGTCGGCACCGACTTCTCGGTTGTCCGCGCCCGTCTGAGCTACAAGTTCTGATCCAGCTTCCTTCGGGAAGTCAGAACAACCCGGTGGCCTTTGGCCACCGGGTTTTTTATTGCGCGTCGTCCGCAGCAACAGAAAAAGGGGGGCGCTCGCCTGATGGCGCCGCCCCCCTTTTAGCGATGAGATTTGTTGGTCCGGTGAGATTCGGGTGGGCTGCCCTCGATCGGGGCAGGCTTGCGCCTCAGCCCTTGAACCGGGTGGTTTCGAAAGCCGGCACGCGGGCTGCAAAATCGTCGAGCCAAGCGACGAGCGCGGGATAGGCGGCCCGCCAGCTCCCGGCGAAGCGCAGATCGAGATAGCCAAGCGCGCAAGCTAGCGCGATTTCGCCGATTCTCGGCCGGTCTTCGAAATGCGGCGGCTTCGTTTCTAGCGACGCCAGGCCGCGCGCGACCTTGCCATCCTGGTGAGCGACCCAGCTGGCGTTGTGTTCGGCCTCGGGACGGAAGCGCCCTTCATAGACCTTCAGCAGCGCGGCATCGGCGATGCCGTCCGCCAGGGCCTGAAGCCGGAGCTGCGCGAAACGGGCTTCGCCGTTGGGGACCAGTTTTCCGCCACCGGAGAGATGGTCGAGATAATCGACGATGACGCGCGAATCGAACAGGGTCGTCCCGTCATCGAGCACCAGCGTCGGGATCTTGCCGAGCGGGTTTTGCTCCCGCAGTGCCTCGTTCGGGTCGTTCGTATCGGCGACGACAATCTCGATCCTGTCCATCAGCCCGAGTTCGATCGCCGCCATCTTGACCTTTCGGCCGAAGGGAGAGGCCGGGGAGGAGCGCAATACGAGCATCGTCAGCATCCGTGGAAACGAGGAAGGCGGGCGCGATCAGCCATCCGGCCGTATCGCCTCGCATAGATAGCGCGGGCGCTGGCCTTGCGCGAGCCGCTCGGTCAAAGCCGGCAGCAGGGTCTCGCATTCTTCCGCGAGCCGCCATGGCGGGTTCGCAATCAGCAAGCCCGTTGCACTCAGACCGCCGGCGGCATCCGGCCGGTCGACGTCGATCTCCAGCCGCAGCAACTTACCGACGCCCGCTTCGGCGATATCGTCGATCATCGCAGCGACCGCATCCCGGTCCTTCAGCGGGTACCAAAGCATGTAGGTGCCGGTCGGCCATTTGCGATGCGCCGCCACGAATTGCTGGGTCAGCATCTGGAATTCATCCGCGACTTCGAAAGGCGGGTCGATCAGGACGACGCCGCGCCGTTCGATGGGTGGCACATTGGCCCGAAGCGCGGTCCATCCATCGATGGCGAGCGCCTTGCAGCGCTTGTCGCGCGTGAGCGTTTCCGCGAGCTTCTGGTAGGTTTGCGGGTGAAGTTCCGCCGCGATCAGGCGGTCGAACGGCCGCATTGCGTGACGGCATAGCCAGGGCGAGCCGGGATAGGCGTCGGCGCCATGCTCCGCGCGGATCGCTGCCAGCGCCTCGCGATAGGGCACCAGCAATTGCTCCGCGCCGGCGCTCAAAGGCGATCGGTCCAGCCGGGCGATTCCGTCCTTCCACTCATGGGTGCGGGAGGCATCGTCGTCGGCGAGATCGTAACGCCCGCTGCCGGCATGGGTGTCGATCGCGCGATAAGGCGTCGCCTTGGCGCCGAGATGCATCAGGATGCGCGCCAGGACGGCGTGCTTGAGCACATCGGCAAAATTGCCGGCATGGAAGCTGTGACGATAATTCATGTCGCGCTTATCCGCCGCCGCGACGCCGGAGGCAACAGCCGCCGCTCGGACTATTGCGGCGCGGGCACGCTGAATTCGCGAGCGCGACAGCCGGAACGATCAACCTCGGGGCAGGAGCGGAAGTCGCGCAGATCCTTGCTGAGGCAGATACGGATTTCCTGCAGAACGCCGCGCTTGCAGCTCACCGACATCATGTCGGTACGCAGCCCCGGATTGGCGGCGGCGAAGGCGCGCTCGAGATCGATCGCCGTCCAACTTTGTTCGCGCTGAGGTTTGGCGAGCGCGGGGGGAACCGCGACCTTGTCGCTGGCGCGCCTGGCGTCACGGAAATAGTCGGACGGGCTGGAGCCCGAGCAGGTGCCGTGCTTGCGCCACTCGTAGCGGGCCAGCCCCTCGGTCGGGTAGACGCCCTTTGCTTCTTCCAGCGCGATTCGCGAGGGAGAGCGGCCGGCTGGACCGCAATCGCTGGGATAACCGCGCTCGTATTGCGGCCAGAGCCCGTGGACGACGAAGCCGAGATTGGCGCCGTCGCCGCATTGCTCCCTGTTGCGGCCGTTCCCGCCATCGAGCTGGCAGAAGCCCGGCGACCAGGACAGCGCGAGCACATAGAAGTCGAAATCGCCGGTGGCGCTGCCGCGCTGCCCGAATCCTTGCGACTGAGCCGCGCTCGCAAGGGAGAGGCAAGCGAGCGCTGTGAGCGAGAGCCGCCGAAGGAGCCGGGCCATGCGCGGGTGGCTCAGGGGCGGGCCATCTTGCAGTTCGGTGCGTAGCTGCGCTCGCGATCGAGGCCTGCGACGCACCAGTTGACGTTCCAGCCGCGGGCGAAGAGCCCGAGATTCTCGCGCACCGAATAATCGACGCGATGGAAGACGCCGTTATTCAGCAGGACGCGCGCCGTGCAGAAGCGTCGCGGAATGGTGTCGTCGCCCCAGGGCCGGAAACCGAGTTCGCCGATCCGATCATAAGCAATCGTCTCGAGCGGACCCCAGAATTTGGCCTCCCGCGAGCCGAACGAGCTCGACACGTCGCCGAGGACAGCCGGATCGGCACAACCGGGTAGGTTGCCATACATCGCGATGATGCGTTCCTCCGCGCGGTCGGGCGGCGCGACGTAGCGTCGGCTCGCCGCATCGGCGGCAAAGCCTGTCAGGCAGGCGAGGGACATGAGAGCGGCGGAGAGCCAGGCACGGGACATGAGAATCGGCCTCATCAAGGCAAAAAAGGTTTGGCGTTCACGATGGCCGTGCGAGCGCGAAGAATCAAGCGATCGGTCGCGACTGCGGCGCTCACGATCGCCGAATCCGAGGCTTACGGTCTGGCGGCGGCACGCCGTTCGAGGATCAGGAGCGCCATGCCGGCGGCGATGATCAGCCCCGCGCCTGTCAACATCGCCGGCGTCGGCCAATCGCCGAAGACGAGCCAGCCGAAGATCAGCGCCCAGATGATCAGGGTGTATTGATAGGGCACCACCACCGACGCCTCGGCCAACTTCAGCGACCGGGTCACGCAAAGATGCGCCGCCATCGCCATGATACCGAGTAGCGCCAGCAAGGCGATGTCGCGCAGGCTCGGCGTCACCCAGCCGAAGGGAACGAGCGCAAGGCCGACGAGTGCGGCGCCGACCGTCTGCCATGCGACCAGCGTGACGTCGGGTGTGCCGCGCAACTGGCGCCCTGCGATCATCATCGCCGAAAAGAAGAAGCTGCCGAGCACGGCCATGCCGGCAGGCGCCGAAAGGCTCGCGCCGGTCGGGCCCAAAGCTACCGCGACGCCGGCGAAGCCGACGACGACTGCGCCCCAACGCGCTGCGTCGACACGCTCGCGCAGGATGATCGCCGCCAGCACGACGACGAAGACCGGTGCGGCAAGCCAGATCGTCATGGTGTCTGCGAGCGGCAGATGACTGACCGCGGCGTAGAACAGCGCGACATCGCCGCAGCCGAACAGCACGCGCAGCGCCTGTAACTTAGGGCGCTCGGGCCGCCAGGTACGCCGCCACCCTTGCGCCACGACGAAAGGCGCCAGCACGAGCAGCCCGGCGACACTGCGAATCAGCAGCACCTGACCGATGGAATAGGTCGCGACCAACCATTTCCCCATCACGTCATTGACGGAGAACAGCAGGATGCCGAGCAGCATCATGGCGATGCCGGCTAGCGAGCTATTGCGGGAATGCAGCATGGAATCCGGCCGGAAGGGGGCTCTCTGTGGGCGAATGTCGCTGCCGTGACAAGCGCGGCTCTCACATGAGGGAATGCGCTGATGCAGGGTATCGCGGCCGCATAGACGCCGCGTCCCGACGCGCAGACCGCGACAGCCGGTCTAGAGGCTCGCTGCCGCGCGGGCGGCCTGGTCGTACTGCCCGGACAGCGAACGCATCGTTGCGGCGATCTGCGACAGGCGGGATGCGTCCGCGCCGGAGCCCAGGACCGAACCGACCAGCAACTGCTCCCTGATCTGTGCGTAACGGACACAGGCCTCTTCGCCGGCAGGCGTGATCGCGACGGTCTTTTCCTTGCCCTTTCGGGCGGATTTCACCAGCTTGAGCTTCTCCAGCTTCTTCAGCGCGTAGTTCACCAGATGCGTGTCCTCGATGTTGAGAACGAGGCAGATGTCGGCAAGCCGCTTCGGTTTGCCGCGATGATTGACGTTGTGCAGCACGATCACGTCGAGCGGCGAAAGATCGGGCAGGCCTGCTGCCGCCATGCCGCGAACGATCCAGCGCTGGAAGGCGTGCACGGTCATGCTCAGCGCGAACTCGAATTCCGACAGAGCCGGCATCGCACCGGCGGCCAGATGGCCGGACGACACGATCGGACCGATCTGGACGCCCGGCTCGCCGGGCTGATTCTCGCGGATCATCGCCGAGTAGCCCCGCATGTGCTCATCGCTTCGGTCCTCGGCTTCGACAGGTTGATCCAAAGGTCTCGAAGATAGAATCCCGCACTCGCTTGTCAACAGAACGGCGACGATTTATCGATGAAATGTCAGCATCCGGTCTGGAGGCTGGCGACGCGGAGGAACTGGGCATGTCGACGTCACGCTGGGATTTCTGGATCGACCGTGGCGGCACCTTCACCGATGTGATCGGGCGCGATCCTGCCGGGGGGCTTCATGCCAGAAAGCTGCTGTCGGAGAATCCTGGGGCCTATCGCGACGCCGCGGTGCAGGGCATTCGCGACCATCTCGGCTTGAAGGCTGGCGAGCCGATCCCGGCCGGCGCGATCGGCGAGGTGCGCATGGGCACCACCGTCGCGACCAATGCGCTGCTGGAGCGCAAGGGCGACCGCACGCTTCTGGTCACGACAAAGGGTTTCCGCGACGCGCTACGCATCGGCTACCAGGCGCGTCCCGACATCTTCGCCAAGCAGATCGTCAAGCCTGAGCAGCTTTACGAGGATGTGCTGGAGGTGGAGGAGCGGGTGCTCGCGGACGGCACGGTCGAGCGCTCTCTCGACGAAAGCGCGGTGCGCGACGCCCTTCGGGCGCAGTACGGCGCCGGCGTCCGCGCGGTCGCCATCGTTTTCATGCATGGCTATCGCTTTGCCGCACATGAGCAGGCGGCGGCGCGTATCGCCCGCGAAATCGGCTTCCCTCAGGTGTCGGTCAGCCACGAGGTGTCGCCGCTGATCAAGCTGGTTGGACGCGGCGATACGGCGGTGGTCGACGCCTATCTTTCGCCGATCCTGGCCCGCTATGTCAGCCAGGTCTCGGACGAGCTGGATATCGCGCGGACCGGCGCGCGACTGATGTTCATGATGTCGTCGGGAGGCCTCACGGCGGCAGAGCTGTTCCAGGGCAAGGACGCGATCCTGTCGGGCCCGGCTGGCGGCGTCGTCGGCCTCGCGGAGACCGGCCGGTCTGCCGGCTTCGACAAGGTCATCGGCTTCGACATGGGCGGCACGTCCACGGATGTCGCCCATTTCGACGGCGAATATGAGCGCGCCTTCGAGACGGAAGTCGCGGGCGTGCGCATGCGCGCGCCGATGATGCTGATCCACACGGTTGCGGCGGGCGGCGGCTCGATCCTGCATTTCGACGGTGCGCGGTTCCGCGTCGGCCCGGATTCGGCTGGTGCCAATCCGGGGCCGGCGGCCTATCGGCGTGGCGGGCCGCTGGCTGTCACCGATGCCAATGTGATGGTCGGCAAGCTGATCCCCTCCTACTTTCCGGCGATCTTCGGGCCGGGGCAGGACGAGGCGCTGGACGTCGCGATCGTCCGCAACAAGTTCACTGTCCTCGCGGCGGTGGTCGGCGACGGACGCCAGCCGGAAGAGGTCGCCGACGGCTTCATCCAGATCGCTGTCGCCAACATGGCCGAGGCGATCAAGAAAATCTCCGTGCAGCGGGGCTACGACATCACCCGCTACGCGCTGAATTCGTTCGGTGGGGCCGGCGGGCAGCATGCCTGCCTGGTCGCCGATGCACTCGGCATCAAGACCGTGCTGCTGCACCCTTTTTCGGGGCTGCTCTCGGCTTATGGCATGGGGCTGGCGGAAATTCGTGCGACGCGGACGACGGCGCTCGACGTCGCCGTGGATGGCGCAGCGCCAAGCGCGATCGAGGCTGTCTCCGGCGGGCTTTCCGCCGAGACGCGGGCGGAGGTCGCGGGGCAGGGCGTCGCCGAGGGTGACATCGCCGTCCATGTCCGCGCCCATATTCGCTATGCGGGAACCGACACGGCGATCGCCGTCCCGGCCGGCGAAGCGGAGGCGATGACAAACACCTTCCAGGCCGCCCATAAGGCGCGCTTCGGCTTCATGGACGAAACCAAGGCGCTCGTGGTCGAGGCCGTCGAGGTCGAGGCGGTCGGCGGCGGCGCCAAATTCGAGGAGCCGGAGGCGGCCGAGCAGGCGGGCGAACCCGCCGTGGCGGAGAGGGCCCGGTTTTTCTCGAACGGCGCCTGGCGCGACGCGGCAGTGGTCAGGCGGGCGGCGCTGAAGCGTGGCCAGACCATCGCCGGGCCAGCGATCGTGATCGAGCCGAACCAGACGGTCGTCGTCGAGCAGGGCTGGAGCGCCAAGCTCACGGCCAAGGACCATCTCGTCCTGATCCGGACCGAGGCCCTGGTGCAGCAAGCCGCGATCGGCACCAAGGCCGATCCGGTGATGCTCGAGATCTTCAACAACCTGTTCATGTCGATCGCCGAGCAGATGGGCGTGACGCTGCAGAACACGGCCTATTCGGTGAACATCAAGGAGCGGCTCGACTTCTCCTGCGCCGTCTTCGACCAGACCGGCGCGCTTGTCGCCAATGCGCCGCACATGCCGGTGCATCTCGGCTCGATGGATCGCTCCGTGGAAACCGTCATCGCCAATAACCCAGTGATCCAGCCTGGCGACGTCTATTGCCTCAACGCGCCCTATAATGGCGGCACGCATCTGCCGGACATCACGGTCTGCACACCGGTCTTCGACTCCAAGGACAAGGAGATCCTGTTCTGGGTGGCGAGCCGGGGCCACCACGCCGATATCGGCGGCACCGCGCCAGGCTCGATGTCGCCGCTCGCGACCACGATCGAGGAGGAAGGCGTCTATATCGACAATTTCAAGATCGTCGATCGGGGCCGCTTCCGCGAGGAGGCGCTGGTCGAGTTGTTGACCGGCGCGCGCTATCCGGTCCGCAATGTCGTGCAGAACGTCAACGATCTGAAGGCGCAGATCGCGGCCAACGAAAAGGGTGTCGCGGAGCTGCGCAAGATCATCGGCTCCTTCGGCCTCGGCGTCGTGCAGGCCTATATGGGCCATGTGCAGGACAATGCGGCCGAGAGTGTCGCCAGGTTGCTCGCCAAACTGCACGACTGCGAGTTCACCTATCCGATGGACCAGGGCTGCGCCATCAAGGTGAGGATCACCATCGATCGCGAGAAGCGCGAGGCGACGGTGGATTTCACCGGGACATCCGAGCAGCGCGGGGACAATTTCAACGCGCCGGCTCCGGTCACTCGCGCGGCTGTCCTTTATGTTTTCCGCGTCATGGTCGACGACGCCATTCCGATGAATGCCGGGTGCCTCAGGCCGATCAGGATTGTCGTGCCCGAGGGATCGATGCTGTCGCCGCGCTATCCAGCAGCCGTGGTGGCGGGGAATGTCGAGGTGTCGCAGGCCGTCACCAACGCCCTCTTCGGCGCGCTGGGCGCGATGTCGGCCTCGCAGGGCACGATGAACAATCTCACCTTCGGCAACGATCAATATCAGTATTACGAGACGATCTGCTCCGGCTCGCCAGCGGGACCGGGCTTCGACGGCACGGCGGGCGTGCATGTCCACATGACCAATTCGCGGCTGACCGACCCCGAGATCCTCGAGACGCGCTTTCCGGTGGTGCTGGAGGATTTTCACATCCGCGCCGGCTCGGGCGGCAAGGGCGAGTGGCAGGGCGGCGACGGCACCTCGCGCACCATCCGCTTCCGAAAGACCATGGATTGCGCGATCCTCGCCTCGCATCGGAAGGTGCGACCGTTCGGGGCGAAGGGCGGGGAGCCCGGCGAACTTGGCCGGACGCTGGTGCGGCGGTTGTCGGGCGCAGTCGAGGAGTTGCAGCCATCCGACCAGACCTTGCTGCAAGCCGGCGAGGCGGTGACCGTCATTACGCCGACAGCGGGCGGCTATGGCAGGGCCAAAGCTTGAAAGACCTGCCCGCCGCGCCTCGCTGAACCGGCTAATGATCTGATTTTGTTGCAGTTATCATCGGGTCATTAACCTGGCGTTCGTTCCGGATGTGCCAAGAGGCTGCCGCAGAGTGACGGTGGCGGACGATGCGGCGACTTGGACTGACGGCGAAGATCATGATGCTCTTCGCCTTATTGAGTCTGGCTGCCGCGGCCGGGCTTCTGAGCGTGCTGCGCGGCCTTGACGACGTGCGCAGCATCGATCGTCAGGCGTTTTCCAGCATCGCGCTCGCAAGCTCCGCGTCGCTGCTGGCCAGCCGCGTCGCCAATGCCTCGCTGCTCGGGCGCCTCGATGCCGATGCGCCTGTCGTTGAGATCGAGGCGACGCTGGAAAAGCTCGATGCGGCGGCCGAGCTGGTCGATTCCGCGCGGGCGCATTTCATCAACGCCTTGCCGGCCGACCTTCGCCAGGCCAACCCGACGCTGGATGCCCGGCTCCGCACCTTCATTTCGTTCCAGCAGGATATCGTCGGGATCGGCCGACGGGTTTCCGCAAAGGCGGCACTCCTCGAAGCCAGCGCCGAAGAGGCCCGACAGAACGCCACGCAGATCATCGCCGCGACTTCCGCCATCCGCGATACCCTTGCGCAGAGCGCGGCCGGGGCGACCGCGCTCGCGAGCATCCGTGCCGAGGATGTCAGACATCGCACGATTACGATCGCGCTGCTTCTGCCGCTGGCCGGGGGGCTGGTGGCGCTGTTCGTGCTGCGGCGGCATCTGACCCGGCCCCTGCGCGATCTGATGAGCGCGATCCGCGAAGCGACCTCGTCGCAGGAGGTAATTGCGGTGCCGCATTGCGGCCGTTCCGATGAAATCGGTCAATTGGCCCGGATCGTCAGGCAGCTCAGCGAGGTTCGTGCCACGCTGATGACGCACGAGACCGAGGTGGGGCTGGCGCGCGACCATCAGCAGGCCCGCAGCCGCGAACTCGCGCGGATCGCGGATGAATTCGAGTCGAGGCTCGGCCTGCTGCTCGCCGAGATCGGCCAGGCCAGCGAAGTGCTGCGGGCCGCGCTGCAGGATTCGGCGGTGCGGGTCACCCAGGTTTCGAAAAGCTCGGATATCGCGGCGGCCTCCGTCACGGGGGCCGGCGACGACGCCAATCGGACCACCGAGGCGGCATTGCAGATGGAGCTGATCGTCGGCCAGATCGGAACCGAGGTCGGCCGGGTCTCGGCAATGGCCAGCGCGGCGACGCAGCAGGCCAGCGGAACCCACCAGCTCGTCACGCGGCTCACTGAAAAGGCCACGCAGATCCGCGATGTGATCGGGATCATCGAGGAGGTGGCACGCCAGACCAATCTTCTCGCGCTGAACGCTGCGATCGAGGCCGCGCGCGCCGGCGCGCATGGCCGTGGCTTCGCGGTCGTCGCCGCCGAGGTCAAGGCGCTCGCCGGCCAGACGAGCGAGGCCGCCTCGGTGATCGTGCGTCGCATCGCGCAGGTCGACGACGCCTTGTCCAACGCGACAACCGCCATCGCCACGATCGGCGCCAGCATTGGCGATGTCGAACAGGCCGCGACCGAGATCACGGTGATGGTCGGCTCCAATGCGACGCTGCTCGGCTCGCTCAGTGATACCGTCTCGCGCATTTCCGAGGTGACGGGAACGGCTGCGCTCGCGATGGCCGAGATCGCCGAAGCCAATCTGCAATCGGTCGGGCAGGCCGATATGGGCGCGCTCAGCGCGCGCGAGCTGGTCCAACGTATCGCAGCGCTGCAGATGGAAGCAGGCGCTTTCGTTGCGAGGTTGCGCGCGGCCTGACTGGCCTGCCCGGCGCGGGACTTGCCATCGTCGAGCGACTCTGCCCCATCTGCGCGATGTCCTTTCTCAGATTGTCCCGATGAGCTGGTCGCTCCAGCAGGATGCCGCCTTGTCGGCGGTCGCGCGCTGGCTTCAGGCTGGCGAACCCCAGGTCTTCCGCCTGTTCGGCTATGCCGGCACCGGCAAGACGACGCTGGCGCGCCATATTGCCGAGGCGGTCGACGGCGATGTCGTCTTTGCGGCCTATACCGGCAAGGCCGCGCTCGTCCTGCGCAACAAGGGCGCGGGCGAGGCGCAGACCATCCATTCGCTGATCTATCGCTCGCGCGGGGTCGACGAAGAGAGCCCGACCTTCGTCCTCAACCGCGAGAGCAACGCCGCGAAGGCCAAGCTGATCGTCATCGACGAGTGCTCGATGGTGGATGAGGAGCTTGGGCGCGACCTGCTGTCCTTCGGCACGCCGGTGCTGGTGCTGGGCGACCCGGCGCAGCTGCCGCCGGTCAAGGGCGGCGGCTTCTTTACCGAGCAAGAGCCCGATGTGATGCTGACCGAGGTGCATCGCCAGGCGGCGGACAACCCGATCGTGCGGATGTCGATGGTCGTGCGTGAGGGCGGGCGGCTCGACCTCGGCGAATACGGCCCGAGCCGGGTGATACGACGCGGCGACATCAATCCCGAGATCGTCATGACGGCCGATCAGGTGCTCGTCGGCATGAACAAGACGCGGCGCAACTACAATGCCCGCATCCGCCAGCTGATGGGCCGCACCGAGACCAACCCGGTCGCCGGGGAGAAGCTGGTCTGCCTGCGAAACGACAAGAGCAAGGGCCTGCTCAATGGCGGCTCCTGGATCGTCCAGGAAATCAAGACCTCGAAGAAGGGGCTGGTGACCATGCGCGTGAAGCCGGAAGAGGAGAGCGGCGGCAAGGTCGTGAAGGTTTCGGTGATGCCGAACTTCTTCGACGGCACCGAGGAAGAGATCCCGTGGGAGCTGCGCAAGCACACTGACGAATTCACGTTCGGCTACGCGCTGACAGTGCATAAGGCGCAGGGCTCGCAGTGGAACGACATCGTGCTCTTCGACGAGAGCTTTGCCTTCCGCGAGCACCGGGCGCGCTGGCTCTATACGGGGCTGACGCGGGCGGCCGAGACGATTACGGTGGTGGTCTAGCGCTTAGGCCTTTGCGCGACCTTACGTAATTGTCATGAAAGGCTTCGGGATTTCGCCATAGTTCGCGTGGAATTTGTCTGGCGCTCGCAGCGGAGACCTTGCCGATGGCTGAACCCGGTGACCTGACGGCGAATGGCATTGCCCTCCAGCGCTTCGGCCTTGGGCCGCGTGCCGGGCAGGGGGAAGCCGCCTTCCGCGGCCTGCGCGATCGGTTGCTTGCGGAAATCGGAGCCGGGCCGGCCGCGCAGCCGCAGGGTGTGCCTTATTCCGGCGCCGCCGAAATCGGCAAGGCGCTGTACGCCTTCGAAGATCAGGAAAAGGTCGAGCGCGAGGCGAAACGCGGGGCGACGGCGGTCGCCTCCGCCAGTCCGGCACAGGTTGGAGTGGCACCCGGGCCCGTCCCATCACCCGCCGCCCAGGCTGCCGCGCCCACCATGGGGGCCTCGAATGGAGCGGGGCCGACCGACAAGCCTCCCCTTGCAAAGCCGGCCCCTGCAGAGCCGCCTTTGCGCTATCGGACCTATCGCGACGAGGTGAAGGCACGGGTCGATCTGGCGCTCGCAGCCGAGACCGGGTTTGGCGAACGGCTCGTGATGTTCTGGTCGAACCATTTCTGTATCGGCGCGACCAAAAGCAATATCGGCCGGATCATGGCCGGCGCCTATGAGCGCGAGGCGATCCGTCCGCATGTGTTCGGGCGCTTCGAGGACCTGCTGATCGCGGCCGAGAGCCATCCGGCAATGCTCGATTTTCTCGACAACCGCCAGTCGATCGGGCCGAATTCGGCGGTCGGGCGACGTCAGCGAAAAGGCCTGAACGAGAACCTTGCCCGCGAGATCATGGAATTGCACACGCTCGGCGTCTCCGGCGGGTATTCTCAGGCGGATGCACCAATCTCGCCCGCATCATCACCGGGTGGACCGTGGTCGGGCGCGAGGGCGTGCTCGGCTTTCCCGGTTCGTTCGCCTTCAATGCCGGGCTGCATGAGCCCGGCACGACGCCGCTTCTCGGCCGCTCCTACGATCAACCGGGCCGGGCGCAGGGCGTCGCGGCGTTGGCCGATCTCGCCCGTCATCCCGCGACGGCGCATTTCATCGCGACGAAGCTCGTGCGCCATTTCGTCTCCGATGATCCGCCACAGAGGCTGGTCGGCCTGCTGGAAACCACCTTCCGAAGCAGCGGCGGCGATCTGCCGGCGATCTATCGCGCTCTGCTCGGGTCCGACGAAGCCTGGAAAGCCCCGGCGACCAAAGTGCGCTCGCCGCAGGAATTCCTGCTCGCCTCCTATCGCGGGCTCGGCCGCCAGCCAGATTTCGGACAGGTCAACGGCCCCCTCAGTGCGATGGCACAGCCTTTCTGGCAGCCGGGCGGGCCGAACGGCTATGCCGACAGCAATGCCGCCTGGGCCTCCGCCGAAGGTCTGAAGACGCGGATCGACGTCGCTGCCGGATGGGGGCGGCAAGCTGCCAATGCGGTTGCCGATCCTCGGCGGCTCGCCGAAGACACGCTTGGGCCGATCCTGTCGCCGGAGACCCGACAGGCGGTTGCACGCGCGGAAAGCAAGCCGCAGGCGATCGCGCTTTTGCTGATGTCGCCCGAATTCCAGAGGAGGTGATGCCGATGGACCTTCATGACGACGATGACGACTGCGAACGGATGACGCCCTCGCGGCGTGCCGTGCTCGGTGCCGCCGGCGCGCTCTTCGCCTGGTCCTTCGTGCCGAAATTCGCCTATGCGGCAGCGGGCGCGCGCGATCCCCGGTTTGTGGTGGTCGTGCTTCGCGGCGCGCTCGACGGGCTTTCCGCCGTGCCGCCGATCGGCGATCCCGGCTATGCCGGCCTGCGGGAGGGTATTGCGCTGGCGAAGGACGGGCCTGAGGCGGCGCTGCCGCTCGATGGCTTCTTCTACCTTCATCCGGCGATGCCGAACCTGGCGCGTCTCTACAAATCGGGACAGGCGGCAATCGTCCATGCCGCCTCCACCGGCTATCGCGACCGCTCGCATTTCGACGGGCAGGACGTGCTGGAAAGCGGCCAGCCGGGCCCGGGACATACGGCGACGGGCTGGCTCAACCGCCTGCTCGGCAGCCTGCCGGCCGGCGAAGGCATCACGCGCAAGGGCGTGCTCGGTGTCGGCGTCGTGCCGCCGCTGGTGGTGCGGGGCGATGCGCCCGTGCTGGGCTGGGCGCCGCCGCGCATGGCGCGGGCCGGGGCCGACCTCACCATGCGGCTCGCCGATCTCTACGGCCAGCGTGACCCGGGTCTCGCGGCGGCTCTGCAGCAGGCGATCGAAACGGAAGGGCTGGCGCAGCGCCGCGGCATGGACGGCAAGCCCGGCGGCGGCGGAGGCCCCGACAGCGCCGACGGGATGCGCCGCATCGCCGAAGGGGCGGCCGGACTCGTCGGTGCCGATGACGGGCCGCGCATTGCCGCGCTCGCCTTCGAGGGTTGGGACACCCACGCGAACGAGGGCGGTGCCAAGGGCCGACTGGCCACCCTGCTCGGCGGGCTCGACGGCGCCTTTGCGACCTTCGAGCAGGGTCTTTCGCCGGTCTGGAAGGATACGGTCGTGATGGTGGTGACGGAGTTCGGACGCACGGCGGCCGTCAATGGCACGACCGGCACCGACCACGGCACCGGAACGGTCGCCTTCCTGGTCGGCGGGGCGGTCAAGGGCGGGCGTATGATCGCCGACTGGCCGGGGTTGAAGCCCGAACAGCTCTATCAGAACCGCGACCTCAAGCCGACGACCGATATCCGCGCGGTCGCCAAAGGCGTGGTCGCGGATCTGTTCGGGCTGTCGGGGCCGGTGCTGGCCGAAAAGGTGTTCCCCGGCACGGTCGATCTCAAGCCGATGCAGGGGCTCGTAGTTTAGCTATTCATATCGTCATTGCGAGCGCAGCGAAGCAATCCAGGGCACGTCGAGCTCTACGGCCCCTGGATTGCTTCGCTGCGCTCGCAATGACGGCAAACATGGCGCGACCGTCAACCCGACCCTTTCCCGCGTAGGGGAGAGGGTTTAGTCGCACATTAAGATCAAGCCCATTCGCGCTGCTTGAGCTTCTCTTCGAAGGCCTCGATCTTCGTTTCCTTCTTCATCGTCAGGCCGATATCGTCGAGGCCGTTCAGCAGGCAGTGCTTGCGGAAGGGGTCGAGCTCGAAGGTGATCTCGCCGCCATCGGGGCCTTTGATCGTCTGGTTTTCGAGATCGATCGTCAGCGTCGCGTTGGAGCCGCGCTCCGCGTCGTCGAACAGGGCGTCGAGCTGCTCCGGCGTGACCTTGATCGGCAGGATGCCGTTCTTGAAACAGTTATTGTAGAAGATGTCGGCGAAGCTGGTGGAGATTACGCAGCGGATGCCGAAGTCGAGCAGCGCCCAGGGCGCATGCTCGCGCGAGGAGCCGCAACCGAAATTGTCGCCTGCGACCAGAATCTGGGCCTTGCGATAGGCGGGCTGGTTCAACACGAAATCCGGGTTCTCCGAGCCATCCTCCTTGTAGCGCATCTCCGAGAACAGCGCCGAGCCGAGGCCGGTGCGCTTGATGGTCTTGAGGTACTGCTTGGGGATGATCATGTCGGTGTCGACATTGACCACCTTCAGCGGGGCGGGGGTGGAGGTCAGGGTGGTGAAGGGCTGCATGGTCTCAGATGTCCTTGCTTTAAGGCCGGGGTCAGCCGGCCGCCTGTTCGATGGCTTCCATGTCTTCGTCGGAGAAGCCGAAATGGTGGCCGATCTCGTGGACCAGGACGTGGGTGACGACGGAGCCCAGGCTCTCGTCATGCTCCGCCCAATAGTCGAGGATCGGCCGGCGATAGAGGTGGATCACGTTCGGCATCTGGCCGGTTTGCGGCCCGAAACCCTGTTGCGGCAGGCCGACGCCGGAGAAGAGGCCGAGGATGTCGAAGGGGCTTTCGGCCTCCAGCTCCTTCAGCACATCGTCCTCCGGAAATTCGGTGACGTTGAAGATCACGTCGGCGCAGAGCGCGCGGAATTCGTCCGGCAGGCGGTCGAAGGCGGCTTGCGCCAGAACCTCGAACGCATCGAGCGACGGCGCCTTGGCGCCGTCCCAGTCGATCTCCGTGTTGCCGCTCACCGACGCGTCCATCGTCCTCACCAGAACTTCAGCTGATGGCCGAGCCACCAGGCGAGCACGATCACGCCCATCAGCGACAGGGTGCGGCCGATCCGCCGCCCCCACAGCTCGATGCGATCGCCTTGCGGTGCATCCGCTCCTGCAAAATGATCCGCTGCCCGGCCCATCGAGGTGCCGAGCAGGGTTTCGCTGTCGCGGTTGACCCGGTTCAGGGCTGCCTTGGCCTCGGCGGCGCGGGCGGCTTCGCGGGGATCGTTCGACATGGCTTACTCCCCGCTTGCTTCCCGCTTGTCCATTCAGCCCAGCGTGCGCACGTCGATGAAGCGGCCAGTCAGGGCCGCCGCCGCCGCCATTGCCGGCGAGACGAGATGCGTGCGGCCCTTGAATCCCTGACGGCCCTCGAAATTGCGGTTCGAGGTCGAGGCCGCGCGCTGGCCCGGCTTGAGCTGGTCGGGGTTCATGCCGAGACACATCGAACAGCCGGGCTCGCGCCATTCGAAGCCGGCGGCGAGGAAGATCTTGTCGAGGCCTTCCGCTTCGGCCTGCTCCTTCACCAACCCGGAGCCGGGAACGATCATGCCGTAATCGAGGCTTGCATGGATCGTCTTGCCCTCGACGATCCTGGCGACCACGCGCAGATCCTCGATGCGGCCGTTGGTGCAGGAGCCGATCCAGATCACGTCGAGCGGGATCTCTGTCATCTTCGTGCCGGCAGTCAGGCCCATATAGTCGAGAGCTCGCTTCTTCGAGGCGCGCTTGACCTCGTCGGCGATCTGCTCGGGATCGGGCACGGCGCCGGTGACCGAGATGACGTCCTCCGGGCTCGTGCCCCATGAGACGATCGGCGGCAGATTGGCGGCGTCGAGCGTGACGATACGGTCGAAATGCGCGCCCTCGTCGGTGCGGAGCGTCTCCCAATAGCGCACGGCCGCGTCCCAGGCAGCGCCCTGCGGAGCCTTGGGACGACCCTTGAGATAAGCGAAGGATTTCTCGTCGGGAGCGACCATGCCGGCGCGGGCGCCGCCCTCGATCGACATGTTGCAGACCGTCATGCGGCCTTCCATCGAGAGCCCGCGAATGGCTTCGCCGGCATATTCGATCACCGAGCCGGTGCCGCCGGCCGTGCCGATCTCGCCGATGATCGCTAGCGTGATGTCCTTGGCGCCGACGCCGGGCGCGGGCGTGCCGTCCACACGGACCAGCATGTTCATCGCTTTTTTCTGGATTAGCGTCTGGGTCGCCAGCACATGCTCGACCTCCGAGGTGCCGATACCGTGGGCGAGCGCGCCGAAGGCCCCATGCGTCGAGGTGTGCGAGTCGCCACAGACGATGGTCGTGCCGGGCAGCGTGAAGCCCTGCTCGGGACCGACGATGTGGACGATGCCCTGGCGCTTGTCGAGTTCGTGGAAATACTCGACGCCGAAGTCGCGCGCGTTCCTGGCCAGCGCCTCGACCTGGATGCGGCTTTCCTCTTCCGCGATGCCTTTTGAGCGGTCGGTCGTCGGGATGTTGTGGTCGACGACGGCCAGCGTCTTCTCCGGCGAGCGGACCTTGCGGCCGGTCATGCGCAGCCCCTCGAAGGCCTGCGGGCTCGTCACCTCATGGACGAGGTGGCGGTCGATATAGAGCAGGCAGGTGCCGTCTTCCTGTCGGTCGACGACGTGGTCGTCGAAGATCTTGTCGTAGAGGGTGCGGGGTGCGGAGGTCGCAGTCATGGCTTCGTCTCGGTCTGAAAAATCTGAGCTGGAAAGCAAGAAAGCCGGCAGGGCCGGCTCGACATCACGGATCGCCTGTCGCCGGCCGCGCGAAGCGGCCGGTCTCAGGCGCCGGTAAGGCCTGCGAGCGAGGCCGTGAAGCGGCCGAAGAAGCGCCAGGGCAGGCGGGCATGGTCATGTAGCGCGGCAAAGTCCTGCGTCGTCGGCAGAGGAGGCAGATGGCCTTCTCCCTGCACGGCGCAGAAGCGCTGGAACTGATGCACGCATGGCGTCATGAGCTAGCGTGTAGCAGTTCCAAGGAAGCGCGACAATCGGCGTTCGGCGCAGGGCCGACGCAGCGTATTTGTAGCGCGTAGCCTGATCCTTCGAGACGCCGCGTACTGCTGCTCCTCAGGATGAGGGCTCGGGACCGTCACATGCCCTTAGCAGGCGGCTGAGCGGTATCGACGCTGACAACCACCGACATGCCGGGAGCCAGCCGTTCCGCAATGGCTTGGGCGGGGTCGACCGCGATGCGGACCGGCACGCGCTGCGCGATCTTGACGAAGTTGCCGGTGGCGTTGTCTGGCCGGATGACGCTGAATTCAGAGCCTGCCGCGGGCGAGAAACGCTCGATCGTGCCGGTCAGCCTCACGCGCCGCAAAGCATCGACGGTGAAGGAGACCTTCTGGCCGACCTGCATGTCGGCGAGCTGGGTTTCCTTGAAATTCGCGATCACCCAGACCTGCTCCGGCACCAGCGCCATCAGCTGCGTTCCGGCGGCGACATACTGGCCGATATGGGCGGAAACCTCGCCGAGCGAGCCATCCTGCGGCGCGAGGATGCGCGTATTGCCGAGGTCGATCTCGGCTAGATGCAACGCTGCCTCCGAGCCTTCGACGGCCGCGATCAGCGACTGGCGGTTGACGATGGCGGTCTGGATATCCTGCCGCGCGACTTCGGCGGCCGCGCTCGTCGCAGCGAGCGAGGCGCGGGCCTGGTCGAGCGCCTGCTGGCTCTGGTCGGCGCTCGACTGGGTGACCACCTCGCGCTCGCGCAAGGGCGAGATACGGCCCCAGTTCGCTTCCGCCGTGCGCAGGCCGGCCTCCGAGCTGGCGACGTTGGCCACGGCGGCGCGCAGGCGGGCCTCGGCGGAAGCGCGCGACTGGTCTGAATTGGCCAGTGCGGCGCGCTGCGCGGACAACCCGGCGCGTGCCTGCTCGAGCTTCTGGGCATAGATGCGGTCATCGATCTGAAGCAGGAGGTCGCCCTTCTTCACAATCGCGAAGTCCTGCACCGGCACCTGCGCCACATAACCCGGCAGTTGCGGCGCGATCACCGTCACCTGGCCGCGAACATAGGCGTTCTCGGTCATTTCGACCGCGCTAGCGAAGGGCGGCAGCCGCCAGGCGTAGAGGATCACGGCGACGCCGATCAGGCCGATCGCAAGGGCGACATAGGTGGAAAGCGAGCGAAAAATCCGGATCATGATCTGTAAAGCTCAGGCGGCGATCGACGCCGGTACGGGGCGCGGCGTCCGCAGCCGCAGGACGAGAACCTGGATGAGCACGCCAGCGAGAGCGAGCCCGGCGATGCCCGATATCAGCAGGAAGGCATCGTTATAGGCCAGCACGGTCGCTTCCCGCGTCGCCTGCTGTGCCAGCAGCGTGACGCCTTCGGCCCGGGTCAGGGTGACATCGGTCAGCACCTTGCCATAGGCGCCGCCGAGCTGCGTCACGCGCTGGGCGACGAGCGGATCGGCCAGCGAGAAATGCTCGGCCAGGACGTTGTAGTGGAAGCTCGTCCGCAGCGTGATGAAGGTGCCGAAGATCGCCGAGCCGAGCAGCCCGCCGATGCTCTGCGTGAACAGGAAGACCGTGATGAAGCTCAGGATGTAAAGCGGCCCGCGTGCGATCGCGCCGCGCATCCCTTGAGCCATCGCCGCCGGCAGAAACAATCCGGAGCCATAGGCGACCAGCGATTGGCTGAGCCAGATGTCTTGGGGGCGCGTCAGACTGGTCGCGCTGCTGTCGAGAAAGGCGCCAAGGCAGACGCAGGCCAGCGCTGCCGCATAGAACCCATTTTCCCGGCCGGGCCGCAGCAGGGCCGCGCAACTCAGGCCGCCGGCGACGATGGCGGCGAGGATCACCGCATAGAGCGGCAGGGTCTGCTCGTTCTGCAGCCCGAGCGCCTGAAAGAAATTCGAGGCGCCGACGGTCTGCTCTGCGAGCACGACGCGCAGCAAAAGCAAGGCTCCGGCAAAGTAGAGCGTGGTGGGGCTCGTCAGCCAGCGGATGTCGATGAGGGGGCTCGGGCGATGCAGCTCGATGATCGCCGCCAGCATCAGGCACAGGATTGCGACCGCGAACAGCCAGCCAAGCCAAGGCGCCTCGAACCACCAATAGATGCGGCCGAGGCTGAGGGCGACCGCGATCGCCCCGAAGCCGATGGCGATCAGCAGATAGCTGACGATATCGAGCGGGCCGATCCATTTGATCCGTGGCGGGGTGACCAGGGGCAGGGCGTAGACGAAGCCGAAGGCGATGAGCGCCAGCCCCAGCTCAAAGAGGGTCAGCCCGTGGAAGCCGCCGGTTTCCAGCAGCCAAGGCGAGACCAGCCGCGTGACGGGAATGCCCAGCGTGGTGTTCGTCAGCGCCAGCGAGAGCCCGACGGTCAACTTCTGCGACGGCTGCAGGGGCTCGATCATGTAGAAGAACGCAAGCGAGGACATCGGCGCCGCCGCGATGCCGCTCATGAAGCGCACGGCCACGGCCGAGGGCAAATCATGCACGAGGACGAGGTTGAACAGCGCCACCAGGACGAAGCCGGCAATGCTCAGCTCGGCGAAGTTGCGCAGGCCGTATTGCATCCGGATCTTGATCAGCGCGATGGAGAGCGAGACGTTCGGCGCCATGTAGGCGGCGACGAGCCAATTCGTCTCGGCGATGGTGGCGCCGAGCTCGCCCTGGATCTGGTAGACATTGGTGTTGACGATGTTGGCGCCGATCTGCTGCGTCATGGCCAGCGCGACAGAGGCGAGCATATAGGCCGCCGCGCGGGAGGCCGGCATGGTCAGCCATTCGCGCGTGATGGCCGCTTTGGCTGGTGGAGCGACGGGGCGATCGGCGTCCGACAGGCTCATGACATCGCCCGTCGGCCGGCGGCGATGTTGCGGGAGGTCTGGCGAAGCACCGCGAGCGCGGATTGAAGCGCCTCGTCTGGGATGTCCTGCAGGACCAGCGCACGGATCTCGACGAGCAGCGCGAGAACGTCCTGCGCCTGGGCGCGAGAGATCTCCGTCAGGAAAATGCGGCGGGCGCGGCGATCTCCCTCGGCGGCGCGGCGCTCGATCATGCCGCTGCGTTCCAGCCCATCGAGCAGCCTGACCAGCGTCGGTTGCTCGATTTCGAGCGTCTCGGCCAGCTCGGACTGGATGGGACCATCCTCGCGAGCGAGTTCGACGAGGAGGCGGGCACGGGCAAGCGTCAGCCCCATGTCCCGAGCGCGCTCGTCGAACAGGGCCCTGAGCTTGCGGTTAACGGCCACAAGCTCACCCGTGAACGCTGCCTGGAGAAGTGTCCGATCCATGAGATTTTCGATAGCTTGCTAATGATTGTCTTACTTAGATAATTTTGGGGCGCATGACAACGAGATGGAATCCAATCTGGTATGCGTCAGGCGAATATCGATCTGGCGAGGCGTCGAACCGGGGTATGCGAAACGAAAAAACGCGGCTCCGAAGAGCCGCGTTCCCAAATTGTCTCGAATGGTGCCGACAGTCGCCGGCAGGTGCTGCCTGCGACTTCCTTGCCAATGCTTACTTGGCAGCGCCCTTGTTGGCCTTTGGGGGACGCGCCTCGACGCGCTCGGCGATGCGGGCCGACTTGCCGCGGCGATCGCGCAGGTAATACAGCTTGGCGCGACGCACCTTGCCCTTGCGGACGACCTTGATGGAATCGAGGTTAGGCGAGAAGAGCGGGAAAACGCGCTCGACACCCTCGCCATAGGAAATCTTGCGGACGGTGAAGCTCTGGTTGAGGCCGCCGCCATTGCGGGCGATCACGACGCCTTCATAGGCCTGAACGCGGCTGCGCTCGCCTTCCTTGACCTTCACGTTGACCTGCACGGTGTCACCGGGCTGGAAGGGGGGAATGCTCTTGCCTTCGCTCAGCTTGGCAATCTGTTCGGCATCGATCTGCTCGATGATGTTCATTTAAGTCTCTCCATTGCCGTGATCGCGTTTGAACACGCGGGCGTTACGGCGCGCTGTTTTCAGTTGAGAGCGCGGCCATACAGGAGAGGGGGTCGCTTGTCGAGGGGCGGTCGCTTGCCACGCGCGGCGCTTGCCCCTGCCGTGGCGGCCGCACTAGCGTTCGGCTCACCGCATCGCAATCCCTCGGGCTGGGTCCTCATCATGTCTTCCGCGACTTCAAAGGTTGTTCTCGTCACCGGCGCTGCGCGCGGGATCGGGCTGGCGACGGCGAAACGCTTTCTGGCGGAGGGCTGGCGGGTGGCGCTGCTCGATCTCGATGGACCGGCTGTCGAGGCTGCGACGGCTGGACTGGCCCACCCCGATGCCGCCTTGGCTCTGACCTGCGACATTGCCATACCGCAGCAGGTGGAGGCCGCGTTCAAGACGCTCGTCGCCCGTTTCGGCCGGCTCGATGCGCTGGTCAACAATGCCGGCACGGCGGTGTTCAAGTCGCTGCTTGAGACGACTTATGAGGAGTGGCAGCGCGTACTCGCGGTCAATCTCGGCGGGCCGTTCCTGGCGACGCAACTCGCCGCGCCGTTGATGGCCGACCAGGGCGGGGGCGCGATCGTGAACATCACCTCGATCTCGGGCCTCCGCGCCTCGACGCTTCGCGTTGCGTACGGCACGTCGAAGGCGGCTTTGGCGCATCTGACGAAGCAGCAGGCCGTGGAACTCGCGAGCCTGGGAATCCGCGTCAATGCGGTGGCGCCTGGCCCGGTCGAGACCGCGATGGCCAAGGCGGTCCACAGCGCCGAGATCCGTGCCGACTACCGGGATGCGATCCCGCTCGGCCGCTACGGGCTGGAGGAGGAACTGGCCAACTCCATCGTCTTCCTGTGCTCGGATCAGGCGAGCTACATCACCGGCCAGGTGCTGGCCGTCGATGGCGGCTTCGATGCGGCGGGGATCGGGCTCGCGACGCTGCGTGGAGAGCGGCGAAACCTGTGAGGCGCGACCGAGCCTGTCTTTCCGCCCGCGCTTGACCGCAGGACAAAACGCCGACTGGGCTTGCCAGTGGCGAGGACAGAAGGTTTATATCTAAACCTTCTGGTGCGAAGGCTGACGCTTGCGCTCGGCCGTGCGGTTTCGCACTCTATGGTGGCAAAACAACAAGCCGGCACCCTCCCATCGCGGGCGGACAGCCAAGGCTGAAGCGGAGGGAACGGAATGGCGAGCGGCGCCTTGCAGGCCCAACAGCGCGACGAGCGGCCATGGTTGCCGCATTATCCGCCGGCGGTCCCGCCGGTACTCGACGAAGCGAAGATCGGCACCCTGACCGACCTGATCCGCTTCGCCTGCCGGACCTATGCGCAGCGCCCCGCCTTCGAAAGCTTCGGCAAGGCGATCAGCTTCGCCGAGACGTTTCGCGCCGCCGAAGCCTTCGCGGCCTGGCTGCAATCCCAAGGCCTGAAGAAGGGAGACCGCGTCGCGCTGATGATGCCGAATATCCTGGCCTATCCGGTCACGATCTTCGGCACGTTGCTGGGCGGCTTCACCGTCGTCAACGTCAACCCGCTCTACACGGCGCGCGAACTGACCCATCAGGTCAATGATTCCGGCGCGCGCATCCTGGTGGTGATCGAGAACTTCGCCCATGTCGTGCAGGAGGCGAAGCCGAACCTGAAGGTCGAGGGCATCGTCGTCGCGACGCCCGGCGACCTGATGGGGTTCAAGGGCAGGATCGTCAATTTCGTTTCGCGGCGGGTCAAGAAGGCGGTGAAGCCGTTCGATCTGCCCGGCGCCTTCGAACTGGGGGATGTCCTGCGGCACAAAGGGGCGATGGCGCCGGTGGCGGTCGCGCCCGAGGATGTCGCGTTCCTGCAATATACGGGCGGAACGACGGGCCTCGCCAAGGGCGCCACGCTGACGCATCGCAATGTCGCGGCGAATGTCCAGCAGGCCGGCTTCTGGCTCGAATGGGTGCTGGAATCGCCGCAGGGCCGCCCGGACTATCAGCATGTGATGGTGACGGCGCTGCCGCTCTACCACATCTTCGCGCTGACCTGCTGCTGCATGTTCCTGCTGCGCATCGGCGCCAAGAGCCTGCTGATCGCCAATCCGCGCGATATCGGCGGCTTCGTGAAGATGCTGAAGAACACCCGCTTCACGCTATTTTCGGGCGTCAACACGCTCTACAGCGCGCTCGCCAATCACGCCGGGATCGGCTCGGTCGATTTCAGCGAGATGCGCTTCGCGGTCGCGGGCGGGATGGCGACGCAGGCCGCCGTCGCCCGGCAGTGGAAGGCGGTGACCGGCAAGCCGATCATCGAGGGTTACGGGCTGTCTGAGACCTCGCCCATCGCCACGATCAACCGGCCCGACATCGCCGAATTCACCGGCACGATCGGCTATCCGATCCCCTCGACCGACATCGCGATCCGCGACGCCGAAGGAAACGCCCTGCCGATGGGCGAGGCCGGCGAAGTCTGCATCAAAGGTCCGCAAGTGATGGTGGGTTATTGGAACCGGCCGGACGAGACGGCGAACGCCATGACGGCGGACGGCTATTTTCGCAGCGGCGATGTCGGCATCCTGTTGCCGGATGGCCAGGTGAAGCTTGTCGACCGGATGAAGGACATGGTCCTGGTCTCCGGCTTCAACGTCTATCCCAACGAGGTCGAGGACGTGCTGGCCTCGCATCCCGGCGTGCGGGAGGCGGCGGTGATCGGCCTGCCGGACGAGCATTCCGGCGAGGTCGTGGCGGCCTTCGTCGTCCGCAAGGATGCGACGCTGACCAGCGACGAGCTCAGGGCCTACTGCAAGGAGAACCTCACCGGCTACAAGGTGCCCAAGCAGATCTTCTTCCGCGAGACGCTGCCGAAGACCAATGTCGGCAAGGTGCTGCGGCGGGCGCTGCGCGAGGAGATGGTCTCGGGCGCGTAGCCTGCTCGATGCCGGGTGGTTGCCGGGCCGCCATGAGAGACGGGCGGCCCACCGGTCTGCTAGAAGATAATTCTCCTGCGTTGCGACGCTCAAAGAGAAGGTCCTTCCTTGGCAAGCCGATCAGACGAACTCGCTCTGCTCTCCGGTGCGAAGCCCGATCTCCATGTCCATGAGGACCCCGCCCTCAACGCCGAACCTCCCGTCTCTCAACTCGACCACGCCATCACACCGGTCGAGTCGTTTTTCATTCGCAATAATGGGCTGTTGCCGGAGATTGCGGACGAGGCTGGCTGGACGCTGGCGGTCGATGGCGAGGTCGAACGGGCGGCTGTCTGGACGCTGGCGGGGCTGCGCCAGCACTTCCAGACGGTAACGGTCACGGCGGTTCTGGAATGCGCGGGTAATGGGCGTGGCCAGTTCACGCCGGCGACCGATGGTCTGCAGTGGGGGCTTGGTGCCGTCGGCTGTGCGCGCTGGACAGGGGTGCGCCTTGCCGATGTTCTGGAGCATTCGATGCCGCGCCCGAGCGCGGTCTATACGGGCCATCATTCCCCGGACCATCCCGCTGCTCGTCCCGACAAGGAGGCGATCTCGCGTGGCCTGCCCATCGCTAAGGCGCTCGCGCCCGAGACCCTCATCGCCTTCGGGATGAATGACGGGCCGCTGCCATACCTGCATGGCGGGCCGTTGCGAATCGTGGCGCCGGGCTATCCCGGCTCGGCCTGGCAGAAATGGCTCTCCCGCATCGATCTGCGCCCGCAGGAGCATGACGGCGAGAAGATGCGTGGCACGGATTATCGCTTGCCCGTGCGAACGATGGCGCCCGGCGCATCGCTCGACCCGGCCGATTTCGCGGTCATTACGGACATGCCGGTGAAGTCGATGATCACCGGTCCCGCGTCAGGGTTCGTCGCAAAGATGGGCGAGCCCCTGGCGGTGACGGGTTTCGCCTGGAGCGGGGCGATGCCGATCGCGGACGTGGAGATTTCGACCGATGGTGGCCAGTCATGGCGACGGGCGGAGCTGGAAGCAGGCGAGGGCCCCTTCGCATGGCGGCGTTTCGCGCTCGATATCACCGCTGCGGAGCTCGGAGCCGTGACGATCATGGCGCGTGCGCGCGATACGGCCGGGCAAATGCAGCCGCTGGATCCGCCTTGGAACCCGCGCGGCTATTGCAACAACGTGGTGCACCGGGTCGAGGGCCAGGTTGTGTCCTGAGGTCGGGAGCGGCTGCGCGCGGCAAAACCCAGCGCCGACCCGAACCTTTTTTGCGCTGGCCGTTCAGGCCGCCAGCAGGGCGCGGCCGTCATCGGAATGGCCGATGACAGGCATGATGAGACCGGGTTCGACAGGTCGGGCAAACCTGACCAGCGTGAAATCCTCGGCCCGGCCGTTGTTTCCGCGCTCCGTCAGGACGGTCAGGGGCCGCCCCATACGCGCCGCCAGATGACGTCGTTGTGCCGCCGCTGCTCCCTCCCGCAAGCGCGCCGCCCGCTCGGTAATGAGCGTGCCGGAAAGCTGCGGCATGCGCGCGGCAGGCGTGTCAGGCCGCGCCGAATAGGGAAAGACGTGGACGAAGCTCAGCCCGCATTCCTCGATCAGCGAGAGCGAGCGGGCGAACATCGTCTCATCCTCGGTCGGGAAACCGGCAATGAGATCGGCACCGAAGACGATGTCCGGCCGCAATGCCTTGAGTTCGGCGCAAAAGCGGATCGCATTGGTACGGCTATGGCGGCGCTTCATGCGCTTCAGGATCAGGTCATCGCCGTGCTGCAGCGAGAGATGGAGATGCGGCATCAGCCTCGGCTCGCTGGCGATCAGCTCGCGCAGGGTGTCATCGACTTCGACGGCGTCGAGCGAGGAGAGCCGCAGGCGGGGTAGTTCAGGCAGTGCGCGCAGGATCGCGCCGGCCAGGATGCCAAGCGGCGGTGCTCCCGGCAGGTCGCGACCATAGCTCGTCAGGTCGACGCCGGTCAGGATGATCTCGCGGGCGCCGCCTTCCATCATGGTCCTGCACTGCGCCACGACCTCCGCCACCGGCAGCGAGCGAGAGTTGCCGCGGCCGAAGGGGATGACGCAAAAAGTGCAGCGATGGTCGCAGCCATTCTGGACCTGCACGAAGCCGCGCGTATGGCCGGTCAGGCGGCCCGTTGGAGCCGGACGGATCGTCGAATGCGCCATGATGTCGCCGACGATGATCTTGTCGTGCGCCGCCCCGATGCCGCTGCCGAGGCTGTTCGAGCGGGCGAGGCCGATCCAGCGCTCGGCATCCAGTTTCTCGTCATTGCCCAGGACGAGATCGGTTTCCGGCATCGCGGCGAAGCGAGCGGGCTCGATCTGCGCGGCGCACCCCGTCACGATCACCGGCCGGTCGGGCTGCTCGCGCTTGAGGCGCCGCACAGCCTGGCGGGCCTGGCGCGCCGCCTCCGCCGTGACGGCGCATGAATTGACGATCGCGGCGTCTTTCAGTCCGGCGGCCTCGGCTTTCAGCCGCAGCGCCTCGCTCTCGACGATGTTCAGCCGGCAGCCAAAGGTGACGACCTCCAGCGGCATCAGGCCGCCGTCTCGAACAAGGCGGGGTCGAGCGTGCCTTCCCATTCGAAGGTCGCCGGGCCGGTCATCAGGACATGGCCGTCGCTTTCGCGCCATTCGATAATTAGATCGCCGCCGGGCAGGCTGACGGTCGCCTCGCGGGCCGAAAGTTCGCGCCGGACCGCTGCCACCAGCACGGCGCAGGCGCCCGAGCCGCAGGCCTGGGTGATGCCGGCGCCGCGCTCCCAGACGCGCATCACGATATGGTCCGGCGCCTTGACGGCAGCGAGCTCGATATTGGCGCGGTCGGGGAAGACAGGGTGGTTTTCGAGCAGCGGGCCGATCTGCTCGAGATGGTAGGCGTAGGGGTCCTCGACGAAGAACACCGCGTGGGGATTGCCCATATTGACCGCGCAGGGCGTGTGCAGGGTCGGATTGTCGATCGGGCCGATCTGCAGCTCGAAGCGGCTGGTGTCGGCAAAAGGCTCGGCCAATGGGATCTCGTCCCAGGCGAGCCGGGGCGCGCCCATGTCGACCGTGAAGACGTCGCCGTTCTCCTGAAAGGTCGGGAGCAGTCCGGCCTTGGTCTGCAGCGTCAGCCGGGTCTTGGTGGCATCGCCCATTTCGGCGTCGGCCGTCATCGCCCAGGCGACGCAGCGCGTGCCGTTGCCGCAGGCGCCGGCTTCGCTGCCATCGGTGTTGTAGATGCGGATATAGGCGTCGGTGCCGGCGAGCCTGGCATCGTGCAGGACCATGAGCTGGTCGAACCGCGCGCGTGGTTCTTCCGCAATGGCACGGGCTTCCGCCGTGCTCACGACATGCTTGCTGCCGCGTAGATCGAGCACCGTGATCTGGTTGCCGAGCCCGTTCATCTTCAGGAACCGGCGATGTGCCAGGGCGTTCATTGCGTCACATGTCCCAACAATTGCCGGTCTATGGCCGAGGCGACGTGAAAAAGCCACCCTCGTGCCGCTTGTCGGTCCATGTGGACATTCTATGTTGCGCCGCAAGGGCGCGAATCGCGTTGAGCTTGGGGCGTCACGATGCGGTCTATCCGGATATCCGTTCTTGCCGGCGTCGGCACGGTCGCCCTCGCGGCTGCGGCACTTGCTCAGGGCACCGTCGCGGCGCCCTCCGCCGTACAGTCGAGCCCGCTGGCTCCCCCGGTCGGTGCCGCCCCGGCACAGGCGCAGTCCGCACCCAATCAGAGGCCACCTGCAGCCATGCCCGAGGGCCAGCCCGGTCCCAACCCCGTGCAGCCTCCTCCGCCCGCGCCAAACGTCACGCCGCAGCCGGTGCAGCCTGCGCCGACGCCCTCCGTGCCGCTTGAGCCGCAGCCGGTGCAGCCGCCGCCGACCCTGCCGGCGCCGGGCCAGCCCTTGCCGCCTGTGCCGCAACAGCAGCAGACGGGTCTGCCGGATGCGAACGCGACCCTGACCGGGAAGGGTTCAGACAGTTCCGATGTCGCCTCTGTCACGCTCGCGCCGAAGCCGGTGCTGATGCTGGCCGGGCAGGCGACCTGGGACCAGGGCTTCCAGAAGCTCGCCGATACCATCAAGGCGCTGCGCGTCGAAGCGCAGAGGACTGGGCTTGCGGTGACGGGACGCCCGCTTTCGCTGTTCGTCGAGACGACCGATGACGGCTTCCGCTTCGAGGCGATGTTGCCGGTCGCGATCGCTCCCGGCGGTCAGGCGCCGGCGCTCGGCCCCGATTTCCGGATGGCGACGTCACCGGCCGGCGCCGCCCTGCGCTTCCTGCATCAGGCGCCTTATGACGATATCGATTCGACGTACGAGACCATCACCGCCTATCTCGAAGCCAAGAGCATCACGGTGAAGGACGCGTTCCTCGAGGAATATGTCAGCGAGCTCGACGATGCGGGTAACCCGAACCTCGAGATCAACGTCTACGTTCAGCCGAAGTAGCTTTTTGCTGTCATTCCGGGGCGATCCGCAGGATCGAACCCGGAACCTACGACCGGGCGAGCCGTCGCGCGGTCGGATTTCTAAAGGTCGTACCCAGTCGTAGGTTCCGGGTTCGGCGCAGGCCCCGCCCCGGAATGACATAGGTGTTCACGCTACCCAGCTCAGCCCCGGCCTCATGGCCTGGAAGCGCTCTTCCGGCAAGCCAGCGGCGGCGAGCGCGGCCTTCAGCGCTTCCGGCGGGCGCTCCACGCCCTCGTCGGTGAGCTGAAACGTGCCCCAATGGTGGCCGATCGCCTGTTCGGCGCGCAGCGCCAGCATGACCTTCACGGCCTCTTCCGGGTTCATGTGGTTGTCGGCCATGAACCAGCGTGGCTCATAGGCCCCGATCGGCAGCACGGCGAGTCGGAACGGTCCGTGCTCGTTCCCGAGCCGCTCATAAAGCGAGCCGTCATGATAGCCGGTGTCGCCGATGTGGAAGATCTTCGTTCCGCCGGCTTCGAGGATGTAGGAACACCATAGCGCCATACGCCGGTCGAAGGCGCCACGAGCCGACCAGTGGTAGGTCGGCACCAGCGTGACCGACAGCGCATCCGACAGCGCCACCGTGTCCGACCAGTCATAGGCTTCCGTCCGCGCGTCCGGGATACGGGCCTTGACGATGGTGTCGTTGCCGAGCGGCATGATCATGCGCGGCCGGTCGCGGCGGTGGATGCGCGCCAGCGTCTCGATGTCGAGATGGTCGTAGTGGTTGTGCGTAATCAAGACCGCATCGATCGGCGGAAGATCGTCGAAGGCGACGCCCGGTGGGTTCACGCGTTTGGGGCCGATGAAGGAGAACGGGCTCGCTCGCTCTGAGAGAACCGGGTCGACCAGGAGATTCAGGCCTGCGAACTGATAGAGGAACGAGGCGTGGCCGAGATGGACGATGCGCGCGCCTTCGACGCGGATCGGCGGCTTGTCCTGCGGCGGGGTGGGGTAGGCAGCAGGGAAGGGCTCCCGGTCTCGCTTGCCGGTTTGCCAGCGCAGCACGTCAAGCAGGCCTTTCGACGCGGTGCGGCCATCACCGAAGACGATGCCGTCAAAATGGTCGCTAACCGGCCCTCGGTAATAGGGATTGCGCGAGCGGGACACCGCCGCCCACGCCGCGCCGGCCGAAGCGAAGAGGGCAACAGGTGCGGCGAGGGAGAGAAGCTTGCGGCGGTTCATGATCGGAATGAGTTAGTGGCTCGCAGCCTTCGGTCAAGCCTGCTTGACGGCAAGGACATGGAGCCAGCGCGTCGGCATCTGATCGTAGCCGCTGCCCATGTCCTCATCGATGGCCAGTGACGCCCAGCGCGATGCCGGGTCGTAGGCCGCAGCCAACTCGTCCTTCGACAGATAATTGAAATATCGGCCGAAGCCGTCGCGACCTTCTGCCTCCCCGGCCTTGAAGCTGGCATAGAAAACGCCGCCTGCCTTCAGAGCCGTATGAATGAGATCGATGATGCCGGGCAGGGCCGGGCGAGGCGCATGCAGCAGGCAGGCATGCGCCCAGATGCCGTCATAAGCGGCAATCTCCGTCAGATCTTCAAACAGCAAGACGCGAACGGGCCGGCCGAGACGCTTTTGCGCCTCTGCCGCCAGTTCGGCCGAGCCATCGGTGGGAACGACATCAAAGCCCCGCGCCAGCATCTCCCCACTGTCCTGGCCGCCGCCGCAGCCCAGCTCGAGGATACGGGCGCCGGCAGGCAGCTTTTCGACGAACAGGTCGATGCGTCGATGCTCGGCCTCGCGGGGTCGTTCGGCATAGGCCGTCGCTTCAGCCGCGTAGAAATCGAGTGTCTGCGCGTCTTTGTCCTGAGTCATGTGGATCTCAGTGGCTGCCGGAGCGGATCGCCACCGTCGCGATGCCGGCGCCGATCAGAGCTGTGCCGCCGGCTTTGTTGAACAGGCCGATCGCGCGCGGATTGCCGATGACGGAGCGGGCACGGGAGGCCACGAGCGCGTAGCCCAACGCATTGGCGAAGGCGAGGCCGACGAAGGTGGCCTCGAAGATCAGCATCTGCGTTCCAAAATCAGCCTTGGCATCGAGGAACTGCGGCAGGAAGGCGACGAAGAAGGTGATGCTTTTGGGGTTCAACGCTGTGACCAGCCAGGCGTGGCCGAGCATCTTCCAGGCGGGCGCGGCGTCCTCGCGGGGCTTGGCATCGAGGGAGCCGCCAGCGCGGAACAGCTTGATGCCGAGCCAAACCAGATAGGCCGCGCCGATCCATTTCAACGCGGTGAAGACGGTCGCGGACGTCGCCAGCAGGGCGCCGACGCCAAGCATCGACAGCGTCATCGCCGTGAAGTCGCCAAGCGCTACGCCGACCGCGATGGGCAGCGCGGCGCGCCAGCCCTGGCCGAGCGCATAGGAGACGACGAGCAGGATCGTCGGTCCGGGAATGACGAGGAGAACCGCCGTGGCGGCGGCGAAAGTAGCCCAGGCTTCGAAGGTCATGGTGATGGCTCCGCTTGAAAGACCAGAGCCATCACCGGATGGGGGCGTTTGTAAAGATGGGATTTCCTTCGATACAGATGCGCGTCATTGCGAGGAGCGCAGCGACGAAGCAATCAGAGGGACTGGGCCGATCCTTTTAGCCCGATCTCTCTGAACTGGTTCGCTTCGCTCGCAATGACGAGAATCCGTCAGACGTCTTTACCGCACCGGGCGCGCGTTGTTCCCGAACCACATGGTTTGCGCCGGGGCGGATGCGCCCATTTCGCGCCGGACCTCCGGCTCGGCCGCCACGACCAGAACCCACCAGGCGCGATAGCTCGTGCGCGGGTCCTTGGAGAGGGCGATGCCGTAACGCGTCGCCTCCTTCATGCGCAGGTTCTCGTCATGGCCGGGCGATGTCCGCCAGCCTTCGAAAGCTTCCTCGGTCGAATAATAGCCGCCGCCGAGGTTCTCGGCGACGCGGGCGGAATCGAGGCCCGCCGCCTCGACCCGGGAGGCAAAGCTGCCGCCGGCATCGTGGGAGAGGCTGTTCTTTGCGACCATCGCGTCGGCCTGCCGCTGGGCCATCGCCATTAGCCGCGGGTCGGGCTTGAGCGGATTGAGGCCGAGGCTGACGCGATAGGCATTGAGGATGCGGCCGGCCTGCGCCGGATCGAGCGTGACGGCGTTCAGCCGCTCGACGATGCGTGCATCGAGCGGGCCCTCGCGGCGCGGCTCGGCGGCGCAACCGGCGAGGAGGGCGCCGGCACAGAAGAGAAGCAGGGCGGAGCGGCGGTGCATCGGTCTGTCTCTTGAATGGTCGGGCAGCGATGCTGGCCGATCCGGGCATTTCTGGGGCTGGAATAGGCAGGTGGGGCTGAGCCGAATATGAACAGGACGATTTTTCTCAGTCCTCATCCTGAGGAGCGAGCCGTCAGGCTCGCGTCTCGAAGGATGCTTCAGCAAGTGGTTCCGGCGCGATCTGGAGCATCCTTCGAGATGCCGCGTGACGCGGCTCCTCAGGATGAGGGCTCCAGTGATCCTCAGTCATCATGCTTGGCGAAAACTTGACTTTCGCCACAGTCTTCCGCTTTAAGGGCGCCATCCGTTTCGCCGACATCGCCGAAACCACATCCGCCGACCGGGCCGCGCTAGTCGCTTCATGAGCCCGGAGGTCAACGCCCGACAGCGCGATTGCGCCCTCGGGCGCGAAGCCGCTTGGCGATGAGGCTCTGGTGGTGAAGGCTTCCTGAGGCAAGCAGGCAGGTCCGCATGTTCGGCACGCTGAGCGACAGGCTCTCCGGCATCCTCTCGGGGCTGACCCGCAGGGGTTCGCTGACCGAGGAGGACGTCAACGCCGCGTTGCGCGAGGTTCGCCGCGCGTTGCTGGAGGCCGACGTCGCGCTCGAGGTCGTGCGCTCGTTTACCGAGAAGGTCAGAGAGCGCGCCGTCGGCGCCGAGGTGCTGAAGTCGGTCACGCCGGGCCAGCAGGTCATCAAGATCGTCAACGACGTCCTGATCGACACGCTGGGCGGGGAGGGCGAGGGCATCAGCTTCGACGCCGTGCCGCCAGTGCCGATCCTGATGGTGGGCCTGCAGGGGTCGGGTAAAACGACCTCTACGGCCAAGATCGCCAAGCGCCTGACCGAGCGCAACAAGAAGAAAGTGTTGATGGCGTCGCTGGATACGCGACGCCCGGCGGCGATGGAGCAGCTCGCCATTCTCGGCACGCAGGTCGGCGTGCAGACCCTGCCGATCGTCGCCGGCCAGTCGGCTGTGCAGATCGCCAAGCGCGCGATCGAGGCCGCCAGGCTCGGCGGCTACGATGTGGTGATGCTCGACACCGCCGGCCGCGTCACGCTCGACGACATGCTGATGGAAGAGGTCGCGCAGGTTAAGGCCGCGACCGGCCCGCACGAGGTGCTGCTCGTCGCCGACGCGCTGACCGGGCAGGACGCCGTCAACACGGCGCGCGCCTTCGATGCCCGCGTCGGCCTCACCGGCATCGTGCTGACCCGTATGGACGGCGATTCGCGCGGTGGCGCGGCGCTTTCGATGCGCGCCGTCACCGGCAAGCCGATCAAGCTCGTCGGTACCGGCGAAAAGGTCGACGAGCTCGACGAGTTCCATCCCTCGCGCATCGCCAACCGCATTCTCGGCATGGGCGACATCGTCAGCCTCGTCGAGAAGGCGGCGCAGACGGTCGATGCCGACAAGGCCCAAGCGCTTGCGCAGCGGCTGGCCAAGGGCAATTTCGACCTCGACGATCTGCGCATGCAGCTCCAGCAGATGGAGAAGATGGGTGGTCTCGGCGGCGTGATGGGGCTTTTGCCCGGCATGGCGCAGATGAAGAACCAGCTCGCCTCCGCCAAGGTCGACGACAAGATGCTCGCGCGTCAGGTCGCCATCATCAACTCGATGACGCCGGCCGAGCGCAAGAACCCCGATCTGCTAAAGAACAGCCGCAAGAAGCGCATCGCCGCCGGCTCCGGCACCTCGCCGGAGGCGATCAACAAGCTGCTCAAGATGCATCGCGGCATGGCCGACATGATGAAGGCCATGAAGAAGCAGAAGGGCGGCATGCTGGGCAAGCTCGGCGGAATGTTCGGGCTCGGTGGTGGGTTGCCCGCCGGCATGCCCGATCCCTCGACGATGGATGCAGGCCAGCTCGAAGCGCTGCAGAAGCAGCTCGGTGCGGGCGGCGGACTCGGGGGCCTCGGCGGCGGCCTGCCGTCGCTGCCGCCGGGCGGATTTTCCGGCCTGCCCAAGGGCGTCACGCCTCCGGCCGGCATGATGCCGAAGCTGCCGGGACTTGGGGGCATGCCCGGAATGGGCGGCAATCCGTTTGGAGGGAAGAAGAAGTGAGCAAGCCTACCAGCGCGGCCGCCATGCTTGAGAAGCTCTGGGAAATCCAGGCCAAGCTCGAGGAGGCCCAAATCGACCATTCCCTGGTCATCTACCGTGACGATGCGATCTCGATCGCAGCGAATATTCCGGGAGAGAAGTGGGAGATCGACATTCGCGAAGACGGAGAGATCGATTTCGAGATCTTCAAGTCGGCGTCGATGGACGGAGAGGCGGAGCTGGAAGCAGCCATCGCCGCAGTAAAGCAACTCGAACCCGATCAGCAGTAAGGAAGAAGACTTATGTCCCTCAAGATCCGCCTGACCCGTGGCGGCGCCAAGAAGCGCCCTTATTATCGCATCATCGTCGCCGACGCCCGCTCGCCGCGCGATGGCCGCTTCATCGAGAAGATCGGCTCCTACGACCCGATGAAGCCGAAGGATTCGGCCGAGCGCGTCGTGCTCGACCTGGAGAAGGCCAAGGAGTGGCTCGCCAAGGGCGCCCAGCCGACCGACCGCGTGCTGCGCTTCCTCGACGCCGCCGGCCTGACCAAGCGTCCGGCCCGCAACAACCCGCAGAAGGCCGTCGCCGGCGACAAGGCCAAGGAGCGCGCCGAGAAGAAGGCCGCCAAGGCCGCTCAGCCTGCCGCCGAAGAAGCCGCCGCCGCCGAGGCGTGAGCCTTCCGATACCGTGCTGACGGTCTCGCGTCATGGTCGGCCTCGTGCCGACCATCGATGTTTTTGCCCGACGAGCACGGTTTTCAAGACAGGCATGTTCGGGACAAGCCCGAGCATGACGCCGAGGCCTGCATGACTGACAGTTCCCTCATCCTGCTCGGGATCATCGGCGCGCCGCATGGCGTGCGCGGCGAGGTCCGGATCAAGACCTTCACCGGCGATCCGCTCGGGATCGCGGACTACGGCGTGCTCAGCGACCGCAAGGGCCGCGCCTACGAGATCTCCGAGGTTCGCGCGGCCAAGGAGGTCGTGATCGCCCGGCTCAAGGGCGTGACGACGCGTGAGGCCGCCGAGGCGCTGAACGGCACCGAGTTGCTTGTCGCCCGCGACAAGCTGGCGCCATCCGAGGACGAGGACGAGTTCCTGCAGATCGACCTGATCGGCTGCGCGGTCGTCGATCCCGCCGGGACGGTCCTCGGCACCGTCACATCGGTGGAGAATTACGGTGCGGGCGACCTGCTCGACATCGAGACGCCGGACAAGCGTTCTGTGCTGATGCCTTTCACTAAAGCCTTCGCGCCGCGTATCGACATCGCCGCGCGGCGGATCGAGGCGCAGCCCGATCCGGGTCTGTTCGAGCCCGAGGAGAACCGCCCCGATGACGCCGAGCGATAAGCCAGCCCGCGCGCTGATCTTCGACATGGACGGCACCGTCGTCGACAATATGCGCTATCACGAAGGTGCCTGGGGCCGGCTCCTGACCGAGCATGGCCTGCCCTTCGATGCCGACGCCTTCTTTCGCAAGACGGCGGGCATGGCTTCCTCCGAGATCATCGCGCCTTTGTTTCCGGGTGCGGACCAAGCGAAGATCGACGCGCTCGGCCACGACAAGGAACTCTACTACCGCGAGGCCTATGGCCCGCATGTCGCGCCCGTCGTCGGGCTGTTGGCGCTGATGGCGCGTGCGGATGCTGCCGGCGTGCCGATGGCGCTGGCGACCGCCGCCCCTCCCGGCAATCTAGACATGGTGATGGACAAGCTCGGGATGCGCGAGCGCTTCGTCACCATCGTCGCGCCCTCTCAGGGCTTTCGCGGCAAGCCGAACCCCGACCTGTTTCTGGAAGCGGCGCGGCGCATGGACATGCCTGCGGCCGACTGCATCGTCTTCGAGGATGCGCCGAACGGCATCGAAGCGGCGAAGCGCGCCGGCATGCGCGCGGTGGCGCTGCTGACGATGCTGGGCGCGCAGGATTTCGCGGGTTTCGACAACCTCATCGGCGAGGGTCCCGATTTCGCTGCGGTGGATGGCTTGCCGGCGTTGCGGTTCTGACCATGCCGTGTCGTCATTGTGAGCGTAGCGAAGCCATCCAGGAGGGTTGGGTTCGACCGCTTGGCCCAGTCCTCCTGGATTGCTTCGTCGCTTCGCTCCTCGCAATGACGGTCGAGGGTCTAGCGAGGCGCGGAAAGCCATGACCTTCCGCGCTTCGGTCCTGACGCTCTACCCAGAGATGTTTCCCGGTCCGCTCGGCATCTCGCTGGCGGGGGAGGGGCTGCGGAAGGGTCTCTGGTCGCTCGATGCGCATCAGATCCGCGAACACGGCATCGGCCGGCACCGCAATGTCGACGACAATCCTGCGGGTGGCGGTGCCGGCATGGTGCTGCGCTGCGATGTGCTGGCGGCTGCGATCGATGCGGCCGTGCCGCCGGAAGACACGCGTCCGCGTCTGCTGATGTCGCCGCGTGGGCAGGCCTTGCGGCAGCGCCAGGTGCGCGAGTGGGCGACGGGACCCGGCGTTGTCATCGTCTGCGGGCGATTCGAGGGCGTCGACGAGCGGGTGATCGAGGGACGCGGGCTGACCGAGGTCTCGATCGGCGACTACATCCTCTCGGGCGGCGAGATGGCGGCGCTGACGCTGCTCGATGCCTGCGTGCGGCTGATCCCCGGCGTGATGGGCAAGGAAGCCTCCGGCGAGGAGGAGAGCTTCGAAAACGGCCTGTTGGAATATCCGCACTATACCCGCCCGCGCGAATGGGAGGGCAAGGGCCTGCCCGAGGCGCTGCTTTCAGGCGATCACGCGCGGATCGCGAAATGGCGGCGGGCAGAAGCGGAGCGGATCACGCGGGAGAGGCGGCCTGATCTCTTGATATCAAAGCCCTCATCCTGAGGAGCGCTTCGTAGAAGCGCGTCTCGAAGGATGCTCCAGCGGGCTACGGAGATATCTGGAGCATCCTTCGAGACGCCGCTACGCGGCTCCTCAGGATGAGGGCTTTGTCGGGATCAAGGATAAGCCTTCACCGGCAGCTTCTCCTCTAGCCACCCACTCGGTCCAAGCATGCCGCCGCGCACGGCGATCAGATCGCGCCAGCCCCGGCCGCCGAGCTTCTGCACCGTCGCGACGGCCTGCGCTCCGGTCCGATCGATCAGGGCGATGCGCTTTCCGGGATTGTCCAGCCGCAGTCCGGCCAACCTGACATCGAATGCCGTGGCATCGACGTCGAAGGGGATGGCGCCCTCAGGCAAGCCGGTATCGGCCCATTCGTCGGGCGTGCGGATGTCGACCAGCATCATGCGCCCGGCTTGACGTGCCTCGAAAGCCTCGCGCGCCGAAAGCATAGGCACGCCCTGCCCGAAAACAAAAGTGGCCGGGAGCATGAAGCCCCCGGCCAGAACGAACCGGCGCGTTGCGGCGCCCTCGTTCATCGAGCTTAGCGCAGCTCGGCGCAGAAGCGCTGGATGCGGCGGCAGGCCTCTTCCAGCTTCTCGTCCGAGGTGGCGTAGGAAATGCGGAAGTTGGGGCCGAGGCCGAAGGAGGAGCCGTGGACGGCCGCGACCGCCTCGGCTTCGAGGAGGCCGATAACGAGGTCCTCATCGGTCTCGATCGTCTTTCCGTTGGGCAGCTTCTTGCCGATCAGCTCCGAGCAGTCGGGATAGACATAGAAGGCGCCTTCCGGCGTCGGGCATTTCAGGCCGCGCGTCTGGTTCAGCATGGAGACGACGAGGTCGCGACGACGCTCGAAGGCCTTGCGGAAGACCGGAATGTGCTCCTGCGTGCCGTCGAGAGCCTCGACGGCCGCCCATTGCGAGATCGCTGAAGTGCCCGAGGTCTGCTGGCCTTGCACGAGGTCCATGGCGTTGATCAGGTGCTGCGGGCCGGCGGCGTAGCCGATGCGCCAGCCGGTCATGGCATAGGACTTCGAGACGCCGTTCATGGTCAGCGTGCGCTCGTAGAGGCCGGGCTCGATCTGCGCCGGGGTGACGAATTTGAAGTCGCCATAGACGAGGTGCTCGTACATGTCGTCGGTCAGCACCCAGACATGCGGATGACCCATCAGCACGTCGGTCAGCGCCTTCAGCTCGGTGTGGCTGTAGGCGGCGCCCGAGGGGTTTGAGGGCGAATTCAGGATCACCCATTTGGTCTTTGGCGTGATCGCCTTTTCGAGGTCTTCCGGCTGCAGCTTGAAATCGTTCTTCAGATAGGTTTCGGCGAAGGTCGCCGTGCCGCCGCAGAGCGCCACCATCTCCGGATAGGAGACCCAATAGGGCGAGACGCAGATGACCTCGTCGCCGGGGTTCAGCGTGGCCAGCAGGGCGTTATAGATGACATGCTTGCCGCCGGTGGAGACGATGGTCTGGCTCGCCTTGTAGTCGAGCCCGTTCTCACGCTTGAACTTCTTCGCCACCGCCTCGCGCAGCTGCGGAATGCCGGCGACAGGGGTGTATTTGGTCTCGCCGCGGCGAATGGCTGCGATGGCGGCTTCCTTGATATTGTCTGGCGTGTCGAAATCAGGCTCGCCGACGGAGAGCGAGATCACGTCCTTGCCCTGTGCTTTCAGGTCCCGCGCCTTCTGCGTGATCGTGATGGTGGCAGAGGGCTTCACGCGCTTCAGGGCGTTGGCAAGGAAGGCCATGGGACTGATCTCCGGGAGGAGCGGCAAGGAAACGCGCCGTCAGCGGCGCGCGCGTGGTTTAGGCCTCGCGCCGCGTCGTCGCAAGCCAGAGTGCTTGATCATTCGCGTCAGCATAGCGAATGTGGCTTCACGCCGTGCCGATCGCACAAAAGGAAAGCGCGCATGTCAGATGACAGGCGCGCTTGGCCGGAAACGTGCATGATGCAAGTCTGGCGGGGGCCACTCACTATCGACGCATCATCGTCGCGCAAGAGGAATCGCGTGAAACTCAGGATCGGCTACAGACTCGACTACGATCTGCCACAACCTACTCCGATGATTCTGGTGCTGAATGTTCATTTCAGCCGGGTCTCGGACCTGACCGAGCCCGACCAGATGCGGATCACGCCGGCGGTCGAAACCAGCGCCTATCGCGACAGCTTCGGCAATTGGTGCACGCGCCTGCTCGCGCCGGCAGGTGCGATGACGATCACCGCCGATACCGTCATCAGGGATAGCGGGCTTCCCGAAGCCTTCGATCGCAGCGTCGGCCAGGTCGCGGTCGAGAATTTGCCGGACGAGTGCATCGTCTTCCTGCTCGCGAGCCGATTCTGCGACAGTGACCGGATGATTTCGCTGGCCTGGGAGCTGTTCGGGCATACGAGGCCGGGCGGGGAGCGGGTGCAGGCGATCTGCGACTTCGTCCACCGCCACATCGTCTTCAATTACAACGATGCGAGCGTTTCGCGTTCCGCATCGGATGCTTATGCCGAGGGGAAGGGCGTCTGCCGCGATTACGCCCATCTCGCCATCGCCTTCTGCCGGGCGATGAACATTCCGGCGCGTTACTGCACCTGCTATCTCAGCGACGTGGGCACACCGCCACCCTATGCCGTGGGCGACTTCGCGGCTTCCTTCGAGGCTTATCTCGAGGGCGGCTGGCAGATGTTCGACCCGCGCAACAACGTGCCGCGCATCGGGCGCGTGCTGATCGCGCGCGGCCGGGACGCGGCCGACGTCGCGATCGCGACGTCGTTCGGGCCCAACATCCTGACCGGCTTCAAGGTCTGGACGGACGAAGTGCCCGAGACGCCCTGAAGGGCCGGCGCCCTATTTTTTCTTGGGCGCCGCAGTCTTGGCGGCCGCGGCGGCCATGCTCGACGGCGCCGCGGCCGAGACCTTCGGCTTGTCCTTCTTGGGCTTCTTGGCTTCGCGGTTGCTGCGCTGCTCGCCTTTTGCCATCGTCCTGCTCCTTGCTGGCGGGGAAACCTGTGGGCGGGTCCGGAAGGGGCGATGCGCGTGCCCGCCCTTCTCCGTCAGAAAGTTCGCCTGCGACGACCGGCCCGGAGCCGATTCACGTCATCTCGAAGCAGGCCTACCGAGGCTAAACCCGCGCCGGGGACGGTGCACGAGAATTCTTCCACGCAGGTCTGGGCGTTTCGGCTTGCGTACGGACGCAGAGCTTGCGATGCGCAAGGCCGACATGGAAGCGCCAGCCCCGATCGCGATCTACATCGACGCCGATGCCTGCCCGGTAAAGGACGAGATCTATCGCGTCGCCGGCCGACACGGGCTGCATGTCTATGTCGTCGCCAACAGCTTCCTCAACGTGCCGCGCGAGCCCTGGATCGAGCGGGTGACGGTGCCCGGCAATTTCGACGCGGCCGATGACTGGATCGCGGAGCGGGTCGCACGCGGGTCGATCGTCGTCACTTCGGATATTCCGCTCGCCGACCGCTGCATCAAGGCCGGCGCCGACGTCATCGGCTCGACCGGCAAGCCCTTTACCGCAGCTTCCATCGGCATGGCGCTGGCGACGCGCGACATGATGGAGGATCTGCGCGCGATGGGCGTGGCCGGCGGCGGGCCGAAACCCTTCGCCCGGAAGGACCGCTCAGCCTTCCTGCAGGCGCTCGACCTCGCGATCCAGCGGCTGAAACGCGCCGGCCTCTCCGGCTAGATCTCGCCGAAATCGCCGCCTCGGCCTTTGCCAGAGGCGAACCGACCCGCACCGGCTGCACCCTCCGTCGCGATGGTGCGCACACCGCGTTCCCATTCATGCGCCAACGCCTCGCGCACCGGCAGGCCGTGTCCGGCGATTGCGCTGGCGCGATCCGCCAGCATGGCGCCTTGCGGGAAACGCACAATCTCCTGCGCCATCGCCTCGGCGGCCGCGCGGGCTTGCCCCTTGGCGACGAGCTTCTCGCAAAGCCCGATGCGCAAGGCTTCGTCCGCCTCGACCTTGCGGCCGGTCATGATGATCTCCAGCGCGCGGCCCTGACCGACGAGGCGCGGCAAGCGCACCGTGCCGCCATCGATCAAAGGAATGCCCCAGCGCCGGCAGTAGACGCCGAAATAGGCATCCTCCGCCATCACCCGGACATCGCACCAGAGCGCCAGCTCCATGCCTCCCGCCACCGCTGGGCCTTCGATCGCGGCGATCAAGGGCTTGCTCATCTCAAGCCGGGAGGGGCCCATCGGCCCACGTGGCGGTGCGCCTTCAAGCGGAAAGCCGAGGCCTTCGACAATATCGTTCTCGAAGCGCGCGGGGTCGGTGAAAGCCTGCGCGTATTTCAGGTCCCAACCGGCACAGAAGGCGCCACCCTCGCCCCAGAAGACGATGGCGCGCGTCTCGGGGTCGCGGTCGAGATCCTGAAAAGCTTCGGTCAATGCGACGGCGCTTTCGGGGTCCACCGCGTTTCGGGCTTCAGGCCGGCTGTGAATGACGGTGGCGACGCTGCCCAGGCGCTCGATTCGGACTGTCATGGTCTTTCATCCCTTGCTTGCAGCGCACGCTCAGCATGCTCTCGGGCATGCGCCGACGCTTTACGCATCAACCGGTTGCGCCTAAACCTCCGGCCCAATGAGCCCCGCCATTCAGCGGGCGTCCCGGGAGGAAATCGATGTCGCTGACCCGCCGTTCCACGTTCGGCCTGATGGCCGGCGCCGTGCTTGCTCCGTCCATCGTGCGGGCTCAGAGCTTCCCGAGCAAGGTGGTGACGATGATCGTGCCCTATCCGGCGGGCGGGCCGACGGACGCGATCGCGCGCTTCGTGGCACAGGATCTTTCCACCGCCTTCGGCCAGAATGTGCTGGTCGACAACCGGGCGGGTGCGTCCGGCGCTGTCGGGACCCGCGCCGTCGCCCATGCGGCGCCGGACGGCTACACCTTCGTCTTCGGCAACAACCAGACGCATGGCAACAACATGTTCCTGCTGAAGGACCCCGGCTATGATGCGGTGAAGGATTTCGCGCCGCTGGCCGGCGTCGGCGCCTTCGAGCACGCTTTCGTCGTGCGCAAAGACCTGCCGGCCAAGAACATCCAAGAGCTGATCGCGCTCGCCAAGGCCGATCCCGGCAAGCTGAATTACGGCTCGACCGGCGTCGGTTCCGGCTCGCATCTGGCGATGGAGTTGTTCATGCAACGCACCGGCATCAAGATGACCCATGTGCCGTTCAGGGGCGCCGCGCCGCTGGTACAGGAACTGGTCGGCGGGCGCATCGATATCGCCAATTCGACCCTGCCGAGCGTGCTGGAGCAGATCAATGCCGGCGCGCTGCGTGGGCTCGCCATCGCCAGCCCCGAGCGCAACCCGCAGGCGAAAGACCTGCCGACGCTGCGCGAGCAGGGCGTGACCAATGCGGATGCGGAATCCTGGGCCGCGTTCTTTGCTCCCGCCAAGACGCCTGAGCCGGTTCTCGACACGCTCTCCAAGGCGATCATCGCCTCGCTGAACAAGCCGGCGACGCGCGACGCCATCCTGAAGCTCGGCTTCAGCCTGAAGGTGCGCGATCCCGAGGCGTTCCGGCCCTATCATCTTCAGGAAATCGCGACCTGGAAGCAGATCATCGCGGATGCCGGCGTCAAGGCGGAATAAGCGGGTTCCAATCCAAAGGCAGTCGGCGTCCTGACAAGGACGTGAGCACCGGTTTGCTCCGCGCCTCGTTCTTCCTATCTGCCGAGTGACAAGGGAGAACGAGGATGCGGGCAATCAGGACGATGACCGTGGCTCTGGCGGCAGGCTTTGCGCTGGCTCTGTTGCAGCAGCCGGCTATGGCGCAGAAGCGCTATCCGTCGAGCGCCGGCGACCTCTCCGTCGAGACCGTCGCCAGCGGGCTGGAACATCCCTGGGGGCTCACCTTCCTGCCGGACGGGCGAATGCTTGTGACGGAGCGGCCCGGCCGGCTGCGGCTCGTCGACAAGAACGGCGCGCTCTCGCGGCCGATCACCGGCGTGCCGAATGTGATGACGCGCGGGCAGGGCGGGCTGCTCGACGTGGCGCTCGACCCCGATTTCGCCCGCAACCGGATGGTCTATCTCTCCTTCGCCGAGTCGCGCGCCAACGGCAACGGTACCAGCGTCGCGCGTGGCAGGCTCAACGAGCAGAATACAGCGCTGACGGACGTTTTCGTGATCTTCCGGCAGATGCCGACCGTGAACTCGACCATGCATTTCGGCTCGCGTCTGGTGTTCGACCGCACTGGCGCGCTGTTCGTGACGCTGGGCGAGCGGTTCAGCCAGCGCGACCAGGCGCAGAACCCAGAAAACCATATCGGGAAGCTTGTTCGCATCCGGCCGGATGGCAGCATTCCGGGCGACAACCCGAAGAAGCCCGGCTGGGCACCGGAAATCTGGTCGATCGGCCATCGCAACGTTCAGGGCGCGGCTCTCCACCCCGAAACCGGCCAGCTCTGGACAGCGGAGCACGGTGCGCGCGGCGGGGACGAGATCAACACGCCCAAGGCCGGCTTGAACTATGGCTGGCCGGTCATCAGCTATGGCGTCGATTATTCCGGCGCGAAGATCGGCGAAGGCACGGCCAAACCCGGCATGGAGCAGCCGCTGTTCTATTGGGATCCGTCGATCGCGCCCTCGGGCGCGGCGTTCTATACGGGTACGATCTGGCCAGCCTGGAAGAATTCGCTCTTCGTCGGGGCGCTGGCCGGCAGCCAGCTTGCGCGGCTTTCCACCGAGGGCGAAAAAGTCACCGGCGAGGAGCGGCTGCTGACCGATATCGGCGCGCGCATCCGCGACGTCCGGCAAGGGCCGGACGGCTTCATCTACCTGCTGACGGATGAGGATGACGGCAAGGTGTTGCGGGTGAAGCCGGCGCGCTGAGCCGTTACGGCCCGCAGTCCCACTCGTTTTTCAGCGCGAAGACGTTGCGCGTCGAAAGCTTGCCCTGCGCGTCATAGAGATCGCCGACATAATAGCTCATGCCGGCATCGTCATGGTCCTCGCGCTTGACCTGAAGCGACCAGCCATAGCCGACATGCTTGTGAGCGAAGCCCGGATGGGTGTCGCCGATCGTTGCCGAGGCAAGGATCTGGGCCGAGGCATCGCTGGGGCTGCAGGTCGGGCCTGCCAGCAAGGGCGTGGTGCCGATGAGCATCGCGGCGGCGATGAGCAGAATACGCATGGTGTTGTTCCAACGGGTCGGGGAGGGCGGAGACGAAAAAGCGCGCCTCAGCCGAAGCGCAGCTTCATTGCAATGATGACCAGCACGAGGACGAGCGTCATGGCATTGGCAAAGATCACGGGCCAGGACAGGATCAGCATGCCATAACCCAGCCACAGCGCGACGCCGCAGGCAAAAAGCGCCTGCGTCCAGAGCGAGATGGCCCGGGTGTCGCGCGTGCGGATCGTGCGCCAGGCTTGCGGCAGCCAGCACAGGCTGGTCAGCGCCGCGGCGGCAAACCCGATGAGATCGACGGCGGCGGCATTCATGACAGGCGAATCGCAGAACGGCGGGAGGACACCGCATAGCTCCTTTTGCGGCATCGTGCCGCCCTTCTCCCGGCGTTAACCTCCGTTAACCGTGCTGCCCTAGCCTGCCGGCAACTGTTCCCCGAATCGGTGGAGACCATGCGCGCCCTTTCCATGGCCATGTCCGTTGCCCTTCCCGTCATCCTGTCCGCTGGCGCTGCCAATGCGCAGGCGGATTTCCAGTCCTGCCTCTCCGGCTTGCGCTCGGCTGCCTCGTCGGCCGGCGTCTCGACAGCTGTGTTCGACAGCGCGATGTCCGGCGTGCAGCCGGACATGAAAGTCATCGAGGCGATGAACAACCAGCCGGAGTTCAAGACGCCGATCTGGGATTATCTCGGTACGCTGGTCGACGACGAGAAGGTGGCGGAGGGGCGCAACATGCTGCGCCAATACGCCTCCGTCTTCGCGGCCGCCGAGCAGCGCTTCGGCGTCGATCGGCATACGATCGCGGCCGTCTGGGGCGTCGAGAGCGATTTCGGCAAGGCCCGGGGCAAGATGCCGCTGGTGCAGGCTCTTTCGACCGGCGCCTGCTTCGCGCCGCGCCGCAACGCCTTCTTCAAGGGCGAGTTCATCGCGACGCTGAAGATCATCCAGCGCGGTGATGTCCTCCCCGAGCGGCTGATGGGCTCATGGGCCGGCGCCTTCGGACATACCCAGTTCATCCCTTCGACCTATCTGCGGCTGGCGGTCGATGGCGATGGCGATGGGCGTCGCGATCTCGTCGATTCGATCCCCGACGCGCTGCACTCCACCGCAAACTTCATGGACAAGGCCGGCTGGGTCACGGGCGCGACCTGGGGCTACGAGGTCCGCGTACCGGACGGCTATCGCGGCGCGACCGGCCGCAACCCGAAGAAGCCGCTTTCGCATTGGGCGGCGGAAGGCATCGTCAGATATGACGGCTCGCGACTCGACGGCACCGGCAATGCCGGGCTGCTGATGCCGGCCGGGCGCGAGGGGCCGGCCTTCCTCGTCTTCAAGAACTACGATGCCGCCTACAGCTACAACGGCGCGGACTCCTATGCCCTGGCGATCTCGCTGCTGTCCGACCGGCTGCGCGGCAGGCCCGGCGTGCAGGGCCAATGGCCGACCGACGATCTGCCGCTGTCGCGCGAGCAGCGGCGCGAGCTGCAGCGGCTGCTGATCGCGCGCGGCTACAATGTCGGCGAACCCGATGGCGCCGTGGGATCGATGACGCGGGCGGCGATCAAGGAGATCGAGGGCAAGATCGGCATGCCGCAAACCGGGCGGCCGGGCGAAAAGGTGCTGCGGGCGCTCAAGGGCGGGCGGGTCTAGTTTCTGCAAGCCCTCATCCTGAGGAGCCGCGAAGCGGCGTCTCGAAGGATGGTCCAGATCGCTCCGGAGCCTGATGAAGCATCCTTCGAGACGCAGCCTGCGGCTGCTCCTCAGGATGAGGGCTCAGGGTGATCGCCAATGAAGGATCGTTTCATGACTCGTCGCCTGATCTCCACCGGCTCGCCCTTCGAGAAGGCTTTCGGCTATTCGCGGGCGGTGATCGATGGCGATCTCGTCTTCGTTTCCGGAACGACCGGCTACGACTACGGCACGATGACCATGCCGGACGATGCGGCCGAGCAGGCGCGCAACATCTTCCGCACCATCGAGAGCGTGTTGGCCGATGCCGGCTCGTCTCTTGGCGAGGTGGTGCGAGCCCAGTATTTCGTCACCGATCGCAGCTATTGCGAGCCGGTGCTCGGCGTGTGCGGCGAGGTCTTTGGTGAAATCCGTCCCGCCGCCGGCATCTATGTCATCGCGGGACTGTTGAAAGCTGAGATGAAGGTCGAGATTGAGGTGACGGCAAGGCTGTCGCGGTAGCTCCGAAGCGAGGGCGGCATCTGGTATATCTCTTGCGTCCGGCCCGGTCTCGCGCCAAGCTGGGCGGAGCAGGGGGATCAAGAGATGACCAGCCGACGCACTATGCTCAAGGGCGCGGGAGCGCTCGCTGCCTCCGCCTTCATGCCGAATGCCAGCTTCTCGCAAGGCAGCGCCGCAACATTGCGGTTTATTCCGTCGACGCCGCTGCCCTCGCTCGATCCGATCACGCTGACGAGCTACGTCATCCGCAATCACGGCTATCTGATATATGACACGCTGTTCGCGACCGATGCGCAGTTCGCCATCAAACCGCAGATGGTGGAGAGCTGGGAGACGGCCTCGGACGGGCTGAGCTGGAGCTTCCGCTTGCGCGAAGGCCTTGCCTTCCATGACGGCGAGCCGGTCACCGGGAAGGACTGCATCGCCTCGATCGCGCGCTGGTCGAAACGCGATGCCTTCGGCCAGACTTTCGCGAATTTCGTCGAGGCCTATGAGTCGATCGACCAGCGCAGTTTCCGGATCAGGCTGAAGAAGCCGTTCCCGATGCTGCCGGCAGCTTTGGGCAAGCTGTCCTCGAACGTGCCCTTCATCATGCCGGAGCGGATCGCGCTGACGGACGCGATGAAGCCGATCACCGAGGCGGTCGGCTCCGGCCCCTGGCGCTTCGCCGATCGGCAATGGGTACCTGGTCAGAGCGCTGTCTATGAGCGCTTCGCCAGCTACAAGCCGCGCGAGGAAGACCCCTCTTGGGCTGCCGGCGGCAAGGTCGCGAAGATCGACCGCATCGAATGGCTGGCGCTGACAGAGCCAGGCGCGGCGGTCGGCGCTCTGACGAAGGGGGAGGTGGACTGGTACGAGCAGCCGCCTGTGGACCTGTTGCCGGTGCTGACACGCAGCAAGGACATCGTGATCAAGAACGTCCCGCTGGGGCTGTTCCTGATCATGCGCTTCAACCATATGCAGCCGCCCTTCAACAATCCGGGCGTGCGCCGGGCGGTGATGGCCGCGATCAAGCAGACCGACTACATGGACGCCGTCGTTGGCGACAAGGCCTACTATCAGGAGGCCAAGACCTTCTTCACGCCGGGCTCGCCAATGTCGACCGGCGCGGGCGGCAAAGAGGCGCTGCCGGGTGACTTGGAGAAGGCGAAGGCGATGCTGAAGGAGGCCGGCTATGCCGGCGAGAAGGTCGTGCTGCTCGCACCCTCCGACCAGCCGATCGCCTATCAGCAGTGCATGGTGACTGAAGACCTGCTCAAGAAGCTCGGGATCACGACCGAGCTCGTCGCCACCGATTGGGCGAGCTTCATCGGCCGGCGCGCCAATCGCGGCCTGCCGGAGCAGGGCGGCTGGTCCGTGTTCCACACGCTCTGGTCCGGCGCCGACACCCTGAACCCGGCGCTGCATCCGCTGATGCGGGCGAATGGCGGCTCTGCCTTCTTCGGCTGGCCCGACGATCCGACGCTGGAAGCCTTGCGCGACCAGTGGATCGCGGCGCCCGAAGAAGCAAAGCAGAAGGAGATCGCGGCGCAGATCGAGCGGCGCGGCTTCGGGGCGGTGCCTTATGCGCCCTGCGGGCTCGTGCAACAGCCGATGGCCTATCGCACCAATCTGAGCGGCATGGTGCTCGCGCCGGTGCAATTCTTCTGGAACATCGAGAAGAAGGCCTGAGGCGCCGGTCTTTCGGCAAGGCGATGTCGCGGGATGCCCTCGGCATCGCCTTGTCGGCGCCGAACCGATGCTCGCTCTCGACGCACCGATGCGTCTCGCCGGGCGCAGGGCTGTCGCCAACGCATTCCCCTTTTCGGCTCGATGTTTTAAGCACGCCGCGAGGAAGCGGACTTTCCAAGCGAGGCTGAGACGATCATGGCGACCCATAAGCTCCTGCTGCTCCCCGGCGACGGCATCGGCCCCGAGGTGATGGGCCAGGTCGAGCAGATCGTCGCCTGGTTCGGCAAGCAGGGCCTCGGTTCGTTCGAGACCGAGAAGGGCCTGGTCGGTGGCGTCGCCTATGACACCCACAAGCAGGCGATCTCCGAAGGCGACATGAAGCTCGCGCAGGATGCCGACGCCGTACTGTTCGGCGCCGTCGGCGGGCCGAAATGGGCCGATGTGCCCTATCAGCACAGGCCGGAAGCAGGCTTGCTGCGGCTGCGCAAGGATCTCGGCCTGTTCGCGAATCTGCGTCCCGCGATCTGCTACCCGGCGCTGGCCTCGGCCTCGTCGCTGAAGCCCGAGGTCGTCGAGGGGCTCGACATCCTGATCGTGCGCGAGCTCACCGGCGGCGTCTATTTCGGCGAGCCTAAGGAAATCGTCACGCTGGAGGACGGCTCGAAGCGCGGCGTCGACACGCAGGTCTACACCACCCCGGAGATCGAGCGGATCACCCGCGTCGCTTTCGAGCTGGCGCGCACACGCCGCAACAAGGTCTCCTCGGCCGAAAAGCACAATGTGATGAAGACCGGCGTGCTCTGGAAGCAGACCGTCGCCGCACTGCACGCTGCCGAATATGCGGATGTCGAGCTGGAGCATGTGCTGGCCGATAATTGCGCCATGCAGCTCGTGCGCTGGCCGAAGCAATACGACGTTATCGTCACCGACAACCTCTTCGGCGACATCCTCTCTGACGTCGCGGCGATGCTAACCGGCTCGCTCGGCATGCTGCCCTCGGCCTCGCTTGGAGCGGAAGACCTGGTGACGGGCAAGCGCAAGGCGCTCTACGAGCCGGTTCATGGCTCGGCGCCGGATATCGCCGGCAAGGGCCTGGCCAACCCGATCGCGATGATCGGCTCTTTTGCGATGGCGCTGCGCTATTCCTTCGGCGCCAGCGAGGCGGCCGACAGGCTGGACGGCGCGATCGCCGACGTGCTGGCCTCCGGCACGCGCACCAAGGACATCGCGGCACCCGGCACCAATGCCGTCTCGACCAGCGAGATGGGCGGCGCGATCATCAAGGCGCTCGAAGCGCGGGGGTGATCAGCACGCCTGGCGTCATGGTCGCCCTTGTGGCGAGCATCCACGTCTTCATTCGGCGAGAGCTGTGTTCAAGACGTGGATGCTCGCCACAAGGGCGAGCATGACGGATGTTGATCCGCCGCCTCTCCCCCTCGTGAATTGCCGTGACTCCGCTTTCGTGGCCTAACGGCCTTCAACGAAACGGAGTATGTCCGTCATGCTGATCAAGCGCCGTGCCGGCTGGGAAATGCCGGAAAGCCAAGCCACGCCCGAAAGCGTGTTCATGAACCGCCGCCAGCTCATGGCCGCCGGCGCCGGGCTGATCGCGGGGGCGGCTTTGCCTGCTCTGGCGCAGGCCGAGACGCCCGATCCGACGCTCGACCTCTATCCGGCCAAGCACAACGACGCCTACAAGCTCGATGTGCCGCTGACGAAGGCCGAGGACGCGGCGAACTACAACAACTTCTACGAATTCGGCATGTCGAAGGACATTGTCGACGCCTCGCAGCGGCTGGCAACGCGACCCTGGTCGATCCAGATCGACGGCATGGTCGAGAAGCCCTTCGAGATCGGCTTCGATGACCTCGTCCGCAAGCTGCCGCTCGAGGAACGGCTGTATCGCTTCCGCTGCGTCGAGGCCTGGGCGATGGCGGTGCCGTGGACCGGCATTCCGCTGGCCTCCTTCGTCGCGATGGCGAAGCCGCTTGCCGGAGCCAAATACATCCGCTTCGAGACGTTCCTGAACCCGCGCATGGCCCCGGGGCAGAACCAGCGCTGGTATCCCTGGCCCTATACGGAAGGGCTGACCATCGCCGAGGCGACCAGCGAACTTCCGCTGCTCGTCACCGGGATTTACGGCAAGCCGCTGCCGACGCAGCACGGCGCGCCGCTTCGGCTGATCACGCCTTGGAAATACGGCTTCAAATCGGTCAAATCGATCCGCAAGATCAGCTTCGTCGCAGAGCGGCCCAAGACCTTCTGGGAAGGCTTACAGGCGTCGGAATACGGATTCTGGGCCAATGTGAATCCGGCGGTGCCGCATCCGCGCTGGAGCCAGGCGAGCGAGCAGGTGCTGGGCTCGCGCGACCGGCGCCCGACGCTGATCTATAACGGTTACGAGCAGCAGGTGGCCGGGCTCTACAAGGGACTGGAAGGCGAAAAACTCTTTATGTGAGTTTGCACGCCGCAGCTTTCGGGTGCCGCCAGCACGGTGAGCCATGCTAGACCTCGCCTGTCGAAAGAAGACGGCGAGGGGTTATGGCGAACCAGTTTTTCCATCTCTTTGAGACGGCCATCGGCACCTGTGCGCTGATCTGGGAAGGCGAGCGCTTCATCGGCGCGCAACTGCCGGAGGGCGACGAGATGGCTGCCCGGCTGCGGCTGGCCAAGCGCTTCCCGGAGGCCGAGGAGGCCCCGGCCTGCGGCTATGTCAGCGATGCGATCACAGGCATCCGGGCGCTGTTTCAAGGCGAGAGGTGCGACCTGTCGCAGCTACCCCTGGCAATCGAAACCGTGTCGGAATTCAACCGGAAGGTCTACGAGATCGCGCTCGCGATCCCGCATGGCGAAACGCTGACCTATGGCGAGGTCGCACAGCGCCTCGGCGAGCCGGGGGCGGCGAGGGCGGTTGGCGTCGCGCTCGGCCAGAACCCCTGGCCGATCATCGTGCCCTGCCATCGCGTGCTAGCCGCCGGGGGCAAGACCGGTGGCTTCTCCGCCGAAGGCGGTGTCGAGACCAAGCTCAGGATCCTGACGATCGAGAAGGCGCGGACCGGCGCAGAGCCCGGCCTGTTCGACGCGCTGCCCCTGATCGCCCGGCGGAGCCCGCGCTGACCGCATTCCGTTGGGATCGTGCAATGGCGCGTTTGCGCGCAAGCGCTTGCACCCCGTGCGAGCGCGGCTAGTGTCGCGGCCTTCCACTCCATCTCGAGGATATCATGGCTAAACTGAAGCTCGCCATCGTCGTCGGCAGCAATCGCCGCGAATCGATCAACCGCAAGCTGGCGCAGGCGGTGGTCAAGCTCGGGGAAAACGCGTTCGAGGCGTCGTTCGTCCAGATCGACGACCTGCCGATGTTCAACCAGGACCTCGAGCCGAACCGGCCGGAGCCCACCCTGCGCCTGAAGCGCGAGATCGAGGCCGCCGACGCCATTCTGATCGTCACGCCCGAATACAACCGCGCGATCCCCGCTGTCCTCAAGAATGCGATCGACTGGGCCTCGCGTCCCTATGGCAAGAGCTCCTGGGCCGGCAAGACGGTCGCTGTCACCGGCACGAGCGGCAGCGCGGTCGGCACCGCCGTGGCCCAGAACGAACTGCGCATGATCATGACCAATCTCGCCGGTGTGGTCGTCGGCAGCCAGGTCTTCATCAACTATAAGGACGGGATGTTCGACGCCGAGCACAACGTCACCGACGAGACGACGCGTGGCTTCCTGCAGGGCTTCATCGACAACTTCGCCAAGATCGCCGGCAAGCTCGCGGCCTGATTGCAATTTGATCGCGTCAATGAGAAGGCGTCGCTCCCGGGCGGCGCCTCTTTTGTTTCGTCGAGCCTCCCCGTCATTGCCAGGAGCGAAGCGACGAAGCAAGCCAGGGGGCGAAGCTCAAGCGTTCAACCCGGTCCCCCTGGATTGCTTCGCGGAGCCTGTCCTTGGGCTTGCCGAAGGCAAGACCCGAGGGCTCGCAATGACGATGGTCGCAGGCCGGCGGCCAGACGATGTCGATTTCAGACAAAAAAAGGGCCGGCGTCCCTTGCGGGAGCCGGCCTTGAAAGTTTGAAACATTCGGCTCAACCGCCAAACATCTCAGAGGGGAACGGCTGAAACGAACTCAACGCCGGGAGGAGATTGCGGAGCCCGTTTCGAACAACCGTGGCTTCAATATTGTGCAGGAGCTGCCGTTTTGCAATGCAACATCGCTTGGGTCTGTCATGCGCCGAATGCATGTCTAGAGCCCAGATGAGACTAATTTGAGCCTAAATGATTGAGAAATATGCGTTCATTGCAGATTGAGCAGGTGCTAACGACCTCCGCCTGCTTCCGCTCAGACGATGTGCCGCCGATATAGGCGCCGGCGAAGTAGACGAAAAGGCCCGCTGTCCGGGCGGGCAGCGGGCTTAAATGTCTGCGCCGAAATGCGGCTCAATAGGTCCAGCGCTGGGCCTTCTGGATCAGGAAGTCGCGGAAGACCTGAACGCGAGCGACCGACTTCATTTCTTCCGGATAGACCAGATAGCTTTCAAGCTGCGGCATCTCAGTCTCGCGCATCATCTGCACCAATGGCGAACCGGGCTCGATCAGATAGTCCGGCAACACGGCCATCCCGGCGCCGGAATCGACCGCTCGCTTCATCGCCGTGATGTTGTTCACGGTGAGGTGAATCGGACGCGGATTGCGCTGGTCGCGGCCGATCGTGCCGAGCCAGTGCACGGCGGTCAGATAGGACGGCGAGGTGCCTCCGAAAGAGAGGATGCGGTGGTTGTCGAGATCCTCATGGCTCTTCGGCTCACCGAAGCGCTTCACATAGGCCGGTGCCGCGTAGACATGGAAATGCACCGTAAAGAGCTTGCGCTGGATCAGGTCGGGCTGCTGCGGCTGCCGCAGACGGATCGCGATATCGGCCTCGCGCATCGACAGATCGAGTTCCTCGTCCGTCAGGATGAGTTCGACACGGATGTCCGGGTAAAGGTCGAGGAATTCGGCCAGGCGCGGCGTCAGCCAATGCCCTCCTAGCCCGCGCGTCGCGGTGACTTTGAGCTCGCCCGAGGGATGCTCGCGGGTCTCCGAGAGCTGGGAGCGGGTGCGCTCCAACCGCTGCGTCATCTCGCGCGCCGCGCGCCAAAGCAGTTCGCCCTGTTCGGTCAGGATGAGGCCGCGCGTGTGGCGGTGGAACAGCGGCGCGCGCAGCTCCCGTTCCAAAGCGCCGATCTGACGACTGACGGCCGATTGGCTCAGGCCGAGCACATCACCAGCCTTGGTGAAGCTGCCGGACTCTGCGACCGTATAAAAAATGCGAATACGGTCCCAATCCACCGCGCGTCCCCCGTTATGCGTTTCGTGCATGTTGGAGGACAAAGTCGTTGTCCGTCAATGTCTGTGTGACAGAGATTGTTCTTTTTGGGACTGAATCTGGTGAGGTGACCCATCAATTCGCGTGATGGGTCGTTGCCTGCCCCCTATTCCGCCGCTTCGCGCTGATCGAGCGCTGTCGCCAGCAGCCAACGCTCGGCGTCGAGCGCGGCCATGCAGCCGAGTCCTGCCGCCGTGACGGCCTGACGATAATGCTCGTCGGTAACGTCGCCAGCGGCGAAAACGCCGGGAATATTGGTGTTGGTGGTGCCGGGCTCGACATCGAGATAGCCGGTTTCGCGCATGGTGAGCTGGCCCTCGAAGAGCTCGGTGGCCGGCTTGTGGCCGATGGCAACGAACACGCCGTCGGTCTTCAGCTCGCTCTCAGCACCGCTTTTCAGGTTGCGAAGCCGCAGATGGGTGACGTTGGGCGGCTGTGTTGCGCCGCAGATCTCGGCGATCTCGCTATCCCAGATGACGTCGATTTTCGGATGCTTGAACAGGCGCTCCTGCATGACGCGCTCGGCACGCAAGGAATCGCGACGATGGATCAGCGTGACCTTGCTGGCGAGATTGGCGAGGTAGAGTGCCTCTTCCACGGCGGTGTTGCCGCCGCCGACGACCACGACCTCCTTGTTGCGGAAGAAGAACCCGTCGCAGGTGGCGCAGGCCGAGACGCCGAAGCCCTGGAAAGCCTGCTCGGACGGCAGGCCGAGCCATTTTGCCTGGGCGCCGGTGGCGACGATCAGGGAATCGCAGGAGTAGGTCTCGCCGGCATCGCCCCAGAGGCGGAAGGGCCGGTGCGACAGGTCTACCCTGGCGATGTGATCGAACACCATGCGGGTGCCCATATGTTCGGCCTGGGCGCGCATCTGCTCCATCAGCCAAGGCCCTTGGATCGGATCGGCGAAGCCCGGATAGTTCTCGACATCGGTGGTGATGGTGAGCTGGCCGCCCTGCTGCAGGCCGGAGATCAGCACCGGTTCCAGCATCGCGCGGGCGGCATAGATCGCCGCCGTATAGCCGGCGGGGCCGGAGCCGATGATCATGACTCGAGCGTGGGTGTGAGCCATCGTCTGTCTTCCTCCCGCGCGGACGAGCCGCGCCGATACCGTCAGATACGCACGCGACGACGCGGCACAAGGCACAAGCGGCTCAAGAGGCCGCGAGCCCGAGTTCCGCTCGATGGCGTATCCAGCCCTGTCTTATCGCATCGGCGATGACGGGCGTGGAGTCCATCGGCCGATAGGCTTTGCCGACGAGCTGTCCACGGAAAGGATGCGCTGCGCCGGAGCGGTACAGCGCGTCGATCAGGGCGGTGATCTTGGGATGACCGCCGGATGGCTCGAACAGCAGGACGGGCCTGCCGGTTGCCGTGGCCTCGCCCAGCATATTGGTCGAATCCGCCGTGACGAGGATCGCATCGGCATTGGCGAGGAGAGCGAGGAACGGGTTTTCCCCCGTGCTGTCCCACCACCAGCCGCCATGCCGGTGGAAGACGGCCGCGACGGCGGCTGAGAGCTGCGTCTGTGTGCGACGCGACGGCGAGCCCATCAGCGAGACACCGCTCGCGGCCAGTGCATCCAGGCCGTCCGCCAAGCGCGCGATATCGCCCGGTGTGAAGCGATGATGGCGGCTGTCGCCTCCGACCAGCACGGCGATTCGGGGGCCGGGCAGGGCGGCGAGAGCGGGCGGGGGGAGCGCGCGGGCGGCCGCCAGCTTCTCCTGGGTCAGGCGGTGCGGCGCAGTCGGCGTGACGATGACGTTGTCGCCGCGCAGCCGGTCATGCTCAGCCACCCAGATCAGGTCGGCGGCCGCGGTGCCGATGCGGGGGTCCTTGAGGAAGGCGGTGAAGGTCGCGCCGTTCGAGGCCTTTTTCAGCGCCCGCAGATAAGCCACGGCGCGCCTGCCGGAGGCGATGGCGATGTCTGGGAAGGGCGGCCTGAGCGGGCTGTCCGGCCGGTCTGGCGCTTCGCGCGGGTCGATCGGGCCATGCGGCATCAGCCAGGCGAAGGGTTTGCGCGGCGCGACGCGGCGGATCAGCGGCGAAGGCGTCAGCCTTTCAGCGACGCCAAGACATTGCAGTTCGTCGCCGGCCTTGCCGTCAGTCAGCACCCAGACGGTCGGCTCGGGATTTGCGTGCATGGCGGCGGCTGGCAGCGGCATGCGCCTTGTATCGCCCGGCGGCGGCGTCTACACCAGCGCGGTCTTTCCAGGCCGCCATTTTTGCCCCAGGGACCCTTCTTGCCCGCAAAACGCGACAGTATCGACCTGCGCATCCTGCGAGAGCTCCAGGCCGACGGGCGGATGACCAATGTCGAGTTGGCGAGCCGTGTCGGCATCTCGCCGCCACCTTGCCTGCGGCGCGTCCGGGCGTTGGAAGAGGCTGGGCTGATCCGCGGATACCATGCGGATCTGGACGAGCGGGCGCTGGGCTACGAAGTCGTCTGCTTCGCTTTCGTCCATCTGGCGAGCCAGGCGGAGGCGGATCTCTCGGCCTTTCAGGCCCGTATCCGCGATTGGGCGCCGGTGCGCGAGTGCTGGACGCTCTCGGGCGACATCGATTTTATCCTGAAATGCGTCGCGCCGGATCTGAAGGCCTTCCAGGACTTCGTTGCGGACCTGACCGCACTGCCGAATGTGCGAAATGTCCGGACCGGACTCGCCCTCGACAGGGTCAAGGACGAGCCGATCGTCCCGTTCGATTAAGAGCCGTCAGCCTTCCAGATAGCGCTTGATCCACCCGGCATTGTTGCAAGCAAGTGCCTGCAGACGGCGCTGGTCGACATCGGGGCGATACCAGGCGCCCCCGGAGCTGGAGCTTTCGGTCGAGCGGATCGGCCAACTGGCAAGCTGAGTGCCGGCACGGTCGTAGACGCTAACGGTGCTTTCGAGAAAATCCCCGCTGCCGCCGCCATCCGTGGGTTTGCCGCCACCGCCGCCACCGGCATAGGCGCCGAGCCAGAGGCTCGTGATATTGATGACGAGACGATTGCTTGTCCCGCGCTGCAGGCTCGGGCCGAGGATCGTTGCCAGCGTGTGCTGAATCTCGGCTGCGACGAGGCCGGTCTGCTCGCCCCATGCCGTCTGGACGGTGGGCGCAAAGGCAATCTGCACGGTGCCGATCGTGAGACCCTGCGCCCGTGCAGGCGTGGCGACAATCGAGGCCGCGCCGACGGCGCCGGCTGCGAGCGAGGCGGACAGAAACTGGCGGCGTGTCGTCACGGGAGATCTCCGGATGGCCATGTCCTTATGTAGGTCCCGGTTCGCTTTGGGGAAGCCCCAAGGCGAACCCGCCCCTCAGCGAAAGACGACGTCGACGATCTCGTAGGATTTTCCGCCGCCGGGCGTGCTGACCTGCACGGAATCGCCGACTTTCTTGCCGATCAGAGCGCGCGCGATCGGCGAGCCGACCGAGACCTTGCCGGATCTCACATCCGATTCGGGCTCGCCGACGATCTGGTAGCTCTTCTCTTCCTCGGTATCGTCGTCGATCAGCTTGACCGTGGCGCCGAACTTGATCGTGTCGCCGCCAAGCTTGCTGACGTCGATGATATCGGCGCGGCCGATCAGGGACTCCAGCTCCATGATGCGGCCCTCGTTCAACGACTGCGCCTCTTTCGCCGCGTGATATTCGGCGTTTTCGGAGAGGTCGCCGAGCGCGCGGGCTTCGGAAATCGCGGTGATGATGCGCTGGCGCTGGACCTGCTGACGGTCCTTCAGCTCGACTTCCAAAGCGGCAAAGCCGCCGGCCGTCATGGGAACCTTTTCCATTCTTTCCGTCCCGTAAGCTTCGAAAGCGCGGGCCGCACCGGCCGCATCGGCCACCGGTGTTCCCGCGCTTCCATATCGACTTCGTAATACCGAGCCGCGCCTGAGATCAGGCGGCGTGCTCGAAGTAGGATTGCAGCGATCTAACCTCGAGATCGCCGCTGCAATAGGCCTTGATGCCCTCCGCAGCGGCAATCGCGCCTGCCAAAGTGGTATAATAGGGCACCTTGTGCAAGAGGGCCGCGCGTCGCAGCGAACGGGAATCTGTGAGCGCTTGCGGACCCTCGGTGGTGTTGAAGATCAGCTGGATTTCGCCGTTCTTGATCGCGTCGACGACATGGGGCCGGCCTTCCAGCACCTTGTTGATACGACCGACGTCGATGCCCTCGTTCTGAAGCAGGCGCAGCGTGCCGCCCGTTGCGAGAATTCGGAATCCGAGGCCGGCGAGCATGCGCACCGATTCGACGATGCGCGGCTTGTCGTCGTCGCGAACCGAGACGAAAACGGTTCCCTTGACCGGGACCTTTGAGCCAGCGCCAAGCTGGCTCTTCGCAAAGGCGACGTCGAAGGACCGATCGAGGCCGATGACCTCGCCGGTCGAGCGCATTTCGGGCCCGAGCAGCACGTCCACGCCGGGGAAGCGCGCGAAGGGAAACACCGCCTCCTTGACGCCGACATGGTCGAGCTTCTCGGGCTTGAGGCCGAAGCTCGCCAGGCTTTCGCCGGCCATGATGCGCGCTGCGATCTTCGCGATCGGCTTGCCGATGACCTTGGCGACGAAGGGCACGGTGCGCGATGCGCGCGGGTTGACCTCGAGAACGTAGATCTCACCGGCCTTGATCGCATATTGCACGTTCATCAGCCCGCCCACATCGAGCGCGAGCGCCATCGCCTTGGTCTGGCGCTCCAGTTCGGCGAGGATTTCGGGCGACAGCGAGCGCGGCGGCAGCGAGCAGGCGGAATCGCCGGAATGGATTCCGGCCTCCTCGATATGCTCCATGATGCCGGCGATGAAGGCATCCTTGCCGTCGGCGAGGCAGTCGACATCGACCTCGATGGCATCCGACAGATAGCGGTCGAACAGCAGCGGGTTCTTGCCGAGCACCGTATTGATCTGGCCAGTCTTGTCGTTCGGGTATTTGGCCTTGACGTCGGAGGGGATCAGCGAGGGCAGGGTGCCGAGCAGATAGTCCTCGAACATGGCCTCGTCGCGGATGATCGCCATGGCGCGCCCGCCGAGCACGTAGGATGGCCGGACCACGAAAGGCAGCCCAAGCTCGCCGGCGATCATGCGCGACTGTTCGACCGAATAGGCGATGCCGTTCTTCGGCTGTTTGAGATGCAGCTTGTCGAGCAGGCGCTTGAAGCGGTCGCGGTCCTCGGCGAGGTCGATCATGTCGGGCGAGGTGCCGAGAATCGGGATGCCGGCCTCTTCCAGCGCATTGGCGAGCTTCAGCGGAGTCTGGCCTCCGAACTGGACGATGACGCCGTGCAGCGTGCCGGCCTGCTTCTCGGTTTCGAGAATTTCGAGCACGTCTTCCTCCGTCAGCGGCTCGAAATAGAGCCTGTCGGAGGTGTCGTAGTCGGTCGAGACCGTCTCGGGATTGCAGTTGACCATGATGGTCTCGTAGCCCGCATCCTTCAGCGCGTAGCACGCGTGGCAGCAGCAGTAATCGAATTCGATGCCCTGCCCGATGCGGTTCGGGCCGCCGCCGAGAATGACGACCTTCTTCCTGTCGGACGGATGGGCCTCGTCAGCCGGCTTGCCGGCGAAGGGCATGGCGTAGGTCGAGTACATATAGGCGGTCGGCGAGGCGAACTCGGCCGCGCAGGTGTCGATGCGCTTGTAGACCGGGCGCACGTCGAGGGAGCGGCGAAGCTCGCGGACTTCAGCCTCGCTCTTGCTGGAGACGGCGGCGAGGCGCTTGTCGGAGAAACCCATCGCCTTGATCTGGCGGAAGGCGCCGGGCGTCTGCGGCAGGCCGAATTTCCGGACCTTCTCCTCGGTCTCGACGATGCCGCGCATCTGAGCGAGGAACCAGGGGTCGATCTTGCAGCTTTCGTGGATCTGCTCGTCGGTGAAACCCAGCCGCATCGCCTGCGCGACATGCAGAATCCGGTCCGGCGTCGGCACCGAGATCGCGGCTTTCACCGCATTGCGGTCGTCGCCCAGGCCCAGGCCCTCAATCTCGATCTCATCGAGACCGTCGAGCCCGGTTTCCAGCGAGCGCAGCGCTTTCTGCAGCGATTCCTGGAAAGTGCGGCCGATGGCCATGGCTTCGCCGACCGACTTCATCGCGGTGGTCAGTGTCGGCTCGGCGCCGGGAAACTTCTCGAACGCAAAGCGCGGAATCTTGGTGACGACGTAGTCGATCGTCGGCTCGAAGGAGGCCGGCGTCGCGCCGCCGGTGATGTCGTTTTCGATCTCGTCCAGCGTGTAACCGACCGCGAGGCGAGCCGCGACCTTGGCGATCGGGAAACCGGTGGCCTTGGAGGCCAGCGCCGAGGAGCGCGAGACGCGCGGGTTCATCTCGATGACGATCATGCGGCCGGTGGCCGGGTCGATCGCGAATTGAACGTTGGAGCCGCCGGTCTCGACGCCGATTTCGCGCAAAACCGCCAGCGAGGCGTCTCGCATGATCTGGTATTCCTTGTCGGTCAGCGTCAGCGCCGGGGCGACCGTGATCGAATCGCCGGTGTGCACGCCCATCGGATCGAAGTTCTCGATCGAGCAGACGATGATGCAGTTGTCCTTTTTGTCGCGGACGACCTCCATCTCGTATTCCTTCCAGCCCAGCACGCTCTCCTCGATGAGAACTTCGCTGGTGGGGGAGGCGTCGATGCCGCGCTCGACGATGTCGATGAATTCGCCCTTGTTGTAGGCGATGCCGCCGCCGGTGCCGCCCATGGTGAAAGACGGGCGGATGATCGCCGGCAGGCCGATATCCTCGAGCGCATCGAGCGCCTGGCCGAGCGTCTTGATGTGGTGCGAGCGGGGCGTGTCGAGGCCGATCTTGGTCATCGCCTCGCGGAAGAGCTCGCGATCCTCGGCCTTGTCGATCGCCTCGGCCGTGGCGCCGATCATCTCGACGCCGAACTTCTCCAGCACGCTGATCTTGCTGCCGTCCGGCTGGAGAATCGTTTTCTTGTTGAGCGAGAGCGCGCAGTTCAGCGCGGTCTGGCCGCCCATCGTCGGCAGCAGAGCGTCGGGCCGCTCCTTCTCGATGATCTTGGCGACGATCTCGGGCGTGATTGGCTCGACATAGGTCGCGTCGGCAAGCTCCGGATCGGTCATGATCGTCGCCGGGTTCGAGTTGACCAGGACGATGCGGTATCCCTCGGCCTTCAAGGTCTTGCAGGCCTGGGTGCCGGAATAGTCGAACTCGCAAGCCTGGCCGATGATGATGGGGCCGGCGCCGATGATCAGGATGGACTTGATGTCTGTGCGCTTTGGCATGATCTCGACCGGTCTAGAGCGTGCGCGCGCAAGACCGGTCCGATCGGGCGAGCGGAGGCCTGGCGGGCGTCTGACTGTATGCTAGGCGCTCGCTATAGATGGGCAAAGCTGTTGGGGAAAGGGAAAAGCGCGGTTTGTCCCCCTTCGCGACGTGCATAACCTGCACTCGGCGCTGCGCCGATGAGAGCAGGCCGGCTTCAAGCCACGGTCAGATCACTCTCAAGGAAGCGGTAGGCGTCGCGGTGGCGCCTCGGCTATAGAGCGCCATGCCGTTTCGCCGCTATCCGCGCCAGTCCCGCCAGCTCCTGATCTACGGTTTTGCCGGCGGGCTGACGGCCGTCGCGCATTATGGGGTGCTGGTCGGGCTCGTCGAGCTCGCCCGGCTCGATCCCGTGCCGGCGACGCTTGCGGGGTTCGTGGTCGGCGCTGTGGTGTCCTACACCCTGAACCGCTGGATGACCTTCGAGGCGACGCGCAGCCATGCCGAAGCTGGATGGCGCTTCGCTGTCATCGCTGCCGGTGGGTTCGCGCTCACCGGCGTGCTGATGCATCTGTTCGTGACGCGGCTCGGCCTGCCTTACCTGCCGATGCAGTTTGTGACGACGGGAATCGTGATGGTGTTCTCGTTTGTCGGCCACAAATTCTTCAGCTTCGCCGATCGCGCCGCGTAAACCGTTTTGGCAAATCGGGTTCGTCTGCGCCCTGTTTCAGGTCGCGACGGCTGCCGACGGGTTCGTCGCCTTGAATGTCATCCGGTGCGGATTATGCCCGAAATTGGCATCGCGGCGGACATCGGCAAAGCCGGCCTCCCGCATCAAGGCGATGGCGTCCTCGGCCGGGTACGTCGCCAGCCCGTATTGCGCGCGCAGCTTGCGATAATCCGAAAAGGCGGTGCGCACGAGCCCGGCCAGAGCGGCTGTGAGAAAGCCGCCGCGCCAGGCGAAACCGAGGAGCTGGGTCGCGTCCGTAAGCGGGCTGACATCGGGCGGAATCACATCGGCCAGCACCAGCGCGCCGCCCGGCTTCAGCTTCTCGCGCCAGGTCACGAGCAAGGCCTTCAGCTCATCGCGCGAAAGGTACTGGACGAGCGAATTGGCGATGACGAGGTCGAGCGTCGCTTCCGGAAGCGCCTCCACCTCCTCAGGCGAAACGGCGGCGATCTTGTCGGTGCGGCCGAACCGGCCGCGCAGCTTTTCGCGCACGTTCGGCGCGGCCTCGCAGAGATAAAGCCTGCCGCAGGCTGCGGCGATGCGTGCGGCGTCCAGGGCTTCGCCGCAGCCATGGTCGAGCACGACAGCGTCCGTAGAGGGGATATGGCGGATCAGGTCGGTCGCGATCTGGCGGTAATGGAGGGCCTTGTGGCGCGCCGAGACATAAATGGCGTGCTCGCCGTTCCAGAAATCTCGCCAGGACATGCTTCGCCTTCACCCCTCGCGGCCAAGCGGCCTCGGCCCGTGCCTTATCGACTAACCGTAGAGGGCGGGCTGACGCAACCGGGTGACACTGGAGCGGCCTTACGCTTCAGGTTGACCACCGCGACGCCGGCCAGCGCCATGATGCCGCCGATCAGGCCGTAAAGCGTCGGCATCTCGCCTAGCCAGAGGAAGCCGATCAGCATCGCCATCGGCGGCACGGCATATTGGAAGTTCGAGGCGCGCGCCGCCGGCAGGCGCGAGAGCGTGATCGCCCAGGTGCCGTAGGCGATGAGGCTGGGCACCGCCGCGAGATAGACCACGGACCAGAAGGACGCCGCCGGTGCGCTTGGGACCTGCGTGAGGGCGCCGGGCAGGAACGGCAGCAGGACGAAGCCGCCGATCGCCATGTTCCAGGCTGCGACATGAAGCGGCTTGTAGCGGGCGAAGAGCGGCTTTTGCACGACGGTGGCGATGGCGTTGCAGAAGGCTGCGCCGAGGATCAGCAGGACGCTTGTGCCGATCTCGACATCGAGCCCCTTGCCGAGCGCGATGACGCCGATACCGGCGAAGGACAAGGCTGTGCCGAGCCAGGCCGTGAGGCTGAAGCGCTCGCCGAGGATCATCATGGCGAGCACGGCCGTCATGATCGGGTTGGTGTTGATGATGAAGGCGGCGGGCCCCGCCGGCACGACCCGCTGGCCAAAATTCAACAGGAGCGCATAGGCCGCGATGAAGATCACGCCACCGACGAGGAAGCGCCAGACATCGGCTCTTGCCGGCAGTCTTGCCCGGGTCGCGATCAGGAACAGCGCTGCCGGCAGGCCGGCGAGCGCAAAGCGCAGCGCCGCCATTTCGGCTGGGCCGAAGCCAGCAAGGCCCGCCCGGATCGCCGGGAAGGAGGAGGCCCAGGCGAGAACGGTGAAGGGAACGGTGAAGAACAGGATCAGATCGGGCCGTGAGGTGCCGGCGCTGCTCGGTCCGTCAGTGCAGGAGGTTTGTGACATGGCGGTTCTCCGCGACGCAAAGGTTGTCCCGATAGACGCTTCGCCGAGCTGATTGACAAATGATCAATTCGCGCATGAGCTGTGACCATGGATCACAGCGAAGCCCTGCCTCCTTTGGAAACGTTGCGCGCCTTTGAGGCTGCGGCACGCTCCGGCAGCTTCTCGGCGGCTGCCGAGGCGTTGAACCTGACGCATGGTGCGATCAGCCGGCAGGTCGCCAAGCTGGAGCACTGGCTCGGCTATCGCGTGTTCCTGCGTCAAGCGCGCGGGGTTTCGCCGACGCCGGAAGGCCAGCGCCTTCTTGCCCGCACGCAGGAGGCTTTCGCGCTGATCGCCGACACCTCGGAACGCTGGCGGGAAGGGCGCGGCGGTTCGGTGGTGCGCGTCAGCGCTCCGCCTTCCGTCTGCGCGCTGTGGCTCATGCCGCGCCTCGAGCGGCTGGAAACCGGCGATCCCGCCTTGCGCCTTGTGATGCAGGTCGAGCATCGCAAGGTCGATTTCGAGGAGGAGGGCATCGATCTCGGCATCCGCTGCGGAAGCGGCGGCGCACCGGGCCGGCTTTCGCTCAAGCTGTTTGACGAGCGCTGTTTTCCGATCGCTGCACCGGCTCTTGCCGGCGTCATCGGAGAGGGCCCGCCCGAACGGTTACTGGCACATCCGCTGATCCATGATTCCGATGCCGCCGGCTGGAAAGCCTGGTTCGCCGCGCAGGGGCTGGATTATCGCCCACGCCCACAGGACAGGCGCTTCGAGGACTACAATCTCGTGCTCGATGCTGCGGCACATGGCCTTGGCATCGCGCTGGCGCGTCCGCCCTTGGCCGCCGGTCAGCTTGAATCTGGCCGGATCGTGCGTGTGGATGGGCGCGAGGCGCCAAACCCGGTGTCCTATTGGCTGGACCGCCCCTTGGGGGCGCTGCGATCCTCCGCCGCCGTGCTGGTGCAGCGGATCGGGCAAGAAGCGGGCGTGGCGCAAGGCGAAGTCGAGCAGTTTACGAGGCAGCACGCGCGGGCGGCGTAAGGCGTCTCGTCATTCTTGCCGCACGCTGTCGGCGATGCGCCGCGGGCGATGATGAAAGCTTCGGCGAGGCCGGGCCGTGAAAGCGGGCGTTCAGCCTCGCTTCCCGTTTTCCATCAACTCGACGAAGCGGGTGAACAGGTAATGGCTGTCCTGCGGGCCGGGAGATGCTTCCGGGTGGTGCTGGACGCTGAAGGCCGGGCGGTCGGTCAGGGCGATACCGCTGTTGCTGCCATCGAAAAGCGAGACGTGGGTCTCGATGGCATTGGCGGGCAGGCTCGCCGGATCGACCGCGAAACCATGGTTCATCGAGACGATCTCGACCTTGCCCGTGGTCTTGTCCTGCACCGGATGGTTGGCGCCGTGGTGGCCCTGCTTCATCTTCATGGTTCGGCCGCCGATCGCGAGCGCCATCATCTGGTGGCCGAGGCAGATGCCGAAAGTCGGCACCTTGCTGTCGAGCAGCTGCTTGATCACCGGCACCGCATATTCGCCGGTCGCGGCCGGGTCGCCCGGGCCGTTGGACAGGAAGATACCGTCCGGCTTCAGGGACAGGATGTCTTCGGCGGTCGCTGTCGAGGGCACGACGGTGACGTCACAACCGGCCTTGGCGAGAAGGCGCAGGATGTTGCGCTTCACGCCGTAATCGACTGCGACGACCTTATACTTGGCAGCCTCGCGCTTTCCGTAGCCGGCCGGCCAGACCCAGGGCGTCTCGTCCCAGTCGTAGCGCTGGGAGGCGGTCACCAGCGGCACGAGGTCGAGACCGGCCATCGAGGGGAGCTTCGCCGCTTCGAGCTTCAGCCGCTCGATGTCGAAGACGCCGTCTGGGCTGTGGGCCAGGATCGCGTTCGGCATGCCGTTGTCGCGGATCAGCGCAGTCAGCGCGCGGGTGTCGACGCCGCAGATGCCGACGATGTTGCGGGCCTTCAGCCAGGCGTCGAAATGCTTGGCCGAGCGCCAGTTCGACGGTTCCGTGATGGCGGTGTGGAGGACGCAGCCGCGCACGCCCGAGGAGGCAGCGGCATTGATCGTCTCGGTATCCTCCTCGTTCACGCCGACATTGCCGACATGCGGGAAGGTGAAGGTGATGATCTGGCCGGCATAGGACGGGTCGGTCAGGATTTCCTGATAGCCGGTCATCGCCGTGTTGAAGCAGACCTCGCCGGGCGCCTCGCCGACGGCGCCAAGGCCGAAGCCTTCCAGCACCGTGCCGTCCGCGAGCACCAGCAGCGCCGTCGCGCGCGGTTCGGTCCAGCCGGTTTCGACGGGGTTTCCTTCGTGAGCGGTCATGTCTATGTCTCGGTCCAGGCCGCGCGAACGGCAGTCAAGCGGTGGCGGAGCTTCGCGAAATCCGCGCCGCCTGTCTGGAACGCGAGCCTTAAAGAGGCCGGCCCAGCCCGTCAATCGAAGCTGGTGCAGGCCATACACAAGAAAAAGGAACGACAGATGACGAGCCTGCGCGAGCGCTTCCCCGCCGATATGAAAGAAGCGATGAAGGCCGGCGAGAAGACGAAGGTCGCGGCGATCCGTCTGATCAGCGCGGCGCTGAAGGACAAGGACATCGAGGCGCGCGGCGCCGGCAAGGGTGAGGCGACGCCCGACGAGATCCTCGGCGTGCTGCAGAAGATGATCAAACAGCGCCAGGAATCGATCGCGATCTACGATGCCAATAACCGCCCGGAGCTGGCGGATGGCGAGCGGGCCGAAGTTGCGGTGATCTCCGGCTATCTGCCGCAGCAGATGTCGGACGAAGAGGTCAAGGCCGCGATCGACAAGGCCATCACCGAGACCGGCGCTGCGGGCGTCAAGGATATGGGCAAGGTCATCGGCGTGCTGCGGGGAGCCTATGCCGGGCAGATGGATTTCGGCAAAGCCAGCCCGATGGTGAAAACGGCGCTGGGCGGGTGAGGATGCAGCGGGCGGGCTAGAGCATTTCCGCGTTTCTCCAAATCGCGTAGGTGCTCTAGCTGTTTGGGATGCCGCATTTTCTTTACGCGAACCGGTGTCCACTTCGCTCGAAAATGCTCAAGATCAGGCCCGCTCGATATCCGTCTGTGAAAAATCTTCGCCTTTGTAGAGCAAGGGCCAACCTCGCGACTTCGCCAACGCATAGGCGGCGCAATCGCCCATGTTGAGTCGGGCGGGATGCCGGCCTTTGCCATAGCGGCCATAGGCGTCGAAGGCGAGATCGGAGAGCGGCTCGTCGAAGGGGATGATTTCGATGCCGTAATCGGCGATGAAATCATCGACCGCTGTGCTAGGCAGTCCCTTCGTGAAGGTCAGGACGAGGCGAGCTTCAAGGAGATTGACGGCCGTCATTTGCCTCTGTCGCGAGGTCTGGATGAGATCGACAAAGGCGAGGCGCTCAGCCTCACCCGTCAAGCATGCGACGACAGCTGATGTATCGATGGCGAGATTCACCAGAAGCCGTTTTCGTCATAGCCGATTGCGTCATCCATCTCCTGCTTCGTCATCGATTTATCAGCCGGCTTGATGTCGTATTTCTTGTAGAGCGCATCCAGCCTGCGCCTGCCTTCCGCCACGCGGCGCGCCTTCTCCTCCTCGGACAATTCGTCCTTGTCGAGTTCGCTCCTGACGGCGTGCCGCACCGCTTCGGTCAGGCTGGAGCCCCGGCGGCGCGCGAGCAGGCGCACAGCCTCCTCGGTTTCGCGATCCTTGATATTGAGCGCCATCGCTTTCTTCCTTTTCAGCGTTTTTCTTTACCACGGGACGGGCCCTGTGGATATGGCTGCTAACCGGCCGGCGCAGCGGCAGGGCGCTTGGCAAGTGGCGGCCAAAGGCTCAGATAGAGCCATATGAAGTTTCCCCCGTCCGTCCTTGAGGAGATCAAGGCGCGGCTGCCGGTCTCGGCGGTCGTGGGCAAGCGCGTGCGCCTGCAGAAGTCGGGGCGCGAGTGGAAGGGGCTCTCGCCGTTCAACGCCGAGAAGACGCCCTCCTTCTTCGTCAACGACCAGAAGGCCTCGTTCTTCGATTTCTCGTCGGGCAAGAATGGCGACATCTTCAAATTCGTGATGGAGACCGAAGGGCTCTCCTTCCCTGAGGCGGTCGAAAAGCTGGCGGGCGAGGCCGGCGTCATCCTGCCCAAGATCAGCCAGGAGGCGCAGGTCCAGGAGGAGCGGCGCAAAGGGCTGCACGAGGTCGTGGAGCTCGCGGCCCAGTTCTTCGAGGCGCAGCTGATGGGCGAGCGCGGCGGGGCGGCCCGGCGCTATCTCTCGACGCGCGGGCTCGACGGCGAAGCGCGCACGCGCTTTCGCATCGGTTACGGGCCGGCCGACCGGTTTGTGCTGCGCGACCACCTGGCGGGAAAGGGCGTCCCGGCCGAGCTGATGATGGAGGCGGGCCTCCTGGTGCATGGCGAGGAGATCGCCGTGCCCTATGACCGCTTCCGCGATCGCATCATGTTCCCGATCCATGATGTGCGCGGGCGCGTCGTCGCCTTCGGAGGGCGCGCGATGAGCGCCGAGGTTTCGGCGAAGTACCTGAACTCGCCGGAAACGCCGCTCTTCCACAAGGGCTCGCTGCTGTTCAACCATCACAATGCCCGCAAGGCGGCGCACGACACGAGCCAGGTCATCGTGGTCGAGGGCTATGTCGACGTCATCGCGATGTCGCTGTCCGGTTATCCGCAGACCGTGGCGCCGCTCGGCACCGCGCTGACGGAGGATCAGCTTGGCCTGCTTTGGCGCATGGCGGATGAACCGGTGATCTGCCTCGACGGCGACAAGGCCGGCCGCAAGGCCGCCAGCCGCGCGATCGACCTCGCCTTGCCGATGCTGGAGCCTGGCAAGTCGCTGTCCTTCGCTCTGCTGCCCGAGGGGCAGGACCCCGACGATCTCGCGCGCTCCGGCGGTCGGCAGGCGATCGCCGAGGTGCTGGGGGCCGCGCGGCCGCTCGCCGACATGTTGTGGCAGCGCGAGGTCGAGGCCGGGCCCATGGACACGCCGGAGCGCCGGGCCGCGTTCGAACGGCGTCTGAAGGAGCCGCTGGGACAAATCCGCGACGAGGCGACGCGCCGGCACTATCGCCGCGAGATGGACGAGCGGTTGGCGCGGCTTTTCGCCAGCGCCGCGCCGGCACGGCAGGAGCGGGGAGGCGCAAACGCTTTTCAGCGCGGCCGAAACGGTTTTTCCGGGGCCCAGCGCGGAGGCAGCTTTCGGCAGGTTCCGCCTTGGCTCGCAGGTCCCTTGCGGGCGTCGAGTGCGCTGACGCAGTCGCGAATGATCGCCCGGGTGCGCGGCGAGGATCAGCGCGAGGCCTTCATCCTGCTGGGGCTGGCGAGCCACCCCGACCTGATCTTGCGCTGCGTCGACGATATTTCCGAGCTGTCGCTGGACGGGTCGGCAGCGGAGCGCTTCCGGCAGGCTCTGCTCGACGCGGTCGATGAAACGCTCGATCGCGAGCGCCTTTCGGAGCGGCTGGCGCAGCCGCGCGTGCGGGAGGCTTACGGCCAGTTGCTGGCGGTAACCGGGCCGGCAGAGCGCCTGAAGCTGATGCAAGATGCTGATCCTGAATCGGTTTTCGACTCGATTCATCAGGCCATCGTCTTGCATCAGCGCGCGCGGACGCTAAATAGCGAGTTGCGAGCAGCTGAGCGTGCACTGGCTGACGACGCGACCGAAGCCAATTTTGCCTGGATCAAGGACATCAAGGCCCGCCTCGAGACGATCGAGGGCATCGAGGCCATGTCCGAGGATTGAACGCCGGGTCTTGGTGGTCGTTGCCGGTCGCTGTGCGCGAAGTGTCGGATGGTTCACGATTCGTCAACGACGTTGCGTGCCATCTGGGGTCGAATGATTTGGGTGGGTGAGCGCGCCGAAGCCTTCGGTCGCGCCACCCTTTTATGCGTCGGTATATGGCTCGCGGTCCATAAGCCGGCGCAGGAGCGGAGCGCTGATTGATGGCGACGAAAGCGAGCGAACGGGAAAAGACCGATCAGGTCCCGCCGGATGCCCCCCCGACGACTGACGGTCCCCTGCTCGATCTGACGGATCAGGCCGTCAGGCGAATGATCAAGCTCGCTAAGAAGCGCGGCTATGTCACCTATGACGAACTGAATGAAGTGCTGCCTTCCGAAGAGTTCTCCTCGGAACAGATCGAAGACGTCCTCGGGCAGCTCAGCGAGCAGGGCATCAATGTCGTCGATAACGAGGACCCGGAGGCGGCCCGCGAGGACCGTGCCAGCCGCAAGGAAGGTGCCGGCGACGAGGACGAGCCCGAAGGCGGTGAATTGACCGAGGCCACGCGTTCGGCCTTGCCTGTCGAGACCAAGCGCAACCTCGAGCCGACCGAACGCACCGACGATCCGGTGCGGATGTATCTGCGCGAGATGGGCTCGGTCGAGCTTCTGTCCCGCGAAGGCGAAATCGCCATCGCCAAGCGCATCGAGGCCGGCCGCGAGGCGATGATCGCCGGGCTCTGCGAGAGCCCGCTGACCTTCCAGGCCATCATTATCTGGCGTGACGAGCTGGTGGAGGGCAAGGTCCTCCTGCGCGACATCATCGATCTCGAAGCGACCTATGCCGGTCCCGACAGCAAGAATCCGGAGGCCGTTCCCGGTGCCGAGGGCGAGGAGCCCGAGGTTGCGGCGGAGACGTCGGAGGGGGAAGCCCCTGCGGACATGGACGACGACGACATGGAGAACAACGTGTCGCTCGCGGCCATGGAGGCCGAGATCAAGCCGCGCGTGCTTGAAACCTTCAATGCGATCGCCGACGACTACAAGAAGCTGCGCCGCCTGCAGGATCAGGATATCGCCAACCGGCTGGAGAACACCAAGCTCTCGCCGTCGCAGGACCGCAAATACAAGAAGCTGAAAGACGACATCATCACCGCGGTGAAGTCGCTTTCGCTGAACAACAACCGTATCGAGGCGCTGGTCGAGCAGCTCTACGACATCAACAAGCGCCTGATTGGCCACGAGACTCGCCTGCTGCGCCTGGCCGAGAGCTATGGCGTCGGCCGCGAGGACTTCCTGAAGCAGCATGTCGGCGGCGAACTCGACCCGAAATGGGTCCTGCGCGTCTCCAAGCTCGGCTCGCGCGGCTGGAAGGAATTCGTCGGCTCGGAGCTGGAGCGCATCAAGCAACTGCGCGAAGAGGTGCACACGCTCGCCTCCGAGACGGGCCTGGAAATCCAGGAATTCCGCAAGATCGTGATGATGGTGCAGAAGGGCGAGCGCGAAGCCCGGCAGGCGAAGAAGGAGATGATCGAGGCCAATCTGCGCCTCGTGATCTCGATCGCCAAGAAATACACCAACCGCGGCCTGCAGTTCCTCGACCTGATTCAGGAAGGCAATATCGGCCTGATGAAGGCGGTCGACAAGTTCGAGTATCGCCGGGGCTACAAGTTCTCGACCTACGCGACCTGGTGGATCCGGCAGGCGATCACCCGTTCGATCGCCGACCAGGCCCGCACGATCCGCATCCCCGTCCACATGATCGAGACGATCAACAAGATCGTGCGGACCTCGCGCCAGATGCTGCACGAAATCGGCCGCGAGCCGACCCCGGAGGAGCTGGCCGAGAAGCTCGCCATGCCGCTGGAGAAGGTACGCAAGGTCCTGAAGATCGCCAAGGAGCCGATCTCGCTCGAAACGCCGATCGGCGACGAGGAGGATTCGCATCTCGGCGACTTCATCGAGGACAAGAATGCGATCCTGCCGATCGATGCGGCGATCCAGTCCAACCTGCGCGAGACGACCACGCGGGTGCTGGCCTCGCTGACGCCACGCGAGGAGCGCGTGCTGCGCATGCGCTTCGGCATCGGCATGAACACCGACCATACGTTGGAAGAAGTGGGCCAGCAGTTCAGCGTGACCCGCGAGCGCATCCGCCAGATCGAGGCGAAGGCGCTGCGGAAGCTGAAGCATCCGAGCCGCTCGCGGAAGCTCAGGAGCTTCCTGGACAATTGAGACAAAAGGGGCGCCGTGGCGCCCCTTTTCGCATTACGCGATCGCCGTCTTGAGTTCGTCGATCCGCCGCGATGCCTCGGCCTTCGACAGGTCGTCGGCATACATCTCCGGCTGCTTGGCCTGCTCGCTCAAGGTCTTGAGATAAGAGGTCTGGGCTCCGGTCATCGGGTCGTCGCCCGACGTCCACTGCTCTGGATCCTTGACGGTGTTGCCGGATGGGTTGGGGTCGTTTTTGGGATCGGGATTGCTCATAATGCGTCCTGTTCTGTGTTTGTTCTATTGGAAGACGCTGCTTGACGTCGCTAGGTTCCATCCGGTCGAGCCCCGGGATCGGCAACTAGGCGGCTGGGTTTCGAGCGCTGTCGAAGCGTCGCGTATGAAACGAGGCTGATGCGATGTCCGATCAAACCATTCTGACGTTGGAGACCCGCGGCCCCGGACTTCACGAGTTTACCGAGCGGGTCCTGGCGTTCGTCGCCAAAGCGGGGCGGGCGACAGGATTGCTGACGGTCTTCGTCCGCCACACCTCCTGTTCGCTGCTGATCCAGGAGAATGCCGACCCTGACGTTCAGCGCGATCTCGACGGCTTTTTTCGCCGGCTGGTGCCGCCGTCGGACGATCCGGCGATGGATTATCTCGTCCATCGCGAGGAGGGGCCCGACGATATGCCGGCCCATATCAAGGCGGCCCTGACGCCGGTGTCCCTGTCGATCCCGGTCATGGCAGGGCGGCTGGCGCTCGGGACCTGGCAAGGAATCTATTTGTTCGAGCATCGCAGCCGCCCGCACCGGCGCGAGGTCGTCCTGCATCTGTCGGCGTGAGCCTAAACGCTTGGCAGGACCGGCGCCCGCGACTACGTCTCGGTTTCAATGATCCTATCGGCCGCTTTCAAGGCCGTGAACAGGCCGGAGGAGTGCCGCGATGTCCTTCCTGAAATCTCTGTTCGGCGGCGGTCGCAAGCCGGCCGAGGACAAGTCCGCCGGCCCGGTCAAAAGCATCGAGCATAACGGCTTCACCATCCACGCGACGCCTTACAAGGAAGAGGGCGGTTATCAGCTTTGTGGCGTGATCGAGAAAGCGATCGATGGCGAAACCAAGAGCCATCGTTTCATTCGCGCCGACCGTTTCCCCGGTGAAGACGAGGCGGCGAACTTCACGCTGACCAAGGGCCAGCAGATCGTCGATACGGAAGGCGAGCGGATCTTCCGTTGAGGCCCATCAGATTCTCAGAGACCGTGTGAACATGGAGCCCTCATCCTGAGGAGCGCTTCACAGACGCGCGTCTCGAAGGATGGTCAGGCTCGGGACCTTCCTGGGGCATCCTCCGAGACGCCGCGTTCTGCGGCTCCTCAGGATGAGCGCTGGCGGTATTCTCGACCGGGCTCCCGTCTTCGCGACCTTTTGTCCGGGAACGCTTCCTGCCGTGCATCGTTTCCTGAACAGACCCCCACAATAGTTCAGGAGAATGCCATGAGCGATCTGGCCGGAAAGAAAATTGCGATTCTCGCCACCAACGGCTTCGAGCAATCCGAACTCGATGTGCCGCTCGCCGGGCTGAAGAAGGCCGGTGCGATGGTCGAGATCGTGTCGCCCGAGCAGGGCGAGATCAAGGGCTGGGACAAGAAGGATTGGGGTCGGCCGGTCAAGGTCGACCGCGCTCTCGATCAGGCTCGCGCCGACGATTACGATGCGATCGTGCTGCCGGGCGGCCAGATGAACCCCGACACGCTGCGTGGCAACGACAAGGCGCTGGCGCTGATCAAAAGCTTCTTCGAGCAGGGCAAGGTCGTCGCGGCCGTCTGCCATGCGCCATGGCTGCTGATCGACACCGGCATCGCCAAGGGTCGTAAGATGACCTCCTACAACACCATCAAGCAGGACCTGATCAATGCGGGCGCTCACTGGGAAGACAGCGAGGTGGTGACCGACAAGGGCGTCGTCACGTCGCGCAATCCCGACGATCTGCCGGCCTTCGTCGCCAAGATTATCGAAGAGGTGAACGAAGGCCGCCACGAGCGCCGCGCCGCCTGAATCCGCTAGGCCGTTTGGCCTTTGAAGCCGCAGCCTCCGGGCTGCGGCTTTTCTTTGCCGGGAGAACCGCGCGGTCATCCCGGGCGACCGGAGGGAGACCCGGGATCCATTCCGGAACCTCCCCCCGGCAAGCGCTCCGGAATGGATCCCGCATGTCCGCTGCGCTGCGTCCGGGATGACCCCTGTTCGTTCTGGCATCTCAATAACGTTTTTCCACACGGTGATGCTGCCATCGGTGACGCATTCCAGTCCTGTGTGAGCAGCATTTGTGGGACCGCCGCCACCTGTTAATCCTCGGCACGAAGGCCGCCAGCCGGCTGTCGAGGAAACATGGCCCGCATCGACGATACGGCGCGTTACGCGCCTGATTCCCGCTACGCCTGGATGCGGCTCGCGCTGGCGCTGGTCATCGGCACCGTCGCCTGCGTCGGCTCGTGGTCTGTCGTAGTGGTGCTGCCTGCCATGCAGGGCGAGTTCGAGACGCTGCGGTCGGGCGCCTCGCTGCCCTATACCTTCGCAATGATCGGCTTCGGCGTCGGCAATATCGTGATGGGCCGTGTCGCGGATCGCTACGGCATCATGGTCCCGGTGATCGCCGGCGCTTTTCTGCTGGCTGCCGGGTATTCCGCCGCCGGCCTGTCGCATTCGCTCTGGCAGTTCGCGATCGCGCATGGGCTGCTGATCGGCGTCGGCAGCGCGGCCGGGTTTTCGCCCTTGATCTCCGATCTGTCGCACTGGTTCCGGCGGCATCGCGGGCTGGCCGTCGTCTGCGGTGCGTCGGGCAGCTATCTGGCCGGTGTGGTCTGGCCGCAGGTCATCACCTGGGGGCTGGCTCATTACGGCTGGCGCGCGACCCATTTCGGCATCGCCATCGTGGCACTGGCGGTGATGCTGCCGCTCGCGCCGTTCTTCCGCCGCCAGCCGGCCTCGGCCGCGCTGGCCTCGGCCGAGATCAGCAGTGCCGGCGCCCGCAACGATCTGGGCCTAAGCGCCAACGCGCTGCAGGTTCTGCTCTGCCTGGCCGGTTTCGCCTGCTGCGTCGCGATGGCGATGCCGCAGGTGCATATCGTCGCCTATTGCGGCGATCTCGGTTACGGCGTCGCGCGCGGTGCCGAGATGCTCTCACTGATGATGGGGCTCGGCATCGTCAGCCGCATCGGCTCCGGCTTCATCGCAGACCGCATCGGCGGCACGGCGACGCTGGCGCTGGGGTCGCTGATGCAAGGCGTGGCGCTGTTTCTCTACCTGTGGTTCGACGGGCTATCGTCGCTCTACGTCGTCAGCGGGCTGTTCGGCCTGTTCCAGGGCGGCATCGTGCCGATGTATGCGATCGTCATCCGGGAATACATGCCAGCCCGGCAGGCCGGCATGCGGATCGGACTGGTGATGTCGGTCACGGTGCTCGGCATGGCGACGGGCGGATATCTCTCCGGCGTCATCTTCGATTATTTCGGCTCCTACCGCGTCGCTTTCCTCAACGGTCTCGCCTGGAACCTCGTCAATCTCAGCATCGTCTGCTGGCTGCTGTCGAGGACGCGGCCGCGTTCCGTGCCAGTCGAGGGCGCTGCCAGCGCTTGACCGACGCCAAGGCGCTTGCGCGGCGCCAAAGCCACGACCATCATCGCTGTCCGATTGCCAATTGAGGTCGACGATGAGCCTTGCCGAAGCCGCCGCCGCCGAGCACCCGCGCGGTGAACTCACCGTGCGCACCATCGCCATGCCGAGCGACACCAATTCCAATGGTGACATCTTCGGCGGCTGGGTGATGTCGCGCATGGACCAGGCAGGCGGCATCGCCGGTGTCGATTGTGCGCAAGGACGCGTCGTCACGGTTGCGGTCGAGGCGATGACCTTCATCCACCCGGTGAAGGTCGGCGACGTGCTGAGCGTCTATACGGAGATCGAATCGATTGGCCGGACCTCGATGCGTATCCATATCGAGGCCTGGGCCAAGCGCTTCCGCACCACCCTGCACGAGAAGGTCACCGACGCGACCTTCACCTTCGTCGCCATCGACGAGGACGGCCGGCCTCGCCCGGTGCCGCGCGATACCGATACGCCGCTCGCTGTCTGACCGACGCCAAACCCTAACGGAACGTCACCGGTACAGTCCGCAGGGTGATTCAAAAGAATCCAGTTTTTAAACGTTCCTTAAGCGCGGATAGGCCATTTTTCCCATGACGAGCCGGGTGAATCCGGCCGGGGGAAGACCTTCCATGTCCGTTCGACTCTGCACGCGGTCGCGACCGCCCGGCTGGCCTGCCGGGAGGCTGCGGATTCGCGTGAGCCTGTCGCGGATGGGCTGCCAGTCGCCCCCGGCGCGTTCCATCGCCCCTCGCTGAATTGCTCTTCTCGCGTTGCGTTTTCCGGAGCCGACTTCATGACGAAAACCAAGCCCGCGCGTGAGCGCAAGCCGACACGGATCGGCATCGCGGCCCGGATTTATGCGGCGCTGGGCACGCTGACCGCGCTCACCATCGTTTCCACGGGCGTGGCCTGGCTGTCCTATCAGCGGGTCGAGTCGACGGTGGACGATCTCGTCAACCAGAAGATGCCGGTGGTGCAGCTTGCGCTCGAGCTGTCCCAGGCCGCGACGCAGTCGACGGCGCTGGCGGCGCGCTTCAGCGAAGTCGCCTCCGTCCAGCAACGGTCCGCGCTGACCGGCGACCTCGACAAGGCCGAGTGGCAGCAGATGGACCTGATGCGCAAGATCTTCGAGCAGAGCAAGGTCGACCAGACGAAGACGCAAAAGGCAATCGACGTTTTGGCCCGGCAGATCAACGAGATCGACAACCTCACCGGCGACCGGCTGCGCAACGCGGCCGATCAGGTCGTCGCACTCACCAACCTGACGAAGGCGCGCGATGCCTTCAGCGGCATCGCCGATTTCGAGACGGCCGATGCCCAGTTCAATCTCAAGATGGGCATCTCCAGCTCCAGCCAGGTCACCAGCGACCAGGTCGAGGCGACCATCAACCAGATCATCGACAAGGACCTGGCGCTGGTGTCGGCGCTGCAGTCCATGCAGCTCCAGGCCAGCGAGCTTGTCGGCCTGCTGCGCGAGATTTCCCAGGTCGACAACACGGCGCGGTTCGGGCAGCTCAAGACGCAGCTCACCGCCAACATCAAACGGCTGATGGCGCTGTTGGCGGATGCCGACGGCCTTCGCCAGAATGCCGAACGGACCAAGGCGATCCAGGGGATCATCAATCTGAGCGCCGATCGCAACGGCGTCGTCGTCATCCGCGAGCGGGAACTCGAGACCCGTGCCGCGATGGAAAAGGGGCTTGAGCAGACGCGGGCTGCTGCCGCTGCCGTGCGCAGCGCCGTCGACGAACTCGTCACCGCATCGCGCACTGGTGCCGCGGCCGCTAGCGCCTCCAGCAGCGCCATGATCGAGCAGAACAAGATGTGGCTCGGCGGGATCGGGGCGGGATCGCTCCTCATCGCGCTGGCGCTGGCGCTGTTCTATGTCCGTCCGATGATCGTCGGCCGGCTCAACCGGCTCTGGGGCGCGACCCGTGCGATCGCTGATGGGGCGCTCGAAACCGCCGTCGACACGAAGGGCAATGACGAGATCTCCGACATCTCGAAGAGCGTCCTGCTGTTCCGCGATAACGCCGTGGCGCTGCGCGCCGCCGAGGCCGCGAAGGTCGAGGACGAGCAGAAGGCACAAGAGCAGCGTCGCGAGATGATGCGCGAACTCGGCGAGGCGTTCGGCGTCGTCGTCGCAGCCGCCGCAGCCGGCGACTTCAGCCAGCGTGTCGCGGCGCAGTTCGCCGACGAGGAGCTGAATGCGCTGGCCGGCTCGGTCAACGCGCTTCTGGAGACGGTTCAGACCGGCCTTTCGGAAACCTGCGACGTGCTGGCCGAACTCTCCGCCGGCCACCTCTCGACCCGCATCGAGGGGATTTATCAGGGTGCCTTCGCCGAATTGAAGGACGGCACGAATGCGCTGGCCGAAGAATTCGAGAGCACCTTGGCCCGCCTGTCAGAAACCGTCTCCGCCGTGCGGAGCGCGACGAGCGAGATCCTCGACGGCGTGACCGACCTCGCGGAGCGTACCAGCGAGGAGAGCAACGCCGTCTCGATGGCGACCAACCAGCTCGGCGCCTTCGCGGGAACGGTCAAGAAGACCGCGACCGAGGCCGCCCAGGCGACCGGCATGGCGCAGAGCGCCGAAGAGCGGGCCCAGCGCGGCGAAAAGGTCGTGGCCTCGGCGCTCGAAGCCATGCAGCGCATCCGCCAGTCCTCCAGCAAGATTTCCGAGGTCATCGCGATGATCGACGAAATCGCCTTCCAGACCAACCTGCTGGCACTGAACGCGGCAGTGGAAGCGGCCCGCGCCGGCGATGCCGGCAAGGGCTTCGCGGTGGTCGCGACCGAAGTCCGAAGCCTCGCAAAGCGCTCGGCGGACGCCTCCAACGACGTCAAGAAGCTCGTTGAAGCCGCCCATGGCGACGTCAAGGTCGGCGTCGGTTTGGTCGAGGAAACCTCGGCCATGTTCGGCGCGATCGTCGGCTCGGTGAACGAGCTGACTGGGCTGATGAACGGCATTTCGCAGACGGCTCGCAGCCAGGCCAGCGACGTCTCGGCGATCAACACTGAGATCGACGGCATCGGCACCATGGCGCATCAGAACGCGGCGCTGGTGGAGGAGACCAATGCGGCGCTGGCCTTGACCGACGAGCAGACCCGCGCCCTGACCGAACACATCGCGCGCTTCCAGTTCCGCGAAGGGCACGCTTCCCACGGTGAGGCCGACCGGCTCGCCCGTGCTGCCTGACGACGGTTACCTCCGCACCATCAAACCGACCCCGCGGCTGGTGCCGCGGGGTTTTTCTTTTGCCCGCGATGCTGTAGGCGAAATGCGGGCCGGTAGCTCAATGGTTAGAGCTCGCTGCTCATAACAGCGCCGGTGCCGGTTCGAGTCCGGCCCGGCCCACCATTCCCGATCAGAACCGCGAACCGGTCCGCCGCCGGCGGCGTGGTTGCGCAAGTCTTTGTCGAAGTTCTCGTTTTCCCGATAACGCCATTGCGCACTGCCTCGTCGGACGTGTCGGTCACCTATCGTGCGCAGACACAGCAGGCCGTGAAGGTTACCCTGTCGGTCAACGGCCTCTCGGACGAGCTGACCGCCTTGGACACGGACATGAAGAACTGAGGGCGGGCTTACCTTCGTCTTCGGGAGCGCGCGGCAGAGTTTGAGGGCGAGTTACCGGTCGCGAACAGCAGTACTGTTAGGAGCCGCAGCGCGTTAAGCGTGGTGCAGGATCTGGCCGAGGAACTTGCGGGTCCGCTCGCTCGTCGGTGCGGAGAAGAACTGATCCGGCGGCGCCATTTCGACGATCTCGCCGGCGTCCATGAAAATCACGCGATCGGCGACCTTGCGGGCGAAGCCCATCTCATGGGTCACGCAGATCATGGTCATGCCGCTCTCGGCCAGCTCGACCATGGTGTCGAGGACCTCGCTGACCATCTCGGGGTCGAGCGCCGATGTCGGCTCGTCGAAGAGCATGATCTTGGGATTCATGCAGAGCGAGCGGGCGATGGCGACGCGCTGCTGCTGCCCGCCGGAGAGCTGGACCGGATACTTGTTGGCCTGTTCCGGGATATGGACGCGCTCCAGGATCTTGTGGGCGGTCGCCTCGGCCTCCGCCTTTGCGATGCCGCGCACTTTCATGGGCGCGAGGATGCAGTTCTCGAGCGCTGTCAGGTGCGGGAACAGGTTGAAGCTCTGGAAGACCATGCCGATCTCGCGACGGATGTCCTCGATGCCCTTGAGCTTGGCATGGACCAGGGTGCCATCGATGAAGATTTCACCCTTCTGGTGTTCCTCGAGCTGATTCAGGCAACGGATCAGCGTCGATTTGCCCGAGCCGGAGGGGCCGCAGATGACGATGCGCTCGCCGCGCGAGACGGTGAGGTCGATGTCGCGCAGCACATGGAAGTCGCCGTAGAACTTGTCGACGTGGCGCATCCGGATGATCGCATCGCCGGTCCTGGGCTCGGTAGGGGCGCTGCCAGCCATCTGAAAACCATCGTGTACGGGAGTGGAAGCCGCACCCGGCCAAGGCCGGATGCGCGTGTTTCAGCGGGACCATATGCGATCCCCGAAGCCTGCCGCTCCGCCCTGCCTCAGGCGCGGGGGGAACGGGCTGGGCTTGGGATCACCACTTGTCGGTGGTGAACTTCGGCATCGGCGGCAGCTTGGTAAGCGGCGTGCCGAACCACTTCTGGTTGATCTTCGAGAGCTCGCCGTTGGCCTCGACCTCGCCAATGAACTTATCTGCATATTCGGCGAGGACCGTGTCAGCCTTGCGGAAAGCCATGCCGTTGGCCTGCTCCTTCAGCGTGATCTTCGGCTCGATGTTGAGCTGCGGATAGTCCTTGCTGATCTGGGCGAGCACGATGTTGCTCGCGCCGATGGCCTGGACCTGGCCCGAGATCAACGCCTGCAGGGTGGTGGCGTCGTCATCATAGCGCTTCAGCGGTGTGCCCTGCGGGGCGACGGCGCTGATCGCGATGTCCTGCGTCGAGGCACGCGCCACGCTGATCGTCACGGTCTTCAGGTCGTCGGGCGTCTTGATCGCCATGTTCTTGGGCGCGAGCACGTAGATCGTCATGGCGCTGTAGGGGTTGGAGAACAGCACCTGCTTCTGGCGCTCCGGGGTGATGCCGAAGGTGGCGATCAGCAGGTCGACCTTGTTGGTCAGCAGATAGGGGATGCGGTTGGGGCCCGTGACTGGCACGAGCTCGAGCTTGACGCCGAGCGACTTGGCGAAAAGCGCCGCCACATCGGCGTCGTACCCGGCGGGCTGCTGGTTGGAATCGGTGCCGCCGAAGGGCGGATAGTCGGTCAGCAGGCCAACCTTCAGCACGCCGTTCTTCTTGATCTCGTCGGGCGTGGCGGCCTTGGCCGGGGCGATGGTACCGAGCGAAGCGGCGGCGAGGCCGGCGAAGACCAGCGCGCCGAAGCCGCGCCGGCAGATGGACTTGAACAGGGACATGGACGTTCTCCTCTTGAACAGACGACGTTGCGTGACCGCGCTCAGCGCGCGGCGATCAGGAGCTTTTGCTCCATTCTCTTGCTGTAGGCCGAAAGCGGCCTGCAGACGACGTAGTAGACCAGCGCGACCAGCGCGAAGATCGTGAAGGGCCGGAAGGCGGCGTTGTTGATGATCTGCCCGGCCCGGGCCAGCTCCACGAAACCAATGATGGAGGCCAGAGAGGTGCCCTTGATGAGCTGGACGAGGAAGCCGATGGTCGGCGGGATCGCAATCTTGACCGCCTGCGGCGCGATGACCAGCACCATCTTCGGCCAATAGCGCAGGCCGAGCGAGGTCGCCGCCTCCCACTGCCCGCGTGGCACCACCTCGATGGCACCGCGCCAGATCTCGCCGAGGAAGGCGCTGGCATGAAGCGACAGCCCTAGCGCCGCCGCGGCCCAGGGGTCCACCGACCAGCCGAACAGACCTGGCACGAAGAACGCCAGGAAGAGCTGCATCAGCAGTGGCGTGCCCTGGAAGATTTTGATGTAGCCGATCGCCAGGAAGCGCAGCCACTTGTATTCGCTGGTGCGGGCGATCGCCACGAGGACGCCGCCGATCGCTCCGCCGACAAAGGCCGCGAGCGAGAGCAGCAAGGTCCAGCGGACCGCCAGAACGATGTAGATGAGATCGCCCGATGTGAGTGCGCGCATGTCTCGTCCTCAGCGGGTTGGCTTGCGCAGGAAGGTGCGCTCGATGCCGGCGAAGACCGTCCAGAAAAGGATCGACAGGCCGAGATACATGCACGTCACGACGAGATAGACCTCGAAGCTGCGGAAGGTGCGCGACTGGATGTCGCCGGCCACCGCCGTCAGTTCGCTCGCCGCGATCGCCGAGCAGACGCTGGTGTTCAGCATCAGCAGGATGAACTGGCTGGTCAGCGAGGGATAGATCGCCTGGATCGCGGGCTTGAGGATGATGTAGCGAAAGATCTGGAGCGGGCGCATGCCGAGCGACTTGCCCGCTTCGATCTGCCCCTTCTGGATGCTCTCGATGCCGGCGCGAATGATCTCGATGCCATAGGCGCCGACATTGACGACGAGCGCCAGCAGCGCCGCGCCATTGGAGGAAAACTTCAGGCCAAGCGACGGCAGGCCGAAATAGATCATGAAGATCTGGATCAGGAACGGCGTGTTGCGGATCAGCTCGATGTACTCGTCGATGATCCAGACCAGCCATTTAGGCCCGGATGTCTTGGCCAACGCGCCGGCGACCGAGACCACCATGCCGATGGCCATCGCCAGCGCCGAAATCACCAGCGAATTGAGCAGTCCCTGCAACAACTCGGGCCAGGCCGCGAAGACGTCGGCGAAATCGAATTCATAGCTCATGCAGGCCGCCCGTCACGGGCGGAGAAAGCCGAACCGCTTCCATGTGCCTTCTCCATCCGTTCCTCCAGGCCGGCCGAGCGCCGGCTTCTTCGCCGCGGCGCCGAGCATCGCTACAATCGCGGAATCAGCAAGCCGCGATCGACGTTGATTACCGCTCCCGTCGCATAGGCGAACTGCCCGCTTGTCAAGGCGGCGACCAGTCCCACCGTCGCCCGGCAGGAATAAGTCCGTCGGCGAGACGGCCCCGATATCAATATGGTATGAGTCCGCGGATTCGTCCGGCCCGGCCTACCATGCAACTATTTTCAGCGGTTCGCGTTTTTACGAGCCGCGAGACGGTGGCGAAGGGGGTGGGCGTTGGCGGTTGATGGTTTGTATGAGGCTGGGCTGCCGGTCACCGAGGCGACGTTCAAGATCCTGACCGATGCGATGCCGCAGATGGTCTGGTCGACCAGGCCCGACGGTTTCCACGATTACTACAACGAGCGCTGGTACGAGTTCACCGGCGTGCCTCGCGGCTCAACGGACGGCGAGGGCTGGGCCGGCATGTTCCACAAGGCCGATCAGCCGGAGGCGTGGCGTCGCTGGAACCGATCCTTGCAGACAGGCGAACCCTACGAGGTCGAATACCGGCTCCGGCACAATTCGGGCGATTATCGCTGGACCATCGGGCGCGCCCAGCCGGTGCGCGATCCGAACGGGCGCATTACGCGCTGGATCGGCACTTGCACGGATATCCATGAGGCAAAACTGGCGGCGGAGGCGAACGAACTCCTCAGCCACGAACTGAGCCACCGAATCAAGAACATCTTCTCGGTCGTCGGGAGCTTGATTTCGCTGTCGGCACGGGAATTCCCGGAGTCGAAGACCTTCGCGGCACAGTTCCGCGAGCGCGTCGCATCGCTGGGTCGAGCGCATGAGTTCGTGCGGCCTCACAGCGAGGTCTCCCGCCCTGTCGTCGGCTCGACGACAGTCAAGGGGCTGCTCGATTCCCTGTTCTCGCCTTATCCGGCCGCGTCGGATGGCCGATTGGTGGTCTCGGGTGACGATGTCGTCGTCGACGATCGCGGTGCGACCCCGATTGCCCTGCTGTTCCACGAGCTGGTCACCAACGCGATCAAATACGGCTCCTTGTCAGCCGATTCAGGGCGTGTCGATATTGCGATCTCTGGCGAGGGAGGGTTGGTCAAGATGCGATGGACCGAGACGCTCGGCCCCGCCATCGTGGCTGAGCCGCAACATCAAGGTTTCGGGACCAAGCTCGCCGAGATGAGCGTTCAGCGCCAGCTTGGAGGCACACTCACGCGCGACTGGAAGCCGGAAGGTCTCGTCGTAGACGTGACGGTACAAGCTGCGCGCCTATGGCGGGCGGATAGTCCGGGAGAGTGACGCGGACTTCTTCTTGTCGATAAGCGGATTCGGCTGTAGCTCCGATCTGGCCGACTGCCGCTGTCGCTTCAGAACCGCGTGAGGCGAGCAGGCGGATTCCCCGGCGTGCCTTGAGCCAGGCTGGTGACATAAGCTAGCAATTCGGCAAGATCGCTGTCTGCAAGTGGCTTGTCGACGACGCCGATGGCGCGTTCGATCCGGCGCTCCAGCATTCTCGGGTTTGCCGTGATGAAAACGACGGCCACGCCCCTCTCGGCCAGCTCCGCGCCGATATCGGGACCGGTCGGACCGTCTGCGAGATTGACGTCGACAAGAGCGATATCGGGAAGCTCGGCCGTTGCCAGATCCCGCGCCTCGGCGGATGTGGCCGCGATCCCGACGGCGATATGGCCAAGATCTTCGACGATCGCCTGGGTCTCCATGGCAATCAGGATCTCATCCTCGACGATCAAAATTTTTGCAGACATCGGCCCGGCTTTTGTGTCCTCGGTTCAATAAGCACCCGAAGGATAAAATTGTTCCTGCCACGCGCGGACTGCGTCCGTGGCAGCGCACGCCCGATCTGGCAAGCATGAAGGTGTCGGTGGCGGCCCGGACGCCCTATTCGGTATCGGCCGCGATGTAGAAACCGATGGCCGAAGCGCAGGCCAAAACCATGCTGATCTCAAGCAAACCCATCGTCGCCTCCCTGCATCAACCTGATGCCTAGGCAACACGGATGGTGGCGCCATTGTTCCGCCACATCCGAGCCGACCGGCCACAATTTGCCGGCGCCGCCGAGAGGCAAGCGCTTCGCTTGCGCATTGCTCCGGAGACGGCCTAATCCAGTCTCCCAAAGCCGGACGGAATTCGGCGTGGGATGCAGGAGTCGCTTTAGGATGCGCCATCTCGACAAGCCGGTGCTGACCGCCATCGGCGTGATCAGCGGGACTTCGATGGATGCGATCGACGTCTCCATCGTGGAAAGCGATGGGCGTGACCGGTTGAGCTTCGGCGCTGGCGCCGGCTATCCCTATCCGGCCGAGACCCGGAGCGCCTTGCAGGCCCTGATCTCAGCGCCCGAGCGGGCGATGAGCGAGCCGCTGGAGGAGCTTGAGGCCGCCGTGACCGCGGCTCATCTGGAGGCTGTGCGCCGCTTCATCGCGGAGCAGAAGCTCGATCCAGCCAGGATCGATCTCGTCGGCCTTCACGGCCAGACCGTCTATCACCGTCCGGATCTGCGCTTCACCCGCCAGCTCATCGACGGACCGGCGGTCGCTGCCGCGCTCGGCATCCCGACGGTCGACCGGTTCCGTTATGCCGATGTCGCGGCGGGAGGGGAGGGCGCGCCGCTGGCGCCGCTCTATCACCGCGCGCTCGCGCAAGGCATGGAACAGCCGGTGATGGTGCTCAATCTCGGCGGGGTCGGGAACGTGACCTATATCGACGGCGAGGACGTCATCGCCTTCGATACCGGGCCGGCGAGCGCGATCCTGGATGATTTCGTGCTGAAGCGGCGTGGCGAGGCTTACGACGCCGACGGAATGCTCGCCGCGAGCGGGACCGTGCGCGAAGATCTCGTCGCGGATTTCATGACCAATCCCTATTTCCAGCGCCCTGCGCCGAAATCCCTGGATCGCAACGATTTTCATCGTCGGGCGCAGGTGGTCGAGACGCTATCGGACGCCGATGGCGCCGCTACGCTGGCGGCCTTCACCATCGAGAGCGTGGTCGATGCGCTCAGGCATGTGCCGAAGCCGCCGCGGCGTTGGCTCGTGACGGGCGGCGGTCGGCTCAACCGGCATTTCATGCAGCGGTTCGAGGCGCGCCTCGGCGTGCCGGTCGAACCGGTCGAAGCGGCCGGCTGGGACGGCGACGTCATCGAGGCGCAGACCTTCGCCTATCTCGCGATCCGCAGCGTCAAGCACTTGCCGCTCAGCCTGCCGGGGACGACGGGTGTGCCCGCGCCGCTGACCGGCGGAAGACTGAACCTGCCGGGCTGACGGCCATTGAGCCGGCGAGCCGCACGCATGGCTGCAATGTCACCGGGCTCGATTGTTGCGCCCGGTCCGATCGTCTAGACCGCGCCCGGAGCCAGGAGGAGAATCGTTTCCGCCGGCTCCGCCACGGAGCCTTCACCATGGCCGTCAGTACGCCGACTGCTGCCTCGACTGCCCAGCGGGCCATGATGCCGGTGCTGATCACGCTCAGCCTGACGCATCTGCTCAACGACATGATCCAGTCGCTGATCCCGGCGATCTACCCGATCATCAAGGATTCCTATCGGCTGGATTTCGGCCAGATCGGATTGATCACGCTGACCTTCCAGGTTTCGGCTTCGCTGCTGCAGCCGGCTGTCGGGCTCTATACCGACAAACATCCGATGCCGTATTCGATGGTGGTGGGGATGGGTTTCAGCCTGCTCGGGCTGATCGGGCTCGCCAATGCCGGCAGCTACGGGCTGCTGCTGCTCTCGGCCGCCTGCGTGGGCATCGGCTCCTCGATCTTCCATCCCGAAGCGACGCGCATGGCGCGTAACGCGTCCGGCGGCCAGCACGGGCTGGCGCAGGGCATCTTCCAGGTTGGTGGTCAGACCGGCGGCGCGCTGGGGCCGCTGCTTGCGGCCTTCATCATCGTGCCGCGCGGGCAGGGGAGCCTCGCGTGGTTCTCGGCGGCGGCGCTGATCGCGATGATGCTGATGGTGTGGACGGCCGCCAGCTATGCGCGGCTCGACCGGGCGCGGCCGCCAAAGCCGGCAGGCGCCGCAAAGGCTGCGGTCGCGGGGCCGGCCAAAGGCTCGGTTGCCTTTGCCGTCACGATCCTGATCATCCTGCTGTTCTCGAAGAATGCCTACACGGCCAGCTTCAGCTCGTTCTACACCTTCTACCTGATGGGCAAGTTCGGGGTCTCGATCCAGCATTCGCAAGAGATGCTGTTCCTGTTCCTAGCCTCGTCGGCGGCCGGTGCGCTGGGCGGCGGCATGCTCGGAGACCGGATCGGCCGCAACAAGATCATCTGGTTCTCGATTCTGGGCGCGCTGCCTTTCACGCTGATCCTGCCCTATGCCGATCTGTTCTGGACCGGTGTGCTGACGGTGATCATCAACGTCATCATGTCCAGCGCCTTCGCGGCGATCCTGATCTACGCGCTCGAGCTGCTGCCGGGACGCGTCGGGCTGGTCGGCGGCTTTTTCTACGGGCTGTCCTTCGGACTGGGCGGCCTCGCCGCGGCGCTGCTCGGCGAATTCGCCGACTGGTTCGGCATCGAGACGGTCTACCGGATGTGCTCGTTCATTCCGCTGATCGGGCTGCTTGCCTGGTTCCTGCCGCCGCTCAGCAAGGGCAGCGGGGCAAGAGTCGGGCATTGATCGAGGGGCGTCATGCTCGGGCTCGACCCGAGCATCTCTCGACAATAGAGCCTCTTCCTGCATGAGGTTCTCGGGTCGAAGCGACGCTTCGCCCGAGAATGACGCAGTCGGCCCAATCGCTCAGATCGCCAGCTTGCCGGCCTTGGCGGCGGCGTAACGCTGCTCGATCTTCTTCCAGTCCAGCACGTTCCACCAGGCCTTGAGATAATCGGCGCGACGGTTCTGGTATTTCAGGTAGTAGGCGTGCTCCCAGACGTCGTTGCCGAACAGCACCATGTGCTTGTCCATGATCGGGCTGTCCTGGTTCGGGCGCGGCAGCAAGGCGAGCTTGCCGGCCTTGTCGACCGTGACGAAGACCCAGCCCGAGCCGAAGACGCGCAGGCCCGCAGCCTCGAAATCCGTCTTGAACTTGTCGAAGCCGCCGAGATCGCGGGTCATCGCCGTCGCGACCTCGCCCGTGGGCGCGCCTCCGGCATTCGGAGCCATGATCTCCCAGAACATCGTGTGGTTGGCGTGGCCGCCGCCATTGTTGCGGACCAGCGTGCGGATGCTCTCCGGCAGCTGGTTCAGGTCAGCCAGCAACTCGCCGACCGATGAGGCCTTGGCAATCATGCCATTGTCCTTGGCGGCATTGTTGAGCGCCGCGACATAGGCCGCGTGATGGCGGTTGTAATGGATGTCCATCGTCGTGGCGTCGATGTGCGGCTCCAGCGCATTGGCTTCATAGGCGCGCTTGGGCAGCGAGAACGGGCCGGTCGGCGCCGCCGGAGCGGCGGCCTGGGCCCAGACGCGGGGAGCGGCTGCAAGCGCTGCTGCACCCGCCCCAAAGGCGAGGAGGTGGCGGCGCGACAGGCCGGTGACGGTGTTCATGGCGGGCTCTCCTGGAGATGGACGGGGCGCGATCGGCGGGCTGGAGCATTTTCAAGCCGAGGCCCTGCGCATCTTACGTAACAGAACAGAAGCAGTTCCGCTGGCGGGACCGGTTCGTCGTCAACTGATCGCGAGTGCGACGCCGTCGAGGCGCTCCGCGGTGGCGGAAAACAGTCTTAACCGGCGGTTTACCGCGTTTGACTACGTTTCAGCAGGAATTTCGCCGGGGACTGCTGGACGATGCATGCACTGGCTTTCGACGTTGACCGGCTTTCGCACGGCGCCATCGCGGCAAATGTGGACAAGCCCGCTTCAGCGGGTGCGGAACGGGCCGTGCGCGAGATCGCCGAGCGCTTTGGCAAGCTCGGCGCCGAGATCACCGATATCGCCGGCCGCATCGGCGATGTGACGCGCGAGCTCGAGGGCCAGACCAACGGATTGCGGCGTGTCGTCGGCGCGGTCTCGCAGGTGTCGAACGCGAACCGGGCCATTCAGCAGGCGGCCGAGGGCGCGCAGGCTGCGGCCTCGTCCGTCCGCAGCGGGCTGGAGCGGGTCACCGGGTCGGTCAAACTCGGGCTGACCGCCGCGCAATCCGATATCGGCACGCTTGCCGAAGAGGCGCAATCGATGTCGCAGGCGCTGGTCCAGGCGGTCTCGGACGCGCACAAGGCCCGCGCTTCGAGCGACGCGATCCAGTCCATCACTCGCGAGATCCAGCTGCTGGCGATCAATGCCGGCGTCGAGGCCGCTCGCAGCGGCCAGGCGGGGCGGGGCTTCGCCGTCATCGCGGCCGCCGTCAAGGCGCTCGCCGAGCAGACCCGCGAAGCCACCACGGCGAGCGCCGGCCAGCTCGACCAACTGGTGCGCGCGGTCGACGGGCTCTCGCGGCGCAGCGAAAGCAACATGCAGACGGCCCAGCGCGCGATCGAGGGCAGCCGTACCATTGCGCAGCAACTCGATCAGTTCGACAGCTTCGGCCGCTCGGTCGTGCAGCTGATCGGCGGGATCGAGGCGATCTCGCAGCCGACGCGGGAGAACGCCGCCGCCTGCGCCAAGGCCGGGCAGGACCTTTCCGGGCTCGTGGCCGGCGTCGATCACTCGACCGAAAGTCTCGAACAGGCGGCGCGACGCACCGACGCGCTTGTTGCGATCAGCGAAGGCATCCTTGGCTCGATCGCCGCATCCGGCGTCCGCACGGCCCAGTCGGAGCTGATCGCCACTGTCATGGAAACGGCCGAGGCGATCTCGGCACAGTTCGAGCAGGCGTTGCAGCGCGGCGAGATCGGCATGGTCGAGCTCTTCGACGAAACCTATCGCGACGTGCCGGGCTCCAATCCGGCGCAGCACATGACGCGTTTCGTGGCGGTGACGGACAGGCTGCTCCCCGCGCTTCAGGAGAAGCTGCTGGAGTCCAATCCCCGCATCGTCTTCTGCGCCGCCGTCGACCGCAACGGCTTCCTGCCGACGCATAACCGGAAGTACTCGCAGCCCCAGGGCAGCGATCCGGTGTGGAACAACGCCAACTGCCGCAACCGGCGGATCTTCAACGATCGCACGGGTTTGACCGCCGCGCGCAATCGCAAGCCGTTCCTGTTGCAGAGTTACCGACGCGACATGGGCGGTGGGCAGTTCCTGGTGATGGAAGACCTTTCTGCGCCGATCATGGTGCGGGGCCGCCATTGGGGCGGGTTCCGCATCGGCCTGAAGGTCTAGCGCCCGTCGGCGTCGTCGAGTGAGTTGAGTTTAGCGAGTTTCAGGCCGGCATCATGCATATCGCGCCTTCCTTTCCGAACCTCTCGGTTCTGCTTATCGACCCCAGTCCGCATTATCGGCGGATCGTGCGCACGATTTTGTACCAGGCCCAGCTCCACCGCATCTTCGAGGCGGCCGACATCGCCTCGGCGGCGACGGTCTTCATCCAGAAACAGCCCAATATCGTGATCCTCGATTGGGACATGCCGGATGCGAGCGGGCCGAAATGCCTGACCGCGATCCGCTCGCAGAAGACCTCGCCTTTCGCGAAGGCGCCGGTGCTGGTGATGATGGAGCGTCCCGACAAGCGTTCGGTCGTTCAGGCAGCCAAGCTCGGCGCCCATGAGATCATCACCAAGCCGATTTCGCCGAATAACCTTTGGCTGCATCTTTCGGGCATCATCAACGTTCCGCGCAAATACCGCGAGAATGAGGGCCGGGTGACGCTGGTGCCGCGCGCCATCAGCAACAGCATGTTCTGACGCTACGTTGCGGCTGCCTTGCAATCGTCGGAATTATTGACGCGGCCGTGCCGGTTTAGCGAAATTTTTACCAGTCTACCGCGATGCTGACGGGCATCAGTTCGGGTCGCGCTCCATGGTCATCACCGTTTCGCTACCGCCTTTCCTCGGACGCTCCGAGGCGGCCGCCTTCCGCAACCAGCTGCTCGTCGCGCTGGAGCAGAAGGAGAGCGTCGCCGTCGAGTGCGCCACCGCCGGCCCGCTGCCCAGCCTGTGGGTGCAGCTTCTTCATTCCGCAGCCACCAGCGCCACCGCGCGGGGGCTCTCGGTCACGCTCAAGGCGGCTTCGAAAGAATGCCGCGAATCCCTGCGGGCGATCGGCTTCGATGCCGCGCGAAGCCCTCTCGTTCTGGAGTGACAGGCATGAAGATCCTGGCCATCGATGACACCAAGACCCTGCTCAGTCTGCTGAGCCTGACCCTTCGCAATGCCGGCCATGAAGTGGCCGAGGCGGAGAACGGCGAGGACGGCCTGAACAAGTTCGACCAATTCAAGCCCGACGTCGTCATCACCGATCTCAACATGCCGATCATGGACGGGATCCAGTTCACCCGCGCCTGCCGCGCCCGGCCTGCCGGGCAGAACACGCCGATCATCGTTCTGACCACCGAGAACGGCGCCGAGATCAAGGCGGAGGGCCGCCGCGCCGGCGCCAGCGCCTGGATGGTGAAGCCGTTCGAGCCCAATACCCTGCTCGGCCTCGTCGCCCGCTATCAGAACTGAGGCTGGCCTATGGATCCGTTGGCAGAACTCAAGCAGACCTTCTTCCAGGAATGCGAAGAGCTTCTCGGAGCGCTGGAACTCAAGCTCCAGGCGCTCGACGAGGGCTCGACCGACCCGGAGGACGTCAACGCGGCCTTCCGCGCCATCCATTCGATCAAGGGCGGCGCAGGCGCCTTCGGCTGCACCGAGCTGGTCGGCTTCGCGCATGTGTTCGAAGCGTCGCTCGACCATCTCCGGTCCGGCCGCGTCGCGATCGAGGACGCGCCGTTCGCGCTCTTCCTGCGCTGCTCGGATGCGGTCGCCGACCTGGTCTCGGCCGCACGCAATGACGAGCCTGGGACCGAGCGCCCCGACCTTCTCGCGGCTCTGGAACAGGTTGGACAGGATCCCGCCAAGACGTTGGCAGCGCCGCCGGCGGCCCCGGCCGCCGCGCCCGTCGTTGCCGCCCCAGTCGCCAAAGCCGACGATGCGCCGCTCGGTATCGCCGCGCTCGGCAACCTGCTCGCGATGGTCGATGCCAAGACGGCTGCGCCAGTGGCCAAGGCCGACGATGGCTGGGATGACGAGGTGCCTGCCGCGCCGGCCACGCCGGGACGCGATCTCGTCTTGAAGATCGTACCGGATTCCGATCTGTTCCGCCGGGTCATCGAGCCGCGTGTCGTGCTGGCCTCGCTGCCGGCAAAGGACGTCGTTTCCGTCTCCTGCGACTTCAGCCGTGTGCCGCCGCTCGAAACGCTCGACGTCACCGATTGCTGGATGGGCTTCGACGTCGCGCTGCGCACCGAGCTCTCGACCGAAGAATTGCACGGGTTATTCGACTTCACGCTTTCGGCGGAGGAGTTCACCATCGAGGCCTCCGCTCCGGCCGAAGCGACGGTATCTGCCCCGGCTGTCGCTGCTGCGCCGCTTGCGGCCGCATCCGAAGTCTCGAGCACCGTCGCTGCGGACCTCTCGGCGATCCTGGCCAAGCTCGGCCCGGCGAGCGAGGCCATCTCGCAGCCCGACATCCAGCCGGCACCTGTCGCCGCCGTTGCGCCGGCGCCCCTGACGACCCTGGCCGAGCCTGCCGCCGCGCGGGCAGCGGCGACCCGTGCGCCCGCCAACGATCAGGCCGCAGCGCGCCAGCGCCAGGCCGTCAGCGTGCGCGTCGATCTCGACCGCATCGACAAGCTGATGAATCTGGTGGGCGAGATCGTCATCACCCAGTCGATGCTGGTCGAATGTGTGCGCTCGCTGCCCTATGACGTCTACGCCAAGACGGCCGAAGGCATCCTGACGCTGTCGCGACAGACCCGCGAACTGCAGGACCATGTCATGGCCGTGCGCGCGCAGCCGGTGAAGGCCGTTTTCCAGCGCATGCCGCGTCTGGTGCGCGAACTCGCCCAGACGCTCGGCAAGGAAGTGCGCCTGGTCCTCGAAGGCGAGAACACCGAGGTCGACAAGACCATCATCGAGGAGTTGGCCGACCCGCTGACCCATATGATCCGCAATTCGATGGATCACGGGCTGGAGACACCGGATGAGCGCGTCGAGGCCGGCAAGCCGCGCGAGGGCGTGATCAAGCTCGTCGCCGAGCATCGCGCCGGCCGCATCGTCATCTCCGTCACCGACGACGGTCGCGGCATCAACCGCGAACGGCTCCTCGTCAAGGCGCGTTCGCGCGGCCTCGTCGGCGCCGACGAGCGGCTGCTGCCGGAGGAGATCGACCAGCTCATCTTCGCCGCCGGCCTCTCGACCGCAGAGGTCATCAGCGACGTGTCGGGCCGCGGCGTCGGCATGGACGTGGTGCGCCGCAACGTCGAATCGCTTGGCGGGCGCATCTCGGTCGATTCCGAGCCGGGACGAGGCTGCAAGTTCACGCTCGCCCTGCCGCTAACGCTTGCGGTGCTGGAAGGCATGGTCATCCGCTGCGGCGACGACCGCTACGTCATTCCGATCGCGTCCGTGATCGAGACGCAGCATCTCGCCTCGACGCCGATCGAGCGTCTGCCCTTCGGCCAGGAGGTGCTGCGCTGGCGCGGCGAGGTCACGCCGCTCTATCGCCTCGGCGACGTGATGGGCTCGATGGGCACCCCCCACGAGAACATCGTGATCATCGCCGAGACCGAGCGCGGCAACAATGTCGGCATCGCTGTCGACGAGATCGTCGGCCAGCAGCAGGTCGTCGTGAAGAGCCTCGAAGCGAATTACGGCGCGGTCAACGGCGCCTCGGCCGCGACGATCCTCGGCGACGGCCTCGTCGCCCTGATCCTCGACGTCGACTCCATGCTGCGGCTCGCCGCCACCGGCGAGCGCGCTCCCCAATCTGACCTCAAGATGGCTGGATAATCATGACGCTCCAACTCGGCGACAAGCACTTTTCTGCGGCGCAGCCCGAGGCTGCGGCACGACGGATCGTCACCTTCAAGGTCGGCGACCGGACCTTCGGCATCGATGTCGGCATGGTCCGCGAAATCAAGGGCTGGCAGGCGACGACGCCGCTGCCGCATGCGGCCCCGCATGTGCGCGGCGTGCTGAACCTGCGCGGCGTGATCCTGGCGGTCTACGATCTGCGCACTGCGATCGGGCTCGGCGTCACCGATGCGTCTGCGACCCATGTGATCGTCGTCGTCGATGTCGACGACAGGACGGCGGGCCTGTTGGTCGACTCGGTGTCCGACATCGTCGATGTGCCGGTCTCGGCTGTGCGACCCGCGCCGGATCTGGAGCGCGACGAGCATGGGCTGATCGAAGGCCTGGTCCTGATGGACAGCGACATCGTCGCGCTGCTCGACCTGGCGGCCGTCATCCGTGACGGCGGCGACGTGCAGGTCAAGACCAGCCGCGCGGCCTGACCGCCCTTCTTCAAAAAGCCCGGCGTTGTGTGAGAGAGCGGGCAAGACCAAGAATCGACAGGACTTCATGGGCAATGCGCTCGGCCCTCTCTCACCGCTTTCGGTAAGCCAACCGCTGACGGCAGCCGGCTCGGCCTTGCTTGCCGCCGGCTGCGTTTACGCGGGGAACAATGTCGGCTTCCCGGTCGGCGGCCTTGTCGCAGCCGTTGCGGTCGCGGGCGCCGGCTGTTTCACCGCTTGGGCGGCCACCCGGCGCTGGAAGCCGCTGCGAGAGGCCGTTTCGCGGTTGGCCGACGGGCAGCCGGGCGCCACCCCCGTGTGGTCCGAAGGCGGCGAGGCCGGCGAACTCGGTCGTGCGCTTGCGGCCCTTCAGGACAAGGCAACGGAAGCTGCGCGTATTCGCGCCGCGCTCGATCACGGGCGCAGCGCGACGATGATCTGCGATGCCAAAGGCCAGGTTGTCTATGCGAGCAAGGCTTTGCTGCGTTTCTTCGGCGAGGCGCAGGACGATTTCCGCGCCGCTTTTCCCGGATGTTCCGCCAAGGACATGCTCGGCCGCGTGATGGAACGCATCGGCGCCGAGCATCGCACGCGTACCGGCGAGGCGATCGAGCTTGCGCTGGGGCGCCGCACGGTGCGGCTTATCCTCACCACGCTGGACGAGGGCCAGGCCACAGCGGTCGAATGGCAGGAACTCAGCGGCGACCGCGCTTTGTCGCTGGCGCTGCGCGACATGGCGGAGGCCGCCGCCGAGGGTGATTTCTCGAAGCGCCTGCCCGAGGGGGGCCCGGCAAGCCTTGGCGACGCGGCCCTGACGCTGAACGCTATGCTGGCTTCGGTCGAGAACGTCTTCGAAGACGTCGCGGCCACAGCCGAAGGCCTCAATCGCGGCGACCTGACCAGCCGTATGACCGGACAGTATCGCGGACGGATGGCCACGCTGCGCAGCGATCTCAACCAGGGGCTGGACCGGATCGCGGTTGCGCTCCAGACCGTGCAGGCGACAGCGGACGAAGCCGCCTGGGCCGCCGACCGGGTCGCCGGAACCGTCGAGGATCTTGCAGGCCGAACCGGGCAGGGCGCGACTGCGCTGGGTGAGGCCTCTGCCTCGGCGGCCGAGGTCGCGACACTGGTACGCAGCAGCGCGGCCCGCTCCCGCGATGCCGCTCGCCTTTCCGGCGAGACGATGGGAGCAGCCGAACAGGGCCAGGGCGTCGTCCTGCAGGCCGTCGGCGCGATCGAGCGGATCGAGACCTCCTCGGCGCGCATCTCCGACATCGTTGGCGTAATCGACGAGATCGCTTTCCAGACCAATCTCCTGGCCTTGAACGCAGCCGTCGAGGCCGCGCGGGCAGGCGATGCCGGCAAGGGTTTCGCTGTGGTGGCCTCGGAGGTACGGGCGCTCGCTCAGCGTTCCGCTCAGGCCGCCAAGGACATCAAAGGGCTGATCGCGACCTCGAACGGACAGGTCGGCGAGGGCGTCCGGCTGGTGCGCGACACTGGGGATGCGCTAGGCCGCATCGTCGCGGCCGTGAGCAAGGTGTCCTCGACCGTCGCCGAGATTTCCGCCGAGACGGCGGAGCAGGGCCGCGGCGTCGAGGCCATGGGCCGTAAGGTCGTCCAGATCGATGGCGAGCTGCGTGAAAGCGCCGGCGTTGCCGGACAAGGTGCAGATGCCGCCGCCGCGCTGAGCGAGCAGATCGCGCGGCTTCAGCAGGCCGTCGCCGGCTTCACCACGGCGGCAGCGCCGGCGCGTCCGGTTTACGAGCGCTCATCTCCCTCTTCGGCCGGTGCCATGGCCGGTTCCGGCTTCACCGCGCCGCCACGCCGCATCGCAGCCGGAGGCCGCCAGGCCTCGCTGCGCGCAGGGATTTGAGATTATGTCACGATCGAGCCTCGTCTCTCATTCCACCTCCGCCTTCGCACCAGCGGGCGCCGACATCACGCTGACGCGCGACGACATGAAGTTCATCGCGACGCTGGTCTATGAACAGGCGGGCATCGTCATCCGCGAGCACAAGGAGGCGATGACGCGCGGGCGGCTGGCGCGCCGGGTCAAGGCGCTCGGCATGGATTCCGTTGCCGAGTACTGCGCCTTCCTGAAGACGCCGCAGGCGGCCAGCGAACTGCCCGAGCTCATCAATGCGGTAACCACCAACCACACGGCGTTTTTCCGCGAGCGCCACCACTTCGACCATCTGCGCAAGGATGTGATGCCCCGGCTGGTGCAGGAGCGCAGCGGCCGGCGCGGGCGCATCCGGATCTGGTCCTCCGCCTGCTCGTCCGGCGAGGAGCCTTATTCCATCGCTGCCTCCTGCCGCGAGCCGCTCGGACACCGGAACGATCTCGACTTCAAAATCCTCGCGACCGATATCGACACGGACATCCTGGCGCGCGCCGAGGCCGGGATTTACCCGGCCGAGCTGATCGAACGCCTGCCGAGCGACGTGAAGCCGCTGATGAAGCTGGACGGCAATCAGGGGCGCGGCGAGGTTCGGATGGCCGAGGAGATGCGCCGGATGATCTCGTTCAAGCGGCTGAACCTGATCGAGAAATGGCCGATGGGCGGCCCGTTCGACGTGATTTTCTGCCGCAACGTCTTCATCTATTTCGATACGCAGACCAAGGCCTCTATCCTGGATCGCTTCGTCTCGCTGCTGGCGCCGGGCGGCTTTCTCTATCTCGGCCATTCGGAATCGCTGCCGCAGCCGCATGCCAATCTGCGGCTCATCGGCCGCACGATCTACGAGAGGACTCCATGAGCGTGACACGGTCCTCCCGCCGTTATTTCGACCCGCGTTTCGGCGCGACGATCATCACCGTGGCGCCCGGCGAGCACGAGATCACATCCGCCAAGGATGAGATCGTCGCGACGGTGCTGGGCTCCTGCGTGTCGGTCTGCATGCGCGATACACAGTCGGGCGTCGGCGGCCTCAACCATTTCCTGCTGCCGAAGAACAACGGCAACGACCCCAATGCCGGCGAGCGCTACGGCGACACGGCGATGGAGGTGCTGATCAACGATCTGCTGAAGCGCGGCGCCAAGCGCAGCAATTTCGAGGCGAAGGTGTTCGGCGGCGCGCGCGTTCTGTCGGGCGCGACAATGCTGGCGATCGGCGACGGCAACATCGCCTTCGTCAACGAATTCCTGAATCGCGAGGGCATTGCGGTCGTCTCCAAGGATGTCGGCGGCAATCGCTCGCGGCGGATCCATTACCAGCCCGCGACAGGCCGCGCCTGGGTGCAGCATGTGCAGGCGACAGCGCGCGATCCCGACCAGCAGCAGGAAATGGCTTACCTCAACCGGCTCAAGACGCAGCCTGTTGCCGGTGAAGTGGAGGTGTGGTGATGAGCATCCCGACCTCTTCAGGCGCGCCCGTCAGGGTTCTCGTCGTCGACGATTCCATCCTGATGCAGAAGCTGATGACGAAGATCATCGATGCCGCGCCGGGCTTCCAGGTGATCGGCGTGGCGGGCTCGGCAGAGGAGGGCTGGGACACCATTCAGGAGCTGCGCCCCGACGTCCTGACGCTCGATCTCGAACTGCCGGGCCGGCATGGGCTCAAGCTACTGGCGCGGGTGCTGAAGCAGGACCCGCTGCCGGTGCTGATCGTTTCGGCCTTCGGCGGGCCCGGTGCCGACAACACCATTCAGGCGCTGGAACTCGGCGCGATCGACTTCATCGAGAAGCCGGATGGGACAAGGCATACGCTGGAGGGCTTCATGGCCCATCTCGTCGCCGGGTTGCAGCGCGCGGCCGGCAGCCGCAAGATGATCGCTGCGGCGCGGCAGATGGCCCAGCTCGGCGCAGCCGCCCGTCCGCTTGCCGCACGAGAGCCGGTACGGACCGGCAAGACCTCCTTCATCGCGATCGGCGCCTCCACCGGCGGTGTGCCGGCCGTGCAGACGGTGATGCGCGATCTGGCGCATCTGCGGCTGCCGATCGCCGTCGTGCAGCATATGCCGGCAGGCTACACCGCGAAATTCGCCGGCAGGCTCGCCTCCGCGACGGGGCTGGACGTGCGCGAGGCGGCCGATGGGGACCGTTTGAAGCCCGGCATGGCGGTGGTCGCGCCCGGCGGGCCGCGCCATCTCGAGATCGAGGAAAGGCGCGGCGAGTTTATCTGCTGCCTGAAGGAAGGTCCGCTCGTCAGCGGCCATTCCCCTTCGGTGGACGTGATGTTCCATTCGGTCGCGCGCAGCATCGGCGCGCAGGCGATCGGCATCCTGCTGACCGGCATGGGCCGGGATGGCGCAGAGGGTTTGTTAGCCATGCGAAAAGCCGGCGCCGAGACGTTAATCCAAAGTGGGGAGACCTGCGTGGTAAACGGGATGCCGAAAGCGGCCTTCGAGATCGGAGCCACTGAGAGGGTTGTACCGCTCGACCAGATCGGCGCGGCAGTGAGCCACCTTCTCGGCGAGCGGCCAAGCCTGCGGACGGCGTGAGGAGATTGAGATGTCAAAGGCCAGAAGCGAGTACCGCATCCTGGTGGTCGACGACCAGAAGAGCATGCGCGGCCTGGCGACCTACTTCCTGAAGCAGATCGAGTTTCAGGATATCGACGAGGCGGAGAACGCCCGCGAGGCGCTGATGAAGATGCAGACCAAGCGCTACGATCTGCTGCTGCTCGACTGGAACATGGACGGCATGAGCGGGATCGACCTGCTTCGCGCCATCCGCTCCGTGCCCGAGCTCAATCAGATCAAGATCATCATGGCGACCTCGGAGCGCTCGGTCGACAAGATGGACGAGGCCACGACTAACGGCGCCGACCATTACGTCGTGAAGCCCTACGAGCTGCGCGACCTCGAAGTGCGGGTGAAGAAGGTCCTCGCCTGCTGAGGATTCCGCAGCGGCATCGCTCGCGGAGATCGGGAATTGACGATGCGCCCCGGAACCGAAAGGTTTCCGGGGCGCATCCATTTGCGCGGCCTCGACGTATCTGTCTCACGCAACAAGGATACGGGCCATGGATCGGCGGATGATGATCGCGGGGCTTGCGGCAAGCGCCGTGCCGGGTTGGGCGATGGCGCAGGGCGCTCCCGGCAATGCCTATGGCTTCGGCTTCGACAGGCCGGGCGGCGGGCGGCTATCCCTTTCGGATTATCGCGGCCGGCCCGTCCTGATCGTCAACACGGCGACGCGTTGCGGCTTTGCCGGGCAGATGGCGACGCTGGAGCAGCTCTGGCAGCGCTATCGCGGCCGGGGACTGATGCTGGTCGCGGTGCCCAGCAATGATTTCGGCGGGCAGGAGCCGCTGGACGGCGCGGCCATCGCGCAAGCCGCGCATGACGAGTATGGCGCGACCTATCCCTTCGTCGAGAAGACGGTTGTGCGGGGGCCGGAGGCGCACCCGTTCTATCGCTGGGCTGCGGCGCTGAAGCCCGCCGAGGCGCCGCGCTGGAACTTCCACAAATATCTGATCGGGCGCGACGGCGCGCTGATCGGAGGCTTCGGCACTTCGACGGAGCCGCTGGCGCCGCAGCTCGTGCAGGCGATCGGCCGGGAGATGACGGCGGGCTAAGTTCTCTGTCATTCCGGGGCTTCGTGTAACGAAGAACCCGGAACCCACGATTGGGTGAGCCGCCCGCAACGATATGGGAAATGTCACGCCCGGTCGTGGGTTCCGGGTTCGTGCCTGCGGCCCGCCCCGGAATGACAAAGCGAAGATGTTCGGGCCGGGCCTCAGCACAACGGACCTTTACGTCTTCGGCCGGAACGCCACGATCACGGCCGGGTCCGTTTCCAGATAAGGCCCCTCGATCAGGTCGATGCAGTAGGGGATCGCCGGCATCACCGCGTCGAGGCATTCCGCGATGGCGCGGGGGCGGCCGGGCAGGTTGACGATCAGCGTCCTGCCGCGAATGCCGGCGGTCTGCCGCGACAGGATCGCTGTAGGCACCTTGGCGAGGCTGACCTGCCGCATCAGTTCGCCGAAGCCGGGCATCGGCTTTTCCACGACGTCCGCCGTCGCTTCCGGCGTCACGTCGCGGGGAGCGGGGCCGGTGCCGCCCGTGGTCACGACAAGGCAGCAGCCTTGCGCGTCGGCCAGTTCGATCAGGGTGTCCGCAATGAGCTTGCGGTCGTCGGGAATGACCCTCGCGACGGCGTCCCACGGGGATGTCAGCACCTTCTCGAAATACGCGCGGATCGCCGGTCCGCCTTCATCAGCGTAGAGTCCTGCCGAGGCGCGGTCGGAAACCGTGACGATGCCGATGCGTATGGGCTGGGTCATGACGGTTTCCGCAAGGAAAGATCGGGTTTAGCGACCGGTTGAAAGCCCCGTCAAGCGCTTGGTTTGATCGCGGTTGGGCTGGTTGGGCTGGTCGGGCGTGAGCGGGCGCGAAGCCTTCCCCGCAAGCGCCTGAGCCAGAACCGCGCCAACGCGGCCAGCCTGGCGCGGCTGAAGCCTCGAATGCCAAGGCCGATCACGACATGGCCCATGCGTCGGCGCTCGCCCCAAGCATAGGTGCCCGCATCGACATCCTCGCCCGCGCCGCTATCGAAGAAGGCAGGCGGCGTGCCGGCGAGGTCGGCCCGCAGCATCGCGATCGTCAGCGTCCGGCCGGGCGAATGGCGGGCCTGCGACTCGTCATAGGCGATCTTGAGGAAATGGCGCCGGCCGGCGCTCTCGATCAGGAGGCCCATCGCCAGGGTCTGCCCGTCCCGCAGCAGCGCATCGATCAACACGCCGTCCGTTTCGGCAAACCGGTCGACCAGGGCGCGGAAGTAGCGGGCGTGGGCGGGATTGGAGGTGATGGCGGTGCCTTCCTCGCCCTTCCAGCCGGCCGCTTCCAGGCTCAGAAACGCATCGAGCGCGGCTCGCGCCGCGTCGCCCCGGCTGCGGCGGAACGTCAGCGCGCCGCTGCGGCCCACGGCACGGAACTGCTGCATCCGCTTCTTGTAGCTCGAACCAAGGGCGCGCCGGAGGTAGCGCTCGGCATCGTCGCCGGGTTGCGGGACCATGACCGGGCGCACCCAGCTTTCATAGACCGCGATCGTCCCGCCGAGGTCGCGGCAGGCTTCCGCCAGGACCTGATAAGCCGGTCCTTCGAGCGGCAGCAGCGGCAGCGACAGGCTGTGGGGAACGTCGTCGGCCGCCCTGAGATGGCGCATGAAGGCGCGCGAGACATCGGCAGCGAGGTCGCGGTCGACCACCGGCAGGGAGGACACCTCGTAGAGCGGCATCAGCGGGGCGACTAGCACCGCCTCGAAGCCGCTCCGCCAGCCCGCGCTCCGTCGAAAAGCCCACACGCCGACCAGACGCTCGAAATCGAGCGCTTCGCTGGACCAGGCGCAGAGAACGACGATCTGGTCTGGAGGTACGAGTTCGACGGCTGCCGCGACGGCCGCCGGGGCCATATGCGGATTGGGTTCGAGGGCGTGCTCGGCCAGCTCGGCAAACGCTTCGCTCAACGCCGAATAGGCCGCCGCGCCGGCGCGCCGAACCACGATGGCTCCGGTCACGTGCTGCGTCCGCCACGCTTGACGCGGTGCAACTCGCCCCGCAGTGCGAGCACGAAGGCGATGACCTGTGCCGTGGCGCGATAGAGCTCCTCCGGAATTTCGTCATCGAGCTCGACGGCCGAGAGGGCCTGCGCCAGCACGACGTTCTCCTCGACGGCGACGCCATGCTCCTTCCCGGTTTTGACGATGCGTTCGGCCAGCTCGCCACGGCCCTTGGCGGTGACGCGCGGCGCGCCCTGGCCGTCATATTCCAGCGCGACGGCGATGCGCGGGGGCTTGGGCGAGGTCATGACAGCCGGTCCAGGAACTGGCCGGCGGTGGGCTGCACGGCCTTCGGCCGGCCGGTGTGAACATCGACGGCGCCGGAGCCGAAATCGGCATGGAGCAGAGCGGATTCGAGGCCGGGCGCAGCCCCTCGCAGCAATTGCCCTGTGTTCTCCCGCTCGGCCCACAGCGTCACGCCGACGGCACGGCCTTGCAGGGTGACGACACCCTGCAACGGTCCCATCGGCTCGACGTCGAGCGCGAAGCGGATGCGCCAGATCGGAGGCACGACACCCTCCACGGTCCGGCGCGGCGGATCACGCTCGACCTGCAAGGGCAAGGTCGCGATGCCCTGCTGGAAGGCGAGCGGGACCTCTGCCAACCACCGTTGCGGAGCGGCTTGAGCGCTCTCGGGCCGCGCGGCATCCAGCGGTAGCGAGGCGTATTGCGTGAGTTTGATGCGGTCGAGCGCCGCGTCCGTCTGGTTGAGCAGAGCCGAGGCGATGGCGAGCGGCGGATCCCCCGGCACGAGGGTTCGCTCGGCCGGCGGCTGCGGCGCGAGGGGGCCGTCGCGTCTGGGTGGAGGCGGAGGTGATGGCGCTTCGCTTTGATCGGTCGTGGCGCCGGCGACGGGCGGCTGTCGCGCCGCCTGCGGGGCAGGGGACATCGCGTCGATGACCGGCTGGAGGGCTTCGCTTAACGCGAGCAGTGCGGCCTTGAGGTCTCCCGCCGCTGGGGCGGGCCGCCCGGCTGCGGCGTTCGCCTCCATGAACAGGCCGGAGCTTTTAAGCGCGTCTTGCAGCTTAGGTCCCGTCAGCACCGCGCGCTCCACCGGAAAAGCCTGCGCAAGGACACGGTCGGCGGCTGCGAGCATCGGCTTGGGCAAGGCAAGGGCAAGGGCGCCCTCGATGAGACCGCGTAGATTGGCGAAAAGCGGCGCCATACTGTCCTGCCGTTGCAGGGCTGCGCCGAGCATCGGGCCGATCAGCGCACGCGGTGAAGCGACGGGCGCAAGGGTACTCGGATCACCGGGCGTGGCACGCAGTGGGGTGGGATTGCCGACCGCTGCCGCGACTGCGCCTGGACGAGCCAGTGGTTGTCCAACCGGCGCGGCTTCGACGGTTTGGCCGGCGGACAAGACTTTCGGGGCCGCCGGCATACCAGCGCCCTGCGTTGGGGAAGGGGTGAGGACCGGCGTCGGCAAGGTGCCCGAGGGCGCGTTCGACGCCATGCCGAATATCGGGGTTCCGGGCGCGACCGGATTGCTTGTTGCCGCGCCGGTAGCGGCATTTGGCGTGGCATCGGGAGGGCGGATATCGACCACTGTCGCGCGCAGATCGCCGCCCGGTTGTTCCGGTGCCTCCAGATGCAGCATCAGCGTCGCGCCCGGCTGCAACGCCGCCTGCCGGGCCTGGGGGCCAGCGAGCACGAGCGAAACCTTGATGTCGCCGATCGCTGCCGTGGCGGTGCCGTCCGGTTCCAACGCCAGAAGCCGAGCGGGCACGGTCTGCCCGGCCGTGAGATCGCCGGCATTGCCCAGCGCCTGCATCAGCAGCGCGAAGTTCTGGCTCTGGATGAGTTGGGCGAGATTCATCGGGTGACCGCGAAACGATGCCTCAACTTCCCAGAAAAGCTTAAGGATTTCCTTGCGCTGCCGCAGTGCCTGCCGGAGCGCGGGGCGGGCGTGCGCCGTCTGCCTCTGGCGCTACGGGCGTCGCCGTCGCAATCTCCTGCGTACCAACGAAGGACATCGCCATGGATTATCGCCGCCTCGGCCGTTCCGGCCTGCAGGTCTCGCCGCTCTGTCTGGGCACGATGATGTTCGGCGGGCCGACCGACGAGGACAGTTCGTGCCGCATCGTCGATCACGCTCGCGACGCCGGCATCAATTTCATCGACACGGCCGACGCCTACAATGAGGGCCGCTCGGAAGAGATCACCGGACGCGCCATCGCCGCACAGCGCCAGCATTGGGTGCTGGCGACGAAGGTCGCCAATCCGATGGGGGCGGGGCCGAACAGCGCCGGCCTGTCGCGGCACTGGGTGATGCAGGCCTGCGAGGACAGCCTGCGCCGCCTCGGCACGGATGTGATCGACATCTACTACCTCCACAAGGAGGACCATGGGACGCCGCTCGAAGAGACCGTCCATGCGCTCGCCGACCTCGTGCGCCAGGGCAAGATCCGGCATTTCGGCCTGTCGAACTACCGTTCCTGGCGGGTGGCGGAGATCTGCCGCATCTGCGACGGGCTCGGCATCGACCGGCCCGTGGTCAGCCAGCCCTATTACAACGCGATGAACCGGATGCCGGAGGTCGAGCATCTGCCGGCCTGCGGCTATTACGGGCTCGGCGTCGCCTCCTATTCGCCGCTGGCGCGCGGCGTGCTGACGGGAAAATACGCGCCGGGTCAGGCGCCGGCCGAAGGGACGCGGGCCGGCCGGGGCGACAAGCGGATGATGCAGGCGGAGTGGCGCGAGGAAAGCCTCGCGATCGCTCAGACGATCAAAGAACATGCCGAGAAGCGCGGGCTGACGCCGATTCAGTTCGCAGTGCGATGGGTGCTGAACAATGCGCTGCTGACCGCCACCATCGCCGGACCGCGTACATTGGCGCAGTGGGAAGCGTATCTCTCGGCGCTCGATGTGGCGTTCACCAGCGAGGATGAGGCGCTGGTCGACGGGCTGGTGCCGCCCGGCCATCCCTCGACGCCGGGCTATAGCGACCCGGCCTATCCGCTGGAAGGGCGCGTGCCTTTGAGCTAGGCGGCGCTCAGTTCATCATGCAGAAGCCGCCCACCATGATCTCGGTCGCGCACCAGGGCTTCTTTTCGGTGGCGCTGAGGCGCAGCGGCGGGGCCGGCTCTGCCCGCATGGCGTCGGGGAAAGGCGCATGCGCGGCTGGCTCGGTCGCGGCATTGTTTGCCAGCGCCGCTCCGGTGGACACCGGTAAGGCGACGACGCGTTCAGCCTTGGCCGGCAGCGGCGACAAAGCGAGGCCAGCCAGTGAACAGGCAAGGATAGCGATACGGCGCATCGTCGATATCTCCGGATCGCTGGAGAATGCCGGGTTTGCCTGCTGGAGCAAGGCAAACCCTCCGGCAAGCTGAGCGGGGCGTTAACGGCCGCTTAGTGCCCTGGCAGAACGATCATCGTCGGCTTTAGCGGCAGGCTGGCCTTGCCCAGCACGATCGACGGCTCCGAGCGTTTTTCGACCGGCCAGAGGCCTTCGCTGCGCGCGATGAAGCGGGCCAGCGTGCCGCCGCCGAAGAAATGCATCGGGATCATCACCCGCGCCTGCAACGACTTCAGCACCTCGATCATGCCCTCCTGATCGAGCGTATAACTGCCATCGACCGGAAAGAGCACGACATCGACCCGGCCGAGCGCGCGCAGATGGCCGGGCTCCAGAGGGTGATGCAGATGGCCGAGATGGGCGATGCAAAGGTCGCCGATCTCGAAGACGAAGATCGAATTGCCGTCATAATCCGTGCCGCCGTCATAACTGCGGATGTTCGTCGGCACATTGCGGACGCGGACATCGCCGAGGGTCAGATCGTGGCGTGCCGGGCCTTTTCCTTCAGGGTCCCAGCCGCGCAGGACCTGCTTGATGCCAGGGTCCGGGTTATTCGAATAATGCGTCGAATGCGCCTTGTTCATCGTCGCGATGTCTGGCGTCACCGGGGGGCGAACATAATCGTTGTAGTCGGTCGCGATGCGGATGCCGGCCGGCGTCTCAATCAGGAAGGTAGCGTGGCCGACGAAGGTCAGGCGAGCCTCGTCCTTGGCGAGGGCAACTTTGCGGATCGGCAAGCCGAGCGAGGCCATCTCCGGCCGGCAGCCGGGCTCGGACGGATCGGCGCGGGCGGGCAGGGCTCCGGGCAGCAACAGCGCCAGCATGGTTAGAAACCGAGGCAGCATCGGGGAAAGGCGGAGGGCAAGGGACATGGAGGGCTCCGGCTTCGGGTCCGTATAGAGCTTCCGGCAAAATCCGGGCCGAGGAAAGCGGGTGCGCGCGAGGCTGGCGGATTCGTGAGTGGGGGCCGCAAATAGGCCATCAAGCGGCGGCAGATTTTGAAGACGGCGGCTGGTCCACCGAGACCCGGCATGCTGCCAGAATAGGGTGCGTATGCCATCCACTCTCTCTCGCCGAAGTCTGCTGGGCGTGACTTCGGCTCTGGTTCTGGCCGGACCCGCCACGTCGCAGGCCCGCGAGGACCTGACGGGCTTCTCGGCCTATCTGGCCGAGGCGGCGCCGACCGCCATGCTGATCGCGCGCGACGGCAAACTGCTCGCAAGTCATGGTGATCCGGCTCGCAAAGTGTCGGTCGCCTCGGTTCGCAAGAGCCTGCTGGGCATGCTCTACGGCATCGCCATCGCCGAGGGGCGCATCAGGCTCGAGGCTAATCTAGGCGAACTGGGCATCGACGACCTGCCGCCCGCGCTCAGCCCCGACGAGAAGCGTGCAACCGTCCTAGATCTCTTAACCGCCCGTTCGGGGATCTATCATCCGGCCGCCTATGAAACGCGCGACATGCGCGAGAAGCGACCGGACCGCGGCAGTCATGCTCCGGGGAGCTTCTGGTTTTATAACAATTGGGATTTCAACGCGCTTGGTGCGATCTATCGCCAGAAGACGGGCGAGGATATTTTTGCGAGCTTCGGCCGCCTGATCGCCGAACCGATCGGCATGCAGGATTTTCGGGTTCGGGATGGTCGTTATGTCGAGGACGCGCGGTCGCGCCACCCGGCCTATGTCTTCAGCCTCAGTCCCCGTGACATGCTGCGCTTCGGGCAACTCGTCGCCGCCGGCGGGGAGTGGCAGGGGCGCCGGATCGTACCGTCAGCCTGGATCAGCCGGTCGCTGACCGCTCATTCGCGGACCGACAGGGGCGATCTCGGCTACGGCTATCTCTGGTGGGTCCTAGATCCCGCCGTGTTCGGGCCGGGTGCCGGTTTTGCGTCCGGTTATGGCGGGCAGTTCGTCGCGGTGGTGCCGAGCCAGCGCCTGGTGGTTGCGCAGACGGTGGCCCGAGCGCCATCGGCCGGTGGGGCGACACGGCGCTTCGTGCGGTTCCTCCATGGGCTCGTCGCCGCCTGACGGCGGTTGCGGGCCGCGCGGCCGCTCGCTACATAGCGGCCAGATTTCCCGACATCTCCTGTGTCGCCCAGCGCTTTCCAGCGGAGCCCGCTCGCCCATGTCCCGCCAGTTCATCTATCATATGCGCGGCCTGTCGAAGACCTATCCGGGCGGCAAGCAGGTTCTCAAGGACATCCATCTTTCCTTCTATCCGGACGCCAAGATCGGCGTGCTCGGTGTCAACGGCGCCGGTAAATCCACGCTGCTCAAGATCATGGCCGGCTTCGACAAGGAGTGGACCGGTGAGGCTTGGGTCGCCGACGGGGCGCGGGTCGGCTACCTGCCGCAGGAGCCCAAGCTCGCCGAGGAGCTGAACGTTCGCGAGAACGTCATGCTCGGGGTGGCCCCGCAGAAGGCGATCCTCGACCGCTACAACGAACTCGCGATGAACTATTCCGACGAGAGCGCCGACGAGATGACCAATCTTCAGGACGAGATCGAAGCCAAGGGATTGTGGGATCTCGATTCCAAGGTCGACCAGGCGATGGACGCGTTGCGCTGCCCGCCCGACGATTGGCCGGTCGACAAGCTCTCGGGCGGTGAGCGCCGCCGCGTCGCGATGTGCAAGCTGCTGCTGGAACAGCCGGAACTGCTGCTGCTCGACGAGCCGACCAACCATCTCGACGCCGAGACGACCGCCTGGCTCGAAGGCCATCTGCGCAGTTATCCGGGCGCGATCCTGATCGTGACCCACGATCGCTACTTCCTCGACAACGTGACTAGCTGGATCCTGGAGCTCGATCGCGGCCAGGGCATCCCCTATGAGGGCAACTATTCGGCCTGGTCGGTGCAGAAGCAGAAGCGCCTCTCTCAGGAAGGCCGCGAGGACGTCTCCCGCCAGAAGACGCTGGAGCGCGAATCCGAGTGGATGGCGGCTTCGCCCAAGGCCCGTCAGGCCAAGAGCAAGGCCCGCATCCAGCGCTATGACGAGCTGGTGCAGAAGGCCAACAACAAGGGGCCGGATACCGCGCAGATCATCATTCCGATCGCCGAGCGTCTGGGCAACAATGTCGTCGATTTCGAGGAGCTGTCGAAGGGCTTTCAGGACAAGCTCCTGATCGACGGGCTGTCGTTCAAGCTGCCGCCGGGCGGCATCGTCGGCGTCATCGGTCCCAACGGCGCGGGCAAGACGACGCTGTTCAAGATGATCACCGGCGTCGAGCAGCCGGACGCAGGCACGATCAAGGTCGGCGAGAGTGTCCAGCTCGGTTATGTCGACCAGAGCCGCGACTCGCTCGACGACAAGAAGAACGTCTGGGAGGAGATCTCCGGCGGCAACGACATCCTGTATCTCGGCAAACGCGAGATCAATTCACGCGCCTATTGCTCGGCCTTCAACTTCAAGGGCGGCGACCAGCAGAAGAAGGTCGGCTCGCTCTCGGGCGGCGAGCGCAACCGCGTCCACCTCGCCAAGATGCTGAAATCAGGCGCCAACCTGCTGCTGCTCGACGAACCGACCAACGACCTCGACGTCGACACGCTGCGGGCATTGGAAGAGGCGCTGGAGGATTACGCCGGCTGCGCCGTCATCATCAGCCACGATCGCTGGTTCCTCGACCGCATCGCGACCCATATCCTCGCCTTCGAGGGCGACAGCCATGTCGAGTGGTTCGAGGGCAATTTCGCCGAATATGAGGAAGACAAGAAGCGTCGCCTCGGCATCGACAGCACGATCCCGAAGCGCATTCAGTACAAGAAGTTCTCGCGCTGAGGCTGTAGGGCCGCTTTCGGGCGACCAATCCGTCATTGCGAGGAGCGGCAGCGACGCGGCAATCCAGGGGCGGCAGGGCTGATTGTTCTGCCCAGTCCCCTGGATTGCTTCGCTGCGCTCGCAAATGACGATGAATGCCCAAGCCGCAGCCATCTGCCGCAATGTGCGCCACGCTGCCCCGTCATGCCTCGGGCATCGGTCACTTTGAGGTTGGCTTAAGCTACGCTTCACCGGAACGAAGCCGAATCCAAGCTTCGTCAGGTTTTGGTTCTCCCTAGGTCAGTTGAGAAGCCCGCGGATTATTGGCCGGCTTCTTTTTCTTTGTCTTAAGAAGGTCGACTATGAGCAACGAAACGATTCAGGGCATGGTGGAAGATCTGAAGGAAGGCCGCCTGTCGCGCCGCTCCTTCATCAAAAACATGGCGGCTGTCGGCATCACCGCGCCGATCGCCAGCCAGATCCTGCTCTGGAACGGCGTCGCGATGGCGGACGCCACGCTCGACTACAAGCCGACCAAGGCCGGCGGTGGCGGGCCGCTGAAGATGCTGCTTTGGCAAGCGCCGACGCTGCTCAACCCGCATTTCGCCTCAGGCACGAAGGACCAGATTTCCTCGCGCATCTTCTACGAGCCGCTCGCCGGCTGGGACAAGGAGGGCAATCTCGTCCCGCAGCTCGCCGCCAGCGTTCCGACCAAGGAGAATGGCGGGCTCTCGGCAGACGGCGCCACCGTGACCTGGAAACTGAAACCGGGCGTGAAGTGGCATGACGGCAAGCCCTTCACCGCCGACGACGTTGTGTTTACTTGGGCATACGCGGCCGATCCGGCAACGGCCGCCTACACCGCGGGCGCCTACACCAACATCAAGGTCGAGAAGGTCGACGACCTCACGGTCAAGGTGATTTTCGCTCAGCCGACGCCGTTCTGGGCCGATGCGTTCGTGGGCGTGGCCGGCATGATCCTGCCCAAGCACCGCTTCGGCGACTATGTCGGCGCCAAGTCCCGCGAGGCTCCCGACAACCTGAAGCCCGTCGGCACCGGCCCCTACAAGTTCGTCGAATTCCGCCCCGGCGATATCATCCGCGCCGAGCGCAATCCGGACTATCACGTCGCCAACCGTCCGCATTTCGACACGCTCGAAGTGAAGGGCGGCGGCGATGCCGTCTCGGCCGCGCGCGCCGTGCTCCAGACCGGCGAGTACGACTATGCCTGGGATACGCTGGTCGAGGACGAACTGCTGAAGCGCATGGAGACGGGCGGGCGCGGCAAGGTCAGCGCGGCTCCCGCCGGCGACATCGAGTTCATCACGCTCAACACGACCGATCCCTGGACCGAGGTCGATGGCGAGCGCTCGAGCGTCAAGACCAAGCATCCGACGCTGTCGGACCCGGCCGTGCGACAGGCAATTAACCTGCTGATCGACCGCGATTCGATCCAGAAGTTCATCTATGGCCGGGCCGGCACCGCGACGGCCAGCTTCGTCAACGAGCCGAAGCGCTTCAAGTCCGAGAAGCTGAAATACGAGTTCAGCATCGAGAAGGCCAACAAGATCCTCGACGACGCCGGCTGGAAGAAGGGCTCCGACGGCATCCGCGAGAAAGATGGTAAGAAGCTGAAATACGTCTTCCAGACCTCGATCAACGCGCCGCGTCAGAAGGTGCAGGCGATCGTCAAGCAGGCCTGCCAGAAGGCGGGCATCGAGCTGGAGTTGAAGTCGGTGACGGCCTCGGTGTTCTTCTCGTCGGATGTGGCGAACCCCGACACCTACACCAAGCTCTATGTCGACATGGAGATGTACACCACGACGCAGCCGCAGCCGGACCCTGAGCGCTTCCTCAACCAGTTCGTCTCCTGGGAGATCGCGAACAAGGAGAACAAGTGGCTCGGCCGCAATATCTCCCGCTACTCAGATCCGGCGGCCGACGAGGCCTACAAAGCGGCGCAGAAGGAACTCGACCCGGCCAAGCGCGCCGGGCTGCTGATCAAGGTCAACGAGATCTTCTGCGAGGCGAACGTCATCCTGCCGGTGCTCTCGCGGACGAAGGTGGTCGCAGCCGCGCAGAACCTGATGCACGACCATTCCGGCTGGGACGTCGACACTTGGAACCTCGCGTCCTGGTATCGCGCCTGAGCTTGTCGTCTCTGCGTCGGGAGTGATCCCGGCGCAGCGCTTAGCCCGAGTGGCGTTTGCTGATCGAACGGAAAAAGCCCATATTAGCTAGGTTAGCTAATATGGGCTTTTTCAATGACGATCGTGAACGTTCACGAGGCCAAGACGAACCTCTCCCGCCTGATCGAACAGGCGCTGCGAGGCGAGGAGGTTATCATCGCTCGCAATGGGACGCCGGCCGTGAAGCTGGTGCAGGTCGAGCCGGCGTCGGTGGGCGCAGTCAAACGGCGGTCGGGGCTCTGGGCCGGTAAAGTCCACGAGATCGACCCGGATTGGTGGAAGCCCGAAAACGATCTCACCGATCTTTTCGAAGTCTATAAAGACATTCCTGACGAGCCGATCAGCAAATGAGGCTGCTGCTAGATAGTCACGTTTTGCTATGGTGGTTGGGAATGGATAGCGACAAGCTTTCCGATGTCGTGAGGGACAACATCGCGAAAGCTGAAAACGCTTACGTTAGCGTTGCCAGTGTATGGGAGCTGGAAATCAAACGGTCGGTCGGTAAAATCGATTTGCCCGTTGCGGATTGGCAGAGTGTGTCCGCGTCAGGGTTGATAATGCTCGATATCACGCTCGATGACGCTGTGACCGCTGCGGCGCTTCCCCCCATCCACCGCGATCCCTTCGACCGCATGCTTATCGCACAGGCGAACAACCGTGGTCTCACTCTCGTCACGCGTGATGCACGCTTGCTCGAATATGGAATATCGAGCCTGAAAGCCTAAACCGCCGCTAGCCGCTTGATCGCGCCCTCGCGGCCGCCGACCAGAATCCGCTCGTCGACGTTCTGGATGTCGCGCAGGCCGCAGAGCGCCATGGTGATGTCGAGTTCCTTGCGGATGATGTCGAGCGAGGCGGTCACGCCTTTTTCGCCCATGGCGCCGAGACCGTAGAGGAAGGCGCGGCCGATGAAGGTGCCTTTCGCGCCGAGCGCGATCGCCTTCAGGACATCCTGGCCCGAGCGGATGCCGCCGTCGAACAGCACTTCGATGCGGTTGCCGACCTGATCGACGATGGCTGGCAGCGCCTCGATCGAGGACAGAGCGCCGTCGAGCTGGCGCCCGCCATGGTTGGAGACGATCAGCGCATCGGCGCCGCTTTGCGCGGCGGTTTCAGCGTCCTCGGGGTCGAGAATGCCCTTCAGGATCAGCTTGCCGCCCCACTGGTCCTTGATCCACTTCACGTCGTCCCAATTTAGCTGCGGGTCGAACTGGCTCGAGGTCCAGGAGCCGAGCGAGGACATGTCGGCGACGCCGGTGACGTGGCCGACGATATTGCCGAATTGCCGGCGCGGCGTGTCCAGCATCTTCAGGCACCAGCGGGGCTTGGTGGCGAGGTTGATCAGGTTGGCGAGCGTCGGCTTCGGCGGGGCGGAGAGGCCGTTACGGATGTCCTTGTGGCGCTGACCGAGGATCTGCAGGTCGAGCGTCAGCACCAGTGCCGAGCAGCCGGCGGCTTTGGCGCGCTGGATCAGGCGGGTGATGAAGTCGCGGTCCTTCATCACGTAGAGCTGGAACCAGAACGGCGCGCTGGTGTGGTTCGCTACGTCCTCGATCGAGCAGATGCTCATGGTCGAGAGGGTGAAGGGCACGCCGGCCTTGGCGGCAGCGCGGGCGGCGAGGATCTCGCCGTCGGCGTGCTGCATTCCGGTCATGCCGGTCGGCGCGATGGCGACCGGCATCGCGATCGGCTGGCCGATCATCGTCGAGGCGAGCGAGCGGTTGGTCATGTCGACGGCGACGCGCTGGCGCAGCTTGATCTTGGCGAAGTCGGTCTCGTTGGCGCGGTAGGTGCCTTCGGTCCAGGCGCCGGAATCGGCGTAATCGTAGAACATGCGCGGCACGCGGCGCTTGGCCAGAATGCGCAGGTCTTCGATCGTCAGGGGCTGGGCCATCTCACATCTCGCCGCTAGATCGTCGCGCGTCCAACCGGACGCGGTCACGATGATCTATCCTATTATCGAAGCATCGGATTCGTCCAAAAAATGGATTCCATTTTTTGGTCCGATGCTCTTGCGTCCGGCGGTTTGAGTCGCATGGCGGCAGGCGGGGCGCAACCGCTCCAAAGGCAGGAGGCCCAGTGTCAGGATACCGCCATATAGCGGCCCGGCTTATGGTTCATCGCCAGGATCGCGTTGATGACGATGGTCCCGACGACCGACAAGGCGACCTTATCGAGCGGCAGCAGGAAAAGCGCGGCGGTGAAGATCGTTGCGTCGACCCCGAGCTGGACCCAACCGGCGCGAATGCCGTGGCGTTCCTGCAAATAAAGCGCCAGGATGTTGACGCCCCCGATCGCGGTGCGATGCCGGGCAAGCGCGAGCAGGCCGAGCCCCATCGCAACACCTCCGGCGATCGTGGCATAGAGCGGCGCCACCGACTCGATGCGCAGCCAGAACGGCGTCGCCCAGACGAAGACCGAGATCAGCCCGACCGTGGCGATCGTGCGCAGGGTAAAGGGTAGGCCCATGCGGCGCAGCGCCAGCCAGTAGAACGGCAGGTTGATGACGAAGAACAGGACGCTGAAATTCCAGCCCGCCGCGAATTGCAGCAGGAGCGCCAGGCCGGCAGCGCCGCCGGTCAGCACCGTCGCCTTGGCGAAGAGCACGACGCCGATGCTCACCATCAGCGAGCCCAGCGGGATGGCCAGCAGGTCTTCGTAGAAGCGGTGTCGGTGCGGGATCATGGCAAGGGCGGTCTGCGACATGGGTTTGACCGTGTTAGTGACTGGCGAGGGACGTGGCCATGGTGGATGCAATGGGTGCGCCATGGAGGGTGGCTGCTCCGGTTTAAGGCCTCTTCCCACGCGAGCCCTCATCCTGAGGAGCGATCCAGAGGATCGCGTCCATGAGGTTCCGGACGCAGCTGGAGCATCCTTCGAGACGCCGCTGACGCGGCTCCTCAGGATGAGGACTCTGCCACGGACCGCCGCTCATCGCCGGTTGAGCCTCCTCGCCCGATCCTGTAGGGCGCAGGGATTCCTCCGCGTCCCACCGAAGAGATCGCCTTCATGCTTCTGCGGATCGTTGCTGCCCTGCTGTTCCTCGTGCCGGCGGTCGCCCACGCGCAGCAGCCGATCGCCTGGAAGACCGGGCGGGAGGCGCAGGCCATCGAACGCAAGGTCGATGCGCTGCTGAAGCGGATGACGCTTGAGGAGAAGGTCGGGCAGTTGCACCTCTCTGGCCGCGGCGACGGCTTCGACGCCGGCCAGATCCGCAGCGGCGACATGGGCGCGGTGATGAACTTCGTCGTCCCGTCGGAAGTGCTGACGGTGCAGAAGGCTGCGCGCGAAAGCCGCCTGAAGATCCCGCTGATCATCGGGCTCGACGCCGTTCACGGCTTCTCGACCTATTTTCCGCTCCCGCTCGGCCAGGCTTCCAGCTGGAACCCGGAACTGATCGAGCAGGCGGCGTATTGGACCGGGCGCGAGGCCTCGGCCGCCGGCATCAACTGGACCTTTGCGCCGATGGTCGACATTTCGCGCGATCCGCGTTGGGGCCGCGTGCTGGAAGGGGCGGGCGAGGACGCCTATCTTGGCTCGGTCGTGGCGTCGGCGCGCACCCATGGCTACCAGCGCGGCGGGGTGGCGACCACGCCGAAGCATTTTGTGGGATATGGCGCGGCCGAGGGCGGGCGCGACTACAACTCGACCTGGATCCCGACGAGCCAGCTCTTCGACCTCTATCTGCCGCCCTTCAAGGCCTCGTTCGATGCGGGTGCGATGACGGCCATGGCGGCCTTCAATGCCCTGAACGGCGTGCCGGCGACCGCCAACAAGGCGATGCTGACCGATCTGCTGCGGGGCAAATGGGGCTTTCGCGGCTTCGTCACTTCCGATTTCGGCTCGATCACCGAGCTTCGGCTACACGGCATCGCGCGCGACGACGCAGAGGCGGCCCGCAAGGCGCTGCTCGCTGGCATCGACATGGACATGATGGGCGACGTCTACCACAAGCACCTCGCTGCCGAAGTGCGGGCCGGGCGGGTGCCGATGAAAGCGCTGGACGAGGCGGTTCGGCGTGTCCTGCGCGTGAAGTTTCATATGGGCCTGTTCGAGAAGCCCGATGTCGATCCGGCGCAAGCGCCCAAGCTGATGCAGACGGCGGAAGCGAGCGCGGTGGCGCTGCAAGCGGCCCGCGAAGGCGCGATCCTGCTCAAGACTACCGATGGCGTGCTTCCGATCCGGAGTGGCGTGAAATCCATCGCTGTGATCGGCGCCATGGCGGTGCCGGAGGAGGAGCGGGTCTGGACCGACCCGGCCGGGCTTGGCCGCCGCAGGATCGCCTCGCTGCCGGACGCGTTGCGCGAGCGGCTGCCGGGCGATGTCGCGATCGCCTACCAGCCCGCTTTCACCAAGAATTGCGGCACCGAATTCGCTGACAAGGACGCGGCGGTGCGCGCAGCGACCGAGGCCGATCTCGTCGTCGCCATGCTGGGCGAAGATTGCGAGTTCATGGGGGAGGCGGCTTCGCGAACCAAGCTCGACCTGCCCGGCGTTCAGCAGGAGCTGCTGGAGGCGCTCGTCGCGACTGGCAAGCCGGTGGTGCTGGTACTGCAGACCGGCCGGCCGCTCGTTCTCACGTGGGCGAGCGAACATGTCGCCGCGATCCTGCAGACCTTCCATGGCGGCACCGAAGCCAGGCCGGCGATCGCCGACATCCTAACCGGGCGGTACAATCCTTCCGGCCGGGTGCCGATGAGCTTTCCGCGCTCGGTCGGGCAGATCCCGGTCTATTACAATGCACTGCCGACCGGCCGGCCGGAGAAAATCCGCCAGCGCTACGAGTCCATCTACATGGACGAGCGTAACGACCCGCTCTATCCCTTCGGCTACGGGCTGTCCTTCAGCCGCTTCACCTACGCTCAGCCTCGGGTTTCTGCTTCGTCCATGCCGCTCAGCGGTTCGGTCGAGGTTTCGGTCGACGTCACCAATGCCGGCTCCCAGGATGGGCAGGAGGTCGTGCAGCTTTATATCCGCCAGCCCGTCGCCAGCCTGTCGCGGCCGCTGCGCGAACTGAAGGGCTTCCAGAAGATCATGCTGAAGGCCGGCGAGACGCGCACCGTACGGTTCAAACTGGAGGCCGGCACTCTTGGCGCTCATGACGAGCAGGGCCGATATGTGGTCGATCCGGGCGACGTCGAAATCTATCTTGGCGGCTCGTCCCGTGCCGAATCCAGAACCCTTGTGACGTTGACCAAATCTTGATCGGGTTGCTGATTCGCAGCTACGGCGTTTGATCTCGACAATAGCCCGGTTTCGGTCAATTCTGAACGATGCGGGCTTGTCGACGATCGTCCATGTGTCCGCGGGCGCGGCTGCGAGGGACACGGCGATGGCGACCGGGACCGTTAAATGGTTCAACACTGAAAAAGGCTTCGGCTTCATTCAACCTGCGGATGGCGGCAAAGATGTGTTCGTTCACATCACAGCCGTGAAGGAAGCGGGGATAATGGCGCTGGACGAAGGGCAGAAGCTCTCCTTCGAGCTGAAGACCGAGCGTGGAAAGACCGCCGCAGGCGATCTCAAGCTGCTCTGAGCGAAGCTCGCCGTTTTACGCTGCTAACCCGAACGCCGGCGGCGCCGTGAAAGCGGGCCGACAGGCGGGTTCGGTTGCCGCCGTTTTCTCGACCGCATCACGAGGCGGGTCGCATCCCTTTGTCACGCGGGCCGTGCCGCTGCTGACGCTTGATCTCGCCGGCATCATCGGCGAACTGCACGCCGGCCCGTCTCGTAAGGCCGGCCCTCGCGAACCTTGGCTCCCGCGCGGCACCGTGCTGCGCAACGACCGGCAGGTGTCCGCGCTGTGCCCTGTCGAACTGGCGCTGATCGCAGCGCGATTGGGCGTCGAAGCGATCGATCCCGAATGGCTGGGCTGCAACCTGCTGATCTCGGGACTCCCGGCTTTCTCGACAGTCGCACCCGGCAGCCATTTGGCCTTCGGCGGGCAATGGGGTGGCGAGGGGCGCTTCGACGGCGGCGCCGTGCTGCGGGTGGAGGCGTACAACCTGCCGTGCCGCCGGTCAGGTCGCGCGCTCGCCGAGGCGACGGGCCGACCCGACCTTCAGTTCGGCTTCATCAAGGCGGCGGCCGAACTGCGCGGGCTTGTCCTCTCCGTCACGATCGCGGGGTCGATTGTTGCGGGCGACCCGGTGGTGGTCATGCCGCCGGTCGTTCCGGCGGTGCGGCGTCCCTGATCTCGCGAGCAGGTTCGAGGAGCCGGCGTTGCAATTCAGGTCGTGTCGACACTGCCCAACCGTCCTGTTTTCCGGCACGAAAATCCGCTTGCGCGAACGGCTCGTCTGACATAAAGATATCTTTATGTCTTTTCGGGCGCGGGAGGCGTTCGCGTGTTGCAGCCGACGGCGTTGTCTTCAGATGTTCTGCTCTCGGCCCTGCGTGCGGCGGGGGAGGAAACGCGGCTGCGCGTTCTCGCGTTGCTGTCTCAGGGCGAGCTTTCTGTCTCGGATCTGACGGATATTCTGGGCCAGTCCCAGCCGCGCATCTCGCGCCACCTCAAATTGCTGACCGAGGCCGGGCTGGTGCGCCGCTCGCGCGAAGGCGCCTGGGCTTTCTTCCGGCTGGACGAGACGGGCGCGGGCCGTGCCTTTGCGGCTTCGCTGGCGGCGTGGCTCGATCTGAGCGACCCCGTCCTGGCTGCTGATCGTCAGAGGCTGGCGGCCGTCCGGGCAAGCCGGGCCGAAGCCGCCCAGAGCTATTTCGCCAGCGTGGCGCGCGACTGGGACAGGCTACGCGGCCTGCATGTGCCGGACCATCTCGTCGAGGCTGCGGTCGAGGCCGCGGTCGGGGAGGGTACATCGGGCACGATGCTTGATCTGGGTACCGGCACGGGCCGGATGCTGGAGCGGATCGCACCGAAATACGGCCGCGCCGTCGGCGTCGATGCCAACCACGCGATGCTGGCGGTGGCGCGGGCCAATCTGGAGCAGGCGGGGCTGTCGCGGGTCGAGCTTCGGCAGGGCGACATCTATGCGTTGCCGTTCGTCCGCGGTTCGTTCGATCTCGTCGTCGTGCATCAGGTGCTGCATTTCCTCGACGATCCCGGCCGCGCGATCCGTGAAGCGGCTGCTGTGCTGGCGCCGGGCGGGCGGCTCATCGTCGTCGATTTCGCGCCGCACGAGATGGAATTCCTGCGCAGCGAGCACGCCCATCGCCGCCTCGGCTTTTCGCGCCAGCAGATCGCCGGCTGGTTCACCGAAGCCGGGCTCGCCTGCGATCTCGCGCAGGAGGTGACGCTCGCCGACGGCAAATCCGGGCAGTTGCCGGTGATGCTCTGGCGTGGCCGCGACCGGCGCGTCCAACTGGATGCGCCCCTGCGGCAAGACAATCTCGAGGTTGCCTGATGAACGCGTTTCGCCCCAGCCGCCACAGCTCGCGCCGGCCCAGCGTCTCCTTCGAGTTCTTCCCGCCCAAATCGGAGGAGATGGAAGTCGCGTTGTGGGAAAGCGTGCGCCGGCTCGAACCGCTCGGTCCGAGCTTCGTCTCGGTGACCTATGGCGCCGGCGGCTCCACCCGAGAGCGCACCCACGCCACGGTCAAGCGCATGGTCGAGGAAACGGCGTTGAAGCCGGCGGCGCATCTCACCTGCGTTTCCGCGAGCAAGGCCGAGGTCGACGAGGTCATCCGCTCCTATTGGGATGCGGGCGTGCGCCATGTCGTGGCGCTGCGCGGTGATCCGGCCGGCGGGCTCGGCACGGTCTACGAGCCGCATCCGGCTGGATACGACCAGACCTGCGATCTTGTCGCGGGTTTGAAGCGCATCGGCGATTTCGAGGTGACAGTTTCGGCCTATCCGGAGAAGCATCCCGAAGCCGCCTCGCTTGAAGCCGATATCGAGGCGCTGAAAGCCAAAGTCGATGCCGGCGCGACACGGGCGATCACCCAGTTCTTCTTCGATAACGATGTGTATTTCCGCTATCTCGACAAGGTGCGGGCGGCCGGGATCGATATCCCGATCCTGCCCGGCATCGTGCCCGTGCAGAACTTCCGGCAGACCGCCAATTTCGCCCGCAAGACCGGCGCGAGCGTGCCGCAATGGCTGGCCGACCGCTTCGAGGGGCTGGAAGACGATGTCGCGACGCGGCGATTGGTGGCCGCCGCAGTTTGCGCCGAGCAGGTGCTTGACCTGATCGATCGCGGCGCGACCGACCTGCATTTCTACACGATGAACAAAGCCGATCTCGTCTACGCCATTTGCCATCTCGTCGGCCTGAAGCCCGAGAAGCCGGCGGCGCAGGCAGTGGCGGCGGAATAACGCCGTCATTGCGAGCGTCAGCGAAGCAATCCAGGGGCCGTAGAGCTCTGCGGCTCCTAGATTGCTTCGTCGCTTCGCTCCTCGCAATGACGGGAATGACTGAGCATCCATCAGCGAAAGCGTAACGATGTCCGATTTCACACCCACTCCCGTCGATGGCGCCGAGATCGAACGCGCTTTGCGGCAAGCCGCTTCCGAGCGCATCCTCGTGCTCGACGGCGCGATGGGCACGCAGATTCAGGACCTGAAGCTGACCGAGGCGGATTTCCGCGGCGAGCGCTTCAAGGATTTCGCCCATGATCTCAAGGGCAACAACGACATCATCGCGCTGACGCAGCCGCATGCGCTGCGAGACATTCACCTCGCTTATTTCCGGGCCGGCGCCGACATCGTCGAGACCAACACCTTTTCCGGCACCTCGATCGCCCAGGCTGATTACGGCATGGAGGCAATCGTCTACGAGCTGAACGTCGAATGCTCGCGGCTCGCCCGCGAGGCCGCCGTCATCGCGGAGAAGGAGGATGGGCGGCGCCGCTTCGTCGCGGGTGCGATCGGTCCGACCAATCGCACGCTCTCGATCTCGCCGGACGTCAATAATCCAGGCTTCCGCGCCGTAACGTTCGACCAGGTGCGCGACGCCTATGCGGAGCAGGTGCGGGGCTTGATCGACGGCGGCTCGGAGCTCCTGTTGATCGAGACCATCTTCGACACGCTGAACGCCAAGGCGGCGATCGTCGCGATCGAAGAGGTCTATCGCGAGAAGGGCCTTCGCCTGCCCGTCATGATTTCCGGCACGATCACCGATTTGTCCGGCCGCACGCTGTCGGGCCAGACGGTCGAGGCCTTCTGGAATTCGGTGCGCCATGCCGCGCCGCTGACGATCGGCCTCAACTGCGCGCTCGGCGCGCGCGAAATGCGGGCGCATATCAAGGATATGGCGCGCATCGCCGGCACGCTGGTCTGCGCCTATCCGAATGCCGGCCTGCCCAATGAATTCGGGCTCTATGACGAGCGGCCCGAGGCGACCGCGAACATGCTCGCCGAATTCGCCGATGCCGGGCTCGTCAATGTGGTCGGCGGCTGCTGCGGCACGACGCCGGATCATATCCGGGCGATCGCGCAGGCTGTGGCCGGCAAGGCGCCGCGCACCATCCCCGAGATCAAGCCGTGGCTCCGGCTGGCCGGTTTGGAGCCCTTCACGCTCGACGAGACGATCCCCTTCGTGAATGTCGGCGAGCGCACGAACGTCACCGGCTCGGCCAAGTTCAGGAAGCTCGTCACCGCCGGCGACTATGCCGCCGCATTGGACGTGGCGCGCGACCAGGTCGCCAATGGCGCGCAGGTCATCGACATCAACATGGACGAGGGCCTGCTGGATTCGCAAGGAGCGATGACGGAATTCTGCAACCTGATCGCCTCCGAGCCGGACATCAGCCGTGTCCCGATTATGGTGGATTCGTCGAAGTTCCCGGTGATCGAGGCCGGGCTGAAGACGATCCAGGGTAAGCCGATCGTCAATTCGATCTCGATGAAGGAGGGTGAGGACGCCTTCCTCGAACAGGCCCGCATTTGCCGGCAATACGGTGCGGCGGTCGTCGTCATGGCCTTCGACGAGGTCGGGCAGGCCGATACGTTCAAGCGCAAGATCGAGATCTGCACGCGGGCCTACAATCTGCTGACGCAGACGATCGGTTTTCCGCCTGAGGATATCATCTTCGACCCCAACATCTTTGCGGTGGCGACGGGTATCGAGGAGCACGACAACTACGGCAACGACTTCATCGAGGCGACGAAAGCGATCCGCGCGAGCCTGCCGCATGCCCATATTTCGGGCGGCGTCTCGAACCTCTCCTTCTCCTTCCGGGGGAACGAGAAGGTACGCGAGGCGATGCATTCGGTGTTCCTGTACCATTGCATCAAGGCCGGCATGGATATGGGCATCGTCAATGCGGGGCAGCTCGGCTCCTATGACGATCTGGACCCGGAGCTGCGCGAGCTTTGCGAGGACGTCGTTCTCAACCGCCGCAGCGATTCGACCGAGCGCCTGCTGGAGGCCGCGCCGCGCTTCAAGGGCGACGGCTCGGTCGCGGTGTCCGGCAAGGACATGGCCTGGCGCGAGCTGCCGGTCGAGAAGCGGCTGGAACATGCTCTGGTCGCTGGCATCACAGCCTTCATCGAGACCGATACGGAAGAGGCGCGGCTCAAGGCCGAGCGGCCGCTACACGTCATCGAGGGGCCGTTGATGGCCGGCATGAACGTGGTCGGAGACCTGTTCGGCGCCGGCAAGATGTTCCTGCCGCAGGTGGTGAAGTCCGCCCGCGTGATGAAGCAGGCCGTGGCCTATCTCATGCCCTACATGGAAGAAGAAAAGCGCCTGAACGGCGGCACCGGGCGGTCGGCCGCCGGCAAGGTGCTGATGGCGACGGTGAAGGGCGATGTGCACGACATCGGCAAGAACATCGTCGGCGTCGTGCTCCAGTGCAACAATTACGAGGTCATCGACCTCGGCGTGATGGTGCCGACGCAGAAGATCCTCGACACGGCGCGCCGGGAAAACGTCGACATCATCGGGCTGTCGGGGCTGATCACGCCCTCGCTCGACGAGATGGTCACGGTGGCCTCCGAAATGGAGCGCGAGGGCTTCGACATTCCGCTCCTGATCGGCGGCGCCACGACGAGCCGCGTGCACACGGCGGTGAAGATCCACCCAGCCTATCAGGCCGGGCAGGCGGTGCACGTCAACGACGCTTCGCGCGCCGTCGGTGTCGTCTCCAGCCTGCTCTCGCAGGAGCAGAAGCCTGGATATATTGCCAGCGTGCAGGCGGAATACGCCAAGGTCGCTGACGGGCATCGCCGGTCGGAGGCCGACAAGCAGCGCCTGCCGCTGGCCAAGGCCCGCGCCAACGCCTTCAAGCCGGACTGGGCGAATTACGTGCCGCCCAAGCCCAGCTTTCTGGGCACGCGCGTCTTCCGCACCTACGACATCGCCGATCTGGTGCCGGTAATCGACTGGACGCCCTTCTTCCAGACTTGGGAACTCAAGGGTCGCTATCCCGCGATTCTCGAGGACGAAAAGCAGGGCGAGGCGGCGCGCGCGCTGTGGGACGATGCGCAGGCGATGCTGAAGCGCGTCGTCGAGGAGCGCTGGTTCAATCCCAAGGCTGTGATCGGTTTCTGGCCGGCCAACACGGTCGGCGACGATATCCGCCTCTATACTGGCGAGAGCCGGCAGGAGACGCTCGCCACGCTGCACGGCCTGCGCCAGCAGCTCTCCAAGCGTGACGGCAAGCCGAATATGTGCCTGTCCGATTTCGTCGCGCCGGAGGGCGGGGCTCCGGATTATGTCGGCGCTTTCGTCGTGACGGCCGGCGCAGAGGAAGAGCGCATCTCCGAGAAGTTCGCGCGCGACAACGACGATTACCGCTCGATCATGGTCAAGGCATTGGCGGACCGCTTCGCCGAGGCCTTCGCCGAGCGGATGCATCAGCTCGTCCGCAAGGAGTTCTGGGGCTATGCGGCGGGCGAGACGCTTGGCAATGACGACCTGATCCGCGAGGAGTATCGCGGCATTCGCCCTGCGCCCGGTTATCCGGCCCAGCCTGACCATACCGAGAAAGCGACGTTGTTCGAGCTTTTGCAGGCCGAGCGGCGCGTCGGCGTGAAACTGACCGAAAGCTATGCGATGTGGCCGGGCTCCTCGGTTTCGGGAATCTATCTCGCTCATCCCGATGCCTATTACTTTGGCGTCGCCAAGGTCGAGCGCGACCAGGCCGAGGATTATGCCCGGCGCAAGGGCATGAGCGTCGAGGAGGCCGAACGCTGGCTCGCGCCGATCCTGAACTACGATCCCGCGAGCTACCGGTTGCAGGCGGCGGAGTAGGCGGACAGAGGCGTCATGCTCGGGCTTGACCCGAACATCTCCTGACCAGAAGGCGCTATTTTGAGCGCGAGATTCCCGGGTCGAAGCCTCGTTTTGCCCGAGAATGACGCTTAGGGCTGCCGTATTGTACAGCTTCGCCGTGTTGAATTATCTGCGTTGCTCCGCTACGCAGCCGGGCCGGGCGCACCCGGCTGGTGAGCGAGCAGGTAGAACGGCCATGGCCGACGACGATTACGTTTACGACGAAGCGAGCGGCGAGTGGCGCCCGGCGTCGGAGGTGGCGGCTGTGACCGCCGCGGCCGGCAAGGTCGAGGTTCGGGATGCTGCCGGGACCGTTCTTACCGATGGCGATTCCGTGGTCCTGATCAAGGACCTCAAGGTGAAGGGCGCTGGCCAGACCTTGAAGCAAGGTACGGTGATCAAGACGATCCGGCTGACGGACGACCCGGAGGAAATCGACTGCCGGCACGATGCGATCAAGGGGCTGGTTTTGCGCACGGAGTTCGTCCGCAAGCGTTGAAGTCCGCGCAATTTGGCAGAGCCTCTGATAGTCCGGTGGCGGCTACCTTATTGCCTCGATGCCAGCGCCAGCCTGCAGGATTGCAATCGCGCAAGCGTTGAACTCGCCGCTGCGCTGCAACATCTTGCGGGCATTGTCAGCTTTCCCCAAAGGAGCCCACTCATGACCCAGATCGCCATCGTCTTCCACTCCGGCTACGGCCACACCAAGCGGGTCGCCGAACATGTCGCCAAGGGTGCGGGTGCGGAGGGGGCGAAGGTCGAGTTCGTTTCCATCGACGCCGAGGGCAATGTGCCGGAAAGCGCGTGGGAGATACTCAAGGCCTCCGACGCCATCATCTTCGGCTCGCCGACCTATATGGGCATGGTCTCCTGGCAGTTCAAAAAGTTCGCCGACGCCTCGTCCAAGCCTTGGTACACGATGGACTGGAAGGGCAAGATCGCGGCCGGCTTCACCAATTCCGCGACGCTGAACGGCGACAAGGGCAGCACGATCACCTATCTCTCGACGCTCGCGGCCCAGCATAAGATGCTCTGGACGGGCACCGGCATGCACCCCTCCAATGCCAAGGGTTCGACCCGCGACGACCTGAACAATCTCGGGGGCTATCTCGGCCTGCTGGTGACCTCTCCGTCCGATGCCTCGGTCGAAGAGATGGTCCCCGGCGATCTCAAGACGGCGGAAGCCTTCGGGCGCAACGTCGCCGATGTCGTCAAGAGCGTGAAGGGCTGAGCCCTCAGAGGTCCAGCCGAGCGGTTCACACGGTCGACAGCGGGCGGTCCAGTCGGGCGCCCGCGATCGGCCCATCGAACAGGCGGAGCTTCTCGCCGCCGGTGAGCCGGGCTGCTTTCAGCCCGGCTTCGGCGCCTGCGAACAATTGCTGGCGGGAGACGGCTTCACCGATGGCCGAGCCCGTCGCTGCACCGGCCGAAATGGTAAAATCGATGACGAAAGGTCCGTGCGAGACCGGGCGCTGCAACAGCCGGCGGGCGCTTTCGAGCATTCCGACCAGGCGACTGCGCTCCTGTGATACGGGCACGAGCAATCCGAAGCTCGTACCGATGAGACGCCCGGATGCGATCGCGTCGGGAAACAGTCGTGCCAGCCGTTGCTCCAGGCTTCGCATCACGCCCTCGCATGCGGCCGCCCCGTAAGTCGCCAGCAGATCGGCGGCGTCGTCGATCGCATAGATGACGAGTGCATGATCGCGCCCGTCCGTCCGCCCGTTATACCGCCGCAGAGCGTCTTCGAAGCCTTGCAGGAGCGTGTCAGGTGCAATCGCGCGGGGCTCGGCACTGCGTATGAGGTCGGTCCAGAGCGCTTTTTCGGCTGTGATGTCCTGTTTCGAGCCAAAAATCCGCGCCGGGCGGCCGTGACGATGCTCGACACCGACCAGGAGACGCATCCAGCGCCGCTGGCCATCGGCCGCCTTGAGCCGGCAATCCAGCGAGAAGGCCTGTCCGGTTGAGATGGCCCGGCTTCGAAGCCGGTTCATCTCGAGGCGCGACTGTTCCTCATAGAGATCGAGCGTGTCGCCGCGATGGATGGTGCTGCCGCGACGCAGGCCGAAAATGTCGTAGACGCCATCCGTCCAGGTCAAGGCCTGGCTGGCGAGCTGGCATTCCCACGCGCCGATGGCCCCCGGGCTGGGGGGCGACGGCGGCGGTTTTGGCAAGGTCGACATGGCGTTCAAGCAGGCTATCCCCCGATTGCCCATGCTTGAGCTTAAAGGGTCGCCGGTTAAGCGAACCTTGACTGCCGAAAGGATTCAGGCCGTCCGGGAGGGGGCACTGGCCGCTAGAAGATCCCGCAGCGTCGTGATCGTCGAGGCATCGGCCACGCCATCGACCTTGTCCTGCCGCCAATGTCGCTGGAAGGCGGCGACGACCGCCTCCGTCTTCTCGTCGAAAACACCATCGACCGCGAGACCGTAGCCCAGCATCGCAAACATCGCCTGCAGCGCCTCGACCGGCTGGCCGGTATCGCCCTTGCTGAAATAGCGCCCGCTTCGGATTGGGGCAGGTTGGCTCCAGAGGCCGACGCCGGCCTCCGCAAAATGCCGCCACGGAAACTTCTCGCCGGGATCGATCTTGCGGCCGGGCGCGATGTCGGAATGGGCCAGGACCCGCTCGGGCGGAATCGACCAACGCTCGCAGATGTCGCGGCTGAGGTTCAGCACGGCGGCGATCTGCTCGTCCGGGTAATCGGGCAGGCCGCCGGGATGGCCGGGGTTGGCGATCTCGATGCCGATGGAACAGGAGTTGATGTCGGTCTCGCCGGCCCAGTGAGAGGCGCCGGCATGCCAGGCGCGACGGTTCTCAGGCACGAGTTGAAGAGTGTGGCCGTTCTCGAAGACGAAATAATGCGAGGACACCTGCGCGATCGGATTGCACAGCCATTGCAGCGCTTCGCCGGCCAGACCCATGCCGGTATAATGCAGGATGAGCATGTCGGGCCGGCGTCCGGGCTCGCCGTCGCTTCGCTTGCGCTCGCCGTGATTGGGGGACGGAAAGATCTTGGCCGCGAAGCGGCTATCTGGTTCGGCTGTGTCGGTCATTCGCTGCTCAGGCCGGCTCGTGCGAGAGGCGGCGGCTCAGGCCCCGGTCATGGGAGATCCTGTCCCAGGCGGCATTGATCGCCGAGAGGCGCTTCGTGGCGGTGGCGACGGCCTCCTGCGGCAGGCCTCGGGCGATCTGGCGATCGGGGTGGTTCTCGGCAACGAGGCGGCGATAGTGCCGCTTCAGCTCGTCGTCGCCCATCTCCCGGCTGGCACCGATGATCAGATAGGGGTCGTCAGCCCTGCGGATGTGGCGAGCCTCGATCCGGCCGAAATCGGCTTCCGAAATGCCGAAGATCGCGGCGACGTCGCGAAGATAGGCATATTCCGCCTCATGCACGGCGCCATCGGCCGCGGCGATCAGAAACAGCCCGTCCAGCACGTCCTCCAGAAGGGCCGGCTCGTCCTTGAAATGCGCGGCGATCTGGCCGGCATAGGCCTCGAAGCCCGCGCTTGTCTCCTTAGCGAGGTCGAACAGCCGTGTGATGCGCGCTTCTTCGCCGGCCGGCACCGCAATGATCCGGCGAAAGGCCGTGACCTCGTCGCACGTTACGACACCATCCGAACGCGCCATTTTAGCGGCGAGCGCGACGAGGCCTGTCGTGAAGACCAGTTCGCGCGGGGCCGGGCCAAAAGGCGAGCCTTCACGATCGACCAGCACGTGGCCGGCGAATGCGCCGAGCAAGGCGCCGAGCGGGCCCCCGATCGCGAACCCGAGACCGCCGCCACCGAGTGCGCCCCAAAACGAAGAAGACATGGGAGGAAACAGAACTCCGAATAGAGCCGTCGCAAACCGACGGCCGTCCGCGCATCCGCTGCGCGCGACAACGGCGATGATGGGCGTTCGGCGCATCGCGATCAAGAGGAAGCAGGATGTCGCATAACGCGCATCGCTTCGTCCGGTTCCAAACATAAGCCTCGACAAATCCGAAAAAGGCGAAAACGGGGCAGGCCATTCGGCGACGTGATTCGCGATTTTGACGGCCTTGCCGGCAAAGCTTTTCGCCGGTGCCAATACATGGGAATACTCTACAGTCAAATAGAGATCAGGAAGGAAGTCGGCTGCGATATGCAGCGATTCTCTTTGGGTTGAGACAGATTATCGTCACATTCAACCAGCATTGGACCCCGCCACTCAGCGAGATGTGGCTCAGCAGGGTTTGAGTGATCATGAAGTATGTCTATGGCGGCCTGATCGCTGCGGTTCTGATTAGCCTCACCGGAGTGGCTTCGGCCGAGGAATTCGTGAACGCGGAGATGGACCCCAGGGCGATCATGGCGCGCGACGCGGAGATCGCCCGCCTGAAGGCCGAGGAGGCCAAGGGCGAGACGTCCACGGCGGAGGCGCCGCGTAAGGCGATGACCGCCAAGGAGCGCCGTGCGGCCAAGCTCGAAGCGCGCGCCTCGAAGGCTCGCGAGGCGGCCGGCTCCAAAGACATTGCCGCCGTCAAGACCGAGGACAAAGTGGCGCCGCAGGTGGACGCAGCAGCGGCCAAGCCGCTCGCCGCGCCGGTCGGGGGCGAGGGTCTGAAAGCGATCGTCGCGCGCCACGCCGCCGCCAACGGCGTCCCGTTCTCGCTTGCGGACGCCATCATCCGTGTCGAGAGCCGCTATAATCCACGCGCGGCCCATGCCGGCAATCTCGGCCTGATGCAGATTCGCCATCAGACGGCGCGGGGCATGGGGTATTCCGGCGGTGCCGGCGGCCTACTCGATGCCGAGACCAACGCGCGCTACGGCATGAAATACCTCGCTGAAGCCTATCGCATGGCCGGCGGCGACACCTGCCGCACCATCATGAAATATCAGAGCGGCCACATGGCGCTGCGCATGAGCGGCGCGAACCGGACCTATTGCGCCAAAGTGCGTACGATCACGGCGCGCAACTGACGCGGCCGAAGCTTTCGTGCCGCCGCGCTTGACGCCGGCGGCACCAGCGCGCATGTCCCCCTCGCCAGTCGGCTGGACGGCCGCTCTCGCTTGCGAGGGAGGAAAGTCCGGGCTCCATGGAAACACGGTGCCGGATAACGTCCGGCGGGGGCGACCCCAGGGAAAGCGCCACAGAGATCGAACCGCCCCGGACCTGAAGTTTCGACTTTGGGCCCGAGGTAAGGGTGAAAAGGTGCGGTAAGAGCGCACCGCGGACCCGGCAACGGGGACGGCACGGCAAGCCCCACCGGGAGCAAAACCGAATAGGGACGATGCTCTCCGCGCAAGCGGGGAGGGGCCGGTTTCCGGGCCCTGTCGTCCGGGTTGGTTGCTCGAGGCGCGCAGCAATGTGCGTCCCAGAGGAATGGCCGTCACGTCGGGGGAGCGATCCTTCGGCCCTACAGAACCCGGCTTACAGGCCGACTGGCACTTCGACCTCCGTCTTCCGTCCCAAGGCACATCCAGCGTGGTCTTCCACGCTTGCGATGGTCGCCGACCGATGCCGCGTCGCACCAGCCGTCGAAGGCGGGCCTGCGCTTGTGGCGAAGCGAGTGACGGCCTGGCCTCGCGCGCGGACAGCGCTTCGAACGCGCCCGACCCCAATCGCGCGTTTGCAAATTTTTTTGGCCGGATCAGCGCCGGCGGCCACGTGCCGCTATTTGAAAGCGCGCCGAATTCCTCGTGGTTACCGGACCTTAACCTTAACAGGCTGTGATGTTCCTGAGCCATCGCCGAAGCCCTTCCGGGCCGGCGATTCCATTGACGCCCATGGTAGCCCATGCTATCCCAAATCATCCCGTCGAAGCCGGCAGGCAAGTCGTCGATCAGGGTCCGTGTGCCGCGCGGAAATTGGTCGCCAGATGCGTCTTGCCTGCTTCGACGGGAGGCTACTCCGCCCCTCGCTTCGCGTGGCGGCGCCGTCGTGAAGAGCAGGCCGGGAGGCGGCGTTGATGGACCGCTTCGTCTCGAACTTCACCAATCGGCTGGACGCCAAGGGCCGCGTCTCCATTCCCTCGAGTTTCCGCTCCGTGTTGGCCAAGGACGGCTACGAGGGGCTTTATATTCACCAGGCGCTGGATCTGCCGGCGCTGGACGCGGGCGGGCACGCCCTGCGGACGACGATCGACGAGATCCTGTCGCGCTTCTCGCCCTTCTCGGACGAGTGGGAACTGCTCTCGACGGCGCTGAACGGCACCTCCGAGGTCGTCAGGGTCGATCCGGAAGGGCGCATGATGCTGAGCGAGACGTTGAAGGCACATGCCGGCATCGGCGATGCAGTGACCTTCGTCGGCCACGGCCACAAATTCCAGATCTGGGAGCCCGAGCGCTTTCGTGCTCATCTCGACGCGGCCCGCTCACGGCTGCGCGACGTGAAGCGCGCGCTCGGCTCCCTGCCACCATCGACGGGAGGTGCGAGCCCATGACGAACCATGGCGACCGTTCAGACGGAGCCATTGGCGGACCGGTTCGTCATGTGCCCGTGCTTCTCGCAGAGGTTCTGAACGCGCTTTCGCCGAAGGCCGGCGGGCGCTATCTCGACGGCACCTTCGGGGCGGGCGGCTACAGCCGCGCGATCCTGGAAGCCGCGCCCGATACCACGCTGCTCGCGCTCGATCGCGACCCCCGAGCGGTTGCCGGCGGCGCCGATCTCGTGACGGCGATGGCCGGACGCCTGACAGTCGCGCAGGCCCGCTTCAGCGATCTCGCCGCCGAGGCGGAGCGTTTCGAGATGGCGCCTCTAGACGGCGTCGTGCTCGACATCGGCGTGTCCTCCATGCAGATCGACGAAGCCGAGCGCGGCTTCTCGTTTCGCTTCGACGGGCCGCTGGACATGCGCATGAGCGGCGATGGGCAAAGCGCGGCCGACCTCGTCAACGAGGCGGAGGAGGCGCTGCTCGCCGACATCTTCTACCATTACGGCGAGGAACGGCGCTCGCGCGGCGTGGCCCGCGCCGTGATCGAGGCCCGCCGCAAGGCGCCGCTGACCACGACCAAGCAACTGGCCGATCTCGTCGCCAGCATCGTCTGGGCCGAGCCCGGCGGCGCCCATCCGGCCACCCGGGTGTTTCAGGCACTGCGCATCGCGGTGAATGACGAACTCGGCGAGCTTGTCGCGGCGCTGCATGGGGCGGAGGCCGCGCTGAAGCCGGGCGGCCGGCTTGTCGTCGTCACCTTTCATTCGCTCGAGGACCGGATCGTCAAGCAGTTCCTCGCCGAGCGCTCCGGCAAGGTCTCGGCCGGATCGCGTCATGCGCCGGCCGTAGCGGTGGCGCAGCCAACCTTCCGGCTGGTCGAGCGCGGCGCGGTCGGTCCCTCTGAAGCCGAGACGCGGGCCAATCCACGTTCCCGTTCCGCCAAGCTGCGCGCCGCCGAACGCCTTGAGACGCCGCCGCGCCGGGCGGAAGCCGGGCTCGTCGCGCTCGCCGGCCTTCCCCAACCATCGCCGCGCCGGAGAAGCTGAGCGTGATCAAGTTTCTCCATGCCATCGCCATTTGCGCGCTCGTGTCGTCGGCGGTCTATGCCTACACCATCAAATACGAGACGACGCTGGCGACCGAGCAGCTGCAAAAGCTCAAGACCAAGACCCAGCGCGAGCGCGATGCCATTCAGGTGTTGAAGGCCGAGTGGCAGTTCCTCGATCGGCCTGACCGCATCCAGACGCTGGCCGACCGCCATCTCGATCTGCAGCCCTTCCAGGCGACCCAGGTTGTCGTTCCCTCCGAGATTCCGAACCGTGGGCCGAAGGTCGACACGATCGGCCGCAAGCTGGAAGACCTCGGGCTGGGCCTGCCGACCGAGACGCCGCGCGATCGCAAGGCGAGCGCGACCACGCCCGGAGCCATGCCATGACCGAGCAGACCCCCAGCGACTCCCCAGCTCCCATCCCCGAGGTGGCGAGCGCGGCTGCCGTGCGGCCTTCGCGCATCGAGTGGCTGCGCGACGTTTTCCGCATGAGCGGCCACAAGGCGCAGCCCCGCGTCGGCCTCGTCATCCTCGGCTTCTCGGTGCTGTTTCTGGCGATTACGGGGCGGCTTGCGGTGCTGGCCTCGTTCCCGCCGGAGCAGGTCGGCATCCGGCGCGCGGCCTCGACCGCGATCTCGGCCGCGCGGCCCGACATCATCGACCGCAACGGCGACATCCTCGCCACCGATATCGGCGTGGTCTCGGTCTTCGCCGAGCCGCGCAAGATTCTCGACAAGGATGAGGCGACGGAGCTGCTGACGGCCGTCCTTCCAGACCTCGACGCCAAGGATCTGCGCGACAAGCTCGGCACCAAGAAGGGCTTCGTCTGGGTCAAGCGCGAGATCACGCCGCGCCAGCAGGCTGAAGTGTACCGGCTCGGCATTCCGGGCGTCGGCTTCCTGCCCGAGCACAAACGGTTTTATCCCAACGGCCCGGCCGCCGCTCACATCCTCGGCTTTGCCAATGTCGACAATATCGGCATTGCCGGAATGGAGAAATACATCGACTCGCAAGGGCTGCAGGACCTGAACGGTGCCGGGATGGCAACCGAGGCCAGCGATCTGAAGCCGGTGCAGCTCTCGCTCGACCTGCGCATCCAGCATCTGCTGCGCGACGAACTCGTCAACGGCATGGCCCGGTTCAAGGCGATCGCGGCTGCGGGCGCAATCATGGACGTGAACACCGGCGAGGTGCTCGGATTGGTCTCGCTGCCGGACTTCGACCCGAACAACCCGGTCGACGCGCTGGAGAAGGACCGGATCAACCGGATGAATGTCGGCGTCTACGAGATGGGCTCGACCTTCAAGGCGCTGACCATCGCGATGGCGCTGGATTCCGGCAAGGTCAACATCAATTCCAGCTTCTCGACCGCCGGCGGCATGATGCGGTTCGGGCGACAGGTCATCAAGGAATACCACGGCACCGGCCGGACCCTGACGGTGCCGGAGGTGTTCCTGCACTCGTCCAATATGGGCTCGATCAAGATGGCGCTCGCTGTCGGCGTCGAGGGGCACAAGGCCTTTCTCAAAAAGATGATGCAGCTCGACCGCATGCAGACCGAGCTGCCTGAGAGCGCGGCACCGATCGTTCCGCAGCGCTGGGGCGAGATCAACACCGCGACCATCGCCTTCGGCCACGGCCTCGCGGTGGCGCCGATCCAGGCGATGGCGGCCGTCTCCGCGCTGGTCAATGGTGGCTATCTGATGAAACCGACCTTCCTGAAGCGCACGCAGGAAGACGCGATGAAGGTCGCGACGCGGGTGATCAAGCCGGAGACCTCGGAAGCCCTTCGTTTCATCATGCGCGTCAACGGCGAGAAGGGCTCGGCCAAGAAGGCCGATATTCCCGGCTATTTCGTCGGCGGAAAGACCGGTACGGCCGAAAAGGTCATTGGCGGGCGCTATTCGAAGACCAAGAACTTCACCACCTTCACGGCGATCATCCCTGCCGACAAACCTCGCTTCCTGTTCCTGGCGATCTATGACGAACCGAAGGGCTATGCCGAAAGCGGCGGCTATTCGACCGCAGCCTGGAATGGCGGTGTCACCACCGGCAAGCTGATCGAGCGCGCAGCCCCGCTGCTTGGCGTCGTGCCACGCTTCGACCCGCCGCCGTCGCCGTTCCCGCTGATGGCGAAGCTTGGAGCGTGGGGCTCGCGGTAAGGTTGGGTCTCGGCGACGAATGGTCGTTGACGGGCGTCATGCTCGGGCTTGCCCCGAGCATCTCCTGACGATAGGGCGCAAGACAGCGCCTCGATATGGACGGCGCGGCGCCTTGTCCTGGACGAGATTCTCGGGTCTGCGCTCCGCTTCGCCCGAGAATGACGGCCACGTCTTCGCATCGGCAAAGGTACCGGTTTTGACAGACGCCATCACATACAGGCTGCAGGACCTCTTTCCCGGCAGCTTCGATGCCGACACCGCCAGCCGGCGGGTCCACGGCATCGCTTTCGACAGCCGCAAGGTAACCGGTGGCTATGTCTTCGTCGCGCTCGCTGGCGCCAAGACCGATGGCGGGCGCTTCATCGCGGATGCGGTCGCTCGTGGGGCCGTGGCGGTGGTTTCCGGCCAGCCGCGCCCGGTCGATCTACCCGCTGACGTTGCTTTCGCTGAGGTCGATGATCCCAGGCTCGCTCTGTCGCTGGCTGCGGCGAAAGTCCATCCGCGCCAGCCGGAAACCATCGTCGCGGTCACCGGCACCAGCGGCAAATCCTCCGTCGCCGATTTCACGCGGCAGATTTTCCAGGCGCTGGGACATGAGGCGGCCAGCGTCGGCACGATCGGCGTGGTGACGAGCAAGGGTGCCGATTACGGTTCCCTGACGACGCCCGATCCACTTTCGCTGCACGCCACCCTCGACAAGCTGGCCGGGGAGGGCGTCACGCATCTGGCGATGGAGGCCTCTTCGCACGGGCTCGACCAGCACCGGCTCGACGGGGTGCGGCTGAAGGCCGGCGCCTTCCTTAATCTCGGGCGCGACCATCTCGACTATCATCCGACCGTCGAGAATTATCTCGCTGCCAAGCTGCGGCTGTGGGATTTGCTGCCGGCCGGCGCGCCGGTCGTGATCAACCGCGACGAGCCTTATGCGGAAGAAGCTGCGCGGGCGGCGGAGGCCAGTGGGCATCCGATCATCGGCGTCGGCCGCAAAGGCGAGACGCTGACCCTGCTGGCCAATGAGCGGGATGGTTTCGTGCAGCGGCTGACCCTCGGTTTCGATGGCGAGCAACTTTCGGTTTCGCTGCCGCTGGTCGGCGATTTCATGGCGGGGAATGCGCTTGTCGCGGCCGGACTTGCAATCGCGAGCGGAGCGGACAAGGCGCGGGCACTCGGTGCGATCTCGAAACTCGAAGGCGTCTCCGGGCGGCTGGAGCGCATCGGCGAGGCCAATGGAGGGCTCGTCGTCGTCGACTTCGCCCACAAGCCGGACGCGCTCGCGGCGGTGCTGACCACGCTTCGGCCTTATGCCACCGGGCGGCTGATCTGCGTTTTCGGCTGCGGCGGCGATCGCGACAGGGGCAAGCGGCCGCTGATGGGCGCGATCGCGGCTGAAAAGGCCGACATCGCCATCGTCACCGACGACAATCCGCGCAGCGAGGACCCAGCGACGATCCGGGCCGAGATCATGGCCGCGTCGCCCAAGCTCGGCGAGATCGGCGGGCGCGAGGAGGCGATCCGCGCCACTGTTGCGATGCTGAAGCCGGGGGATTTGCTGGTCGTGGCCGGCAAAGGCCATGAAACCGGCCAGATCATAGGCGACCGGACACTGCCTTTCTCGGACCAGGACGTGGTTCGAAAAGCGCTATCGGAGATTGGATGATGAGCGGCCCTCTCTGGACCGGCGACCAACTGATCGCGGCGCTTGGCGCGAAAGCGGACGGGGCGGTGCCGCAGGCCGTGACCGGCGCCTCGATCGATACGCGCACATTGGAGCCGGGAGACGCGTTCTTCGCCATTACCGGCGAGACGCGCAATGGGCATGATTTCGTCAAGGCGGCGCTGGAGAAGGGCGCGGCGCTCGCGGTGGTCGACGAGGCTCACGCTTCGCAGTTTGCGGGCACCGGCGCGCTGGCGGTGGCGCCGGACGTGCTGAAGGCGATGGAGAAGGCGGGCTCCGCGCGTCGCGCCGCGCTGAAGGCCGGTGTGGTTTCCGTCACGGGCTCGGTTGGCAAGACCGGTACGAAGGAGGCGCTGCGCCTCGTGCTGTCCCGTCAGGGCAAGACCCATGCGCCCGTCGCCTCCTACAACAATCATTGGGGTGTGCCGCTAACGCTGGTGCGCACGCCAGTCGATGTCGCCTACGGCGTCTACGAGATCGGCATGAACGGCCCCGGCGAGATCGTGCCTCTGGCGCGGCTGGTGCGCCCGCAGGTTTCGATCGTCACCACGATCGCACCGGTGCATCTGGCCGCTTTTGCCTCGCTGGAAGGCATCGCGGAAGAAAAGGCCGGCGTGTTCTGGGAGCTGGAAAAGGGCGGCACGGCCATCATCAACGCCGATATTCCGCAATCGCAACTCCTGCGGGACATCGCCAGATCGGGCCCGGCCGGCGAGATTCTGACTTTCGGCGAGAGCCCGGATGCGGATGTACGATTAATCTCCTGCGCGCTCAAAGCCGATATGTCGACGGTGGAAGCGCGGGTGCTGGGCGAGCCGGTGACCTATCGCCTCGGCAGCCCAGGCCGCCACATCGTGCTGAATTCGCTGGCGGTGCTGGCAGCGGTGAAGGCGCTCGGCGCCGATCTCGCGCTCGCTGCGCTGGCGCTCGGCGATCTCACGCCGCCGGCCGGACGCGGCGCGCGGCAGCGGCTGCAGGTGCCCGGCGGCACGCTGACGCTGCTCGACGAAAGCTACAACGGCAACCCCGCCTCGATGCGCGCCGCGATCGAGAATCTCGGCCGCCTTCCGGTCGCGAGCAGGGGCCGTCGCATCGCCGTGCTCGGCGACATGCTGGAGCTTGGGCCGACAGGTGGCGAGCTGCATAAGGGGTTGGCCGAACCGCTGGCTTCGAACCGGATCGACAGCGTTTTCGCCTGCGGGCCGCTGATGAAAGGCCTCTACGAAAGCTTGCCTTCGGCCATGCGGGGGGCTTATGCCGACGACGCGGCCGCGCTCGAGCCGCTGGTGCTCGATGCGTTGCGGGCCGGCGATGTCGTCACGGTGAAGGGCTCGCTGGGCTCGCGCATGGGGCCCATCGTGAAGGCGCTGCTCGCGCGCTTTCCCACCATGCCTGCCGAAGACTGACTTCACATCCACCGACGCGCGCCGCGCCGGCCGATTTTCAAGAGACGCCAAGACATGCTCACGTGGCTAGCCGATTTTTCCGGCACCTTCCCGATCCTGAACGTCTTCCGCTACATCACCTTCCGGGCGGGCGGGGCGACGGCGACGGCGCTGCTGTTCGTGTTCTTCTTCGGGCCGGCGGCGATCTCCTGGCTCCGGATCAAGCAGGGCAAGGGCCAGCCGATCCGCACGGACGGGCCTGAGACGCATCTGGCCAAGCGCGGCACGCCGACCATGGGCGGGCTGATGATCATGTCCGGGCTGTTCGCTGCCGTGCTGCTCTGGGGCAATTTGCGCAACGCCTATGTCTGGATCGTGCTTGGCGTGACGGCGGCCTATGGCGCTATCGGCTTCTATGACGACTTCCTGAAGGTGACGAAGCAGTCGCATAAGGGCTTTTCCGGCAAGGCGCGCATCGGCCTCGAGGTCGTGGTGGCGCTGATCGCCTGCTACCTCGTGATGCAGACGCAGCCGACGGCGATCTCGTCGGGTTTCGCGATGCCCTTCCTCAAGGACGCGATCATCCCGCTCGGCATCCTGTTTCCGGTCGTGACGGCCTTCGTGGTCGTCGGCGCCGGCAACTCCGTGAACCTGACGGACGGGCTCGACGGGCTCGCTATCGTGCCGGTGATGATCGCGGCCGGCACCTTCGGCTTCATCTCCTATCTCGTCGGCAATGCGATCTTCGCCAATTACCTCCAGATCAACCATGTGCCGGGCTCGGGCGAACTCGCGGTCATCTGCGGCGCGGTCATCGGGGCCGGCCTCGGCTTTCTTTGGTTCAACGCCCCGCCAGCGCAGATCTTCATGGGCGATACCGGTTCGCTGGGGCTGGGCGGCCTGCTCGGCACCATCGCAGTCGCGACCAAGCACGAGATCGTGCTGGCGATCGTCGGCGGGCTGTTCGTGGTCGAGGCGCTGTCGGTGATCATTCAGGTCGGCGTGTTCAAGCGCACCGGCAAACGGGTATTTTTGATGGCGCCGATCCACCACCATTTCGAGAAGCTGGGCTGGACCGAGCCGCAGGTGGTGATCCGTTTCTGGATCATTTCGGTCGTGCTGGCGCTGGTCGGCCTCTCGACGCTCAAGCTGCGCTGAGAGCCCTCGCATGACCCCCGTCACGGTCTTCGCCGGGCGCAAGGTCGCCCTCTTCGGCCTCGGCGGCTCGGGGATCGTCACGGCGTTGTCGCTCGTGGCCGGCGGCGCCGCGGTTGCGGCATGGGATGACAATGCGGCGAGTCGGGAGAGAGCCGTGGCGCAAGGCATCGCCATTGTCGATCTGAGCGCCTGCGACTGGTCTCATTTCGCGGCGTTGATCCTGGCGCCGGGTGTGCCGCTGACGCATCCGCAACCGCACTGGACGGCGGAGAAAGCGTATGCGGCCGGCGTCGAGATCATCGGCGACATCGAACTGTTCTTCCGTGAGCGGGCGCAGACGGTACCGGGCTCGCCTGTCGTCTGCATTACCGGGACCAACGGCAAATCGACCACGACCGCGCTGATCGCGCATGTGCTCAGGGCGGCCGGGCGTGACGTGCAGATGGGCGGCAATATCGGCACTGCCGTGCTGGCGCTCGAGCCGCCGGCCGCCGGCCGCATCCACGTCATCGAATGCTCTACGTTTCAAATCGACCTGGCCCCTTCCATCAAACCCAGCGTCGGCATTCAGCTGAACCTCACGCCCGACCACCTCGACCGACACGGCTCCCTTCAGAACTATGCTGCGATCAAGGAGCGGCTGGTGGCCGCTGCCGACGTCGCGATCATCGGCGTCGATGACGAGCCGTCGCGGCAGATGGCGGGGCGCCGGGCCATAACCGGCAGGCCTCTGGTTCGTATCAGTGGCGATGAGCCACTCGATAAAGGCGTCTTCGCTCAGGTCGAGGAGCGGGGCGGGCAGCAGGAGACGCAGATCGTCGAGGCCCAGGGCGGCGAGCGCCACCTCGTCGCGAGCCTCGCCGGCATCGGCTCGCTGCGCGGCTCGCACAATGCGCAGAATGCGGCGGCTGCCTTTGCGGCCTGCGCCGCACTGGGCGTGAGCGCCGAAGACATCGCGGCGGGCTTCAAGAGCTATCCGGGGCTCGCGCACCGCATGGAAGAGCTCGGGCGCATCGGCCGCGTCGTCTTCATCAACGATTCCAAGGCGACCAATGCGGACTCGACCGAGAAGGCTCTGACTTCGTTTCGCGGCATCTTCTGGATCCTCGGCGGCAAGGCCAAGGAGGGCGGCATCGACAGCTTGCGCCGCTACTTCCCCAACATCGCCAAGGCCTATCTGATCGGCGCAGCGAGCGATCTGTTCGCCGACACCTTCGACGACGAGGGCAGCGTGACATATGAGCGCAGCGTCTCGCTCGACAAGGCGGTGGCCGCTGCAACAAGGGATGCCCTGACCCAGGCCGGAGAGGGCGAGATCGCCGTGCTGCTCTCGCCGGCCTGCGCCTCCTACGACCAGTTCGCGAATTTCGAGGTTCGTGGGGAGGCGTTCAGGCAGCTCGTGCAGGCGCAGCCGGGATTTGAGAGGTTTGGCGGGCGATAGATCATGCCCGCAAGGGGCTGACCGCTGACGTTCGCGGAAACCCCCGCTCGATGGCGCAGCCTCGCCACAGCAAGGCGGGACACATCGATCGCCCCGGAAACGACATCCGACACCGATCACCGGGAGCGGCGGAGGCTCATCGCATGCCGCTATATCCCTTGGGTCCACCTGGTTGCTCAAGCCCCAGGCCATGACCGAAAACCACGCTTACGAAGGCGCGGTTCGACGGCCCTAAACTCGCCTTTAACCTCGATCGTTCATCCCTCAGACCGGTTGTGGCTTCGCGCGGCTCTACCTGCGGCTGCGCAAGGATGGCAAATTATGCGGTTGATCGTCGGCGCAATCATCGTCTTCGTCTGCGTCTTCGGCAGCTACGCGGCTATGGGCGGCCACCTCGAGGTCCTTTGGCAGCCCTTCGAATTCGTCATCATCCTCGGTGCGGCGATCGGCGCCTTCGTCATCGGCAACCCCGGGCCGGTCCTCAAGGCCGTGCCCAGCATGCTCGGCACGATCTTTAAGGGCCCCCAGTACAAGAGGGACTGCTACGTCGAACTGCTTGGGATGCAATATTCCTTGTACAAGCTCGTGAAGCAGAAGGGCATGCTCGCAGTCGAGCAGCACATCGAAAATCCGAGCGAATCGAGCCTGTTCAACGCCTTCCCGACCTTTGCAGCGAACCATCATGCGGTCGAGTTCGTCTGCGATTACATGCGCATGCTGACGATGGGCGCTAACAACGTCCACGAAATCGATGCGCTGATGGACGAGGAACTGGAGACGCACCACCAGGAGCAGGAGCGTGTCGTTTCGGCCATGCAGTCGCTTGCCGACGGAACGCCAGCGCTCGGCATCGTCGCAGCCGTGCTCGGCGTGATCAAGACGATGGGAGCGATCAAGGAGCCCCCGGAGGTGCTGGGACATCTGATTGGCGGCGCGCTTGTCGGCACCTTCTTCGGCGTCTTCGTCGCCTATGGCTTCTTCGCGCCCATGGCGTCGTCGCTCAAGAGCACCTTCGAGGCAGAAGCCAAATATTACCTGTCGCTCAAGGCGGGCCTGCTCGCCCATATCAGCGGCCAGCCGCCGGTGATGGCCGTCGAATTCGCCCGCAAGGCCCTCATGAGCGACGTCCGCCCGACCTTCAGCGAAGTCGAAGCGGCAACCGCCAATTCGCCCGCCTAGATCTGAGCCGACCTCCAGTAGGTACTCGCGCCAGCAGGAACTCGATGGACAAGCCGATCCAGCCGATCATCATCAAGAAGGTCAAGAAGGCCGCCCATGCGCACCATGGCGGGGCCTGGAAGATCGCTTATGCGGACTTCGTGACCGCCATGATGGCGTTCTTTCTGCTGATGTGGCTGATCAGCATGACGACGCAGGAGCAGAAGAACGGCCTGGCGGAATACTTCGCGCCGACGGCTGCTCTAAGCCCCAGCGCCAGTGGTGCTGGCGGCATGCTGTGGGGTACCGCTCTCGACACTTCGGGCAAGAAGTCTTCGGCGCCCCGCGACGTGCCTATGGCCGCCAAGCAGGAGGACGGAGCGCGCCGGACCAATTCCGGCCGCAGCGACCGCGAGGTCACCCGCGCGGCGACCGACGAGCAGGCCAACCACAGCGCCATAGCCAGCATCCGGCAAGCGCTCCAGAAGATGCCCGACATTGCCGACCTGTCGCGCAATATCGTGATCGAGCCGACCAAGGAGGGGGTGGATGTCTCCCTCGTGGACGAGGCTGGCCGCTCCATGTTCCCCGAGGGCTCGGTCCAACCCTACCCGCGCACCCGTGTCGTGCTGGAGGCGCTGGCACCCACCCTGCGCCAGATGCCAAACCGCCTGTCCGTCACCGGCCACACGGCCGCAGCGCGTCCGGGCTCGGCGGGGGGCGTCGATCCCTGGAACCTGACCACCGGACGCGCGCTCGCCATACGCGAGATCCTGGTGGGCGCCGGGTTCCCCAGCGACCGCTTCGCCTCCGTGTCGGGACGTGGCGACACCGAGCCGACCTTCCCCGACAATCCCTACATCTCGCCGAACCGACGGGTGACGGTCACTCTGCTCAATGCGGAGCCGCCGCTGCCCGCGAACATCTTTCGCTCGCGCCAAGGGGCCGCGGCGGCCGTGGAGCCTGTTCGAAATTAAGCGCAGTGGCTGACACGACCTGCGAAGCCGGGCACCGCGACGTGATCATGGCCTCGCGCTAGATCGCGCGTGGATCGAGACATCCCGCAGCGGACATCATCGAAGTCCGCTGCGGGCGATCGCCGTCATGGCACCCCTTTGAGTGTCCGCGCCGCCAGCCTTCGCCAGTCCCATTACGCCGCTTCGGAATCAAACGGTTAACCATTCATTGACCAAAGTGATTCGTCTTGAAGGCGCGTCTCGTGCGCCGGCTTGTCGACGGAACGGTTTTTCCCATGGTTTCACGCGCCGAACCTAGTCTCAGCGGCCGCTGGTGGTGGTCGATCGACCGCCTAATCCTCGCCGCCCTCATCGCCTTGATGGTGTCGGGCGTCGTGCTGCTGATGGCGGGTGGGCCGCCCGTGGCCGAGCGGCTCGGCCTCTCGACCTTCCATTTCGTCAATCGCCAGGCGGCCTATCTCGCTGTCGCGATCGTCATCTTCCTTGCGGTGTCCTTCATGACCCCGCGACAGGTGCGGCGCACCGCTCTGCTGATCTATGTGGTCTCGCTCGCGATGGTGTGCGCGACGCTGTATTTCGGCGTCGAGGTCAAAGGCGCGAAGCGCTGGCTGACGCTCGGGCCTTTGGGCTCCGTGCAGCCCTCGGAATTCGTCAAGCCGGCCTTCGTCATTCTCGCGGCCTGGGCCTTCGCGGAGGGCACGCGCCGGCCGGATCTGCCGGGCACGATCCTGGCGCTTCTGATCCTGCCCTTCACCATCGTGCCGCTGGTGCTGCAGCCGGATTTCGGCCAGACCATGCTGATCAGCCTGGTCTGGGCCGGCCTGTTCTTCGTGGCCGGGCTGCACTGGTTCTGGGTGATCGGGCTGGGCGGCGTCGGCGCCACCGGCATCTTCATCGCCTATGAGTTGGTGCCCCACGTGCGGGCCCGCATCGAGCGCTTCATGGACAAGGGCTCAGGCGACACCTTTCAGGTCGACACGGCGCTGGAGAGCTTCGCGCAGGGCGGCTGGCTCGGGAAAGGTCCGGGCGAGGGCACGGTGAAGCGCATCCTGCCGGACGCGCATACCGACTTCATCTTCGCCGTGACCGCGGAAGAGTTCGGCGTGGTCGTCTGCATGATCCTCGTCGCGCTGTTCGCGATCATCGTGATCCGCTCGCTGTTCGTGGCGCAGAAATCGGAGGATCCGTTCACGCGCCTCGCCGTGACGGGGCTGGCGCTGCTGTTCGGCATCCAGGCCTCGATCAACATGATGGTGAACCTGCACATGATGCCGGCCAAGGGCATGACGCTGCCCTTCATCTCCTATGGCGGCTCGTCCCTGCTCTCGCTGGCGATCGGCACAGGCTTTCTGCTCGCGCTGACACGGCGGCGGCCGCGTTCGACCGAGATCGGCCTGTACGGACGCTGAGATGACGGACGCGCCCCTCATCATGCTGGCCGCCGGCGGGACCGGCGGCCATCTTTTTCCCGCCGAGGCGCTGAGCCACGCGCTGCATGCGCGCGGCGCCCGCGTCGTGCTGATGACCGATACGCGCGCGGCCGAGTATGCCGGGAGCTTCCCGGCCGAGGCGGTGCATGCCGTACCGGCTGCGACGCCTTCCGGACGCTCACCGCTCAAGATGGCGGGCGCGGTGCTGAAGCTGGCGCGTGGCACCTTCGCGGCGCGGCGCATCATCGCGCAGGTCAAGCCCGCCATGTTGGTCGGCTTCGGCGGCTATCCGACGGTGCCGCCTGTGCTGGGCGCCTCGCTCGCCGGCGTTCGCACCATCATCCACGAGCAGAACGCGGTGATGGGGAGGGCCAACCGCTTTTTAGCCGGCCGTGCGACCGCGATCGCAACCGGGTTCGCCGAGGTCGGCGGTATTTCGGACGCTCTGAAGACGAAATGCAGCCATGTCGGCAATCCGGTACGGCCGGCAGTGCTGGAGGCGGCGAAACAGCACTACGATTGGCCCGGCGAAGGCAAGATCAGGCTGCTCGTCTTCGGCGGCAGCCAGGGCGCGCGGGTGATGGCGGATATCGTGCCGCAAGCCGTCCAGCTTTTGACCCCTGCTGAACAGGCGCGCCTCTCGATCGTCCAGCAGGCTCGCGTCGAAGACGACGACCGTGTGCGCGGGACCTACGAGAACCTTGAAATCGGAGCGACGGTCTCGCCCTTCTTCAAGGATCTGCCCGTGCAGATGGCGGCGGCTCATCTGGTCATCGGCCGCGCCGGTGCCTCGACCGTCGCGGAGTTGACCGTGATCGGGCGCCCGGGAATTCTCGTGCCGCTGCCGGGCTCGCTCGATCAGGACCAGGCGGCGAATGCGGCCTTCCTCGAAAAGGCCGGCGGGGCGATACGCATCCTCCAGCCGGAATTCACGCCTGAGCGCCTTGCCGCCGAGCTGTCGAAGCTCATCGCGCAGCCGGCACACTTGACGGCCATGGCCGCAAACGCGAAGAGCGCGGGCATTCCCGACGCTGCCGACCGCCTCGCCGATCTCGTGATCGCCACGGCTCGTTCGAACTGACAGGACCCGCAGGATGATGAAGCTGCCGACCGAACTCGGCCCCATTCATTTCGTCGGCATCGGCGGCATCGGCATGTCCGGCATCGCCGAGGTCCTGCATAATCTCGGCTACAAGGTGCAGGGTTCGGACGCCTCGGACGGCGCCAACGTCAAGCGCCTGGCTGAGAAGGGCATCGTGACCTTCGTCGGCCACAAGGCCGAAAACATCGGCGATGCAGAAGTCGTCGTCGTCTCGACGGCGATCAAGGGCGACAATCCCGAGCTGCTCGCCGCCCGTGCCCAGCGCCTGCCCGTGGTGCGCCGCGCCGAGATGCTGGCCGAGCTGATGCGGCTGAAGAGTTGCGTCGCGATCGCCGGCACGCATGGCAAGACGACCACGACCTCGCTCGTCGCGACGCTGCTGGAGAAGGGCGGGCTCGACCCGACCGTGATCAATGGCGGCATCATCAACGCCTATGGCACCAATGCCCGCATGGGCGAGAGCGACTGGATGGTGGTCGAGGCCGACGAATCGGACGGCACCTTCCTGAAGCTTCCGGCGGACGTCGCGATCGTCACCAATATCGACCCCGAGCATCTCGACCATTTCGGCACCTTCGATGCGATCAAGGCAGCGTTCCGCTCCTTCGTCGAGAATCTGCCGTTCTACGGCTTCGCGGTGATGTGCATCGACCATCCCACCGTGCAGGGCCTCGTCGGCCAGATCACGGACCGGCGCGTCGTGACCTATGGCGAGAATCCACAGGCCGATTTCCGCCTGCTCGATATCGACCTGACCGGCGGGCAATCGCGCTTCACGCTGCTGATCCGCGACCGCAAGACCGGCCGCGACGACGTGATCCGCGATTTGATGATGCCGATGCCGGGCCATCACAACGCGATGAACGCCACGGCGGCCATCGCCGTCGCCTATGATCTCGGCATTCCGGTCGATCGCATTCGCGAGGCGCTGGCCGGCTTCGGCGGCGTCAAGCGCCGCTTCACCAAGACCGGCGAGTGGAACGGGGCGCTGATCTTCGACGATTACGGCCACCATCCGGTCGAGATCGCCGCCGTGCTGCGGGCTGCCCGCGCCTCGACCAAGAACAAGGTGATCGCGATCGTGCAGCCGCACCGCTACACGCGCCTGTCGAGCCTGTTCGAGGATTTCGCCGCCTGCTTCAACGACGCCGACACGGTGATCGTCGCCGACACCTATGCCGCCGGCGAAACCCCGATCGAGGGGGCCGACCGCGACTCGCTGGTCGCCGGGATCAGGGCACGCGGCCACCGCCACGTGCTGCCGCTCGAGGCGCCAGACAAGCTCGCCGGCATGGTGGCGGAGCTTGCCGGGCCGGGCGACTACGTCGTCTTCCTTGGCGCCGGCAACATCACCCAATGGGCCTATGCGCTGCCGGGAGAGCTTGCAGCGTTGAAGGGGTGATGCCTTGCCGCTTGCTTCCCTTCTCCCCTTGCGGGAGAAGGTGGCGCGATAGCGCCGGATGAGGGGTCGCGCGACGATTTCGACCATCGCCGGGTGATCTGCTCGACCTTTTGAGGGCGGCGCGACCCCTCATCCGTCCCGGCGTTGCCGGGACACCTTCTCCCGCAAGGGGAGAAGGAGACACGCGGGTGGCCAATGCCCTTCGAAGACATCTCCTCCAATATCCGGGCCGCCGCACCTGAGCTGCGCGGCCGGCTGCTGCCGAACCAGGATCTGTCGGCGCTGACGTGGTTTCGTGTCGGCGGGCCGGCGCAACTGCTGTTCACACCGGCCGACGAGCAGGACCTCGCCCATCTGCTCGCGGGGCTGCCGCCCGAGATACCGGTTACGGTGATCGGCCTTGGCTCCAATCTGATCGTGAGAGACGGCGGCATTCCGGGCCTCGTCATTCGGCTGGGCGGAAAAGCTTTCGCCGCGATCGCGATCGAAGGCGAGCGACTGCGGGCCGGGGCTGCGGTTCCTGACGTGAAGGTTGCGCGGGCGGCGGCCGATGCCGCGCTTGACGGGCTCGCCTTCTTCCGGGGCATTCCCGGCTGCATCGGCGGGGCGCTGCGGATGAATGCAGGCGCACATGGCGGCGAAACCACCGATGTGCTGGTCGAGGCGCGGGGCGTTCGGCGCAATGGCGAGATCGTCACGCTCTCGCATACGGATATGGGCTTCAGCTATCGCAAGAGCGCCGAGAACCTGGCCGATGTGATCTTCACCTCGGCGCTGTTCCAGGGGCGGCCGGGCGACCGTGCCGAGATTCAGGCGGAGATGGACCGCGTCACCGCCGCGCGCGAGGCGGCGCAGCCGATCAAGGAGCGCACCGGCGGCTCGACCTTCAAGAACCCGGAGGGCGGCAAGGCTTGGCAGCTGATCGATGCCGCAGGGTGCCGCGGCCTGCGCATTGGCGGGGCACAGGTTTCCGAGATGCACTGCAACTTCCTGATCAACACCGGCGGTGCCACCGCAGCCGATATCGAGGGGCTGGGCGAAGAGGTCAGGCGCCGGGTGAAGGCGCATTCGGGCTACGAGCTGCATTGGGAGATCAAGCGGCTCGGGGTCTCCTGAGGGGTCTCGTCGAAGCGCGATCGCCGTCAGAATTAACCGCCCGTTAACCATGGTTAACCGAAGTTAGGCGCAACGCAGGAGCGACGCGCCGATGGCGAAACATGTGGCGGTTCTGATGGGCGCATGGTCCGTCGAACGGGAGGTCAGCCTAGCCAGTGGGGCCGCCTGCGCGGGGGCCCTCGAAGCGCAGGACGACCGCGTTACCGTGTCGCGTTTCGCGGCCGCCAAAGCCCATGTGCTGCCTCCACCCGATGTCCTCAAGCCGGGCGACGAGGGCTCCTCGGTCGGCGTTTTGGTCGTCCAAGAGGGGCGCGAACACCCGCTGCAGGAGATCGCGCGCGCGGGCTGGCTCTGCGGTGAGATGCTGCTTGCTGAACGCTTCGTCGCGGGCCGCGAACCGGCCTGCGCGGTGATGAACGGGCGCAGCCTCGGTGTGACCGAAATGCAAGCCGCAACTGGCGAATTTTACGACGACGACGCGAAGTACGCGAAAGGCGGCTCTATCCACACCTGTCCGGCTCAAATTTTACCAAAAATTTACCAGCAGATCGAAGAGTGGTCGTTAACGGCGCATCAAGCAATCGGTTGCCGGGGCGTTAGCCGAGCTGACTTCCGCTACCACGACGAGACCGACACTCTCGTCTGGCTGGAGGTCAATACGCAGCCCGGGATGACCGAGACCAGCCTGGTGCCCGAGTTGGCTGCCCATGCGGGCTTTAACTTCGGTGAGCTCGTCAAATGGATGGTGGACGACGCCTCCCTCGATCGGTGAAAGCGATGACGGCACGACCCTCTTCGCGCCTGCCGGTCCCGGCGCCCGCGCCCCAGCTGCTGATCGGCAGCGAAAGGCAGGGCCGCTGGTTCAGGCGCCCAAGGCGCTCCCAACCGCTGGCCGAAAGGCTGCCGCGCAACGTCGGCACCTGGCTGGCGCTCGGTTTCCTCTCGATCAGTATCGGCAGCGGCATGGTGATCGGCGGACAGTATCAGTCGATTCAGGACAATTACGGCCCGCCGCGCCACATCCTGGCGCGCATGCTGGGTTTCGGTATCGAGCGGGTGACGATCTCGGGCCTGTCCGGCATTTCCGAACAGGAAGTGCTGGTCGCGGCCGGTATCGATCCCAAGACGTCGCTGATGTTCTTCGACGCCGACGAGGCGCGCCTTCAGCTCGAAGCGAACCCGCTGATCCGTCAGGCGACGGTTCGCAAGCTCTATCCCGGCGAGATCTCGATCTCGCTGACGGAGCGCGAGCCTTATGCGCTCTGGCAGGTCAAGGGAGAGCTTTTCGTGATCGCAGCGGACGGGGCGGTGATCGACAAGATGGATGACGGCCGCTTCGCCTATCTGCCGCTTGTCGTCGGTCCCAACGCCAATATCCGCGCGAGCGAATATCTCGCGCTGCGCAAGGAGGCTGGCCCGCTGGCGGAACATATCCGCGCCGGCACATTGGTCTCCGACCGGCGCTGGAACCTGAAGCTCGACAACGGGATGGATGTGCGCCTGCCTGAGATCAAGCCGGAGGTCGCGGTGCAGCGGCTGGTCTCCCTGCAGACCAACGATCGCATCCTCGACAAGGATGTGCTGGCGCTGGACCTGCGCGAGCCCGACCGGGTGATCGCACGGCTCTCGGAAGAATCGGCCGCCGCACGCGCGGACATGCTCAAGAACCGCAGCAAAGCCAAGAAGAAGGGAGGCGAGGCGTGAACCATGTCACCTCCCAGGGCCTGACGCCGCGGATGCGCCCGCTATCCTCGCGCAAGAGCGCGATCCTCTCGATCCTCGACATTGGCACGAGCAAGGTCGTCTGCCTGATCGCCGAGCTCAACCCGGCCGAGGCCAACGACCGGCTGCGCGGACGCACCCATGTCGCGCGCATCATCGGCATCGGCCACCAGCGCTCGCTGGGGCTGAAGGGCGGCGCGATCATCGATCTCGAAAGCGCGGAACGCGCGATCCGGGCCTCCGTCGACGCGGCCGAGCGGATGGCCAAGGTCGAGGTGCAGTCGGTCATCGTCAACCTGACCGGCGGTCGCATCGGTTCGCAGCATTATGCCGCGAGTGTCGATCTGCGCTCCGGCTCGGTCGGCGACAACGACATCAAGCGTGTGCTCGCCACCGCCGCGACTCACGCGATCCGCCCCGGCAAGGCCGTGCTTCACGCTCTGCCGACCGGCTACGCGCTGGACGGCGTGCCGGGCGTGCTCGACCCGCGCGGGCTGATTGGCGGCAAGCTCTCGGTCGACATGCATGTCGTCGCCAGCGAGGCCTCGGCTGCGCGCAACGTCATGCTCGCGGTCGAGCGCTGCCATCTCGAGGTCGAGGCGGTCGTCGCGACCCCTTATGCGTCAGGCCTCTCCGTGCTCGTCGACGACGAGGCCGAAATGGGCGTCGTCGTGGTCGACATGGGCGGCGGCACGACCTCGCTCGGGGTCTTCTCCGGAGGGCACCTGATGCATTCGGACGCGATCGCGGTCGGCGGCAACCACATCACCATGGACGTCGCGCGCGGCCTCTCGACCCGCGTCTCCGCGGCCGAGCGGCTGAAGACGCTGCACGGCTCCTGCATTTCCTCGGCTTCCGACGAGCGCGACATGATCGCGGTGCCGCAGGTCGATGACGACGAGCGTGACATGCCGAACCATCTGGCGAAGTCGCATCTCATCCGCATCATCAAGCCCCGCGTCGAGGAAATCCTCGAACTGGTGCGCGACCGGCTGAACAATGCCGGCTTCTCGGCCCAGGCCGGGCGGCGCGTCGTCCTGACCGGTGGCGCCTGCCAGCTCACCGGTCTGCCCGAGGTCGCCCGACGCATCCTCGGCGGTCAGGTCCGCACCGGCCGTCCGCTCGGCATCAAGGGATTGCCCGAGGCCGGCAAGGGGCCATCCTTCGCGGCCGCCGTCGGCCTGCTGGTCTACCCGCAGGTGGCGAGCGCCGAGCATTTCGAACCGCGCGCGGCCGGCGGCCGCTACGCGGCGACAGGGACGGACGGCTACTTCTCGCGCGTCGGGCAGTGGCTGAAAGACAGTTTCTGAATCCGGCGAAGCCGGGTTCGAAGAGTAAGTGCGTAAATCGCCCACCCCGGTGGGCACGGCGTCAACGAAGCTTAGAGACGGCTCCCGCCAGGCGCCGGTCACAGGGATCAAAAGAGGCAACCATGGCGATGAATCTGCAAGCCCCGGACATCCGGGAACTCAAGCCCCGGATCACCGTTTTCGGCGTCGGCGGCGCGGGCGGTAACGCCGTCAACAACATGATCGAGGCCGGTCTCGACGGCGTCGACTTCGTGTGTGCCAACACCGATGCCCAGGCGCTCGCACTGTCGCGCTCCTCGCGGATCATCCAGATGGGCCTGCAGGTGACCGAGGGTCTCGGCGCCGGCTCGCAGCCCGAGGTCGGCCGTGCGGCCGCCGAGGAAGTTATCGACGAGATTCGCGATCACCTGGCGGGCGCGCATATGGTCTTCATCACGGCCGGTATGGGTGGCGGCACCGGCACCGGAGCTGCGCCTGCGATCGCCCGCGTCGCTCGCGACATGGGGATCCTGACTGTCGGCGTCGTGACCAAGCCGTTCCAGTTCGAGGGCCAGCGCCGCATGCGCATGGCGGAGGCCGGCATCAACGAGCTCAACGAGGCCGTCGACACGCTGATCGTCATCCCGAACCAGAACCTGTTCCGCGTCGCCAACGAGACGACCGGCTTCGCCGATGCCTTCGGCATGGCTGACCAAGTGCTCTATTCGGGCGTCGCCTGCATCACCGACCTGATGGTCCGCCCTGGCCTGATCAATCTCGACTTCGCCGACGTCCGCGCCGTGATGCGCGGCATGGGCAAGGCGATGATGGGCACCGGCGAGGCGCAGGGTGAAAAGCGCGCGCTGACCGCGGCCCAGGCCGCGATCAACAACCCGCTCCTCGACGACATCTCGATGAAGGGCGCGCGCGGCCTGCTGATCTCGATCACCGGCGGGCGCGACATGAAGCTCTACGAAGTCGACGAAGCCGCCACCCGCATCCGCGAGGAGGTCGATTCCGAAGCCAACATCATCGTCGGCGCGACCTTCGACGAATCGCTCGAGGGCACGGTCCGCGTCTCCGTCGTCGCCACCGGCATCGACAAGCCGATTCTGCAGCATGGCGAGGTCGACGAGACCGAAGCCCGCATCGCCCAGGTCGCCGAGCGGCTGAAGCAGGAAGCGCGCCTGCGCAGCACCGCTCCGGCGCCGCAGGCGATGCGCCCGGCGCCGCAGTCCGTGCCGGTGATCGAAACCACCCGCATGATGGCCCCGATGATCGAGGCCGCTCCGGCGGCCCAGATCACGCATGACATCCGCATCGAGCCGATGCAGCCGCGCCCGGCCATGGTCGCTCCCCCGGCTTCCGAGCCGATGCCGATGCACGAGCCCAGCCTGCACCTGGAGGAAAGCTTCATCCCGCCGATGCCGGAGCGTGCCGTGCGCCCCACGCGCATGCCCCGCATCGAGGACCTGCCGGCCCCCGGCCAGGCGCAGCTTCATGCCCAGCGTGGCCCGCAGCCCGCGCCGCAGATGCCGACCGCCGAGCAGAAGCGCATGTCGCTGATGCAGCGCCTGGCCTCCGTCGGCTTCGGCCGCAAGGAGGACGAGGAAGCGGCCGCCGCGCCGGCTCCGACACAGCAGCTGCGCCAGGCTCCGGCGATTCCGCAGCATGCTGCGCCCAGCGCCGCCCATGCGGAATATATGCGCCGCCCGGCGCCGCAGCCGGCACCGCGCCCGGCCCAAGGTCAGCTCGACCCGCATGGCCGCGCCGCGCCGGTGCGCAACAGCGAGGATGACCATCTGGAAATCCCGGCGTTCCTGCGCCGCCAGGCGAACTGATCCCAGCGCCGTCACGGCACTGTTATGAAAGCCCGCCGCGGTCGCCCGCGGCGGGCTTTTTCGCATGTTAAAAAATCGTTATCTTTCAGCCTGTTATATAACCGTCTCTCACGCGCTGGGACTGTAACAGAGCGTAAGAAAGAGTGATTTTGAGGAGCCGCCGCGAGACCCTATGTTGCGGCTGCTTTCAGAGGTTACCCGTCGAGTCGAATGATACGACCTACGGGGGATGTCGCCGCCAAGCTGCTCCTCGAGAGCTTGAGGCAGCGGTCGCGGCAGACAAAGATTGGATACCGGAATGAGCTTCGATCGGCAGACGACCCTGCGGGCGGCGATTACCCTGAACGGGATCGGTGTCCATTCCGGAGCGCCCGCCAGCATCGCCCTCAAGCCGTCCAGCGCCAATTCCGGCGTCGTCTTCCTGCGGACCGGCATCGACGGCATGCCGCCGCAGCTGATCCATGCCAAGCACACCAAAGTCAGCGCGACCGAACTCTGCACGGTGATCGGCGACCGCGGCCCTGCTTCGGTCTCGACGATCGAGCATCTGATGTCGGCCTGCATGGGCCTCGGCCTCGATAACGTGCTGGTCGAGATCGACGGGCCGGAAATGCCGATCATGGACGGCAGTGCCCGCGAATTCGTCGCGGCCATCGAAGAGACCGGGCTCGTCACCCTTTCGGCCGCGCGCCGTTATCTGAAGGTGCTTCAGCCGGTTCGCATCGAGCAGGGCCGCGCTTTCGCCGAGTTGATGCCGGCCGACCAGGGTTTCCGGCTCGATGTCGAAATCGACTTCGACTCGATGGTCATCGGCCGCCAGCGCAAGATTTTCGATCTCGACGCCAAGGCCTATGCCAACGATATCGCCAAGGCCCGCACCTTCGGCTTCATGCGCGATGTCGAGCAGCTCTGGAAAGCGGGTTTCGCGCTCGGCGCCTCGCTCGACAACACCGTCGCGGTGGGTGACGACAAGGTCATCAACCCGGAAGGCCTGCGCTACGCCGACGAGTTCGTGCGTCACAAGGTGCTCGACGCTGTCGGTGATCTGGCGCTGGCCGGCTATCCGATCATCGGCGAGTTCCGCTCCTATTGCGGCGGCCACCGGATGAATGTGCGGATTCTCGAGGCGCTGTTTGCCGACCGGGCGAATTTCGCGATCGTCGAATCGCAGCCGGTGTTCGTGGCGCCGCGCGGTGCCCAGATGGGTGCGCTCGCCTCTGCTGCCTACGCTCCCGATCTGCGCTGAGGCTTTTCGGAGTTACGGCCTGACCCCACCGACGATGGGGCAGGGCCTGGGCCGCCGAGCCTTGTTGTCGAACTTTGCCTTCCAATCGCCCGGTTTGCGTCGCAGAAGCCGCGGACTGTGGAATCCCCGCAGAAACGGTTTTCGGCAGTGGCGCGCGGCCGGCGTCTGGGGTAAGCCATGCTCCCCGGCCAGGGCATCGAACCAAGAAGTGGGATCCACTTCTCGGATGAACGCGATGCTCCAGCCAATGAGGTAGGTCATCGTGATCGCGTCCGACAGGACGTGCGATGATCTAGGACGATCGAAAAGGACCGACGACGTGAGCGTGACGCGCCAGAGCCTTCCGGCATTCCATCGTGGCACATCGGCGCGCAAGGGCATCGCCTTGGCGCTGGGTGCCGCCATGCTGCTCGGCGGCTGCGATACGCTGTCCTCGCTGAACCCCTTCGACCGGCCGGAGGTCTACAAGCCCGACCTGACCCCGCCGACGCCTGCCGACAAGCTCTATAATGAGGGCCTAGCACGGCTGCAGAACGGCGACAGCGAAGGCGCCTCGAAGAAGTTCGAGGATATCGACAAGTCGGCGCCGTTCTCGCCCTATGCCCGCAAGGGCTTGCTGATGACGGCCTATACCAATTTCCAGGCCCAGAAATGGACCGAGGCGATCACCGCCTCGAAGCGCTTCATCGCGCAGAACCCGGCCAGCCCGGACGCGGCCTACGCCCAGTACATCATGGCGGTCTCCTATTATAACCAGATTCCGGACGCGACCCGCGACCAGGAGAAGACCGGGCAGGCGATCCAGGCTTTGCAGGAGCTGATCGCGCGTTATCCCAAGTCGGAATATGTGCTCGACGCCAAGGAGAAGCTGCTGATCGCCCAGGATCAGCTGGCTGCCAAGGAAATGAATGTCGGCCGCTTCTATCTGGAAAAGCGCAATTATACCGCGGCGGTGAATCGCTTCCGCGAGGTCATCATCAAGTATCAGACCACGCGCCATGTCGAGGAGGCGTTGGAGCGCCTGACCGAGGCTTATCTCGCGATGGGCATCACGAGCGAGGCTCAGACGGCCGCGGCGGTTCTCGGGCACAACTTCCCCGACAGCCCGTGGTACAAGGACGCCTACGCGCTGCTGCAGAGCGGCGGGCTGGAGCCCCGGGAGGATCGCGGCTCCTATATCAGCCGCGCCTTCGATGGTTTCCAGCGCACCGTCGGCGGCATCGTGGGCCTGCGTTTCTGACGGGCGCCGCGATGCCGAGCCTTCGGCAACCGCGCCTGCTCTCAAGCTTGCGCTGAGCCATGCTGGCGCAGCTCTCCATTCGCGACATCGTCCTGATCGACCGGCTCGATCTCGGGTTCCGTGAGGGCCTCAGCGTCCTCACAGGCGAGACGGGCGCGGGCAAATCGATCCTGCTCGATGGGTTTGCGCTCGCGCTCGGCGGGCGCGGCGACGGCTCGCTGGTGCGGCACGGCGAAACGCAAGGCCAAGTTAGCGCGGTGTTCGACCTGCCGATGGAGCACGCCGCCCGCCGGCTTGCGCAGGCTCAGGAAATCGACACCGATGGCGATCTCATCCTGCGCCGCGTGCAATATGCCGACGGGCGCACGCGCGCCTTCATCAACGACCAGCCGGTTTCGGTGCAAATCCTGCGAATGGTCGGCGCGGCGATCGTCGAGATCCATGGACAGCACGACGACCGGGCGCTGACCGACCCTGCCCAGCATCGCGCTCTGCTCGACGGTTTCGGCGGGCTCGAGAGCCAAGCGCAGGCCATGGCCGGCGCGAGCGACACGCTCAAGCGCGCCCGGCAGGCCTTGCAGGCACAGCGCATGCGCGTCGAGGCCGCGCGCAAGGAGGCGGATTTCCTGCGGCATGCCGTCGAGGAACTCGGCAAGCTCGCGCCGAAGCCCGGTGAAGAGGACGCGTTGGCCGCGACCCGCCAAGGCATGATGCAGGCCGAAAAGGTCGCGCGCGATCTGATCGAGGCGCATGAAGCCGTTGGCGGGCACGGCTCGCCGGTGCCAGCGCTGGCCGCCGTGTTGCGTCGGCTTGAGCGGCGGGCGGGACAGGCTCCGGAGCTGGTCGATCCGTCGATCGCGGCGCTGAACACGGCGATCGTCGCGATGGAGGAGGCTGGGGAGTCGCTGGCCGCTGCGATGCGCGCCGCCGAATACGATCCGCGCGAGCAGGAACGGGTCGAGGAGCGCCTGTTCGCGCTGCGGGCGGCCGGGCGCAAATACGACGTGCCGGTCGACGGTCTGCCCGTGCTTGCCGCGAGCATGGCGGGCGATCTCGCAGCATTGGACGAAAGCGAATCCTCGTTGGCCCGGCTGGAAAGCGAGCTGGCGCAGGCGGAGGACGTGTTCCTCACGAAAGCCAAAGCGCTTTCGGAAGCGCGCAAAGCCGCCGCGGCCCGGCTCGATGCGGCCGTCAAGGCGGAATTGCCCCCGCTGAAACTGGAGCGGGCCCGCTTTATCACGCGCGTCGAGAGCGACGAGGCGTCGCGCGGGCCGGAAGGGTTCGACCGGGTTGAGTTCTGGGTCGAGACCAATCCGGGTACGCGGCCAGGCCCGATGATGAAGGTCGCGTCCGGTGGCGAGCTGTCGCGCTTCATGCTGGCGCTGAAGGTCGTGCTGGCCGAGCAGGGCTCGGCGCCGACACTGGTCTTCGACGAGATCGACACCGGCGTCGGCGGCGCCGTGGCCGATGCCATCGGCGAACGCCTGTCGCGGCTGGCTCAGCGCGTGCAGGTGATCTCGGTGACGCATGCGCCGCAGGTGGCGGCCAAGGCCGGCCAGCATTTCCTCATCGCCAAATCGGCGGCGGGGGAGGGCGAAGCGTCGCGCACCGTGACGCGGGTGACCCCGCTTGCCGACCAGTCCCGCCGTGAGGAGATCGCGCGGATGTTGGCCGGCGCCTCGATTACGCAAGAAGCGCGAGCCGCGGCCGGGCGGCTGCTGGAAGCAGCCGGCTTCGGCGGCTGACAGGGCGTTTTGCGGCAAGAGCTTGCCTGATTCAGCGATTCCAGGCCGTTATCCTGAGTAGCCGCCGAGCGGATCGAAGGACATTGGCGATCTCTCCGACTCCCTGAAACGCTCTCCGAGACGCACGCATTTGGCTTGCGTCTCGAAGATGGCGGCTTGGGGGGCGAAGACCTATTGGGACCGAACGAGCCTGTAGCCTGTCCCGATCCGCTCGACTCGACTGATCCCTTCGACATGGGAGCCCGCGACGAGCCAGCCTTGCGCGGCCGCTTGTTCGAGGATGTCGCGGCGCGTGCGGATCGCCAGCTCGGCGTCGATGTCATAGGTGAGGCCGAGATCGGGGTCCGCCGCCTGCATTTCCGAAAGATGCAGTGCGTCTGCCCAGATCAGCAGGGGCTTCGTGTCGTCTGCCAACAGATAGCCGCTGTGACCGTAGGTATGGCCGGGCAGCGGAACGAGAGTGATGCCGGGCATGATTTCGCCGGCGCCGACCATGCGGAAGCGGCCCTCATAAAGCCGCTTCAGCGTGGCGGTGATGGTGAAGCCGCCGCGCTTGTTTTCCGGGAGGGTGTCGCGTTTCGTCTCGTCTCCGAAAAAGGCGAAATCGGCGTCCGGCACGATGATCTCGGCATTCGGGAAGACCGGCCTTTCGCCATCGAACAGGCCTAGGGCATGGTCGCCGTGGAGATGGGTGAGCAGCACGCGTCTGACCCCATCGGGCGCGATGCCGGCTTTCTCCATTGCTGCGGGGGCATGACCCAATGCCTCGCCCCAGCTCGTGCCGGTGCCGGCATCGATCAAGGTGATGCCGGCATCGTCCTGCAATGCAAAGCAGTTCACGACGATGGCGATCTGCGGGCCGAGTTCGGCGATGGCTTTGGCGCGCGCATCCGCGCCGCCTGGATGGATCAGGATGTCGGACGAGGCCGAAAAGACGCCGTCGACGAGGGTGGTCAGATCATACCGTCCGAAGCGCGTGGTCATGGGGCTTCTCCTTGCCTCAGCGGTAAATCGTTAGGCCTGGCTGCAGAAGCTATCGCAGGTCGCATCCGGTCTGTGCGGAGCGCTGCACGCCCAGCATTCCCTTTTTCCGGCTTTTGCTCTATGGCACTGGGTCAATCGATAGCCGTGCGCATCCGGCGCGCGGTATCCTGCGCCGTTCATTCGCCTGCGCCGCAACCTTTAGGCTCTTAAGTCCATGTCCTTCTCCCTCACGAGCCCGCCGCTCGCGCGTGCGCTCGCCGAACACAATTATTCCGAAGCCATGCCGGTACAGAACGCCGTGCTGGAAGAGGCCGCGCGCGGGCGCGACCTTCTAGTTTCGTCGCAGACCGGCTCCGGCAAGACGATCGCCTACGGCCTCGCCATCGGCGAGACATTGCTCGGCGATGCCGAGAAGCTCGGTCGCGCCGGCACGCCGCTGGCGCTTATCATCGCGCCGACGCGCGAGTTGGCGATGCAGGTGCAGCGCGAGCTGGCCTGGCTCTACGAGTATGCCGGTGCGAAGGTGATTTGCTGCGTCGGTGGCATGGATCCGCGTCGCGAGGCGATGCTGCTGGACGAGGGCGCGCATATCGTCGTCGGAACGCCCGGGCGCCTGCGTGACCATATCGAGCGCCGCCGCCTCGACGTTTCCGAGCTGGGCGCCGTGGTCCTCGACGAGGCCGACGAGATGCTCGATCTCGGCTTCCGTGACGATCTCGAATTCATCCTGAAGACGACGCCGGAAGGCCGGCGCAGCCTGCTGTTCTCGGCGACTTTCCCGAAGGCCATTATCCAGCTCGCGCAGAGCTACCAGAAAAATGCGCTGCGGATCGAGGTCGAGGCCACGCGCCGCGGCCATGCCGACATCGCCTACAAGGCGGTGCGGGTCTATCCGAAGGAGGCGGAGCTCGCCGTCGTCAACCTGCTGCGCTTTCATGATGCGCCCGTTTCGCTGGTGTTCTGCAACACCCGTAACGCGGTGCGCCATCTCGAAGCCATTCTGCTCGAGCGCGGGTTCCCCGCTGTCGCGCTGTCGGGCGAACTTGGCCAGAACGAACGCAATGCGGCGCTGCAGGCGCTTCGCGATGGCCGGGCGCGCGTCTGCGTGGCGACCGATGTCGCGGCGCGCGGCATCGATTTGCCGGGGCTGGACCTCGTGATCCATGCCGAGTTGCCCAATGATGCCGAGGTGATGCAGCATCGCTCGGGCCGGACCGGCCGCGCCGGCAACAAGGGCGTCAGCGTTCTGCTGGTGCCGCAGTCGCGTCGCCGCAAGGCCGAGCGGCTGCTGATGGAAGGCAAGGTCGAGGCCGAATGGATCGGCCCGCCGACGGCCGAGCAGATCCAGACGCTCGATCAGGAGCGGATGCTCAAGGACCCGCTGCTCACCAGCGACGAGGGTGAGGACGATGCCGGCATGATCGAGGCGCTGATGGCGGGCCGCGAGCCGCGCCAGATCGCGGCGGCTCTCGTCCGGCTCTATCGTTCGCGCCTGCCGGCAGGCGAAGAGGCGGGCGACCCCGGCTTTGGCCGCGACGAACAGCGTGCTCCGCGCGGCAATGACGACTACGCCGGCAAGCGCCAGCCTTTCGGGGCCGGACGGGATGGCGACAGCGACGCTCCTCGCAGGGCCGGCCCGCGCGGGGAAACCGTGTGGTTCGTCCTCAATATAGGCCGCCGTGACGGCGCCGATCCGCGCCAATTGCTGCCGATGCTCTGCCGCCGTGGCAAGATCACGCGCGACGAGGTCGGTGCTATCCGGATTTTCGACCGCGAGACCAAGGTCGAGATCGACGCGGAGGCCGCCGAGCGCTTCTACGAACTGGCCAAGGCGGCCGACCGCGACAAGATCGTGATCGAGCCTGTGACCGGCGAAGATGAGCGCCGCCCCGCGAAGCCCTTCGCCGACAAATCGAGCCACGCGCCATCGCCCCATGCGCGGCCGCAGCGCGATGCCGGTCCGGCCCGCAGCTTCGAAAAGAAGCCTTATGAGAAGAAGCCCTTCGGCAAGCCTTCCAATGAAGGCAAGGCTCCCTATGAGGGTAAGCCTTACGAGGGCAAGAAGAAGCCTTACGAGGGCAAATCCAAGCCCTTCGGCAGCGACAAGTCCTATGATCCGGTGCGCAGCGACCGCAGCGCAGTGTCCGATCCGAATGTCTCGTTCCGCTCGAGCCCCAAGCCTTATGCCGGGAAGTCGACCGAGGGCGACCGGAAGCCTTATGCCGGCGCCAAAAAGCCGTTCGGGGCGAAGCCCTATGCCGGCAAGAGCGACGGACCCGGCGCCGCGCGACCAGCCGGCAAGCCTTTCAAGAGCAACAAGCCCCGGCGCGACGATCGCGGTTGATCGCGACCTGACCCGCTCCTGCGCCGGTCATTAAAAAGCGATCGGTCGGGCTCAGGCTAAAAGCCCGGTCCGACCGATCGCGCTATCACTGATTTAGGTTAGCTCGTCCGGCAGTTGCCGGTCGCGTCGCGCTCAGCGAAGTCCAAGAAAGGACAGGATCGCGAGCACCACGACGATCAGGCCGACGAGATAGATGATGCCGTTCATTTGAAGCCCCCAGATCTGATGGGCCTAAGGCCCAGCCTGCGGGATGAACCGCATTCAGGGGCTAAAGTTCCTGTTCCCGGCCTGCCAAAGTCAGCCGACAACCTTCCGATAGAGATGCCAGCTCGCATGGCCGAGCACCGGCATGGCGACGACGAGCCCGACCAGCAACGGCAGGCATCCGAGCACGAGCAGGCCTGTGACCATCAGGCCCCAGATCATCATCACGCGGGGATTGGCTTCGACCGCTGCGATCGAGGTGCGCACCGCCGTCGCCATCTCGACATGTCGGTCGATGATCAGCGGGAAGGAAACCACAGAGATCGCGAAGGCGAGGATGGCGAAGAGCAGGCCGACGGAATTGCCGAGCACGATCATCACCCAGCCATCGAAAGTGGTGAACGTCGCACGCAGGAAGTCGGCCGTGGACACGTCCGCAGGCAGGGCGAGCTGCCATTTGTAGATCAGCCAGGCGCAGGTCAGCCAGGCGACGAAAAGCCCGGTGAGGAGAACGCCCAGCAGAACGATCTGGCCGATGGCGGGCGAGTGCAGCACGCCGAAAGCCTGCCGCCAGGAGCAATCCAGCCCGTGTTCGCGGCGTCGGCTGATCTCGTAGAGGCCGATCGCGGCGAAGGGCCCGAGCAAGGCGAAGCCGCCGAGCAGCGGGAACAGCAGCGGAAAGATGTTATAGGAGACCGTCAGCTGGGCCAGCAGAATGCCGGCGATCGGATAGATCAGCGCGACGAAGACGAGATGGCTCGGTTGAGCCTTGAAGTCTTCCCAGCCGCGGCCAAGCGCGTCCTTCAGGGCGGCCGTGGTGATGGTGCGGACGCGTGGCGGCTCATCCGCGTGGAGGCGGTGCAGGGTGGCGTCGAGATGGACCATGGCGTTTCTCCGGGTTGAGCCCGGTTCGCCAAGCAGCCGTCGATCCGATCCTTGGTGTCAACGGCCGTCCGGCGTCGAGCTTCCAATTTGCAGTTCACGGAGTATAGGCCGGGAAGCAGGGCTTGTCGCCCTCGACCGTCACTGCGAGCTTCGTCGCTAGGCTCCTCGCAATGACGGTTTAGCTTGGATGAAAATGGCTCTAATGCTTCCTGCATGAGCGAGACCGACGATAGCGCACCTTCCGAAACGCCGGTGGCCGAGCTGACGCCGCGCCGCGCCAAGCTTCAACACAAGCGGCTGGCTGCCGAGATCGAAGCCGCCGATATCGCCTATCACCAGAACGACCAGCCGATCATGGACGATGCCGCCTACGACGCAAAGCGTCGGCGGCTCGTCGCGCTGGAAGCAGCCTTTCCAGAGCTTGAGGATGCAGGTGGCGTCAGCAGCAAGGTTGGCGCCAAACCTTCCGGCAAGTTCGCAAAAATCCGGCATCGCGTGCCGATGCTGTCGCTCGACAATGCGTTTTCGGACGAGGCGGTGGCCGAGTTCGGGGCCCGCGTCTACCGCTTCCTCGGTCGCAAGGAGGATGCCGTCATCGCCTTCACCGCCGAGCCCAAGATCGACGGGCTGTCGCTTTCGCTGCGCTATGAAAAGGGCGAACTCGTCTCGGCCGCAACGCGTGGCGACGGCGAGGAGGGCGAGGATGTCACTCTGAATGCCCGCACGATCTCGGAGATACCGCATTCACTGGCAGGCACGGACGTACCCGAGATCGCGGAGATACGCGGCGAGGTCTATCTCGGCCATGTCGATTTCGCGGGGATCAACGAGCGCCAGCGCGAGAAGGGGCTGCCGGAATTCGCCAATCCCCGCAATGCGGCAGCGGGTTCGCTGCGCCAGCTCGATGTCAGCGTGACCGCCGCGCGGCCCCTGCGCTTCTTCGCCTATGCCTGGGGCGAAATGCCGGTGCCGCCGGCCGATACGCAAAGCGGTGTGGTCGCGGCGTTCGCGCGCTGGGGTTTTTGCACCAATCCGCTGATGAAGCGCTGTGAGAGCGTCGCCGAGATGGTGGCGCAGTATCGGGAGATCGAGAGCCGGCGCGCCACGCTCGGCTACGATATCGATGGCGTGGTCTACAAGGTGGACGATCTCGCGCTGCAGGCCAGGCTCGGCTTCGTGTCGAGGGCGCCGCGCTGGGCGATCGCCCATAAATTCCCGGCCGAGCTGGCGACGACGGTGCTGGAGGCGATCGACATCCAGGTCGGGCGCACCGGGGCGCTTTCTCCGGTGGCGCGGCTGAAACCCGTCACGGTTGGCGGTGTCGTCGTGACCAATGCGACGCTGCACAACGAGGACTATATCCGCGGCTACGACTCCAAGGGAGCGCCGATTCGCGACGGGGCCGATATCCGCATAGGCGACACCGTGACCGTGAAACGGGCCGGCGACGTGATCCCGCGTGTCGAAGCCGTCGACCTCGCAAAGCGGCCGGCGGACGCCAGGCCCTATGAATTTCCGACGCATTGCCCGATCTGCGGCAGCGAGGCGGTGCGCGAGCATAATCCGCGCACCGGCAAGGAGGATGCGGTGCGGCGCTGCACCGGCGGCCTGATCTGCGCTGCGCAAACGGTCGAGCGACTGAAGCATTTCGTCTCGCGCGACGCGATGGATATCGATGGGCTCGGCGACAAGCAGATCGAGCTCTTCCACACGGATCCCGACCTGCCGGTCAAGGAACCGGCCGACATCTTCACGCTCGCCCGGCGCGACGAAGCCAATCCGCTGAAGAAGCTCAAGGCCAAGGAGGGCTTCGGCGCGCAGAGCGTCGCCAAGCTCTTCGAGGCGATTGAAGCCGCGCGGAAGCCACCGCTCAACCGCTTCATCTTCGGGCTTGGCATTCGCCATGTCGGCGAGACCAATGCGAGGCTGCTGGCGCGCAATTACGGTTCGTTTGCGGCGCTGCGAGAGGCCGTCGCGACCGCAGCCGATCCAGCATCTCCGCAGCGGCAGGAGCTCGATGCGATCGATGGTGTCGGCCCGACGGTGGTCGAGGCGCTGCTGCAGTTCTTCGGCGAGCAGCACAATCAGGAGGTGCTCGACCGGCTGCTGAGCGAGGTCGATCCGCAGCCGTTGGAAGCGGTCGCGACCGCGAGCCCGGTGGCCGGCAAGGTCGTGGTTTTCACCGGCGCGCTGGAGCTGATGACCCGCGACGAGGCCAAGGCGATGGCCGAAAGGCTCGGTGCGAAGGTCGCGGGCTCGGTTTCGTCCAAGACCGATTTGCTGGTGGCGGGGCCCGGCGCCGGATCGAAGCTGAAGGATGCTGCCAAGCACAATGTCGAGGTGATCGACGAAGCCGGATGGTTCGATCTGGTCGGTGGCTGATCCGCACATGAAAAAGGCCGCCGGAGTAACCGGCGGCCTTGGGATTTAACCCGGCGAACTCAGCGATGATGCCGATTGCGCTTCATGTGATGGCGACGGTGACCCGGACCGACCGCCGTCCTCTGCGGCACGCCGAGCACGCCCTTTACGCCGCCGGCGACACCGCCCGCTACGCCACCGACAACGCCGCCCGCGACACCGCCGACAGGTCCCGCTGCCTCATTGCCGACACGGGCGCCAGTGGCGGCGCCACGCGGAATTCCCTGGGCGCTGGCAGCTACGGGCAGCGCCAGGAGCGCTGCGGTGAACAACAAGGCGATCGGGCGAAGGGTCATGGGAAAATCTCTCGTGAACACGCGCCATCGACCGGCGCTAGCTTCGCAACGACGGGGTGCGCCGGGTTGTTCCGCTTCCGCGATGGCGGTCATCACTTTTCTTCAAGACAGGGCGCCGGGCTTCTGCGCTAACCTCGCCTCATGCAGTCGATCACGCAGGAATACGCCTTGCTGAATGCCCCGCTGAAAGCAGGGGAGAGCGCGCATCTGTTCGCGGCGCGCCGCTTCGACGGACTTGAATTCCTAGCGGCGACCTTCCGCACCCATGCCTATGCGCCCCATGCTCATGACACCTATGCGATCGGTACGATCGAGCAGGGCTGCGAGATCTGGCATGCGCGCGGACGGAAGCTCTATGCGGGGCCCGGCGACATCGTGCTGAACCACCCGCTCGATGTCCATGACGGGGCGCCGAGCGAGGGCGGCTATCGCTACCGAATGAGCTACCCGACCATCGAACTGATGCGCGAACTTGCGGCGTCGCTGACGGGGCGAGAGAGAATCGGGACGCCGTTCTTTCGCGAGCCTGTGGTGAATGATCCCGAGGGTGCGGCTTTGTTCGGTGCTGCGCATCGGCGGCTGGAAGAGGGCACGGATGCGCTCGCCGGGGAGGAGGGGTTGCTGCGCGCCTACGGACAGATTCTGGCGCGCCATGCCGATCTCACGGTGCTGCCCGTCAGATGTGAGAGCGGCCCCGTCGCGCGGGTCCGGCGCATGATCGAGGAGCGTTATGACGAGGAGCTCGCGCTCGCCGATCTGGCGCGGCTCGCCGGGCTTCCGCGCCATCATCTGATCCGCGCCTTCCGGCAGGAAACCGGGCTGACGCCACATGCCTACCTCGTCGATGTCCGCGTCCGACGGGCGCGCGAAAAGCTGCGGCGCGGCGAGGCGCCAAGCCAGGTCGCGGCGGCGACGGGCTTCTGCGACCAGCCGCACCTGACGCGCGCCTTCAAGGCCCGGCTTGGCGTGACGCCCGGCGCCTTCCGCGCGGCGCATGCCGGCTGAGACGGTTTTCAAGAGAGTTTCCATGTCGACAATGCGAGACGATGTCAGGCGCGGCCTGGGCGATATCTGGCCGGCAGCGGTCGCGGCCGCGCCGATCGGGCTTTTGTTCGGCGCCGTGGCGGCGAGCAAGGGGCTCTCGCCGCTCGAAGTCTTCCTGATGAGCGCGATGGTCTTTGCGGGCGGGGCGCAATTCGCCGCCATCGAGCTCTGGGCTGCGCCCGCGCCCATCGCCGCGCTGGTGTTCTCGACATTGCTGATCAATGCCCGCCACGTCCTGATGGGCGCCTCGCTGGCGCCAAAGCTCCATGGTTTCAGCCGCTGGCAGAGGCTTCTCGGCCTCTATTACATGGCCGACGAGAATTGGGCGCTGGCCGAGAAGCGGGCGCGCACTCGCAAGCTGACGCCGGCCTATTGGTTCGCGATGGTCGTGCCCTTCGTCGCGAACTGGATGGCGACCGCGACGCTGGGGGCGGCCATCGGCGCCGTGCTGGGCGATCCCAAGCGGCTGGGCGCGGATTTCGCCTTCACAGCGCTGTTCATCGCGCTGGTCGCCGCGTTCTGGAAGGGGCGGGTGACGCTTTGGACGGTCGCGGCGGCGGGGATCGCCTCGGCCGTGACCTATCGGCTGGCGGGGCCACCCTGGCATGTCGCCGCCGGCGCGCTTTGTGGGCTCGGGGCGGCGTGGATGGCTGCGGGCGATGCGCGGCAGGCGCAGCCTATCGTGATCGATGAGGCCGGGCCGTGAGCGTCGATCCGATCAATCTGCTCGCGTTCCTCGGGATGGCGATCGTGACCTATGCGACGCGCGTCGCCGGGCTGGCGCTGGTGGGGCGGCTGAACCTCTCGCCACGGGCGCAGTCCGCTTTCGATGCGATCCCGCCCGCCGTGCTCGTCGCGGTGATCGCGCCGAGCGCGCTGGCGACCGGGTGGGCCGAAACCGCGGCGGCCGCCATTACGGCGCTGGCTGCGACACGACTGCCGCTGCTGGGGGTGGTGGCGGTCGGTGTAGCGGCTGTGGTGGCGTTCAGGGCGGTGATGTGACCAGCGCCCTTTCCCGAGAGGGAGAAGGACGGGCAAAACGGATGAGGGGTCGCCGCGCCCCCTCCGTCATTGCGAGGAGCAAAGCGACGAACCAATCTAGGAGGACGTCGGGCGCTTCCGTTCTGGATTGCTTCGCTGCGCTCGCAATGACGAGGTAAGACCGCGCTCTTCACAACGGCCGGCAGGCCGCCTCCAGCCAGGCCTTTGCCTCGCCCTCGACCCGTGGACCGATCTTCTCCAGAACCGTGGCGTGATAGCCGTCGATCCAGGCGATCTCGCCGTTGTCGAGAATGCTGGGGTCGATCAGAGCCCGCTCATAGGGGCACCAGGTGATCGTCTCGAAGCCGTAGATCGTCCGCTCGGCTCCAGGAATCTGACGCTCCTCGACCACGATCAGGTTCTCGATGCGGATGCCGTAATGGCCTTCCTTGTAGTAGCCGGGCTCGTTGGAGAGGATCATACCCGGCTCCAGCGGCGTGGTGCCGAGCTTGGAGAGCCGCTGCGGACCCTCATGCACCGAGAGATAGCTGCCGACGCCATGGCCGGTGCCATGGTCGAAGTCGAAGCCGCCCTGCCAGAGCGGCAGGCGCGCGAAGGCGTCCAGCTGAGCGCCTGACGCGCCCTTGGCGAAGACCAGCCGCGAGATCGCGACATGGCCTTTGAGCACGCGCGTGTAGCGGTCGCGCATCTCCGCCGTCGGCTCGCCGATGGCGATGGTGCGGGTGATGTCGGTGGTGCCGTCCTCGTATTGCGCGCCGGAATCGACCAGGAAGATGCCGGGTTCGAGTTTTCGGTTGCTGTTCTCGGTGACGCGATAATGGGGCAGGGCGGCGTTGGGACCGGCGCCCGCGATGGTCGTGAAGGACACGTCCTTGAGCAGACCGGTCCGCAGGCGCTCCTGCTCGAGGGCGGCGACGGCGTCGATCTCGGTGAGCCTGCCTTTAGGTGCCTCGCGCGCAAGCCAGGACAGGTAGTTCGTCATCGCGGCGCCATCGCGCAGATGGGCGGCGCGGGTGCCGGCAAGCTCCGCTTCGTTCTTGCGCGCCTTCATCAGTGCGATCGGATCGGCTCCGGCGTCCGGGATACCGCCGGCCTCGGCGATGATCGTGGCGAGTGCCGCCGCGCCCGTCGCCGCATCGAGCCTGACCTTGGCCTTGGCCTCGCCCAACCTCTTCAAATGCTGTTCGAGCGCGGCGGGGGGAGCGATCTCGCCGACGGCGCCGATCGCGTCGCCGGCTTCGTTGGTGATCTTTTCGGGGGCGAGGAAGACCGTGGGCCGCCCCTCACGCGGCACGATGGCATAGCCGAGCGGGAGCGGAGTGTGCTCGACATCGCCGCCACGGATGTTGAAGACCCAGGCCAGGGCATGCGGGTCGGAGACGACGAGCGCGTCGACCTTCGCCTCTGCCAGCGCCCTCTGGATGCGGCCGAGCTTGGCGGCGGTGTCCTCACCGGCATAATCGGCTCGATGCGCTTTGACCGGGGCCGTCGGCGGAGCCGGGCGGTCGCTCCAGAGCGCGTCGATCGGATTGGGCGCCACCGAAACCAGGCTGCCGCCCGCCGCGGCCACCGCTTTCTCCAGTTTTGCGACGCCATCGACCGTGTGCAGCCAGGGATCGTAGCCGAGCTGCCCTCCGGCGGGCAGATTCCGTTCGATCCAGCGCTCCAGCGGCGTTTCTTCCATGCGCACCGGAGTGACCACGGCGGCGTCGGTCTGCGCCGCCGATTGAAGCGTGTAGCGCCCGTCGACGATCAGCGCGGCCTTGTCGGCCAGCACCACCGCATAGCCGGCGGAGCCGGTGAACCCGGTCAGCCAGGCGAGGCGGGCCATGTGGGCCGGGACATATTCGCCTTGATGCTCGTCGGCGCGCGGGATGATGAAGCCAGCCAGCCCTCGGGCCGCGAGCGCCTGGCGCAGCGCGGCGACCCGGCCGGCGACATGCGCCGGATCGCTGGGCTCGGAGAAGGATTGAAAGCGGCAGGCGGGGGCAGTCGAATCGGTCATGGCATCATCCAGGGAGCGCTGTGTATCCTCGCGCCTTGGGATGACCGACGCCAGCCTGAAACCGTGCGCCGGGCTTGCGCAAACGATGATGGGCCGGTGCCGAATTAGGCGGCATTCTGCCTCTTCGATATGCGTTGAGCGCAAATCTTAACGGATATCCCGACTTTTCATGCATTGGGCGCATATCTCGCATCTGCGAAACATTCTTCTCGCATGTGCGAGATGCGCCTATCTTGGTTGGCATAAGAGAACGAGGAAGCGACCGGGACTGTCGTTCGTTTTTCGGGATGGACCCATGACTTACGTATTGAACAACGCCGATATCCTGCCTGTGCCTGTGATGGCCGAGGCAACGCGACAGGCGTCGCAAACGCCGGGTCTTCTTTCACGCTTTTACGCTGCCGTGGTGAAAAGCCGCCTGCGCAGCGCGGAGCGCGAATTGCGCGCGCGCCATCTGCTCGTGAACGAAGCCGGGATCGTGTTGGGCGGCATTCCGTTCACGCTCTCGAGCATCCAACCGCTCCCGTTCGATCGCTGAATCCCGCAACCGCTGAACGCACTCCCGGCGGCGCCTCGCGCCCGGGATGCCGAAAGGACAATGATCATGATCGCTATCGTCAAGCAGATCGCCGAACAGGTCGCCGACGCCGTCAAGTTCACCGTCGCCGTATGGCATGATGCCCGCAGCCTGCAGGCCGAAGCCGAGGCGAAGTACGGCCCGCTCGGCTTCTGAAAGTAACGATCCCGCGCCTGGATCGCCGCGCGTCCTTTTGGGCGCGGTCACGGCGATCCGATACGATCCAGGTGCCGGGGATCACGCAGGGCGACGCGGCCTCGGGGCTGCGCCGCCTTTTTTCATGACCAGCGTGGCCCAGCCCTCGCGCAGCGAGTGGCTCGACAGATAGACGCCCTGGTGCCGGTAGGCGGAGACGATACCCGGCGCGTCCATCGCCAGCAGGCCTGACAGGATGAGCGTTCCGTTTGGTGACAGCACGCGCGCGAGGTGCGGAGCAAGCCGCTTCAACGGACCTGCCAGAATATTGGCGAAGACGAGGTCGAAGCGCCCCGGCCGCGCGGCCTTGGCATGACGGACGCCGGGCGCGACGTAGAGATCGAGCGCCTGCGGCGCGTGGTTGAGACGGGCATTGTGGGCGGAGACCTCGACCGCCACGGCGTCGATATCGCCCGCGACGACCTTCCGCTTGATCTGCTTGGCCAGGGCCAGCGCCAGAATGCCGGTTCCGGTGCCGACATCGAGCCCGTGGCGCGGGCGGCGCTTCTTCAGCTCGGCATCGAGCGCGAGCAGGCAGCCCGCCGTGGTCCCATGATGGCCGGTGCCGAAGGCGAGAGCCGCCTCGATCTCGATGGCGACGTCGTTGATGCGCACGCTGCCGCGATCATGGGCGCCGTGGACAAGGACGCGCCCGGCCCGTACGGGCTTCAGCCCGTCGAGGCTGGCGGCAACCCAGTCCTTCGTGTTCACCTTGGTGAACGGTGTCTGATCGACCATCTCGCCGACGATGGGCCGCAGCATGTCGCGCACCGCTTCCTCGTCCGGATGGGCCGCAAAATAGATCTCGACCTTCCAAGGTGCGTTGAGCGAAAGCGTCGTGACGCCGTCCTCGACCTCGAAAGACGAGATCGCGGTCTCGGTCGGGTCGAAGACCTCGCCAAGCAACTCGGTCAGGGCACGGGCCTTGTCGCCCGAGGTGGAAAGTTCGAGGACGGTCGCGACCGTCGCGGGCAGCAGGCCTTCGCGCATCGGCAGCGATTAGCAGGGCCGCGGGCGGTTGTCATCGGGCTCGGCCCGCTTGCGTGCCGGCGAAGAAGGCTATCCCATCGGCGTACCGGCCGTGGCTTCGGCCGGCTGATGGAAAGGCTAGGCCATGTTTTCGCATGTCACGATCGGGACCAACGATCTCCCGCGCGCCGAAGCCTTCTATGCGGCGCTTTTTACGGCGCTCGGCGTGCGGCTTCGGTTTCGCGATGAGGCGGCGGGCATGGTCGGCTGGCAACCGACCGACGCCGAGCGCCCGCTCTTCATCCTGATGCGTCCTTTCGACGGCGCCTCGGCCGCGCCGGGAAACGGCGCGATGACCGCCTTCCTCGCTGAAAGCCGGGCGGTGGTCGATCGTTGCCATGCTGCCGCGCTGGCTCATGGCGGGGTCTGCGAAGGGCCGCCTGGCCTTCGCAGCCATTACCATCCGGCCTATTACGGCGCCTATATCCGCGATCCCGATGGCAACAAGCTTTGCGTTTGCTGCCATCGGGACGAATGAGAGGGGTTTCCGTCAGCCGTGCCGAGCGTTCAGCCCGGCGAAGACCTGCGCGAAGCTGCCGCTTGCCTCCGCCAGTCGTAGCGGCTTGCAGCGCTCGACGATGACCTCGGTCGCATCAGGCTGGGTCTCCAGGGTCGTCATCACCTCCGAGATGAAATCCGCAAGCGGCATCGCAGCCGGATCGATCGCCTGGTGCGGACCGAGCAGTTCTGTTTGAACATAGGGCGGGGCGATCTCGATCACCTCTGTCGAGGTACCCGCGAGCTGGTGGCGCAGCGAGAGGGACCAGGAATGGATCGCAGCCTTGGTCGCTGAATAGGTCGGGGTCGCGGCCAGCGGCACGAAGGCCAGGCCGGATGAGACGGTCAGGATCGTTGCGCGGGGCTGCCTGAGGAGATGCGGCAGCAGCGCGCTCGTCAGGCGGATCGGGCCGAGCAGATTCGTCGCGATCGTCTCCTCTGCGATGGCGAGGCCCTCGCTGGCGGAAACGGTTTCCGGCTTCATCATGCCGGCATTCTGGATCACAGCATTGAGCGCCGGGAAGCGCCTGATCGCCGCGCTGGCGAAGCGCAGGATGTCGGCCGCGTCCTGAATGTCCAGTGTCAGGGATTCGATGCCGGGATTGGCAGCCGTCACCGCATCGAGCGCGGCCTGACGGCGCCCTGCGACGATGACCTTGTTGCCCTTGGCGTGAAGCGCTTCGGCCAAGCCTCGGCCGATGCCGGAGCCGCCGCCGGTGATCAGGATGGTATTGCCGGTGATGTTCATCGCGCAGTCTCTCGCTGTTGCATGGAGGCAGATGGCGCTGTTACTCTTCCAGCGAAAGTAGGCGCTTGAAAGTGCCATACGCACCAAAAGGAGAGTGTGCGATGCGGGTGATACGGAATGCGGTGGAGGCCGTTCACGCGAATTACGACGCGCTGCCGGCCGTCAGCCCCGCGGTTGAGTCGCTGGTGCGGCAGGTGATCGCGCAGGTTGCCGACAAATGGACGATGCTTGTGCTGGAGGCTCTGGAGGAGCACGGCACCCTGCGCTTCAGCCGGATCGGCCGGGTGGTCGACGGCATCAGCCAGAAGATGCTGACGAACACGCTGCGGGAGATGGAACGCGACGGGCTCGTCACCCGCACCGTCCACCCCGTCATTCCGCCCCATGTCGATTACACGCTGACCGAACTGGGACGGGAGCTCAGCGCCGCCTTCTGCGGTGTATGGCTGTGGGCTGAGACCTACCATGCCCAGGTGATGGCAGCGCGGGCGGCGTTTCGGGGGCGGGAGGAGCGGGCATAAGGCGCTTGCCGAAGCGCTATGGCCTTATGCGGAGGCCGTACCTCGCCTCCGCAAGGCGGTGACCTGGACGGTCAATCCGATGACCAGCGCTGCGAGGATGCCGCCCTGCGCGCCGAGAAGGAGCGGGGATTTCAGGTCGGTGACGAAGGGGTGGCCGTCCGGAACACGACGCAGGATTTCGGTCACGGTCGGCAGCATGAGCAGGAACGCCGTCACGCTGAGAGTGATCGTTTCGATATACCGCGCCGCCCGACGCGAGACCGGCAGCCGGTCGGCGGTATAGCCGATCGCGAGCAGCAGGAGCGTCACCGCGCCGATGCCGTAACTGACCGGCTGATGCGCGACGAGGAAAACCGTCGCGGCGCCGACCAGCATCGCAACCAGATAGACCGTGCCTGCTTTCGAGCGCGGCACGATCCGGCCATGGACCGCGAACATATAGGCTGCCGCCGGGATGGCCGGCAGGCTGCCAAGCGTGTGCACCCAGCCGAGCGATGAAATTCCGAACATGGGAGTGCCTTCTTGAAAGGAGGTTGTCAGGAGTCGGCGTGTCTAAAGGGTAGGCTTGGGTTCAGAACGCTACTTTACCTATCTACTAGTCGGTAGGTACGATGTGTAAATCGCTTTGCCCTCGGGCCAGAACCCGCTTCACTGTGGTGCTTTCAGGCGCTGCAGGAGCGGATGGATGACGGTGCCGAATATTTTGGGATCGCCATAGGCGCGGGCCGAGAGCATCGCGCCGTGGACGCTTGCCATGAAGCCCTCCGCCTCGGCCTCGGCCGTGCCGGTGAAATGCAGGCTGCCCTGTCTAGCGCCGCGCTCGAGAACCGAGGTCAACCAGGCGGACAGAGTGCGGAAATGCGCCCGGACCTCGATGACGATGTCCTGCGGGAGCACCGGGATCTGGCTCGCGAGGAGTGCGCAAAGGCAGAATGGCGCGCTCGCATCGGCGATGCAGGCTTCCCAATAGCCCGTATAGGCGCGCAATTGCTGGGCCGGATCAGGGATCTGGCGGTCGAGCGCGGCAATCCCGGCGGCTGCCTCCTCCCGGTATCGCGCGACGAGCGTGCGGACGAGATCGGACTTGCTCGGAAAGTGATGGTGGATGCTCGCATTGCGGATGCCGACGACTTTGGCGATGTCGGCATAACTGAAGCCGTTATAGCCGCCCTCTATTAGCAGAGAGCGCGCAGAGCGCAGGATTTCATCTGATGTCGTCGCTGAAGCGGCCATGCATCCTTCTACCTACTAGTAAGTAGGTCGTCAAGGCGAGATCGCCTCAGGCGGCGAAGGGAGTTACCCCGTCGCCTGCACGAATGAGTCCAGCACCATCTTGCGTCCAGCCTTGTCGAAATCGACCGTGAGCTTGTTGCCGTCGACGCTGGCGACCGAGCCGGGGCCGAATTTGACGTGGAAGACGCGGGCGCCGGTGTCGTAGCTCGACTCGCCGGATGATTTGGCCGTCAGCTCGCCGTCGATCAGCAGCGGGCCGCGCTGGCGGGAGCCGCCGCCGAAGCCGTTGCCCGAACCGAAGCCCTGGCCGTTTTCCGAGAAGCCGCTGCCGCCACCATTGCCGCCGCCGCTGCCCCCGCCGTTACGGGCGCGGTTCTCCTGCGCGCGCTGCCAGCCCGGCGTGTTATAGCTGGAGCCGAAGCTTTCCATCCGGTCGAAGCGGGAGGCGCCGTAGCTGCCCTGGCCACCATAGGCGGTCGGTGCCTGCTCGATCTCGACATGCTCCTCGGGCAATTCGTCGATGAAGCGCGAGGGCAGGCTGGTCTGCCAGAGGCCGTGGATGCGGCGGTTCGAGGCGAAATAGAGCTTCAGCTTCTTGCGGGCTCGCGTCAGCCCGACATGGGCGAGGCGGCGTTCCTCTTCCAGCCCGGCGCGGCCGTTCTCGTCGAGCGCGCGCTGGCTTGGAAACAGGCCTTCCTCCCAGCCGGGCAGGAAGACGGTGTCGAATTCCAGCCCCTTGGCGGCATGCAGCGTCATGATCGAGACGCGTCGTGCGGCGTCGCCGTCCGCGACATCCATCACCAGCGAGACGTGCTCGAGGAAGGACGGCAGGTCGGGAAACTCGTCGAGCGAACGCACGAGTTCCTTGAGGTTTTCCAGCCGCCCGGCAGCGTCGGCCGAGCGGTCCTTCTTCCACATTTCGGTGTAGCCGCTCTCCTCCAGCACCAACTCGGCGAGCTCGCCCTGTGGCATATGCTCGGCGCGGGCCGACCAGCGCCCGAAAGCATCGACCAGTTCGCGCAGCGAGGTGCGGGCCTTCGGCTTCAGCTCGTCGCTTTCCACCGCGGCACGGGCCGATTGCAGCAGCGAAAGCTGCGTGGCGCGGGCATGGTTGTGCAGGAGCTGGATCGTCGCGTCGCCAAGTCCGCGCTTGGGCTGGTTGACGATGCGCTCGAAGGCGAGGTCGTCGGTCTGCGAGACCACGCAGCGCAGATAGGCCAGCGCATCGCGGATTTCGGCGCGCTCGTAGAAACGCGGGCCGCCGATGACGCGATAGGGCACGCCGGCCTGGACGAAGCGCTCCTCGATCTCGCGCATCTGGGCGGAGATGCGCACCAGCACCGCGACCTCACCGAGGTCATGGCCTTTGGACTGCATCGCCTCGATCTCGTCGGAGAGCAGACGCGCCTCCTCCTGGCTGTCCCAAGCGCCGGTGATCGTCACCTTCTCGCCGGCCTCGCCCTCGGTCCGCAGGGTCTTGCCGAGGCGGCCTTCATTGCGGGCGATGAGCTTGGAGGCGGTGGCGAGGATGTGCCCGGTCGAGCGGTAATTGCGTTCCAGCCGGATCACAGTCGCGCCCGGAAAATCGTGGTCGAAGCGCAGGATGTTGTCGACCTCGGCGCCGCGCCAGCCATAGATCGACTGGTCGTCGTCACCGACGCAGCAAATGTTGCGGCGCCCCTGAGCCAGCAGGCGCAGCCAGAGATACTGAGCCGTGTTGGTGTCCTGATACTCGTCGACGAGGATGTAGCGGAAGCGCTCGTGATAGGTCTGCAGCACATCCGGATGCCCCCGGAAGAGCGTCAGGCAATGCAGCAGCAGATCGCCGAAATCGACCGCATTTAGCGCCAGCAGCCGCGCCTGATAGGCGGCATAGAGCTTGCCGCCCTTGCCGCCGCCGAAGACCGCCGCCTCGCCCGCCGGCACGTCCTTGGGGGCGAGCCCCCGGTTTTTCCAGGAGTCGATAAAGCCCGCCAGCATGCGGCCGGGCCAACGCTTTTCGTCGATGCCCTCGGCCTGGATCACCTGCTTCATCAGGCGGATCTGGTCATCGGTGTCGAGGATGGTGAAGTCGCTGCGCAGATCGAGCAGCTCGGCATGGCGGCGCAGCAGCTTGGCCGAGATCGAGTGGAAGGTGCCGAGCCAGGGCATGCCCTCGGCGACCGGCCCGACGAGATGGGCGACGCGCTCCTTCATCTCGCGCGCCGCCTTGTTGGTGAAGGTCACCGAGAGGATCTGCGAGGGATAGGCGCGGCCGGTCGAGATCAGATGGCCGATGCGGGTGGTGAGCACGCGGGTCTTGCCAGTGCCCGCGCCGGCGAGCACCAGCACAGGCCCGTCCGTCGCCTCGACCGCCTGACGCTGCTCCGGATTCAGCCCGTTGAGATAGCCAGCCGCAGGCTGTGCGGCCGCGCGGGAAGCGAGACCGCCGGGGCGGGGCATCGGGGCCGATGTGGTGTCATATTCGGACAAGGGGCGGCGCTACTCGTGCGTGATTCGTTCTCATCGCAATATAGGACGAGGGCGGCGAGATTGCGCGCTGTCGGCAGCATTTTCTACAGGTCGTGACGCCCCTGCCGTCACGCTCGCCTTTGCGGCGAGCATCCATGTCTTGGACACCACCTTCGACCAGCGATGGCCGGCACAAGGCCGACCATGACGCACGAATAGAACTCCTAGGCCTCGGGCTCGAAATCCATCACCGCGCCATTGATGCAGTAGCGCAGGCCGGTGGGCGGGGGACCGTCCGAGAAGACGTGGCCGAGATGGCCGCCGCAATTGGCACAATGCACCTCGGTGCGGGACATGCCGAACTTGCGGTCCTCGCTGGTCTCGACCGCGCCTTCGAGCGGCGCATCGAAGCTCGGCCAGCCGGTGCCGCTTTCAAATTTCTTGCCCGATTTGAACAGCTTCTGGCCGCAGCCGACGCAGGAGAAGGTGCCGGCACGCTTCTCGTAATTCAGTGCGCAGGACCCGGCCCGCTCCGTGCCGTGGCCGCGCAGGATCTGGTACTGCTCCGGCGTCAGCCGCGCGCGCCATTCCGCATCGGTCAGCTGGAACGGGAACGTCTCCTCAGGCTTCCGCTCGGCGCCGAACAAGCTGCTCAAACCCATGTCGATCTCCTCCATCGATGCGGCAGCAGCGCTACCGGCATCGTCGTTGTCGCTGCGCGGGATATGGCGATTCGTGTCGAAGATTTCAGCCCCTTCGCGCTTTTCGCCGCTTCACGAAGATGGGACCGGGCCAGGATCATGCGCCCCGTCACCGCACCGTCATGCGCATCCTCTAGGCGGCTCGCCACCTTCACCCGAGGAGGCCAGCAGTGGCGCAGACGGCACGGACGGTTCGACAGGCGACGACGCTCGGCTTGAGCATCGCGGTCCAGCGCAGCAAACCGCTTTCCAAGGCGGGGCTGCTCGAATGGCTGTTCACGCGGGCCTTTTCGGGGCTGGTCTATCCGCAGATCTGGGAGGACCCGGTCGTCGACATGAAGGCGCTGGCCTTGAGGCCGGACGACCATGTGGTGGCGATCGCGTCCGGCTCCTGCAATGTGCTGTCCTATCTGACGGCCGCGCCGATCCGCGTCAGCGCGGTCGACCTCAACGGCGCCCATATCGCTCTCGGCAAGCTCAAGCTCGCGGCGCTGGCGCGGCTGCAGCACGACGCATTCCTGCGCTTCTTCGGCCGGGCCGATCGGCGTGAGAACGTCGCGCTCTACGATCGTGAGGTCGCGCCGCATCTCGACGCCGTCTCACGCGGCTACTGGGAAGGGCGGGGGCTGAACCGTCGCCGCCGGATCAACCTCTTCGCCAACGGCTTCTATCGCTACGGGTTGCTGGGACGGTTCATCGGCACTGGCCATGTGCTGGCACGGCTGCTCGGCGCCGATCTGAAGGCGATGCTGGCGGCTCGCGATCTGACCGAGCAGCGGGCACTCTACGAGAAGCATCTGGCGCCGATCTTCGAGCGCAGGCTGGTGCGTTGGCTCGTGCGGCAGCCGGCCTCGCTCTACGGCCTCGGCATACCGCCTGCGCAGTACAAGGCGCTCGCCGCCGATGGCGAGGACGGAATTCTCGGCGCCTTGAGGCTCCGGTTCGAGCGGCTCGCCTGCGATTTCGACCTGAAGGAGAACTACTTCGCGCAGCAGGCTTTCGGCCGTCGTTATGCCGAGGGTCCTGATGCGGCGTTGCCGCCCTATCTTCAGCTTGAGAATTTCGAGACGGTGAAGGCCCGTGCCGGCGCGGTCGCCTATCGACAGGGCTCGATCACGACGGTTCTGGAGGATCAGCCCGCCAAGAGCTGCGACGCCTATGTGCTGCTCGACGCGCAGGACTGGATGAACGACGCCGAGCTGACGGCGCTGTGGACGCAGATCACGCGCACCGCCCGGCCGGGCGCCCGCGTGATCTTCCGCACCGCCGCCGACGAACGGCTGCTGCCGGGCCGCGTGCCGGCCGCGATCCTCGACCAGTGGCACTACCGCGAGGAGCAGAGCCGTGAGCTATGCCGGCAGGATCGCTCGGCGATCTATGGCGGCTTTCACCTTTATGTATTGCCGGAGGCCAGCGCGTGAGCGCTGCCGAGGCCGGCGGCGGAGCCGCTGCCGGTCTGATGGACCGCATCTATCGGCACCAGCGCCACATCTACGATGCCAGCCGGAAATTCTACCTGCTGGGCCGTGACGAACTCATCGCAGGCCTCGATCCGAAATCCGGCGATGCGATCCTTGAAATAGGCTGCGGTACGGGGCGAAACCTGATCGGCATCGCGCGGCGCTATCCGCACTGCGCGTGCTTCGGGCTCGACGTGTCCAACGTCATGCTGGAGACGGCTGAGGCTTCCGTGGCGCGGTCCGGGCTTGCCGGCCGCATCAGGCTGGCGCAGGCCGACGCGACGGATTTCGACCCGCAGACGCTGTTTGGACGCGCTGGCTTCGACCGCATCGTGATCTCCTATGCCCTGTCGATGATCCCGCCCTGGCAGGCTGTCGTCGCGGAGGCGATCAACAGGCTTTCGCCGGGCGGCTCGCTGCATGTCGTCGATTTCGGCGATCAGGCCGGTTTGCCTCCGGCGTTCAAGGGGGTGCTGCGGCGCTGGCTCGCGCTGTTCCATGTCACGCCGAGGGAGGATCTGCCGGCGGTGATGCGGGCGATGGCCGCGCAGGCCGGGGCGACTTGTCAGATCGAGAGGCCGTTTCGCGGTTATGCGGTGCGGGCGGTGGTGAAAAGGGCCGGATAGGCCATCGGTATGAGACAAACCAGCGTCATTGTGAGGAGCGCAGCGACGAAGCAATCCAGGGGGACCAGATGGCCGCTTCCCCAGTCCCTCTGGATTGCTTCGCTACGCTCGCAATGACGGCTCGGCACGGGGCCCTAATGCCGTGTTTTACCGTCGTCCGCATCGGCCATTTCGCGCTCGCCCACCTCGATGGCCGTCTTTTCCGGCATGCCGATGATGCGGCCGATGGTGGCCGGCAGGGCCATGCGGGTATGGGCCGCCTTCATTAGAGCCAGGTTGGCGAGGATGTCGGGCGGGAAGGGAACGACCTTGCGGTTGAGCATATCGACATGGAGCGCCATGTTCTCGCTCGTCGCGGCGAGCCAACCCTCATGGGCGTGGCGCATCTCCAAATAGTAGTGCAGGCGCTTGTCGTCGAACGCGATGAGCTGCGCCGTGATCCGCACCAGATCGCCCTCGGTCAGCTCGCGTTTGTAGAGAATGTGGCATTCGGCGGTGAAGGTCGAGCCGTGGCGCGTCTCGACATAATCGCGCGACAGCCCGACCAGCGAGAAAACCTCGTCCACGGCCCGGTCGAACAGCACATGATAATAGGCCATGTTGAGGTGGCCGTTATAGTCGATCCACTGCGGCTCGACCCGCATCACCGAGGATACGAATGGCGCAAAGAAGAGCGCCGGGGCGCGTGTCTCCGTCTTCATCGGTCGCCTCCCGGCCGGGCGTCTGGTTCAAGGCGGGCAGCTGAAAATCCGCTGCCCATTCCCGCATCGCTTGCTCTACTATGCATCAAATCGCTGCGGCGTCAGCCGTCCATTCCGCATGGGAAATGCATGGGCGAGACCTGTGGCAGCCGTGTAACGAAGCCGCTCCCGATTCGAGCTCCAGCACCGGACATAATCACGATGAGCCTCCCTGCCGCCGCGCTTCACGAGCCCTCCACTACTGCCGCCATGCCGCCACCGAAGGCTGCGATCGAGGCCGTGATACAAGCGCTGGCCGCCCGTTTCGGCAATCGCCTCATCACCAGCCTCGCGGTGCGCCAGCAGCATGGCCATACCCTCACCTGGATCCCGAACCTGCCGCCCGACGCGGTTGTCTTTCCGCAGAGTACGGAAGAAGTGGCCGAAATCGTGAAGCTTTGCGCCGGCCATGGCGTGCCGGTCATCGCCTTCGGCACGGGCACGTCGCTGGAAGGGCATGTCAACGCGATCCATGGCGGCGTCTGCATCGACCTGTCGCAGATGAAGCGGATCGTCGCGGTTCATGCCGCTGATCTCGATGTCGTGGTCGAGGCCGGCGTCACGCGCAAGGAGCTGAACGAGCATCTGCGCGATCAGGGCCTGATGTTCCCGATCGACCCCGGTGCGGATGCCTCGATCGGCGGCATGGCGGCGACGCGGGCGTCGGGCACAAATGCCGTCCGCTACGGCACGATGAAGGATAATGTGCTGGCGCTGAAGGCCGTGATGGCCGATGGCTCGATCATCCAGACCTCGACACGGGCGCGCAAGACCTCGGCCGGCTATGACCTGACCCGCCTGCTCGTCGGCTCGGAAGGCACGCTCGGCATCATCACCGAAGTAACGGTGAAGCTGCACGGCATTCCGGAAGCGATCGCCGCCGGCGTCTGCCCGTTCCCCTCGATCAAGGCCGCCTGCGACACCGCGATCATGACGATCCAGACCGGCATTCCGGTGGCGCGGATCGAATTACTCGACGAGGTGATGATCAAGGGCTTCAACCTGCATTCCAAGCTCGGCCTGCCGGAGACGCCGATGCTGTTCGTGGAGTTCCACGGCACCGAGGCTTGGGTGAAGGAGCAGTCCGAGCGCTTCGGCGAAATTGCGACCGACCATGGCGGCGGGCCGTTCGACTGGGCGACCAAGGCTGAGGACCGCACCCGGCTGTGGGAGGCGCGGCATAACGGTTATTGGGCTGGACGCGCGTTGCGCCCCGGCGCGGATACGCTGGCGACCGATGTCTGCGTGCCGATCTCCGAACTCGCCGAATGCGTCGAGGAGACGAAGCGCGACATCGAGGCGACCGGGCTGATCGCGCCGATCGCAGGCCATGTCGGCGACGGTAATTTTCATACGCAGCCGCTGCTCGACCTGAACGATCCCGACGAGGTGGCGCGCGTGCAGGGCTTCATCGACAGGCTGGTCAAGCGGGCGCTGGCGATGGGCGGCACCTGCACCGGCGAGCACGGCGTCGGCCAGAAGAAGATCAAGTATCTCGAGCTGGAACACGGGGCCGAGGCGATGGCGGTGATGCGCACGATCAAGCGCGCGCTCGACCCCCAGAACATCCTCAATCCCGGCAAGATCGTGGTGTTGTGACACCGCGGATGCTCACCGCCATGCGATAACGGCTTGCGCCTAGCCTGCGCTTGCCCGAAATGTCGTGCTCTCACCATGACTTGCCGTCATTTGCAGGGATGGCGGGTCTCGCGCGGCTCCGCCGAAAACGGCAGGGCTGCCATCGTGGGACGAGAGGGGCAGAAAGCGTCATTTGCGTGAGACTCTGACAGTTCTCGCCGCCATGCTGGTGCTTGCATTGCTGGCGGCCCTGATCGGCCCGGGCTTTGTCGACTGGCGGAGCTATCGACCGCAATTCGAGGCAAGGCTGAGCGAGGCACTCGGGGTCGAGACGACGATCGGCGGCGATATCGAGCTGCGGCTTCTGCCGTCGCCGCGCCTCGCGCTCGGGCAGGTTCGGCTCGGCGGCGCGGACGGGCTGGATAGTTTCGCCACCGTCGAGCAGGCCACCGTCGAACTTGCTCTCGCGGCGCTGGCGCGCGGCGAGTTCCGCTTCGCAGAGGCCCGCCTCGATGGCGCGACGATTTCGCTTTCGGCCGATGAAAACGGCGCCATCCGGTTGCCTCCGCGCAAGGGCAACGGCCTGCCCGCGCAGACCAGCCTCGACCGGCTGACGATCAGCCGCTCGGCTGTGGTCTGGCGCGAGCCCGGGCGGCCGGCCGTCACGATCGCGCCGCTGGCGGCCGAGGTTTCCGCCGTCACGCTTGCCGGCCCCTGGCGCTTCGAGGGCGAAGCCGGCGGCACGTCGATGCGGGTGACGACCGGCGAGATCGACGATGCCGGGCGGCTGCGCACGAAAGCCTTTCTCACCGGCAACGATCTGCAATTCAGTTTCGACGGGTCGCTTCTGCTGCCGCGCCGCGAGGGCAGGGTGGGTTTCGAGGCGGATGGCGCTTTCGGCCTTTCGCCCGGCGGCGCCGTCTCGCTGTCGGGACACTTGAAGGGCGGGAGCCGGCAGATCGACGTTGCCGGCCTGACGATGGATATCGCCGGCGGCGCCGCCCGGCTGGAGGGCGAAGGGCAGTTTCTGCCGATGACCGGCACGGGTTCGATGGCGCTGCGCGCCAGGCGGCTCGATGCCGATGCGCTGACGACGGCGCTGGCGGACCGCAAAGGCTTCGAGCGAGCTCTGCGGGGCTTGCCGGGACGGATCGATCTGAGCCTCGATCTCGACCAGTTGATCTGGCGGGGCGAAGACTTCTCCGCGCTCTCGCTGCGCGGCAAGCTGGACGATAACGGGCTGGACGAGGCGACGGCGTCGCTGCGTGTCGCGGGAGCGTTGATCGGCGCCAGCGGCCATATCGATGCCGAAAACGTTTCCGGGCGGATCACCGTCAAGGCCGAGGATGCGCGTCGCGTCGCATTGGTGCTCGCCCGCAATGGCCTCGATCCAGGGCTGGCGGAGCTGGCGGGAGGGCTCGGCCGTATCGACGGTGATGCGGTCGGTGCATGGGGCGGCGGCAAGCTCGCCTTCCAGCGGCTGCTCGTCGCCGGTTCCTCCGGATTGCGGCTTGAGGCGTCTGGCGAGCTGACCGAGCAGAGCCTTGCCGCGAAAGCCACGCTGAGCGGGCTCGACCTCAACACCTTGCCGCCGGGCACCAGCTTTGCGGAGTTGATCGGCGAGCGGGATATCGCGCTCGACCTGTCGCTTGCCAATGCGCGCTTCCGCAAGGCACCGCCCGGTTCGGCCTCGCTCGACCTGCGCCGAGAGGGCAAGGCCTGGCGCTTAAGCCGCCTAAGCGTCGATGGCTTCGGCGGGGTCGCCGTCACCGGCGCCGGCGCGTTGCTCTCCGAGGGTGGCGAGATTGCGGGCCGCGTGCGTGCGGCGCGGTTAGAAACGCTGGTGGCGCTCGCGGGTCCGCTCCTGCCAGCCGGCGTGAGCGAGTTGCTCGGCCGGGCGGGGGATGGGCTGTCCCGGCTCGATGCGGCTTTTCGCCTGACGCGGGCGGCGACGGGCGAAACCAGCCTGACCGTGGATGGTGCGGCGGCTGCCGGCAAGCTTTCGATCGACGGGCGGCTCGACCGGGAGAGCCGCTGGCAGCGCGCCACGCTCAACTTCGATCTTTCGGATCGGCGGCAGGCCTTCGCCGCGTTCGGGCTGCCGGTGCCGATGCGCGGGGGGGCGGGCCGACTAAGCCTGAACCTCGGCGACGGTGGTGTCGGCGGCGCACTTGCCGGTCCCGGGCTTTCCGTGCTGGTCGATCAGGCTCCGAACGGCCCGCAGGTGACGTTGCAGGCGGACAGCCCGGCCCAGCTTCTGCCCGAGGGAGCGGCGAGGCTGCTGCCCGATGCGGTGCTCGATGCTCACGCTCGGCTCCAGCTCGGCAGCGAGGCCGTGAAGCTCGACGATCTCGCCATCCATCTCGGCGGGGCCAGCATCACGGGCGCGCTCTCGCTTCCGCGAGAGGGGCGCGCGAGCGGCAGGCTGGCGCTGCCATCGGCCGATCTGCGCGGGCTGATCGCGGGCGGATTCGGTCAGGCCGGCCCGACGCCCGGGTCGATCTGGTCGACGGCGCGGTTCGGACAGGTGGCGGACCTGCCGGACCTCGACATTGCGATGGAGGCGGGCGCGCTGACCCTGGTCGACGGAATTGCATTGCAGAATGCGCGCTTCGCCCTGCGGTCCGACCAGGATGGTCTGCGGATCGAAGATGTAGCCGGGGGCTATGGCGGCGGGCAGATCACCGGGCGGCTCGCGCTGCGTCGCGATGGAGGTCTGGCGCAGCTCAATGGCCGGCTCGACCTGTCGGACATCGATCTTGCCGGGCCGACCAAAGGCGCGGTGGGCGGCAAAGCTTCCGGGCGCATTGAAGTCGGCGGTGCTGGCGAGACGCCCGCCCGGCTGATTGCGGGATTGTCGGGGGCCGGCAACCTCTCGGTCAAGGAGATGCGGCTGGCGCGCTTCGACCCGACAGCCTATGGGCGCTTGATCGCCAGCACGGGTGAGGACGCCTCCGAGAGTGACGCGACGCGGCTGCGGGACCGGCTGGTTCAGGCGCTCGATCGCGATTCATGGGCGTTGGGAGATCTGGCGCTGCCTTTCACACTGGCCGGTGGCCTCATCCGGTTGCAGCCGGTTGCCTTCGAGCGGAGCGGCCTGAAGGTGGAGGCCAGCGGCACTGTCGACCTTCGGGCCTTGAGCGCCGATCTCCGCCTTGCGCTGAAACCGCTCGGGGCCTTGCCGAAAGGCTGGCCGGGCGACGCACCGCAAATCGCCATAGCCTGGCGCGGACCTTTGTCGGACCTCAGGCGGGAGACCGATGTCAGCGCCCTGTCGAACACCGTCGCGGCGCGTGCGCTGGCTCGCGAGATCGAGCGCGTCGAAGCCTTCGAGGCCGATGCACGTGAGCGGGCCGCGCAGGCGCGGCGCCTGCGCGCCGAACGCGAAATGCGCGAGAATGAACGCAAGCTCCAGGACTTCCTGAAGGCGGAAGACGAGCGCCGCGCCGCCGAGCAGAAGCGGCAGGAGGAGGCGCAACGCATCGACGAGCAGCGCCGGCAGGTCGAGCAGGCCAAGGCGGAACAGGAGGCGCGTCGCCGGGCGGAGGCCGAGGAGCGGGCGAGGGCTGCCGCAGAGCGGGCCGGGACGCCGCTATCGCCGCCGCCATCGTCGTCCCCTGCCCAAGGCGGTCCGCTCGTGTTGCCCGGCGCGCCTCGCAGCAGCTCGCCGGAAGGGGCCGTGCAGGCGCCTCCGGTCGCACCCGTCGGGCCCTCGGTCGGAAGCGGAACGCTTGCCGTGCCGCCGGGTCAACCCACGTCGCCGCCGCCCCGTGCCGCCCCATTCAATTGAGATGGTGATTCAACGGCTTCGCGATCTGATTCAGCGCCGACCGCTAACCTGTTGAAAGGCCTGACTCTTGCGGCGCGGCCGACGCAAGCGCGCGAAAATGCGCTAGGACATGCAGGCGCAGGGCCGATGACAGGTTGGTGGCACCCCGCCGCGAGTCGATCTCCGCGATCAGAGCGGTGAGGCTGCGTTGTTCCTCTGCCGCGATCTGCTTGAGCGCGGCCCAGAATTCATCCTCGAGCGAGACGCTGGTACGATGGCCGGCGATGCTGAGCGAGCGCTTGTGCTCGTTGCTCATGGCTTCTCAGGGGGATCGTCACCGACCAGGCGGTGGCCTTCGAGGCGGCGCTCGGCGATGTCGCGCTCGGCGTTGGTCAAGGTCCGCTCGGCCTTGGTGCGGCCGAATTCGATGCGGTTCTGCTCGGCCTGCTTGCCGGCCTCCTCGCGCGCCTTCTGCTTGCGAGCGCGGCGCAGATTGACGATCTCGGCCATGTTCGCTGTTCGCTAGCCTGTCATTTTTCGCATCGGCTTTCCCGAAAACCGCAATCCACGTTTCAGGCGGGCTGGAGCATCTGCTCCGGCTTGACCGTGTTGTCGAAAAGCTGCGCGTCGACACCGGCCTTGAGCGCCTCTTCCCGCAATGTCGTGCCGTTGTGGTGAGCCGATTTCGCGATGTTGGCGGCCTTGTCGTAGCCGATGGCAGGGGCGAGCGCCGTCACCAGCATCAGCGAGCGCGACAGCAAATCCTTCAGCTGCGCCTCGTTGGCCTCGATGCCCTCGACGCAATTGACGCGGAAGCTCTCGGCCGCATCGGCCAGCAGGCGAACGGATTGCAGGAAAGCGGCGGCGATCACCGGCTTGAAGACGTTGAGCTCGAAATGGCCCTGGCTTGCGGCAAAGCCGACCGTCGCCTGGTTGCCGTGAACCTGGGTCGCGACCATCGTCAGCGCCTCGGCCTGGGTCGGATTGACCTTGCCGGGCATGATCGAGGAGCCCGGCTCGTTTTCCGGCAGGCTGATCTCGCCGAGGCCGGAGCGCGGCCCGGAGCCCATCAGGCGGATGTCGTTGGCGATCTTGAACAGGTCGGAGGCCAGCGCCGCAAGCGCGCCATGGGCCGCAGCCAGCGCGCCATGGCTGGCCAGCGCCTCGAACTTGTTGTCGGCGCTGCGGAAGGGCAGGCCGGTCAAGGTCGCCGTTTCCTTGGCGAAGAGCACGGCGAAGTCGGGGTGCGTGTTCAGCCCGGTGCCGACGGCCGTGCCGCCCTGGGCCAGCGCGTACAGGCCCTTCAGCATTGCCTCGATCCGACTGATGCCGAGATGGAGCTGCATCGCGTAGCCGGAGAATTCCTGCCCGAGCGTCACGGGGGTCGCGTCCTGCAGATGCGTACGGCCGATCTTGACGAGGTGGTCGAAGGCCGTGGCCTTGGCGCCCAGCGCCTGTTCCAGCGCGCGGAGCGCCGGCAGCAGCTTGCGGGTGATCTCCAGCACAGCGGCGATGTGCATCGCGGTCGGGAAGGAATCGTTGGAAGACTGGCCGCGATTGACGTGATCGTTGGGATGGACCGGGCTCTTGGCGCCCAGGCCGACACCGAGGATCTCGTTGGCGCGGTTGGCCAGAACCTCGTTGGCGTTCATGTTCGACTGCGTGCCCGAGCCGGTCTGCCAGATCACCAGCGGGAAATGCCCGTCGAATTTGCCGGAGAGCGCTTCATCGGCGGCCTGGCCGATCGCGCCGGCGACGCGCTGGTCGAGCAGTCCGAGCCGGGCGTTGACATGGGCCGCGGCCTTTTTGACCAGCACGAGGGCATGAACCAGCGGCAGCGGCATGCGCTCGCTCTCGCCGCCGATGCGGAAATTCTGCAGCGAGCGTTGCGTCTGCGCGCCCCAATAACGATCGGCCGGCACGGCAATGGGGCCGAAGGAATCGGTTTCGGTGCGCGTCTCGCTCATCGGGCCATATCCGTCAGGTGGATGATTGCGGTCGTGAAGGCCGGCTCTCGGCCCGGTTCACGTCTTCTTGCGAAAAGAATCGAGGCTCACGACCTCGGCGCCACCGGCCTCTTCCTTGTCGTCGGAAGCGTCCTCGGCCTTCTTGGCCGCCTTGGTGCCCTTGTCCTGTTTCGGCGTATCCGCCTCCGCCTTCTTCAGGGCAGGCAGGCCGGCCGGCAGGATCTTGGCGGGCACGGAAACGGGCTTTGCCGCCGGTTCCGGCTCCGGCTCGAACGCGGCGGCCGCGTCCTCGGCCTCCTGGGTGTCGAATTTCAGCCCGAACTGGACCGAGGGATCAAAGAACGTCGTGATCGAATCGAAGGGGACCAGCAGGCGCTCCGGCACGCCGGAGAATGAGAGCCCGACCTCGAAGGAGTGGTCGCTGACGTTGAGGTCCCAGAACTGGTGCTGGAGCACGACAGTCATCTCTTCCGGGTGCTTTTCGCGCAGGCGCTGCGACAGGCGCACGCCCGGGGCCGTGGTGCGGAAGGTGACATAGAAATGATGTTCGCCGGGCAGGCCGTCGCGCGCCGCCTCCGTCAGGATCTTGCGGACGACGCCCTTCAGCGCCTCCTGCACCATCAGATCGTAACGAAGCACATCCTGGGACATCGGGTCGACGTTTCCGCTTCTCAACTTGCTCCGGCATCGGCTGACCCGAACACCGCGTTCCACGTTTCGGGCCGATGCTTTGATCCGGCGGGAACAGCCGGCAGCCAAAAATGAAAGTGGAGGCTTCTGTTGCCAGGCGCCTCCGAGCCCCGCCTTACGCGGCTAAACGCAAGGGCTTTGGTTTGGGTACCTGCACCGCTTACGCGGCGACGGCGACCCGAGCATTGTTGTCGTTGGCAACTATGCTTTTGGCCCGATAACGGCGGAACCATGCCGAGCAAAAGGACAACCTTTACACCCTCGTCGATCCTGTTTCGCCCCCGCCAAAGCCCTGATCTCTCAGGGTTTTGGTGGAGGCGCCGGGTACTGCCCCCGGGTCCGAAAGGCTTATTTCGAAGTCGGTTTATCGCCATAGCCGTTCTTGCGAGCGGCGGAGCGAATATAGGCGCAGCCGACGCGCGGGGAAAGGGCGCCGGGCCGCATTTCGACGGCAAAGCGATAAGGTGAGGATTTTGAGCCTCAACTGCGAGTTCGACAAAATCGATGTACATGCGGGTCTGGACCGCGCTGCGGCCAAGTCCTGTCGCAGGCATGGCGGAAAACTGGGGATGTTCGCTGTCGCGACCCGCGCGGGCAGGCGGCGGAACCGCTATGGTCGCGGCTATTTCGAAGAGATTCGCCATGCGCCAGTATCACGACCTGCTTGACCGCGTTCTGAGAGACGGCGTCCGCAAGGACGACCGTACCGGCACCGGCACGCTCGCCGTGTTCGGCCACCAGATGCGCTTCGATCTCGGCGAAGGGTTTCCGCTCGTCACGACCAAGAAGCTGCATCTCAGGTCGATCATCCACGAACTGATCTGGTTCCTGCGCGGCGACACCAACATCGCCTATCTCAGAGAAAACGGCGTCACCATCTGGGACGAATGGGCCGATGCGAACGGCGATCTCGGCCCCGTCTATGGCCGGCAGTGGCGCTCATGGGCGGCGCCCGACGGGCAGTTGATCGACCAGATCGCCTGGGTGGTGAACGAGATCCGCCGCAATCCGGATTCACGCCGCCTGATCGTCTCGGCCTGGAATCCCGCCGACATTCCGAAGATGGCGCTGGCGCCGTGCCACTGCCTATTCCAGTTCTTCGTCGAGCCGACGGTCGACGGACCAGGCAAGCTGTCCTGCCAGCTCTACCAGCGCTCAGCCGATATCTTTCTGGGCGTGCCCTTCAACATCGCGAGCTACGCCTTGCTGACCCATATGGTGGCGCAGGTCACGGGGTTGGGCGTCGGAGATTTCGTCCACACGCTTGGCGACACGCATCTCTATGTGAACCACCTCGACCAGACGCGAGAGCAGCTTTCGCGCGAGCCGAAGGCACTTCCGACGCTTCGGCTCAACCCCGATGTGACGCGTCTCGAGGATTTCCGCTTCGAGGATGTGACGATCGAGAGCTACGACGCGCATCCCTCGATCAAGGCGCCTATCGCCGTATGACGCGGCCTTCGGCCAGCGCCTCGGCCCGGAAGCGGGCCCGCTCGGCTTCGTATTCTTCCGCGTTCATCGGTACCGCGTCGGGCTTGCCGAGATCGTCGATCCGCACGCGGTAGGTTTCGCGGGCGCTCCAGGCGGCCGCAGCCGCGATCACGGTCACGCCGAAGGCGATCGAGCCGACCGTCATCGGTATGTTCTGCGAGCCCGGCGGGGCGACCCAGGCGAAAAGTGCCGGCAGCAGGGCCGTGACGGTCGTCCCGAGATTTTGTGAGATCGCCATCGCGGAGACGCGAATGCGGGTGCGGAACAGCTCCGGGAAGAAGCTCGGGAAGATCGCGTTGTAGCCCTGGTAGACGATGCCCCACATCAGGAGCGACATCACGATCGCCAGCGGTACGCTCTTGATGCTGATCGCGTAGAGATAGCCAAAAGCGAGCAATCCGGCGGCGAGCGAGCCGACGATGATCGGCGGGCGCCGGCCGATGCGGTCCGAGAGATTGCCGATCAGGGGGATGATCAGCACGGCCAGGATGTTCCCGAGCACGGGGATCCAGAGATAGACGTCGGCATGGAAGCCGATGCCATAGGCCGGCTGGACCGCATAGGCTGCGCCGAAGATGGTGGCGACGACGGGGATCGTGTTCATCAACGCCATCAGGATGACGCGGATCATATCTGGCCAGCTGGTCTTGATCGCTTCGACGACGGGGGCCCTCGGCGGTGCGCCAGCGCCGGTTTCGCGGGCGAAGGCCGGCGTCTCCTCGACCTCGCGCCGGATGACGAAGCCGGCGATGATCACCAGCACCGAGAGCAGGAACGGCACACGCCAGCCCCAGGACATGAAGGCCTCCTGCGGCATGAAATGCGCCAGCGGCAGGAAGACCGCCGCCGCCATGATCTGCCCGGCCTGGACGCCCTGGAGGGTGAAGGACGCGTAGAAGCCCCGGCGGCCGAAGGGAGCATGTTCGAGGATCATCGAGCTCGCACCCGAGATCTCGCCCGCCACCGCGAATCCCTGGATCAGCCGGAGCAGCACGAGCAGGACCGGAGCCCAGATGCCGACATGCGCGTAAGTTGGCAGCAGACCCACCGCGACGGTCGAAAAGCCCATCATGAACATGCACAGCAGCAGCACATATTTGCGGCCATGGGTGTCGCCCCAATGGCCGAGCACGAAGGCGCCGATCGGCCGCGCCACATAGCCGACGCCGTAGGTCGCGAGCGACGCGACGATCGCGGTCGTCGGGTTCTGCGAGGGGAAGAAAACCTGCGGAAACACGAGCGCTGCGGCGGTCGCGTAGATGAAGAAGTCATAATATTCGAGCGCCGAGCCGATCCAGCCGCTGGCGGCGGCCTTGCGCGATTGCCCTGCGTGAGATGTGTCGGACGCTGAAACCATCGTTTCCCCCGTTTGTGTCGCCGACTCGGAGCCGGACATTTGGCGTTAGTTTCGGGCAGTTTTCGACCGCGCGCCACCCCTGTTTCGCACCGCTTGACGCTTACAATCCGGCGGGCGAACAGGAGGCCTAGAGACCAGGAGCGCAGTTCTCATGTCGTTGACGATCAGGCCGGCCCGTCCAGGCGAAGCAGGTCTCGTCCTGCAGTTCGTGCGCGAGCTCGCGGAATACGAAAAGCTGCTTCATGAGGTTGTGGCGACCGAGGACGAGATTGCCGCGTCGCTGTTCGGTGAAGGGCCGCGCGTCTTCTGCGACATCGCGGAATGGGACGGCGCGCCTGTCGGCTTCGCTCTCTGGTTCTACACCTATTCGACGTTCAAGGGCCGGCACGGCATCTGGCTGGAGGACCTCTACGTTCGGCCGGAGCAGCGCGGGCGCGGCATCGGCAAGGCCTTGATGGCGCGGCTGGCGAAGCGCTGCGTCGAGGAAGACCTGCCGCGTTTGGCCTGGTGGGTGCTGAACTGGAACGAGCCCTCGCGTGTGTTCTACCGCGCCATCGGCGCAAAAGCGCAGGACGAATGGACCGTGAAGCGGCTCGAGGGGGAGGCGCTGTCGAGACTTGGCGCAGAGGTCTGATTCCGATGACAGCGCTCCCCCTCGTCCTCGTCGCGGCCGTTGCGGATAATGGCGTCATCGGCAGCGATAATCGGTTGATCTGGCGGCTTAAGACCGACCTCAAACGATTCAGGCAGCTTACCATGGGCTGCCCGATCATCATGGGCCGCAAGACCTTTCTCTCCATAGGCAAGCCGCTGCCGGGCCGCCGCACGATCGTGCTGACACGAGATCTTCGCTTCGCTGCCGAGGGCGTCGACGTCGCCCATTCGGTCGATGAGGCGGTTTCGTGGGGGCAGCGGATCGGCGCCGAGATGCAGGCCCCGGCCGTCATCATCGGCGGCGGCACCGAGATCTACCGGCAAATGCTGCCGCTGGCCGATCGGCTCGAAATGACCTTCGTCCATGCCGAGCCAGCCGGTGACGCGGTGTTTCCAGTTTGGCGGCGCGACGACTTCGTCGAGGTTGCACGCGAGGGGCATCCTGCCGACCTCGATAACGAACACGCCTTTGCCTTCGTGAGCTATCGTCGGCGGAATGACGTTCAGCCTCTGTGAGTTCGCGCGTCGTTTCGACGCATCGTTGCCGAAAGACGGCGCCCGGAAGGCGGTTGAAGGGCCGCTTTGAGGCCGGCTAGGCCGGCAGATCGCCGCTTTCCGTTCACGATGAATGGCTTGCGCCGTTGACGAATCCATGGCCCATGACCAACTCAGGCCAGCGTTCCACCGGGAGCGCCGGCTTCGGGCCTCCTTTTCGGCAGCGCCCCAAGCACGACAAGCGAACGAAAGGGAACGGGCCGAGAATGCCTTGGAGTAACCAGAGCGGCGGTGGCAACAACGGGGGGGGACCCTGGGGCCAGCGCGGAGGCAGTGGTGGTGGCGGCGGCGGCCCGTGGGGCGGTGGCTCCGGAGGCAATGGCAGCAATGGCAGCCCGCCCGATCTCGAAGACATTCTGCGGCGCAGCCAGGACCGGCTGAGAAATCTCCTCCCCGGCGGCAATCTCGGTGGGCGCGGGCTGGTTATCGGCCTCCTCCTGATCGTCGCATTGTGGCTTCTGTCGGGCATCTATTTTGTGCGGCCCAACGAGGTTGGCCTCAACGTCGTCTTCGGCAAGTTCATCGGGAAGACCGGTGAGGGCGCGAACTGGAACTGGCCCTATCCGATCGGCTCGGTGGTCAAGCCGCAGGTCACCAACGTCATCACCACTGAGGTCGGCTTCCGGACCGTCGACTCGGTGCGCGCTTCGCGCCAGACCGACGTCACCGAAGAGAGCCTGATGCTGACGGGCGACGAGAACATCGTCGACATCGATTTCATCGTGCAGTGGCAGATCGACCCGGCCACGCCGGAGAACTACGTCTTCAATATCCAGGATCCGCCGGGCACGGTGAAGGCCGTGGCCGAAAGCGCGATGCGCGAGATCACAGGCAAGCGCAACATCCAGCCGGTGCTGACGACCGATCGCGGTGCGATCGAGAACGAAGTGCGCCAGCTGATGCAGGAGACGCTGAACGGCTACAAGGCCGGCGTGCAGATCCGCCTCGTGCAGCTGCAGAAGGTCGATCCGCCGCAGCAGGTCATCGACGCCTTCCGCGACGTGCAGGCCGCGCGCGCCGACCAGGAGCGCCTTCGCAACGAGGCTCAGACCTATGCCAACCGCGTCGTGCCGGAGTCGCGCGGACGCGCCGCCCAGCTGACCCAGTCGGCGGAAGCCTACAAGGAACAGACCGTCGCGGAAGCCCGCGGCCAGGCCAGCCGCTTCAATGCGGTCTACGAGCAGTACAAGCTGGCTCCCGGCGTGACGCGCGAGCGTCTGTTCCTGGAGACGATGGAACGGGTCATGGGCGGAACGGAAAAGATCATCCTCGACCAGAACGGCAATGGCCAGGGCGTGGTGCCCTACCTGCCGCTGGGCGAACTCCAGCAGCCGAGGCGCCCGACCCAGGGCGGCCAGCAGCAGGGAGCCACCCGATGAACGGTCCCTTCCTTCGCGCGGCCGCGCTCGTCGTCGTCGTCATCGCCGCGGTCGTGTTCTACGCGTGCACCTTCATCGTCTCGCAGACGCAATCGGCGCTGGTGCTGCGGCTGGGCGCCGTGCGCGCGGTCAAGACCGAGCCCGGCCTCTACTTCAAGTGGTTCGCGCCGGTCGAAAGCGTGACGCTGCTCGATAACCGCATTCTCGACCTCGACCTGCCGGCGCAGGAAATCATCGCCTCGGACCAGAAGCGGCTCGTGGTCGATGCCTTCACGCGCTACCGAATCTCCGATCCGCTGCGCTTCTACCAGGCGGTCAACAACATCCCGCGGGCGAACTCGCAGCTGACCTCGATCGTGAACGGTAATGTCCGTTCGGTCCTGGCGGACGCGACCTTCACCGACATGGTGCGCACCGAGCGGTCGCGCCTGATGAACCGCATCCGCGATGTGGTGAACCGCGAAGCCGCGCGCTTCGGCATGACGGTCGTCGACGTCAAACTGCGTCGCGTCGACCTGCCGGCGGCCAACTCGGCGGCGGTGTTCCAGCGGATGCAGACGGAACGGCAGCGCGAGGCGGCGGAAGCGCGCGCTCTCGGCGGCCAGCAGGCCCAGGAGATCCGGGCGCGAGCCGAGAGAGACTCGACGGTTATCGTCGCCGAGGCCCAGCAGCACGCCGACGAAATCCGTGGCCAGGGCGAAGGCGAGCGCAACAAGGTGTTCGCCGAAGCTTTCGGCAAGGATCCGGACTTCTTCGCCTTCTATCGTTCGATGCAGGCCTATGAGACCAGCATCAAGCCCGGCGATACGCGCATGGTCCTGACGCCGGATTCGCCGTTCTTCCAATTCTTCAACGGCCCCAACGCACAGCGCGGGACCGGTCAGCCGCAGGCGCCCGCCGCCAACGGCACGACCGTCCCCGCGCCGGCGAGGCCCTGATCCGGGCGGGCGCCGATGTGGGATTTCATCGCGGCGCTCGGCCTCGTCTTCGCTATCGAGGGCATTCTCTTCGCCTCCATTCCCAATCTGGCGAAGGATGCCCTGCGCAGCGCGGCCGAGACCCCATCCGACCGGATGAGACTGATCGGTTTGGGCTCGGCGGTGCTCGGCGTCGTGCTCGTCTGGCTGGCGCGCGGCAACTGGTAAGTCGCGTCGCGACGGGTAAGTCGTCGCGGGGCTGCGCATGCTAGCGGCGGATGACGCGATCGTGCGTCGCTCTCATGCCGCATTTCGGGGTTCAATCTGGCGTGGAGATCGCGCCGCTTCGGTTGGCCTGCGTTTTTCGGAACAAGAGGATCAGATGGCATTGAAAACCGTTTCCGTCGCCGGCCGGCCCGTTCGCTTCGCGCTCGCCGCGGGCGTCGCAGGGCTGGCGTTGATGGCGCCGATGCTGGCGCCGACCCAGGTGAGGGCCAACACGCCGCTGTTGCAGGGGCAGACCTCGCTCGCCGACCTTGTCGACCGGGTGATGCCCGCCGTCGTCAACATCTCGGCGGTCACCACGGCCGACACCAAGGGCCGCAATCTGCCGCAGCCGCCGCAGCTTGGGCCGGATACGCCCTTCGGTGACCTGTTCGAAGAGTTCTTCAACCGCCGCAACCAGCAGGGCGAGCGACAGGCACCACAGCAGCGCCGTTCGCAATCGGCCGGCTCGGGCTTCATCATCGACGCGTCGGGCCTGATCGTGACCAACAACCACGTCATCGGCGACGCCAACGAGATCACGGCGATCCTCAGCGACGGCACCCGCCTCAAGGCCGAGGTCGTCGGCAAGGACACCAAGGTCGATCTCGCCGTGTTGCGGGTGAAGTCGGACAAGCCGCTCCCGGCTGTGAAGTTTGGTGATTCCGACAAGATGCGGATCGGCGATCCCGTGATGGCGATCGGTAACCCGTTCGGCCTGGGCGGCTCGGTCTCGTCCGGCATCGTCTCGGCCCGCAACCGCGACATCAGCCAGGGGCCCTACGACACTTACATCCAGACCGACGCGGCCATCAACAAGGGCAATTCCGGTGGCCCGCTGTTCAATATGGCCGGTGACGTGATCGGCATCAACACGGCGATCCTCTCGCCGACCGGCGGCTCGGTCGGCATCGGTTTCGCCGTGCCGTCCTCGCTCGCCTCGAATGTCGTCGAGCAGCTCAAGGATTTCGGCGAGACGCGTCGCGGCTGGCTTGGCGTGCGCATTCAGAGCGTCGACGACGCCACCGCCGATGCGCTCGGCCTCGGCACGGCGCGCGGCGCGCTGATCGCAGGCATCGACGAGAAGGGCCCGGCCAAGCCGGCGGGCCTCGAGACAGGCGACGTCATCACCAAGTTCGATGGCAAGGACGTGAAGGATTCGCGCGACCTGCCGCGCATCGTGGCAGCGACCCCGGTCGGCAAGGACGTTCCCGTCCTGATCATGCGCAAGGGCAAGGAAGAGTCCAAGACGGTCAAGCTCGGCCGGCTCGAGGATGGCGAGAAGGTGCAGACGGCTGCCGCCAGCAAGCCCACGCCGGAAGCGGCAAAGCCGGCGGTCGCCAGCGCTCTCGGCCTGGAACTGTCGGCGCAGAACGACGAGCTGCGTAAGCGCTATTCGCTCAAGGAGGGGCTGAAGGGCGTGGTCGTCAGCAAGGTCGATCCGAACTCCAACGCCGCCGACAAGCGCGTGATGGTGGGCGAGCTGATCGTCGAGGTCGGACAGGAGGCGGTCAATTCGCCTGACGATGTGACCAAGCGGATCGATGCCTTGAAGAAGGAGGGCAAGAAGTCCGCCCTCCTGCTGGTCTCGAACGCTCAGGGTGAGGTCCGCTTCGTCGCGCTGGCGATGAACTGAGGCGTTTCTTTCGCGAAATTGAAAAGGGCGGCCCGCCGGGCCGCCCTTTTTTGTTAGGCCCGCACGATCTCTTTGCCGGTATAGCCCTGACAATAGAGCAGGGCGGTGAGGTCGGCATGGTCGAGCCTCGCATCGGCGGCGGCTGCGACTGCCGGCTTGGCGCGATAGGCGACGCCGAGCCCCGCTCCGCCGATCATGGCGAGGTCGTTGGCGCCGTCGCCGACGGCCAGCGTCTGGGCCGACGACAAGCCGAAGCGGCTGCGCAGTTCGACGAGGGCATCGAATTTAGCCTGCATCCCCAGGATGGGGTCTGCCACTTCGCCGATCAGCATGCCGTCTTGCGCGATCAGGATGTTGGAGCGGTGCTCGTCGAAGCCGATCGTCGCGCTGATCGGCCCGGTGAAGACGGTGAAACCGCCGGAGACCAGCGCGGTGTAGGCGCCATTTGCCCGCATGGTCTGGACCAGCTCATGGCCGCCCGGCGTCAGCGTGATGCGCTCGCGGATGATCTCGTCGACCACGGAGAGCCGAACGCCGCGCAGCAGGGCCACACGCTCACGCAGCGCCGGCTCGAACGCGATCTCGCCGCGCATGGCCCGTTCCGTTATGGAAGAGACGAGGTCTTTCAGACCGACATAGGCCGCGAGTTCGTCGATGCATTCCTGGCCGATCATGGTCGAATCCATGTCCGCGAGGAACAGCGCCTTGCGGCGGGTCTCAGCTGGCTGGACGATGATGTCGATGGCCGCGCCGTCGAGCGCGGCGCGCAGATCGGCTTCGAGCTTGCGCGGCTCGCCCGCTTCCGCGAAGAGATCGGCGGCGATCTCGCCGTCCAGCACGGCTGATCCGGAGACGACGGGAACCGCCTGTCGGAGCCTGTCGATCAGCGCGGCGCTGACCAGCGCCTGGCCATGGGCAGAAACGAGCGTCGCGACGAGCATGGGACAGACCGGGTGCAGCGAGCAGGATCAGTGATCGGGGCGGTGCTCATCGCAGGTCCGACCGCAAGCGGCAAGTCGGCGCTGGCATCAACGCTGGCGCGCGAATTCGGCGGTGTCGTCGTCAACGCCGATTCGATGCAGGTCTACCGGGACCTTCGTGTTCTCTCGGCCCGGCCGAGCCGCGAGGACGAGGCGGCGGTTCCGCACCGGCTTTACGGACATGTCGATGGCGCCGTGAACTATTCGGCGATGCGTTATGTTGCGGATGTCGCGATGCTGCTTCCGCAACTTCGGAAGGCAGGGCAGATCCCCATCTTCGTCGGCGGAACCGGGCTTTATTTCAAGGCGCTGACGGAGGGCTTTTCAGCGATGCCGCCCGTCCCAGATGCCGTCCGCGCCGATTTTCGCCAGCGTGCCGAAGGCGTGCCGACCGAGACGCTGCATGCCGAACTTGCGACGCGCGATCCGGCGATGGCGGAGCGGTTGCGTCCCTCCGACCGGATGCGGATCATGCGGGCGATCGAGGTCCATCTGGCGACCGGGCACTCGTTGGCGAGTTTCCAGGGCGAGCGCGAGCCGGGGCCGCTTGGCGGCACTGAAGCATTGCGGCTGTTCATCAACCCGGATCGTGAGATCGTACGGGCCGCGATCGATCGCCGCTTCCAAGACATGCTGGAGCAAGGCGCGCTGGCGGAGGTCGAGCGCTTGAGGGCGCGGGGTCTCGATCCGCTGCTGCCGATCATGAGGGCTCATGGCGTGCCCGGGCTGATCGCGCATCTCGATGGGGATTTTTCGCTCGAGGAGGCGATCCGGCGCGGACAGGCCGACACCCGCGCTTATGCCAAGCGGCAGGTCACCTGGTTCCGGCATCAAATGGAAGGGTGGCAGGCGGTGGCTCCGGACGCTGCGCTCGACCATGCGCGATCCCTTCTGAAGTGCTGATCGGGCAGCCAGCGTGCCCGGCCTGTCGTGCAGGATCCGTCATCGGATAGGCGCTGGCCCTTTCCGCATCGTTAGACGCTTGACCGGGCAGAGCGGCTCCGCTAGCGTTCAGCAACTTCCGCGAAGGATCACGGCGCGATGCGCAAGCTTATTCTCGTACAGGTGCGCTGGTAGGGGCCGGTTTCAAGACCGGGCGTCCCCAACGCCAGCGCATGCCCAGGCCCCTCGAGGGCCTTTTTTATTGCCTGAATTCAAGCCTGCCCCACGACACATCGAAGACGAGCCGCAAGGAGAGCGTTATGAGCGAGATGATGACCGGAGCCGAGATGGTCGTCCGCGCGCTTCAGGATCAGGGTGTCGAGCATCTGTTCGGCTATCCGGGCGGCGCCGTGCTGCCGATCTATGACGCGCTCTTTCAGCAGGACAAGGTCAAGCATGTCCTCGTCCGCCATGAGCAGGGCGCTGTTCATGCGGCCGAGGGCTATGCCCGCTCCGGCCCGGGCAAGGTCGGTTGCGTGCTCGTCACCTCTGGCCCTGGCGCGACCAACGCCGTCACCGGCCTCACCGACGCGCTGCTCGACTCGATCCCGCTCGTCGTCCTGACCGGGCAGGTCCCGACGCATCTGATCGGCTCCGACGCCTTCCAGGAATGCGACACGGTCGGGATCACGCGCTCCTGCACCAAGCATAACTACCTGGTGAAGAGCATCGCGGACCTGCCGCGCATCCTGCATGAGGCGTTCTACGTCGCCGCGAACGGGCGACCGGGCCCGGTCGTGATCGACATTCCCAAGGACATCCAGTTCGCGACCGGTCTCTACAGCCGCCCGCGCGACAACCAGCACAAGACCTATCGCCCCGTGGTCAAGGGCGACCTGAACAAGATCAAGGCGGCGATCGAGATGATCGCCGGCGCCAGGAAGCCGATCCTGTATACCGGCGGCGGCGTCATCAATTCCGGCCCGCACGCTTCGGCGCTGCTGCGCGAGTTCGCGCGGCTGACCAATGCGCCGGTCACCTCGACCCTGATGGGGCTCGGCGCGTTTCCGGCCGCCGACAGGCAATGGCTCGGCATGCTCGGCATGCACGGCACCTACGAGGCCAACCTCGCGATGCATGACTGCGACGTCATGATCAATGTCGGGGCGCGGTTCGACGACCGCATCACCGGGCGCATCGACGGGTTCTCGCCGAATTCCCGGAAGATCCATATCGATATCGATCCGTCCTCGATCAACAAGACGGTCAAGATCGACATCGGCATCGTCGGCGATTGTGCCCATGTCCTGGAAGACATGGTCCGGATCTGGCGCGAGAGCGGTGCGCAGGGCGACAAGACGGCGCTCGCTGCCTGGTGGACGCAGATCGACGGCTGGAGGGGTCGAAAGAGCCTCGGCTACAAGCGCTCCGAGACGATCATCAAGCCGCAATATGCCCTGCAGCGATTGCAGGAACTGACCCGGGATCGCGATACCTACATCACGACCGAGGTCGGTCAGCACCAGATGTGGGCGGCGCAGTATCTCGACTTCCAGGAGCCGAACCGCTGGATGACCTCCGGTGGGCTCGGCACCATGGGCTATGGCCTGCCGGCTGCGATCGGCGTGCAGATGCGCCACCCCAAGGCGCTCGTCATCGACGTCGCGGGCGAGGCCTCGATCCTGATGAACATGCAGGAAATGTCGACGGCGGTTCAGTACCGCCTGCCGGTCAAGGTCTTCATCCTCAACAACGAATATATGGGCATGGTCCGCCAGTGGCAGGAATTGCTGCATGGCGGGCGCTATTCCGAAAGCTATTCGCAGTCGCTGCCTGATTTCGTGAAGCTGGCGGAGGCCTATGGCGGCCACGGCATCCGCTGCGATGACCCCGACAAGCTCGACGATGCGATCATGGAAATGATCGAGACGCCCAAGCCGGTGATCTTCGACTGCATCGTCGCCAAGGAAGAGAACTGCTTCCCGATGATCCCCTCGGGCAAGGCGCATAACGAGATGATCCTCAACGATTTCGAGGGAGATACCGGCCAGATCATCGACGCCAAGGGCAAGCAGCTGGTTTGAGGTATGGCGTCATGCTCGGGCTCGACCCGAGCATCTCAGGCGGAATGAGGCGCCGGTTTGCGCCCCTTCGTCGCGAGCTTCTCGGGTCGAAGCATGGCTTCGCCCGAGAATGACGGCAGCGGTTGGGGAAGGAAACATCATGGCGACCATCGGCCTCATCGGCGGCATGAGCTGGGAATCGACGGCGGTCTATTACCGGCTGCTCAACGAAGGCGTGCGCGCCCGGTCCGGCGGGCTGCATTCGGCCGATGTGCTGCTGCATTCGCTCGATTTCGCTGGCATCGCGGAGATGCAGGCGCAGGGCGATTGGGCCGGCGCCGGCGCGGCTTTGGCCGAAAGCGCGCGGCGGCTGCAGAGGGGCGGGGCGTCCTGCCTCGTGCTCTGTACCAACACGATGCACAAGGTCGCCGACCGCATCACCGAGGCGACGAATCTGCCTTTCCTGCATCTGGCGGATGTGACGGCGCGCGCCGTCAAGGCGGCCGGCTCGCAGCGGCCGCTGCTGCTGGCGACGCGCTTTACGATGGAGCAGAGCTTCTATCGCGGGCGGCTCGCGGCCTTCGGCGTCGAGGCGTTGCTGCCTGATGCGCAGGAGCGGGACGAGGTCCATCGCGTCATCTACGAAGAACTGTGTCGCGGCCGGATCGAGCCCGGTTCGAAAGCGCGCTACCTCGCGATCATCGAGCGGGCGGTTCGGGAGGAGGGTGTCGACGGGATCATCCTCGGCTGCACCGAGATCGGCCTGCTGATCGGGCAGGGCGACTGCGCGGTGCCGGTGTTCGATACGACGGCGCTGCATGTCGCTGCCGCGCTCGATTTCACTGCCGAGCTGGAGCAGGTCGCCGCATGAAGCTGCTGATCGGCAACAAATGCTATTCGTCCTGGTCGCTCAGGGCTTGGCTGCTGCTGCGGGCCAAGGACATCGCTTTCGAGGAACAGCTCGTCCTGCTCGACGAGCCCGATTTCAAGGCGACGGTTTTCGCGGCGGCTCCCGGCAGCGGCGGCACCCTGCCGCTCCTCGTCGATGGCGATATCGCCGTCTGGGAGACGCTGGCGATCGCGGAATACCTGCACGATCGGTTTCCGGACGCGGGCATCTGGCCGCGCGAGCCCGCAGCGCGCGCTCATGCCCGTGCGATATCGAGCGAGATGCACGCCGGCTTCTCCGCGCTGAGAAGCGCCTGCCCGATGAATCTCGGCAAGCGCTATGCCGCGCGCGACCGGGGCGAAGGCGTAGCGCGCGATGTCCAGCGCATCACGGCCTTGTGGCGGGCGGCGCGAGAGCGCTTCGGCTCAGGCGGACCGTTCCTCTACGGCGAATTTGGCGCGGCCGACGCGATGTTCGCGCCGGTGGTCACGCGGCTCGATACCTATGCGATTCCGGTCGATACGGTATCGCAGGCCTATATCGATGCCATGCTCGCGCTGCCGGCCTATCTCGAATGGCTCACGGGGGCGCTCGCCGAGCCATGGATCGTCGCCCATGACGAGGTCGACGAGCCGGCCATCGCCGATCTCCGCAAACTCTAGAAATTCCGCTTTTCCACACGCCGCCACAGGTCTTCAGATGTCGAGCACCGCCACGCACTACCCCAACGCCCCGAAGTCGCAGCCGAGCGCGCGCCACACTCTGGCGGTGATCGTCGACAACGAGCCGGGCGTTCTGGCCCGCATCGCCGGGCTGTTCTCCGGACGCGGCTACAACATCGAGAGCCTGACCGTCTCGGAGACCGAGCACGACAAGCACATCTCGCGTATCACAGTGGTGACCTCCGGCACGGCCAACATCATCGACCAGATCAAGGCGCATCTCGACCGGCTGATCCCGGTGCATCGCGTGGTCGACCTGACGGAACAGGGCGAGTCGCTGGAGCGCGAGCTCGCGCTGGTCAAGGTCGTCGGCAAGGGCGACCATCGCGTCGAGGCGATGCGGCTGGCCTCCGCCTTCGGCGCGCGCACGCTCGACGCCTCGCTGACTTCCTTCGTCTTCGAACTCACCGGCTCGACCGAGGAGATCGAGCGCTTCATCAAGCTTATGACGGTGGTCGGGCTCACCGAAGTCTCGCGCACGGGAATTGCCGCGATGAGCCGCGGGCCGGAGGCGATGTGATTGCCGGATATCCGGATAGCGCCTATATTGATATCCGGATGTGGAGGCGAGGATGAAGGTTCAGGTCGCAAAATGGGGCAATAGCACCGCCGTTCGATTGCCGCAGGCGGTGGTGAGGCAGCTTGGCTTGCGTCCCGGGATGGCGCTTGATCTTACGGTCGAGGATAAGGCGGTGAAACTCGAACCCGCTAAAACGCCGTCGGTGCGGGAGCTGAACAATATGCCCGACCCGATCACGATCGAGTGGATGGTCGCTGAAGCCAGACGACTGGGCGGTCTTGCCAATGCTCCGAAGGACGAATTCGACTGGGGCCCGGATGTCGGTTCGGAAGTGATTTATGACGACTATAATCCGCGACCGAAAGACACCTGACCTCGGCGACGTCTACTGGATCGACCTCGATCCCACGCGAGGAACGGAACAATCCGGGCGTCGTCCAGCCGTTGTGCTTTCGGATAATCGCCTCCATGAGGTTTCGCTGAGATCGCTGGTGTGTCCCATCACGTCGAACCAGCAGGTTTGGCCGACGAAGGTTTTCATCCCGCCCGGATGCGTCGTGGGCGGCGCAATCCTGATCGACCAGGCGCGTATGATCGATCGCGACGAGCGGCTTCTCCGCTATATCGGGCGGCTGCCCGATGAGATCGTCGGCGTTGCCGTAGAAGCCCTCTCCATGTTCCTGGGCCGCTTTCGAAGCGAATTGGATCGATGATGCCGGCCGCTTTTACTCTGGAACACATCGCGCTCGGCCTCGGGCTCATTGGCTTCGCCTGCCTCGCCTGGCCGGTCGTGATGCGGTTGGCTGGGCGGGCGCCGGCGCTGGGGCAGGGGCAGGGTGGGAGCCTGCGTTCTCCGCTGTGGTGGACCGGCTTCGTCTTGACGGTCGCCGCTATCGCACTGCTGCGGATGGCGCAGCCGGCCTAGGCCAGCCCGTTAGCCCGCGAAACCACCTTCCGCGAGGAAGTCCCGTTCCTCTGTTGTCGTTTCGCGTCCCAGCACCGTATTGCGGTGTGGGAATCGACCGAAATCGCGGATGATGTCGTGGTGGATCACCGCGAACTTCACGCCCTCCGCGTCGTTCGTAGCTGTGCAGAGATCGACGCAGCGCTGCTGATCGGCCAGCTCCTCGGAATGCATGTGCGGCATATAGAAGAAGCGCTGTTCCGGCGGCTGGTAGGAGCGATCGAAGCCCTTCGCGATGGCCGCATCGGCGATTGCGAGAGCCTTTTCGTCGGTGGCGAAGGCGCGCGGGCTGCCGCGAAACATATTACGGGGGAACTGATCGAGCAGGATCAGCAGCGCAAATGCCCCCTCGGGCGTTTCCTGCCAGCCGTCGAGATCACCAGCGGCAGCCGCCTCATGAACGGGCAGGAAGCGCTGCGTGATCTCGGCGTCGAAGGCGTCGCTCTTCTCGAACCAGCGCTCGGGGCCGGCCTCGCGCCAGAAGGCGACAATCTCGGCGGTGGTCGGCAGGGTCATGGCGGCTCCTTGGGTGTCCCATCGGGCAGACATAGAGGCTGCGTTCGCCGACGCCAGTGCTGATTGGCTCTTGCCTGCGAAGGGCCGCCGCGCTAGACGACGGAACCGTAACGTACGGTACTGGAGCCGATCGCTTTCATGACGCAGGCCGCTGCAGAGACGCAAGCCGAGGCGCTGACCGCGCGCCAGCAGGCTGTGCTCGACGCCGTGCTGGGCCTGATGGTGGAAAAGGGCGATCAGCTGACCATGACGGCCGTCGCCCGGCGCGCGAGCTGTTCCAAGGAGACGCTCTACAAATGGTTCGGTGACCGCGACGGGCTGCTTTCGGCGACCGTGCGCTGGCAGGCCTCGCAGGTGAGGGCGGGTAATTTCGACCGGCAGCGGCTCGATGCCGGCGCGCTCCGCGAGAGCCTGATGCGCTTCGCCGTCAACTGGCTCGAAGTCATTTCGAGCCCGACCTCGATCGCGCTCAATCGCGTCGCCGTCAGCGAGGCGGCGTCGCGTGACGGGACGCTCGGCAAGATCGTGCTCGCCAATGGCCGGTTTGCCATCGGTGAGCGGCTGAAGCCTGTGCTGGACGCCGGGCGCGAGGCCGGGCTGCTGGCTTTCGATGATACGGAAACGGCGTTCCGCAGCTTCTTCGGCCTCGTCGGCCGCGACGTGCAGATCCGCCTGCTGCTGGGCGATGCGCTGAAGCTCGACAAGGCGGACATCGCCGATGATGTCGAGCGCGCCACCGACCAGTTCTTCACCCTTTACGGCACGGCAAAAAACGATCCGCGCCGGAAGACCCACACCGCGTGACAAAGGAGACACCCATGCGCGTTTATTACGATCGTGATGCCGATATCAATCTGATCAAGGGCAAGAAGGTCTGCATCGTGGGCTACGGCTCGCAAGGCCATGCCCATGCGCTCAACCTGCGCGATTCCGGCGTGAAGGACATCATCATCGCGCTGAAGGCCGGCTCGGCCACGCGCAAGAAGGCCGAAGAGGCCGGCTTCAAGGTCCTGACCCCGTCGGAAGCCGCCAAGGAAGCCGATGTCATGATGATGCTGACCCCCGACGAGCTTCAGGGCGACATCTATCGCGACGAGCTTCACGGCAACATGAAGCAGGGCGCGGCGCTGCTGTTCGCGCACGGCCTCAACGTGCATTTCAACCTGATCGAGCCGCGCAAGGACCTCGACGTGCTGATGGTCGCCCCGAAGGGCCCCGGCCACACGGTGCGCTCCGAGTACCAGCGCGGCGGCGGCGTGCCGACCCTGATCGCGATCCACCAAGACGCGACCGGCAACGCCCATGACCTCGGCCTGTCCTACGCCTCGGCCAATGGCGGCGGCCGCGCCGGCATCATCGAGACCACCTTCAAGGAAGAGTGCGAGACCGATCTGTTCGGCGAACAGGTCGTGCTCTGCGGCGGCCTGGTCGAGCTGATCAAGGCTGGCTTCGAGACGCTGACCGAGGCTGGCTACGCTCCCGAGATGGCCTATTTCGAGTGTCTCCACGAGGTGAAGCTGATCGTCGACCTGATCTATGAAGGCGGCATCGCCAACATGAACTACTCGATCTCGAACACGGCCGAGTATGGCGAATACGTCACCGGCCCGCGCATCATCACCTCCGAGACCAAGGCGGAGATGAAGCGCGTGCTGACCGACATCCAGTCGGGCAAGTTCACTCGCGACTGGATGCTGGAGAACAAGGTCAACCAGACTTCGTTCAAGGCGACCCGCGCCCGCTACGCCGCCCACCCGATCGAGGAAGTCGGCGCCAAGCTCCGCGACATGATGCCGTGGATCAAGGCCAAGGCGCTCGTCGACAAGACAAAGAACTGAGCATCGACCCACGGTCTTTTGCCTGGCGACGGCCCGGCTGGCGCCGGGCCTTTCGGATCAAAGCCAAGGCGTTGGTCGACAAGACGAAGAACTGAGGGCTTCCGGGCCCGCTCGCTTCTGGAATCAACAGCCTCGCCCTGTGATTCCGGAAGCTGGCGCAGGAGATTGTTAAGGTTGACGAAACCTTGATTTTGAATAGGGCGGGTGCCATCGGCGCCCGCCCTATTCGTTTATGAAACCGACGCCGACGTTAACAAGTTCGGAACCGGCTCAGCATCCCGGCGTTGGCCTCTCAACGGAAGCAATCTGCGGGACGACGACGATGAGAGCGTATCGCGAGTTCAATACCATCGAAGCGAGGCATCGGGCTCCGCGTGCCAAGGCTGCGCCGAGGCCGACGCGGAGTGACTGGCCGCTTGCGGCGGCATTCTTTGGAACCATTGCATTCATGCTCATCGTCAACGCGCTTCTCAACGCTTTTCCAGGTTGAGTGACGGCCCGCAAGTTCGAACAGGATAGGAGGCCGCGATGACCACCGAGACCAAACAACGTGCCAGGGCACAAGGTGAGCTCCGCGACGGCGAGGCCATCGAGCCGATGCGCGCCGACGATCATACAAATGTGGATCCCGCTATCGAGACGCCCGTCGAGGGACGGCAGGGCTTTCTCGGTCGACCGGTGCTGATGGTTCTGCTCGGCGGCCTTGTGCTTGCGGCCGTAGCCTGGCTGATCGTCGATCTCGTCGCCTGAGGCCCTTGTCGAAAAGAATGCGTGACGTATCCGAGTTTGCCCACTGACCGGGGAGGCTGCCATGGAGCTGATGCGACTTCTTGAAACTCCGACAGTCGTCAGGATTGTCCTGGCGTTGTCTTTGGCGATGATGATGTCGATCGTGCTCGGGATCGTCTGAACGGCGGATATCTCCGAGCGATCATGGGCTAGCGCGTCATGAACGCCGCGATCTGCCCTGCGCCGTAAAGCAGGGCAAAGCCCCAGGCAAAAGACGCGATCCAATTCGCGATGTTGAATTGTAGCGCCGGCATCCGGACGATGCCGGCGACAATTGCGATAACAGCGCGCAGCGGCCCGAAGAAGTGGCCGATTAGGATGCTGGCGATCCCCCATTTCTCGAAGAAATCATGCCCGCGCCGGAGCATTTGCGGATTGTTGCGGAAGGGCCAGTAGTGGTCGACCTGCGGACCCAGAATGAGGCCGGCCCAGTAGGACACCATGAACCCGCTGCCGGCGCCGATGGAGGCGGCGAAGGCGAGGGGGATGAGGTTCAGCCCGGACGCTCCCGCCGCAGCGCCGAAAGCAGTGAAAAAAACGGTCGCAGGCACGAGCCAGGACAGGATCGCCACGCATTCCATGAAGGCGACGACGAAGACGATCGGAATCGCCCATTCCTGATGGGTGCGCATGAACTCCACGAGATCATGCATGAGCTGCTCAAGGCCGGCCATCGGTGCGCCTGATCCTTCCGGGGAAACGGTGCGGCATATGGCTGGGAGCCGCCGGACTTGGCAAGCGTGGGCTCTGCCTAACACGCGCTGTCGCTATCTCCGGCGCGCGCGCGCATCGCTTGCCGGCTTGCCTGCCCATCGCCTATGACTCCGCTCAACGATTGGACAGGCCGCCCTGTATGCGGCCCGCGGGGAAACGAGTTTCCATGGAGCTGCAAGATCGTCCGCGGCCGGCTGCAGAAGCCGTCGGTCAATCCATCTCGCCGGCTGTCACCCTGGGCGGTGTCGATATCACCTTTCACCTCGCCGATGGCGGCCGCTATCAGGCGGTGAAGGACATCGATCTGCAGGTTCGGCCGGGCGAATTCGTCTCGATCGTCGGGCCGACCGGCTGCGGCAAGTCCACGCTGCTCAATGCGGCGGCCGGGCTTCTCGCGCCCTCCAAAGGCAGCGTCGAGATCTTCGGCAAACCGCTTGCGGGGCTCAACCGACGCGCCGGTTACCTCTTCCAGCAGGATGCGCTGATGCCGTGGAAGACGGCGCTGGACAACGTCAAGGTCGCGCTGGAACCCATGGGTGTGTCCGACAAAGAGGCTGACACCCAGGCGCGCGAATGGCTGGCGCGGGTCGGCCTGCGCACCTTTGTTGACCGCTACCCGCATATGCTTTCGGGCGGGCAGCGCAAGCGCGTCAGCCTCGCGCAGATGCTGATCCGCAATCCGGAAATCCTGCTGATGGACGAGCCCTTCGGGCCGCTCGATGCGCAGACGCGGCAGATTATGGGGAATTTGCTGCTGGATCTCTGGTCGCGCGATCGCAAGGCCCTGATGTTCGTCACACATGATCTGGAAGAGGCGATCGCGCTGTCGGACCGGGTGGTGGTGATGTCGGCCGGGCCTGCCGCAGGGATAGTCGCCGACTACGCGGTCACGCTGCCGCGCCCACGCGACATTGCCGACATCCGGATGGACAAGGCCTTCCACGAGATCCATCGCGACATCTGGTCGTCGCTGCGCGTCGAGGTGCAGAAGGCCTATGCGATGGGCGAGGGCAAGGAACTCGTCGAAGGCACAGAACTGGCGCGGGGAACGGCCTGATGAAGCGCACGAAGCTTCTCGTCCTGCAGGCACTGGTGATGGTCGTCTTCCTGGCCGTCTGGCACCTTGCCACCACCACAAGCCTGTTCGGCGACATCAAGACGACTCAGTTCTTCTTCTCGACGCCCGGCGCGGTTCTGGCGCGTACGTTCAAGCAGCTGACCGGGGCCGACATCTATTATCACCTCGGCATCACGCTGACCGAGACGATCCTCGCCTTCGGCATCGGCTCTGCGGCGGGCATTTTCTTCGGCTTCACCTTTGCCCGCAACGATCTGCTGGCGGCGGTTTTCGACCCCTATATCAAGGCGGCCAACGCCTTGCCGCGCGTGGTGCTGGCACCGATCTTCGCACTCTGGTTCGGCCTAGGGATCTGGTCGAAGGTGGCGCTGGGCTTTACGCTGGTCTTCTTCATCGTGTTCTTCAATGTCTATCAGGGCGTGCGCGAGGTTTCGCCGACGATCCTCGCCAATGCCCGTATGCTCGGCATGAACGAGCGGCAGCTGTTCAAACACGTCTACTGGCCCTCCGCCCTGACCTGGATGTTCTCCTCGCTGCATACCTCGGTCGGCTTTGCGCTGGTTGGGGCGGTTGTCGGCGAATATCTCGGGTCCTCCGCCGGGCTTGGCTACAAGATCCATGAGGCGGAAAGCGTGTTCGACGTCACCGGTGTGTTTTCCGGCATGCTGATCCTGACGATCTTCGTGATCCTGATCGATGCGCTGGTGACGCTGGTCGAGCGGCGCCTGCTGGTCTGGCGCCCTGCGCAGAGTGCGACGACGACCACCTAACGACGGGGTGTCGCAGGTCCGCCGCTTCGCCTATCGTCCGTTTCAACGGTGCCCGCGAGAGGCGCCTTTCGCCACCGGAGGTCACGACCATGAAGCTCACCCGCCGCGACGCGCTGACCGCGCTTGCCGTTTCCGGCCTGGCCGGTCCGGTGTCCCTCCCAGCGTTTGCGCAGACCGCTGAAAAAGCCAACATCACGCTCGGCGTCGGCGGCAAGCCGCTGCTCTATTACCTCCCGCTCACGGTCGCGGAGAAGAAGGGCTACTTCAAGGAGCAGGGGCTGAACGTCGAGATCAACGATTTCGGTGGCGGCGCCAAGTCGCTACAGGCGCTCGTCGGCGGCTCGGTCGATGTCGTGACCGGCGCCTATGAGCACACCATCCGCATGCAGGCGAAGGGCCAGGACATCCGGGCCGTGATCGAGCTCGGCCGCTTCCCCGCCATCACCATCGCGGTCCGCAAGGACCTCGCCGACAAGGTGAAAAGCGCGGCCGACTTCAAGGGTCTGAAGATCGGCGTCACAGCGCCGGGCTCCTCGACGTCGCTGACGGCGCAGTATGCCATGGTCAAGGCGGGGCTGAAGGCCACCGATGCCGCCTTCATCGGCGTCGGTGCCGGGGCCAGCGCGGTCGCTGCGATCAAGCAAAAGCAGGTCGACGTGATCTCCCATCTCGACCCCGTTACCTCGAAGCTGGAGGCCGATGGCGACATCGTCGCGCTGATCGACACCCGGACCGAGGCCGGCACAAAGGCGCTGTTCGGCGGCTCGAACCCGGCCGCCGTGCTTTATCTCAAGAACGACTTTGCCGAAAAGAACCCGGTCACCACGCAGAAGCTGGTCAACGCTTTCATGAAGGCGCTGAAGTGGCTGGAGACCGCCAAGCCAGAGGAGGTCGCGGACCTCGTGCCCGAAGAATACCTGCTCGGAGACAGGCCGCTTTACGTCCGCGCGGTCAAGAACTCTCAGGAAGCCTATTCGCGCACCGGCATCGCCACGGCAGACGCAATGAAGAGCATGTACGACTCGCTGAAGCTGCTCGACCCGGAGCTGACGAGTTCCAATGTCGACCTGACGAAGACCTTCATCGATACGTTCGCCAAGAAGGCGCAGTCAGGGGCCTGAGGGCTTTTTGTTTTCCGGAAGCGCGCGTCATCCCGGGCTTTACCCGGGATGACGCGCTTATGCCTGCGCCGCCAGTGATCGCGGTCTCCACGGCTTTCGATTGGCGCCCAGCGCGGGAGACGCTAGGTTCCGGCTCTCGCTCGAACGCCCGTCTGGTCTGCCTCATGAATATTCTCTCCATCCAATCCCACGTCGCCTACGGGCATGTGGGCAATGCGTCTGCGGTGTTTCCCATGCAGCGGCTGGGTGTCGAGGTCTGGCCGATCCATACGGTGCAGTTCTCGAACCACACCGGCTATGGCGCCTGGAAAGGTCGCGTCTTCGACGGCGGCATGATCGACGAGGTCATGCAGGGCATCGGCGAGCGCGGCGTGCTGGCGGATTGCGACGGCGTGATCTCCGGCTATATGGGCTCCGCCGATATCGGCCACGCAGTTCTTTCGGCCGCCGCAGCCGTTCGCGCCGCCAATCCGAAAGCTCTGTATTGCTGCGACCCGGTGATCGGCGATGTCGGGCGCGGGGTCTTCGTGCGGCCGGGCATCCCCGAGTTCATGCGCGAGCAGGCGGTTCCCGCCGCCGACATCATGACACCCAACCAGTTCGAACTGGAATTGCTGACCGGTGTCACGGTCAAGACGGTGGCCGACGCGCATCGCGCGGTCGAGACGCTGCGCGATGCCGGCCCGAAGGTCGTGCTCGTGACCTCGCTCGTCACGGAGGAGACGCCCGACGATGCGATCGACCTGATGGCGGCGGACGAGGGCGGCAGTTGGCGGGTGCGCACGCCGAAGCTCGATGTCAGCGTCAACGGCGCGGGCGATGCGATCGCGGCGCTGTTCTTCACGCATTACCTGCGCGAGCGCTCGGCCGCCGCCGCGCTCGGCAAGGCGGCGTCCTCGATTTACGGATTGCTGAAGCGGACCAAGGAAGCCGGCTCGCGCGAGATTTTGATGGTCGCGGCGCAGGACGAATTCGTGACCCCGTCGCGCATCTTCGCGCCGGAAGCGATCTAGCGCCGCGCGGCGTTCGCGCGGCCTCGATCGCATTGGTTCCTCCACTTCTTTTTCGAAAGCCCGCCATGAAACGCCGTTTCGTCACGCTCGATGTCTTCACCACGCGCCGCCACGACGGCAATCCGCTTGCCGTCGTGCTGGAATCCGAGGGGCTGGACACCGAGGCGATGCAGGCGATCGCCCGCGAGTTCAACCTGTCGGAGACCGTCTTCGTGCTCCCGCCGGAGCGGCCCGAGCACCGCGCGGCGGTGCGCATCTTTACGCCGGGCATCGAGCTGCCTTTCGCCGGTCACCCCACGGTGGGCACGGCGGTGTGGCTTGCGCTGCATGACGATGCGGCAGGTCATCTGCCGGAAATGCTCGTGCTGGAGGAGAAGATCGGCGCCGTGTCCTGCGCGGTGGAGATTTCGAGCAACCGTCAGGGTCGCGCGGTCTTTACTTTGCCGCGCCTGCCTGAGCGGACGGGGGAGGCTGCGTCGGACATCGCACTGGCCGCCGCGCTTGGGCTTGACGCGGGGTCGATCGGCTTCGACCGACACAGGCCGTCCGCGTTCAGCGCTGGCGTGCCCTATCTGTGTGTGCCGCTGGCCTCGCGCGATGCCGTGACGAAGGCGTGGCCGAATATGGGCGTCTGGGGCGAGGCGTTCGGCCAGGGCGCGGCGTTCGTCTACAGCCGCGAGGTCGAGGAGGCCGGTCATCATTTCCACGCCCGCATGTTCGCGCCCAATCTCGGCCTGATCGAGGACCCGGCTACGGGATCGGCCGTGGCGGCTTTCGCCGGCGCGATCATGGCCTATGAGGCGCCGGCCGATGGCGACCACCGCTTCGTGATCGAACAGGGCTACGAGATGGGGCGGCCCTCGCAGATCACGCTTGAGATGAGCGTGCGCGGCGGCGTCCTCGCCTCGGCGCGGATCGGTGGTTCGGCTGTGCTGGTCAGCGAGGGCGTGCTGTTGTGAGCGACAGTGTCGTGGACGGCAGCATCGTCCAGCTCAGCCGCATCGAAGCTCGGATCGAGCCTTATGTCTGGGCTTACCAGCGCGACAACGCCGAGGCGATCGCCGCGCATTGGGCCGGGATCAGCGCCGGCAAGCCCGCGATGTTCAACGGGCGCGTGCTCCTGCAGCACCGTGCGGCGATCAGCGGCGATACCTTCGAAGCGGGTTACTTCGAGACGGATTACGCGGCATTCATGGCTTGGCGGGATGCCGGATTTCCCGGCCCGGAGATCCGCAACGGCTTTGCCATGGCGGCCTTGCGAACGAAGGACGGCGCCTTTCTGTGCGGGAAGATGGGTGAGCACACCGCCAATGCCGGAAAGGTCTATTTCGCTGCCGGCACGCCGGATCGCGACGATCTGCGCCCCGATGGATCGGTCGATCTTTCCGGCAGCGTCACGCGCGAGCTGAAAGAGGAGACCGGGCTGCATCTCGGCGATGTGACGTTCGGTGAGGGTTGGACGGCACTGATCGAGCGAGGGCGGGTCGCCTTTATGCGCCTGGTCGAGATCGACCTGCCGGCCGAGGCGGCGCGCGCGCTGATGCTGGAGCGGATGAAAACGCTGGCCGAGGAGGAGCTTTCCGACATCGTCATCATCCGCAATATGGCCGATACCGATCCGCACGACATGCCGCCCTTCATGCGCCGCTATCTCGCGCATATCTTCGGCGAACGCTGACCTAACGTTTTTGAAAGTCCGCTCATGACGACTGCCGCGACGACCTATCCCGAGGCTCTGCCGCTGCCGGCCGACAATCCGTTCGCCTCCCGCTGGGAGACGCCGTTTCGTCTGCCGCCTTTCGCCGCGATCAAGCCGGAGCATATCCGGGCGGCTTTCGATGCGGCCTTGGCCAAGCATAAGGACGAGATCGCGGCGATCGTCGCGGAGCCGGCCGAGCCTGGCTTCGCCAATACGATCGAGGCCTTGGAGCGGGCAGGGCGGGCGCTCTCGCGCGTCGGTGGCGTGTTCTACAATCTCACCGGCGCCGATACCAACGAGGCGCTGCAGGCGATCGAGCGCGAAATGTCGCCGCTGACCTCGCGTCATTGGTCGGCGGTGATGATGGATGAGGGCCTGTTCGCCCGCGTCGATGCGGTCAACGAACAGCGCGACACGCTCGGCCTCGATGCCGAGCAGGCCCGTCTGCTGGAGCGGACGCATAAGGGTTTTGTCCGCTCGGGCGCCAAGCTCGCCGCGGGCGACAAGACGAGGCTCTCCGCCATCAGCGAGCGGCTGGCGGCGCTGGGCACGCAGTTCAGTCAGAACGTGCTCAAGGATGAGTCCTCCTATGCGCTGTTCATCGCGGATGAGAGCGGGCTCGCAGGCCTGCCGGAGTTCGTCAGGGCGGCCATGGCGCGCGCGGCGGCCGACCGAGGCAAGCCCGGTCAACATGCGGTGACGCTCTCGCGCTCGATCATCGAGCCGTTCCTGACCTTTTCGACGCGTCGGGACCTGCGCGAGGAAGCCTTCATCGCCTGGAGCAAGCGCGGCCAGAATGGCGGAGAGAGCGACAACCGCGCCATCGTCGCCGAGATGGTGAAGCTGAGGGCGGAGAAGGCCAGGCTGCTCGGCTATCCGACCTTCGCACATTTCAAGCTCGACGATGCGATGGCGAAGACGCCCGAGCATGTGCGCGATCTGCTGGAACTGGTCTGGACGCCGGCCAAGGCGCGCGCGGCGCGTGAGGCCGCCGATCTCGCGGCGCTCGCCCAAAGCGAAGGCGAGAACGGGCCGATCCGCCCCTGGGATTGGCGCCACTACGCCGAAAAGGTCCGGCAGAAGACCTATGCGCTCGATGAAGCCGTGCTGAAGCCCTATCTCCAGCTCGACCGGATCCGGCAGGCGGCCTTCGACGTCGCCGGCAAGCTGTTCGGGCTCGCCTTCGCGGAGCGGCCCGATCTCGTCGGCTATCACCCGGATGTAACGATCTTCGAGGTGACGGAGGCGGCCAGCGGTCGGCATATCGGGCTGTTCGTCGGCGATTATTTTGCCCGCTCATCCAAGCGTTCGGGGGCCTGGATGAGCGCCTTTCGCGGGCAGCGGAACTTTGATGGCGAGACGCGGCCGATCATCGTCAATGTCTGCAACTTCGCCAAGCCGGCGGATGGCGAGCCGGCGCTGCTCTCGCTGGACGATGCCCGCACGCTGTTCCACGAATTCGGCCACGCACTGCACGGGCTCCTGTCCGACGTGACCTATGGTTCGCTTGCCGGCACGTCGGTGGCGCGCGATTTCGTCGAGCTGCCGTCGCAGCTCTATGAGCACTGGTTCATGACGCGCGAGGTGATGTCGGACTATTGCCGCCATGCCCAAACCGGCGAGCCGATCCCGGAAGCGCTGATCGACAAGATCAAGATGGCGCAGACCTTCAACCAGGGCTTCTCGACGGTGGAGTATACCTCCTCGGCGCTGGCCGACCTGGCCTTCCACTCGCTGGAGGCGCCGGCCGAAATCGATCCGATCGCCTTCGAGGCGGCGGAACTGGAACGCCTCGGCATGCCGGCCGAGATCACCATGCGCCATCGCACACCGCATTTCACGCATGTGTTCGCGGGCGACGGCTATTCGGCCGGCTATTACAGCTATCTCTGGTCGGAGGTGATGGACGCCGATGCCTTCGACGCCTTCACCGAGACGGGCGACCTCTACTCTCCGGAGGTCGCGGCGAAACTGAAGCGCTTCATCTATTCGGCAGGCGATACGCGGGATGCGGCCGAGGCCTACACGCTCTTTCGCGGGCGGCTGCCGACGCCGGATGCGCTGCTGCAGAAGCGCGGGCTGGCGGCGTAAAAACGACATGCGTCATTCTCGGGCGAAGCGGAGCTTCGACCCGAGACTCTCATGCCGAGAAAGTGCGGATTTCCGAGATGCTCGGGTCAAGCCCGAGCATGACGCCCGAAGACTATCCCGGATAGCCGAACTTCGTCTTGACGGCGTGGAGCTGGGCGAGCGCCGGACCCTCGCCGCCGGTCGAGCAGGTCGCCCGCGCGCGATCGAGGTCGGCGGTGGCGCGATCGTGCACGGGTTTCGTCGTGTGGCCGATGGCGACGTCGTTGTCGAGCACGGCCTGGAAGCGGGCGATCTCACCGGAGCAGCCGCTGCCGGTCGGCATGTGGAAGGTCGAGGGCGTGACGCCGGGTGCTGCCTGCTCGGGCGGCGGGGCGGGCGGGGCCGCCGCCATCTGCGTCTGGCAGCCGGCGAGCGCAAGGCCGAGGGCGGCGGTCATGAAAAGGGCGCGCATGGTCGTCTCCGGCTGGTTCGGGCGTGAGGATGACCGATTCCACCCTCGCGTCAATCGCGGCCGGTGAGCGGCAGGAAGGGCACCGCGACCGCAAACACCGCCGCCGCCAGCGCCGCGAGCCAGACGGCGCCGAGCCCGACGAACTGGTAGGCCACGGCGCCGTTGATGCAGCCGAGCAGAAGGCCGAGCCAGAGCAAGAAATGGCGCACCCATCCGAAGGGCGGGCCACCGGTCAGCGCGCTCGCGATTCGCTGGCCCATCTTCACCAGCGTGCCGGTCATGTATGTGAGCGGGATCGTGACCTCGCCGTCGCGCTGAAACACGCCATTCTCCGCGCCCATGGCGAAGGCAAGCCACACCGCGCCTGCGAAGCTCCAGCCGGCCATGTCCAGCAGCGCGGCGATGGCCAGCGCCAGCGCCACCAGCCAGAGCACGGCCGATTTGCGCCGCCTGCCGGCGAACTGCCCGACCAGCGAGCCGGCGACCACGCCGGAGACGAAGAGGGCTAGAATGGTCGCGACGGTGGCCATACCGCCCCCCTTCAGCCCGGCCGTCTCGATGCCGAGACGAGTGGTGTTGCCGCTCATGAAGGAGACGAAGAAACCGCCGAGGCTGATGAAGCCGATCGTGTCGATATAGCCGGCGAGGCCCGCCAGGCAGAAGGCCAGCCCGATGGCCCAGCGGTTGTAACGCGTCATGCCGCCCGTCTCCGCGCGATTCCGGCGCCATGTTTATTATGTGCTGCGGCAGAAAGATGGGGCAAGTGATAGGACACCATGCTCCCGCACTCCGCAGCCCTCATCCTGAGGAGCCGCGCTGGCGGCGTCTCGAAGGCCAGTCCGGTTTATTGTGGAGCTGCCTCCTGGAGCGTCCTTCGAGACGCGATCGGGCAGGATCGCTCCTCAGGACGAGGGCTCGCGAGGAGGTGGCCGGGCTATTGCCTGCGGGCCAGCTTGCGCGGCATCGCAGCTTCAGGTTACACATTCGGCAGGTTCACGAGGATCATCCTTGTCTCAGGCGTTCGCCCACAGCTGCCGCACCGACCGCGCCATCGCGCGGAATGCGGCCCTGTGCGCACGTCCGGCATCCTCGCTTCTCGGCCAGCTTCTCCTTAGCCGCCCCTGAGGGCCGGCCGGGCATTTTGCCTGGGCGCTCAGGGGAGTGACGAGAACCGCCGACTTCCGAACCCATGCGCTCGCCTTGCGAACTCCGCCGCGGCGCCGACACCGGACAAAATCCATGACCGATCCGATCCAGAACGGCTCTTCGCCAGCCGTGTCTCCCAAAGACCGCGTCCTGATCTTCGACACCACCTTGCGCGACGGCGAGCAGTGCCCCGGCGCCACCATGACCTTCGAGGAGAAGCTGGAAGTGGCGGACGCACTCGATGCCATGGGCGTCGACATCATCGAGGCCGGATTTCCAATCGCCTCCCAAGGCGATTTCGAAGCGGTCTCCGAGATCGCCCGCAGGCTGAAGCGCGCAAGCGTCGCCGGGCTGGCGCGTGCGATCGGCGCCGATATCGCGCGGGCAGGCGAGGCGGTTCGCCATGCGGCACGCCCGCGCATCCACACTTTCGTCTCGGTGTCTCCGATCCATCTCGAACATCAGATGCGCAAGAGCCAGCAGGAGGTGCTGGACATCATTGCCGCCACGGTGACGCAGGCGCGCAATCTGGTCGAGGATGTCGAATGGTCGGGAATGGATTCGACGCGCACGCCGATCGAGTATCTGTGCCGTGCCGTCGAGGCGGCGATCAAGGCCGGCGCGACCACGATCAACCTGCCGGATACGGTCGGCTATGCGACGCCAGCCGAGTATCGCGCCATGTTCGAGGCGGTCCGCGCGCGGGTCCCGAACGCCGACAAGGCGATCTTCTCGGCCCATTGCCACAATGATCTGGGGCTTGCCGTCGCCAATTCGCTGGCGGCGATCGAGGGCGGGGCGCGGCAGGTCGAATGCACGGTCAACGGCATCGGCGAGCGTGCCGGCAACGCGGCGCTGGAAGAGATCGTGATGGCGCTGAAGGTGCGTGGCGATGTGCTGCCTTACGAGACTGGTGTCGAAACCACGCAATTGATGCGCGTCTCGAAGGCGGTCTCTTCCGCCTGCTCCTTCCCGGTGCAGTACAACAAGGCGATCGTCGGCCGGAACGCCTTCGCCCATGAAAGCGGCATCCATCAGGACGGCATGCTGAAGAACCAGTCGACCTACGAGATCATGACGCCCGCCTCGGTCGGCGTCACCAAGACCTCGTTGGTGATGGGCAAGCATTCCGGCCGGGCCGCGTTCCGCTCCAAGCTGAAGGAGATGGGTTACGAGCTGGGCGACAACCAGCTGGAGGATGCTTTTACGCGCTTCAAAGCGCTCGCCGACCGCAAGAAGCATGTCTATGACGAGGATATCGAGGCGTTGGTCGACGAGAATATCGCCACCGCGCATGATCGCATCCGCCTGGAATCGCTGACGGTGATCGCCGGCACGCGCGGGCCGCAGCGCGCGACCATGCGGCTCTCCGTCGATGGGCGCTTCGTCACCGAGGAGGCCGAGGGCAACGGGCCGATCGACGCGGTGTTCAACGCGATCAAGGCGATCGTGCCGCATGAGGCGGTGCTGGAACTGTACGACGTTCACGCCGTGACGGAGGAAACCGATGCGCAGGCCGAGGTTACAGTGCGGCTCTCGCGAGACGGGGCCGTGACCGGGCGCGGGGCCGACCCCGATACGCTCGTCGCTTCCGCCAAGGCCTATCTGGCGGCGCTGAACAAGCTGGTTGCGCGTGGAACGCGGCAGCACGCTCAAGCGGCGGAGTAAAGCTGGTCGTCCCTTCTCCCCTTGCGGGAGAAGGTGGCCCGCAAGGGCCGGATGAGGGGTCACGCTATCCTTCATCGTAGGCCGTTCGCCAACGATCGACGTTGAGCGACCCCTCACCCTATCCCCTCTCCCGCAAGGGGAGAGGGGATAGGGCCCGGCCGTCACCGCCATTTTGAGCGCAATCACCGACACCCTATTCAATTCCGGTGGATGACCGCGCCGCCATCTGGCGCTGGCCCCGCTCTTGCCTTCATCTGCGTTTCCGGAGCGGCGCCCCCGTGCGGCCGCGTGGGGAGCGATCGCGATGGGCTATTTTCCGAACTGGACGCTGAAGACCTCCGGCGCCGTGATGCCGGACGAGCGGATGCCGGGCGGCCAGACTGCCGTGGCGGGGCTGCAGCATGTCGTGGCGATGTTCGGCTCGACCGTGCTCGCGCCTGTGCTGATGGGCTTCGATCCCAATGTCGCGATCTTCTTTTCCGGCATTGCGACTTTGCTGTTCTTCATCATCACACGCGGACAATTGCCGAGCTATCTCGGCTCCTCCTTCGCCTTCATCGGCGTGGTCATCGCCGCCACCGGCTATGCCGGCTCCGGGCCCAATCTGAACATCGGCGTCGCGCTTGGCGGAATCATCGCCTGCGGCGCGGTTTACGCACTGATCGGTGTCGTCGTTCAGGCCGTCGGCACCCGCTGGATCGAGGCGCTGCTGCCGCCCGTCGTAACCGGCGCGGTGGTTGCCGCAATCGGCCTCAACCTCACCTCGGTCGCGATCGGCATGATCTCGGCCAGCCCCTATACCAAGTGGATCGCGCTGTTCACGGTGGTCGCGGTGGCGTTGATCGCGGTCTATGGGCGCGGGCTGGTGCAGCGGTTGCCGATCCTGATCGGCGGGCTCGCGGCCTATGTTCTGTACGCCGTGACCGCGTCTTCCTTCGGCGCGCCAGTAATCGATTTCAGCAAGATCGGCGCAGCCGCCTGGTTCGGTCTGCCGCATTTCACCGCGCCGGTCTTCGAGCTCAAGGCGATGACGCTGATCGTGCCGGTGGCGATCATCCTGGTCGCGGAAAATCTCGGCCATATCAAAGGCATCGCCGTGATGACCGGCCGCAGCTTCGACCACATGATCGGGCGCGGTTTCATTGCGGACGGCATCGGGACGATGATCGCGGGTTCCGGGGGCGGCACCGGTGTCACCACCTATGCCGAGAACATGGGCGTGATGGCGGTGACGCGGGTCTATTCGACACTGGTCTTCGTCGCGGCCGGCGTCATCGCCGTGCTGCTCGGCTTCTCACCCAAGTTCGGCGCGGTGATCGGCACGATCCCGGTTGCGGTGCTCGGCGGTCTTGCCGTCGTCGTCTTCGGCCTGATCGCCGCGACGGCGGGGCGGATCTGGGTCGAGGCTCAGGTGGATTTCTCCCAGCCGAAAAACCTGATCACGGTCGCGACCGCGCTCATCCTCGGCGCAGGCGATCTCAAGCTTCCGATCTTCGGCTATGAGCTCGCCGGTATCGGTACGGCGACCTTCGGCGCCATCGCGTTGTATCACCTGCTCAACCGTCGCGCGGCTTGACGGTTTTCCGGACGAAAGCGGCGCTGTCGTCAGATTTCTGTCGCAGACGGGTGGACAGGGCAGGGGGGCTTTGCTACACGCCCCCTGCCTGACGCGGACGACATCGCGGCGACGGCGACGCTTCGTGGCGTATGGGTGATTAGCTCAGTTGGTAGAGCAGCTGACTCTTAATCAGCGGGTCGTAGGTTCGAGCCCTACATCACCCACCACGGACCTTTCCAAACAATGTTGACGCGGTTTTCAGTAGCCGCCATCCGGGACTGGATGAGGTCCGGCTCGCGCCTTCATGCTGGCTGTCCGGTCGGTCGGGTGGATAGCGCATGATGATGGAACAGCTTTCAGGTGCGGTTGAACCCCTGCTGCGGCTTGTGCTCGGCACGTCAGCCGGCCTCGCCATCGGCCTGCAGCGCACGATCCGTCACAAGGGTGTCGGTCTGCGCACCTTCGGCATCGTCGGCCTCGGCACGGCCGTGGCGGCGAGCTTGTTCAGCGACACGCTGCATCCGGATGCGGCGAGCCGCGTGGTGCAGGGTGTGCTGACCGGCATCGGTTTTCTCGGAGCGGGCCTGATCATCCGGCGCAGTGACGATCTCGTCGCGCACGGATTGACGACCGCCGCCGCGATCTGGGTGACCGCGACGCTCGGTTGTGCGGCCGGGCTGGGGCATTGGCCGATCGCGGTGACGGCGACACTGCTCGCGCTGGCCCTGCTCTTCCTCGACCATTCGCTGGAGAGCCGGCTGCAGCGCCGCTTTCCACTGCCGAAGGATGACGAGCCGGGACCGATGGGATCCTGATCGCCTCAGACGACGAACCTTCCGTGGTCTGCGACGTTCCTTGCACAGGAGGGTCCCTACCGATGATGTCAGACTATCTTGCTTCTCCCGAGGGCACGCCAGCCGTTCCGCAGCCGCTGCCGGAGGCGCCACCGCTGACCCCGACCGAGGTCCCACCGGCCCCGCCGGTCGAAATTCCTCCGGACGAGGCACCGCAGGGCATCCCGACCGAGCCGCCGGCGGAGCTGCCGCCGAACGCGCCGCCTGAGGGGCCGCCGGCGTCGCCGATCGACCTGCCGCCGGGCCGTGACCCGCGCCAGCCGCAGGGGTGATCGATCAAAAGGAGGAGTGATCGATCAAAGGGAGTGATCGATCAAAGCGGCGGGGCCTTGCCCCCGCCGATATCCCAATACAGCCCGGCCATCGCGGTCAGGCCCTCGCGCGCGATGGTGATCGGCAAATGTTCGTCCGGTGCATGTTGCGAGCAGCCGGGGTAGGAATGCGGCACCCAGATGGTCCGCAGCTTCAAGATTTCGGCGAAGATATCGTTCGGCAAAGAGCCACCGAGATTGGGCAGCAAGGCAGGTTTCTTGCCGGTGCTTTCGGCGATGGAGCGGACTGTGAAGCGCACCCAGTCGTCGTCGGGATTCAGCCTGGTCGCGCCGAATCGCTCGGCGCCCGGCATGACGATCTCGACCATCGAAAACCCCTGGCGGTCGAGGTGGCGACGAAGAGCCGGGACGACATCTCGCGGATCGATGCCGACGACGAAGCGCAACGCGCAGCGCGCCCATGCGCTTGGCGGAACGGCGTTGACGGGTGTCTCGGGGACGCCGGACTTCATCGCCAGCACGTCGAACGAGCACCAGCCGAAGACCTGCTCGGCTGGCGACAGACCGGGTTCACCCCAGCCGGGATCGATCGTCGGCCCGTCCGGGCCGCCATCGACCTCGCAATCGTCCACCGCCCTGCGAACTGCATCCGGAAGCTCCTTCGGGACCCACTCATGGATCCGGATCTGACCGGTGGGCGAGGTGATCGAGGCAATCGCGTGGGCCAGCTGGATCGCGGGATCGGAAAGCAACCCGCCCCAATTGCCGGAGTGATGCCCACCCTCGCGAGCCACGATCTGTAGGTCGAAGGTGATGACGCCCCGTGCGCCCAGAAACACGGTCGGTCGCTCGGCGTTGAGGCGCGGCCCATCGGAGGCGATCAGGATGTCAGCTTTCAGCAGTTCGGCCTCGTCCTGGCAGAGTTCCCGCAAACCTGGAGAACCGGATTCCTCGCCCATCTCGATCAGGTATTTGGCGTTGAAGCCGAGCCTGCCGCGCGTTTCCAGCACGGCGCGCAGGCCGTTGAGGTTGATGAGGTGCTGGCCCTTGTTGTCGACGACGCCACGCCCGTACCAGCGCCCGTCCTTCTCCACGAGCGTCCAGGGCGAAAGGCCCTCGCTCCACTGCGCGTCGAGCCCACGGATGACGTCGCCATGCCCATAGCCCAGGATTGTCGGCAGCGAAGGATCCTCGATGCGCTCGGCATAGAGGAAGGGACCCTTGGCTTTCGGATGGGTCAGAATGCGGCAGGCAAAGCCGAGCTTTTCGAGCAGCGGGCGCATCTCTGTGTCGAGATATTGGGACAGAACCGGCGCGCGCTCGGGGTTCTGGCTCTCGCTGGGGATCGCAATGAGGCGGGCGAGGTCGCTCTTCATGCGGCGTGAATCGAAATAGTCCTGGGCGTTCGCGATCGCCTGCGCGCGGGTCATGGCCGTCTTGTCTCCTATTGGCGGGCGCAGATTGCCGATGGAGCTGGGCTTGCGCCAGTGCCAAGACAGGTAGGGACGCCATGTTTTGCCGACGTGGCGCACCGTCATTGCGTGGAGCGAAGCTCCGGAGCAATCCAGGGGACTGGGCTGAAGGGTTCCAGCCCGGTCCCCTGGATTGCTCCGCTGCACTCGCAATGACGGCTTGGTTCGGCGTACAAGTCGACACGATATGATTTTCACTCCGCACGCTCATCAGCTCGTCGCGCGCGATGCCATCCTTGCAGCGCGGGCGAAGGGGGCCGCCGGCTTCCTGCTGGGCGACCTGACCGGACTGGGCAAGACGCTCTCGGCCTGGCTCGCGCTTTCGGCCATGCCGGAGCAGGATGTGCTGGTGATCTGCCCCAAGGGTGCGATCCCGCAATGGCGGCGGACCATGGCGTTGTCAGGCCTGCCGGCGAAGCGTGTGACGCTGATGAATTTCGAGAAGACGAAGTCGCTTCTCGCGCCACCTGCCGACAGCAAAAAGCGTTCCGCGCGAGCCAGGAACAACGAGCTGGCGAAGCTCGGCACGCCGAAGCGGACCTGGCCGCTGGTCGTGATCGACGAGGCGCATCGCATCCGCAATCCGAACTCGCAGCAAGGGATGGTCTGCCGGCAGATGGCGGCGGCGGCCGATTTCGCGATCTATATGAGCGCCACCGCCGGGCAATCGCCGCATGAGCTGTCCTATCTCGCCAGCCTGCTGGCCAAGGCGGCGGGCATGCCGAGTGCCGATCTCGATGGGTTCCGGGGCTTGATGAAGCGGCTGAGGATCGGCCGCGCCAAGGGCCGCTGGAAAAACTGGAGCTGGCAGCCGAACGAGGACGATCGCAAGATCATGGCCGATCTGCTGTATCGCGGCACTCACGCGATCGGGCTGAGGCGCCGACCGGAGGAGATCGCGGGCTGGCCCGAGGTGCAGCGCGAGCTGGCGCCGATCGCTTTGGACGTGCCCGCGCGCAAGCTTTACGAGGCGACCTGGCGCGAGTTCCGCAAGGAACTGGGACTGGCCGGCGGCTCGACCCGCAAGCCGCAGGGCTGGGCCGCCGATCTGCGCTTCCGCCAGAAGGCGAGCCTGCTACGCATCCCCGGCACGGTTGATTTCTGCGAGGATCTGCTCGGAAATGACGAGCAGGTGGCAATCTCGGTCGCCTTTCTTGAGACCAGCGCGATGCTGGCCGACAGCTTGCGCGGGCGGGGCTGGCGCGTGGCGGAGATCAATGGCGAGCACTCGGGCATCGTCAACGAGCAGACGCGGATCGTCTTCCAGACCGGCGGGCTCGATGCCGTGATCTTCACTGTCACGGAATCGATTTCGCTTCATCGCGGCGAGATGCCCGGCGGCGAGCGCGAGCGGGCGCTGGTCGTCCACGATATGCGCCATAGCGCCATCCAGCTCCAGCAGATCGAAGGCCGCTGCCACCGGGACGGGCAGCACGCGACGATCTTCTATGCCTATGCCGAGGATACGGTGGAGGAGGCGATCGCCGCGACCGTCATCCAGCGCATGGCGGCGATGGAAGGTCTGGCCGGCGACGACACTCGAATGCTGGAGGCGATCGCCGATATCGTCGAGAAAAGAGCGTAAGCCTTTCCGTCATTGCGAGCGCAGCGAAGCATTCCAGAATCGGCAGCGCTCTACCTCCCCTGGACTGTTTCGCTACGTTCGCAATGACGGTGTTTTTTCAAGCGTCGCTCCGAGCCGGGCCGAGATATGCCAGCCGCTCGCGCACCTTCGCGTCGTCGAGCAGCTCGCCGGCCTCGCCTTCCAGGCGATGGCGCCAGTTCGGCTTCTCAATCGTCGTGCCCGGCACGTTGGGCTGCGTGCGGATGCCGAGCGCGTCCTCGATCGCCAGCAGCTTGAGGGTGCAGGGCGATTTCGCGACGTAGCCGATCGCGGCATCCACGACGGGGCCGGTATCGTCCGGCGCCGGACGTTCCCCGTGAACCAGGCCCTCGCGCTCGAAGGAACCCCAGAGGATACCGCGGTCCCAGGCACGCAAATCCTCGAACGTCTGGCGCTGCTCGCCATCGTCGATGTCGGAGCCTGCCCACCAGCCCGCCGTCGGGACAAGGTCGTGCGTCGTGGTGAGCGCCGCGGCGGCAGGGTCCCACTCGGCCGGAGGAATATAGCCGTCGTCGGTTTTCTCGAAACGAAGCACGCGCAGGCCGGCGACACCCTGGCCACGCAGATAATCGCGGAAGCCGTCGGGGAGGATTCCGAGGTCCTCGCCGATGACGATCGCGCGGTGCCGCCAAGATTCGAGCGCGATCAATCTGAAAAGCGTCTCGGACGGGAAAGCGACATAGGCGCCGTCGATGGCGCTGGCGCCCTCCGGCACCAGCCAGAGCCGGCTCATGCCCATGACGTGGTCGATACGGATGCCGCCGACATAGCGCAGGCTGGCGCGCAAGGTTTCGATGAACGGCGCATAGCCGGAGGCCGCAAGCCCGCGCGGGGAGAAGGTGGTGAGACCCCAGCTCTGTCCTTCAGCGGAATAGTAGTCAGGCGGGGCACCGACCGACAGCCCGTTCAGCACCTCATGCTGTCGGCTCCAGGCGTGACTTCCCGAGCCATCCATGCCGATGGCGAGATCGGCGATAAGCCCGACCTTCATGCCGCTTTCGCGACAGGTGCGCTGAGCTTCGCTATAGGAACGACCGGTCAGCCATTGCAGGAAGATCTGGTACTCGACCTCGTCGGCATGTGCTCCCGCAAAGGCTGCGACCTCCGCGCTGTCCGGATCGCGATAAGACTGCTGCCAGTTTCGCCAGTGCCAGGCGGAGGAGTCGCGGGCGAATTCGCTCGCGTGCAGCACCTCGAAGACGGCGTGGCTGCGCAGCAACGAGGACGCGCCATCACGCGCGTGCTCGAAATCGGCGCGTTGCGACGAAAGCGCGTCGCTTTCGCGCAGACGGCGAAACAGCGCCCGCAGCAGGCGCTGGCGCAGCGGCGTGGCCAGCGCCCAGTCGATCGCGGGGTCGGCCGAGAGCTTGTCCATGGCTTCGCCGAGCCCTTCTTCGGCGATGACGCCCGCGACCAGATCTGCCGGGAAGAGCGCTTCGGGGTCGGCGTGAAGAGGGTTGTAGAACAGTCGCGTCGATGGAGAATACGGGCTGAAATGGTTGGCGGAAGCGCCATAGAGGGCGTGGACGGGGCTGATCGCCAGTGCATCGGCGCCGAGGCGCGCCGCGCGTTTCCCGAACGCGGCGACGCCGGCGAAATTGCCGATGCCGCCATCATGGGCGGTGCGCAGCGAGTAGATCTGTGCCGCGAGCCCGAAGCCGGGCCGGCCCTCGTCGAGATCTGCGAACGTGATGCAGCGTTGGGGCGCCGTGGCGACTGTAAAATCGCCGTCAAGCAGATGGACCGTATGATAGCCGGGGGTGTCGAAGGCCGGCAGGGTCAGCGCTTCGCCATAGCCTTCGAGTGTGGTGACGAGGCGCCGGGCGCCGCCTTCCAACGTGATCTCGACGGCTCTGCCGGCGTCGCCGGCCAAGGGCATTCCGACCGCTTGCCCGACACGCGCCGTGGTGAACCGAGAGGCCGCGGCGGGGTTGGGGCCTTGTTCGACCAGAGACATCGCGTTGCGCAAGGCCTCGTCGCCGTCCACCGGCAGACCGAAGCCGGTCAGGATCGCCCGAAGGCTCTCGGCGGAGACGCTATGAAACTTGCCGGCCTGGTCGGTCCACTCCGGAGAGATGCCCGCCTTGGCTGCAAGCTGGCGCAGAAGTTCGTCGCTCATTCGATCCTCGCGGTCTTCAGTTCGCGTCGCCGTCATGCTCGAGCACGAGCAGCGCGAGCGGCGGCAAGGTCAGCGAGAGCGACTGTTCGTGGCCATGCGAGGGCATGGGTTCGGCCTGGACTTCGCCGCCATTGCCGAGGCCGGAGCCGGAATATAGCCCGGCATCGCTATTGAAGCATTCGCGCCAGCGGCCCGGCGCGGCCGCGCCAATGCGATAGCCGTGCAGCGGCGTCGGCGTCATGTTGGCGACGATGAGGAGCGGCGGCTTGCCGTCCTCGGCCGAGCGGGTGAAAGCAAAGACGGAGTTGGCACTGTCATCGGCGATCAGCCAGTCGAAGCCGTCCGGGCTGTGGTCGAGGCTGTGGAGGGCCGGGGTAGCGCGGTACAGCGCGTTTAGGTCACGCACCAGCTGCATCGTGCCGCGCCGGCGTTCGTCGTAAGGGTGCGGCCATGGGAAGGGGTCATCGACCTTCCACTCGTTTTCCTGCCCGAATTCGCAGCCCATGAAGAGCAACTTCTTGCCCGGGTGGGTCCACATCATCGCCAGGCACAGGCGCAGATTGGCAAAGCGCTGCCAGTCGTCGCCGGGCATGCGCGAGAGCAGCGAGCCTTTGCCGTGCACGACCTCGTCATGCGAGATCGGTAGCACGAAATGTTCGGAAAAGGCGTAGACCAGCCCGAAGGTCACGTCGTCGCCATGCCAGCCGCGATGCACGGGATCGCGCTCGAAGAAGCGCAGCGTGTCGTGCATCCAGCCCATGTTCCATTTGAAATGGAAGCCGAGGCCGCCGAACTCGACCGGACGGGTGACGCCGGGCCAGGCGGTCGATTCCTCGGCGATGGTGATGGCCCCGCGTCCACGGCTGCCGACCAAGGTATTCAGCTCCTGAAAGAACGATACGGCCTCGAAATTCTCGCGCCCGCCGAGATGGTTCGGCACCCACTCGCCGGCCTTTCGGCTGTAGTCGCGATAAAGCATCGATGCGACGGCATCGACCCGCAGCCCGTCGAGATGGAACGTCTCGAGCCACCACAGCGCCGATGCGATCAGGAAGCCGCGCACCTCGCGCCGGCCGACATTGTAGATCAGCGTGTTCCAGTCGATGTGGAAGCCCTGCCGCGGATCCTCGTGCTCGTAGAGCGCCGTGCCGTCGAAATTGGCCAGGCCGTGCTCATCGGAGGGAAAATGCGCCGGCACCCAGTCGAGGATGACGCCGATGCCCGCGGCATGGCAGCGATCGACGAAGCGCGCAAAAGCCTCCGGCGGCCCAAGGCGCGATGTCGGCGCGAAAAGCCCGAGCGGCTGATAGCCCCAGGAGCCGCCGAAGGGATGTTCGGTGATCGGCAACAGCTCGACATGGGTGAAGCCCATATGGTCCAGATACGGAATGAGCCGGTCGATCGCCTCGTCCCATGAGCCCATCTGCCCCCATTCGGTCCGCAGCCAGGAACCGATATGGACCTCGTAGATGGAAAGCGGCTCGTGGATCGCGTTGCGCTTCTCGCGCTGGACGAGCCAGCTTTCGTCGCTCCAGGCGAAGGCCGGCGCGGCCGCGACGACCGAGCCGGTCCGGGGCGGGAGCTCATGGAAGCGGCCGAGCGGGTCGGCCTTCCAGGGCAGGCGCTCGCCATTCGCAGCGGTGATGGCATATTTGTAGACCGCGCCCGGACCGATCCCGGGGATGAAGAGCTCCCAGATGCCAGGGCCGAGCCGGCGGCGCATCGGGTGGCGTCGGGTATCCCAGTCGTTGAAGTCGCCCACTAGCGCGATATGCGACGCGTTCGGCGCCCAGACCGCGAAGACCACACCTTCGACACCGTCGATGACGGACGGATTGGCGCCGAGGCGGGTCGACAGATCGAAATGGCGCCCCTCCGCGAAGAGATAAATGTCGTCTTCCGAGAGCAGCAGCCCGAAGCCATAAGGGTCGGCAGTCTCGATAATCCCATGAGGCCAGGAGACGCGCAGGCGGTAGGGACCCTCAGCGGGGGCCACCGCCTCGAAGAGGCCGCTCCCGCGCTCGGTCATCGCGACGGATTGACGCTCCTCGCCTTCGCCGGTCACGAGCTCGACATAGTGCGCGTCGGGCAGGAACGTCCGGACGAACGAGCCACTCTCGTAGGTGTGACGCCCGAGAACCGCGAAAGGGTCCGGGTGCCGGGCCTCTTCCAGCATCGTGACATCCTGCGGGGAGAGCGTCGGCAAGACAGGTTGGATTTCACGCATCGTTCAAGTCTTTTCGCGATCTGGGCCTGATCCTGCGGTGCTGCGGAATCAGTCATGATGCAACGCAGCAGAGCCGACCGACGTTCCGACGACAAGATGGCGTCAGTTTGAGCTTGCCGAGACCGGAACCAAGAGCCGATGCTGCCGTTATCCGTTCGGGCATAGCCAAGAGCTGGGAGAGCGACCATGAGCCGGGATCAGATCGTCCGCGACACTGCCTACGCGATCTGGGAGGCCGAGGGTAAACCGGACGGCAAGGATGCGGAGCACTGGCGCCTCGCCGAGGAGCGCGTGAGCGTCAGCACGGGCGCGAAAGCCAAGGCGCCGCTTAAGGGCAAGGCTGCGGTATCGGACAAGGCCGAAGCCCGGGAGCCAGTGAAGAAAGCGGCAACCAAAGCCGCGCCCGCGAAGCCGGCAGCTAAAACCGGTACCAAAAGCAAGGCCTGATCGCCTGCGACCACCAAGGCCATTCAAACGAGATTTCCAGGCCGACGCTTCGATGCGCCGGCCTTTTTCATGACGACAGAGCGCGCGCGTAGACACCCGCATAGCGGAAGGTCGGCTTGCGCCAGTCGAAGCGCTTGGCCATCGCGTGCTCGCGCATCTGTACGAAGGCGCGCTTCGAACGGAAGGCTTCGAGCGCGCGGGTGACGGCGCTGGACAGCCCCGCGCCCGTCAAGGACGAGAACAGAAAGCCGGAAAGCCCGTCCTCGATCGTGTCGACAAGGCCGCCGGTGCGATAGGCGATCGGTAGGGCGCCCGAACGCTGCGCGTACATCTGGCTGAGACCGCAGGGCTCGAAGCGGGATGGCATCAGCAGGAAATCGCTCGCCGCGAAAAGACGCCGGGCCTCGGCATCGTCGAAGCCGATGCGAGCCGCCACGGAGTCTGGAAACTTCCGCGCCAGCTTCTCGACGGCTTCCTCGATGCGGGGTTCTCCCCGGCCGGTCACGACGAGTTGGCCGCCCTGCGCGACGATCGTCTCTGCGGCTTCTAGCGAAAGGTCGATACCTTTCTGGTGGACAAGGCGGGAGACGATCGAAAACAGCGGCCCGCGCGATTCCGGCAGCTCGAACGTCTTTCGGATTTCGGCCGCGTTGCGACGCTTCCATTGCCGCACGATCTGCTCGGAGGTCTTGCCGCCCTCGATCAGAGCACTCCAGCTGTCGTCAATGCCGTTGACGATGCCGGTCAGGCGGCCTTCCCCCATGCGGGTCTTGAGCAAACCGTCCAGCCCGCAGCCGTGCTCCGGCGTGGTGATCTCGTGGGCATAGGTCTCGCTGACGGTGGTCACATGCGAGCCGTAATAGATCCCGCTCTTCAGGAACGAGACCTTGCCGTGGAATTCGGCGCCGTTGACGTTGAAAGCCAGGTCGGGGATCCCGAGTGCGCCCATGCGCTGCGGCAAATAAAGGCCCTGATAGGCGAGGTTGTGGATCGTCAGGATCGACGGCGTGGCGAGACCCTTCCAGCGCATGTAGCCGGGCGCCAGGGCCGACGGCCAATCATTGACGTGGAGGATGTCGGGCTTCCAGTTCGGGTCCGCCTCGCCAGCCGCGATCTCGGCGGCAGCCAGCGAAAGGCGCGCGAAGCGGATATCGTTGTCGCCGAAATCACCGCCGGCGAAGGGGCCATAGGGCGAGCCTTCGCGGTCGTACAGTTCGTCGCAGAGCACGACGTAGATCGTCAGACCGTCCGCCGTCGAGAAGCGGCCGAGCGACCATGGCGGCAGGCTGGCGGTGCGCGGCATCTGGCGCACGATCTCCATCGCCGGACGCGCCCTGCGGACCTGGCGGAAGCCGGGCAGCAGCACGCGTACGTCGCAGAAGGCCCGCAGCTGGCGCGGTAGTGCTGTCGAGACCTCACCCAGGCCGCCCGCCTTGATGAAGTCACCCATCTCCGAGGTGACGAACAGCAGCTTTGTCGTGGCCGGGATCGGCGGCTTTTCGAAAGGGTCGTCCTTGACGGCGGCTGCGTAAGTCAGTGCATGACCTGACGTGGAGGAGACGCTCTCGGTCTCAGCCAGCTTCAACACGTCAGCCATCGTCACGCCCTCGGAACCCGCCATAACGATAACTCGACTTCACCCTACATCGTTCCATGGTGCAGCGCAAAATATCAAGCAAATTGCGGGCCGATCGCCGGAACGTTCGGGGTCTCGTCACGTTGCTGCCTCGCGACGAAACATAGCGACGGGATGTGACGGCGGTATTGCATGATCCGCGGCTGCCCATGCGCTAATTGAAGCCTTAAGGGGTGCATGACGATGGCCGACGAGCAGGGCAAGCGATTTGAGGTGCAGTCCGGTCAGGCGCACGAGCTTGGTGCGGTGCACGACGGAGACGGGACCAACTTCGCCCTGTTTTCCGCCCATGCCGAACGCGTCGAGCTGTGCCTGTTCGACGACAGCGGCAAGACCGAGACGGCCCGGATCACGCTGCCGGAATACACCAACGAAATCTTCCACGGATATCTGCCGGGCGTGAAGCCCGGACAACGCTACGGCTACCGCGTCCACGGCCGTTTCGCGCCGGAGGAGGGGCATCGCTTCAACCATAACAAGCTGCTGCTGGATCCTTACGCGCGAGAGTACTCGGGGCAGATCGCCTGGGACGAGTCTCACTACGGGTATGACGTCAAAGCGGAGGCAGACGAGGATCTGACCTTCAGCGAACTCGACAGCGCGCCGTTCACGCCGAAATGCGTCGTTGTCGATTGGTCCGCCGATATGAAGGCGCCGGCCAAGCCTGCCGTGCCGTGGGACAAGACCATCTTCTACGAGACCCATGTGCGGGGTTTCACGAAACTGCACCCTGCCGTTCCGGAGGCCAAGCGCGGCACGTTCGACGGCCTCGGCGAGCAGGCGATCGTCGATTACATCAAGAGCCTCGGCGTGACCTCCGTCGAGCTGCTGCCCATCCATGCCTATCTTGACGACCACTATCTCGAGGCGAAGAACCTCACCAATTACTGGGGCTACAACACGATCGGCTTCTTTGCGCCGATGCAGCGTTATTGCGGCCAGGCGGGCCTCTCGTCCTTCCGCGACATGGTGCGCCGCTTCCACGATGCCGGTCTCGAGGTGATCCTGGACGTGGTCTACAACCACACCGCCGAAGGCAACGAGATGGGGCCGACGCTCTCCTTCAAGGGTATCGACAACTTCTCGTATTACCGGACGATGCCCGACGAGGCGCGCTTCTACATCAACGATACCGGCACCGGGAACACGGTGAATACCAGCCATCCGCGCGTGCTGCAGATGGTGATGGATTCGCTGCGCTACTGGACTGAAGTGATGGAGGTGGACGGGTTCCGGTTCGACCTCGGCACCATTCTGGGCCGCGAGCCGCATGGCTTCGACCAGCGCGGCGGGTTCTTCGATGCGGTGGGCCAGGACCCTGTCCTGAGCAAGGTCAAGCTCGTCGGCGAGCCATGGGACATCGGTCCAGGCGGCTATCAGGTCGGTGGTTTCCCCCCCGGTTGGGCTGAATGGAACGATAAATATCGCGACACCATTCGCGGTTACTGGAAGGGTGAGGAGGGCATGATCCGCGATCTCGCCGCCCGCATCACGGGCTCAGGCGATATCTACGATCTGCGCGGGCGCAGGCCGTGGGCCGGCGTGAACTTCCTCACCGCTCATGATGGCTTCACGCTGAACGACGTGGTCTCCTACAACGAGAAGCACAACGACGCGAACGGCGAGGACAACAAGGACGGCCACGGCCACAACATCTCGTTCAACTACGGCGCGGAAGGGCCGACCGAAGACGAGGGCATCATCGCTGTCCGCGAGCGCCAGAAGCGGAATTTGCTGGCGACGATGCTGCTGTCGCACGGTACGCCGATGCTGCTTGCGGGCGACGAGCACGGGCATTCCAATCGTGGCAACAACAACGTCTATTGCCAGGACAACGAGATCGCCTGGATGCGCTGGGAGGAGCTGACGAAGCGTGACAAGGCGCTGACCGGCTTCGTTCAGCGGGTGACGCAGCTGCGCGCCGAACATTCGATCTTCCGTCGCGCCTCCTTCCGCGACGGCTGCATCCTGCGCTGGGTCAATCCTGCCGGCGGCGACCAGCAGGAAGAGCATTGGGACGATGAGGGTGTTCGCGCCATCGGCCTGCTGATGCACACACCCGATGTCGAGGACGGCGGGGACGAGGCGCTGATCCTCTTCAACAGCTTCGACGGGGCGGTGGTGTTCAAGATCCCTCAGCGGGTGAAATCGGGCTCATGGTCCGTCGTGCTCGATACCGAAACCGGCGCCGATTCCGACGAGGGCCGCAAAGGGCTGAAGGCCGATCAGGAGATCACGCTCTCGCCGCGTTCGCTGATCGTGCTGATGTGAAGGTCTGAGGCCGCCTGTTGCGGGCACCGCATCTTGTCATTCCGGGGCATGCCGCAGGCATGAACCCGGAACCCACGACCGGGTGAGAGCGAAACCGTTCGCTCGCATGGTTGTGGGGTTCAGGGTCCTTGCTTTGCGAGGCCCCGGAAGATGAAGGGTCAGCCCTTGCGCCAGAGCCCGACGCTGCGAGATGGCAACTCGCCATCCGCGCCTTCAACCGACAGAAGAAGCTTGATCCAGCGCCCATCCGGAAACCGAAACGGCACTGGCTCCTGCCCGCGATTGACCGCGATCAGCAGGCTTTCGCCCTCGCCATTCAACTGCAGGCAAAACGCATCCAGCCGATCCCATTCCCCGTCAGCGATGCGCGTTCCATCCGGCTTGAGCCAGAGCGCGTCGGGCGGGTTGCCGGTGCCGACGAGGAAGGTTTCCGCGTCTAGCAGGGGGTGATCGCGGCGCAATCTCGCAAGGCCGGCGACGGTCGCCAGCCGGCTTCCGTCGGAGCTGTCCCAGTCGAGCCAGAACGCTGGATTATCCTGGGCATAGGCGTTGTTGTTTCCATGTTGAGTCCGGCCGAATTCATCGCCGGCCGTGAGCATCGGAATGCCGCGCGAGAGAAAGAGTGTCGCCAGCAGGGCGCAAATGTCCCTGTCGCGCCTGGCTTCGGTGGCGGCATCCTGCGTCGGACCTTCGACACCGCAGTTCCAGCTGTGATTGTCGTTGTCGCCGTCGTGGTTGCCTTCGCCGTTCGCCTCGTTGTGCTTGCCGGCGAAGGCGACGAGATCTGCGAGCGGGAAGCCGTCATGGGCGGCGATGAAGTTGATGCTCGCCTGCGGGCCACGGTGAGCTGCCGCAAACAGGTCGGACGAGCCGGAGAGCCTCGTCGCCAATGCACCGGCCATGCCGCCGTCGCCCCGCCAGAAGCGGCGGACATCGTCGCGATAGCGGCCGTTCCATTCGGCGAAGGGCGCCGGGAAATGGCCGAGCTGGTAGCCGCCGGGGCCGATATCCCAAGGCTCCGCGATCAGGATCGCCTGCGACAGGTCCGGGTCCTGCAGGATCGCCGTAAGCAGGGGCGCATCCGGCGTGAAGCCGGCTTCGGTCCGCCCCATCACCGTGCCGAGATCGAAGCGGAACCCAGCGACGCCGAGCTCCCGCCAATGCCGCAGCGCATCCGTCGCCATACGCACCACCGGGGCGCTGTCGAGCGCGACGGTATGGCCGCAGCCGGTATCGTTGATCAGCCGGCCGGGATCGTCGGCGGCGTGGCGATAATAGACCGCGTTATCGAGCCCCCGCAGGCAGAGCGTTGCGCCGAATTCGTCGCTTTCGGCCGTGTGGTTGAAGACGATGTCGAGGATGACGCCGATGCCGGCCTGCGCATAGACTGAGCAGAGCCGGGCAAGATCGGCCGTGCCGCCAGGCGCCAGGCGCGGATCGAGCGCGAAGAAGTTGACCGGGTTATAGCCCCAGGCGTTGCTGAGGCCGAGCGGCGGCAAATGGCGCTCGTCCATCCAGGCGGCGATCGGCATCAGCTCGACATGGCTGACGCCAAGGTTCTGGAGATGGTCGAGGATCGCGGGTTCGCTCAGAGCCGCCAGGGTCCCGCGCAGTCGCTCGGGAACGCCGGGATGGCGCATGGTAAAGGATTTGACCGCGAGCTCATAGATGAAGTGCGGCTTCGTTCGATTGCCGCCCTGCTCATGAGGCCCGTTGCGACGAGCGCCCTGAACCACGCAGCGCGGAACCAGCCCAGCCGTGTCCTGACCACGCTGCGCGAGTTGCGGATCCCACCGGAACGGCCGGTCGATGAGCGTCGCATAAGGATCGATCAGGAGCTTGGACGGGTCGAAGCGGTGTCCGCGCTCGGGCGCCCACAACCCTTCTGCCCTCAGGCCGTATCGCAGCCCTTCGGACGCGCCGGGCAGGAGCCCATGGTGGACATCGCCGCTGCGGCAGGGCAGCGGCAGACGCGCGACCTCACGCTCGCCGGCGTCGTCGAAGAGGCAGACGGACAGGCGCTCGCCATTGCGAGAGAAGACGGCAAAGGTGACGCCGTCCGGCGTGACCGTCGCACCCATCCTTCCGGGCAAGGGGCAAGGGATCATGGCAGGAGCCGGTTGCATCGACGCCGGCTCAGGCTTCAGCCGGGGCCTTCATCGGCACGTCCCAGATCCGCTCGGCATATTCGCGGATGGCGCGGTCGGCGCTGAACCAGGCGCAATGGGCGGTATTGGTGGCCGACATGCGCCACCATGTCGCCGGATCAGCCCAGCGCGCATCGACGCGGCGCTGTGCCTGGCGATACGCCTCGAAATCACTGAGCACCATGAACCAGTCATTGGCGCGCAGGCCATCGACCAGCCCGACATAGCGGTTTCGATCGCCGGGGGAATAGGCGCCGCCGGCCACCGCGTCAAGCACGCCTTCGAGATGCGGCGCATCGCGGATGATGTCGGCAGTCGGGCGCGGATTGCGCTTGGCGGCCTCGACCTGCTCCGCCGTCATGCCGAAGATCACAATGTTGTCCTCGCCAACGCGTTCGCCGATCTCGATATTGGCACCGTCGAGCGTCCCGATCGTGACCGCGCCGTTGAGCGCGAACTTCATGTTTCCAGTGCCCGACGCTTCCATGCCGGCGGTCGAGATCTGCTCGGAGAGGTCGGCGGCCGGGATGATGATCTCGGCCAGGCTGACATTGTAGTTCGGCAGGAAAACCACCTTCAGGCGATCGCGCGTGGTGATGTCGTTGTTCACCACCGCCGCGACGTCGTTGATCAGGTTGATGATCGACTTCGCCGTGCCGTAGTTCGAAGCGGCCTTGCCGGCGAAGACCTTTACGCGCGGCGCCCAGTCCCGGTAGGGCTCGGAGCGCATCGCGTCATAAAGCGCGATGGTCTCGAGGATGTTGAGCAGCTGGCGCTTGTATTCATGGATGCGCTTGATCTGCACGTCGAAGATCGCATCGGGATCGACGCTTACGCCGCAATCCTGACGGATGACCGTGGCGAGCCTTTCCTTGTTGACGCGCCGGATCGCGCGGAGCCGGTCGTGCAGCGCTCCGTCCTGCGCATGGTCCGCCAGCTTGCGGATCAGCCCGATATCGTCGGTGACGCCGGCGCCGCAGACCTCCTGCAGCAGGGAGGTCAGGCCGGGATTGGCGCTGAACAACCAGCGCCGCTGGGTGATGCCGTTGGTGACGTTGGTGATGCGCTGCGGAAAGACCTTGTGGAGCGGGGCGAACACCGTCTCCTTCATCAGGTTCGAATGCAGCGCCGAGACGCCGTTGACCTTGTGAGAGCCGACGAAGGCAAGATGCGCCATGCGCACGCGACGGCCATGGCTCTCGTCGATCAGCGACAGGGTTGCGAGGTCGGCATCGGGTTGGTCCCGGCGCACGCCGGCCAGGAAGCGGGCATTGATGCCGAAGATGATCTGCATATGGCGCGGCAGCAGCCGCTCCATCAGCGCGACGGGCCAGGTCTCCAGCGCTTCCGGCAGGAGCGTATGATTGGTGTAGGAGATCGTCGCCTTGGTGATCTCCCAGGCGCGCTCCCACTCCATCTTGTGCTCGTCGGTCAGCAATCGCATCAGCTCTGCGACGGCCAGTGACGGATGGGTATCGTTCAGCTGGATGGCGACCTTGTCTGCCAGGTTGTCGAGCGTGCCGAATTGCCGGAGATGGCGCCGCACCAGATCCTGCAGGGAGGCGGAGGTGAAGAAGAACTCCTGCCGCAACCGCAATTCCTGCCCCGCCGGGGTGGAATCGTTGGGGTAGAGCACTTTGGAGATGGATTCCGCGCGGTTGCGTTCGGCCACGGCGCCGATCAGGTCGCCCTGGTTGAAAGCGTCGAGCGAGAGCGGGTGCATCGCCCGGGCCCGCCAAAGCCGCAGCGTCGTCGCGTCCTTGCCGCGCCAGCCGACGATCGGCGTGTCGTAGGCGACGGCAAAGATCGTCTCCTCGGGCGCCCAGAAAACCTCGCCAGCGGTCGCCGTGCTCGTAATCGAGCCGCCGAAGCCGATGCGATAGGAGGATTCCCGCCGCTCGAACTCCCAGGGGTTGCGGAAGGAGAGCCAGTCCTCGGGCACCTCGATCTGCTTGCCGCCATCGATGCGCTGCTTGAACAGCCCATGGTCGTAGCGGATGCCGTAGCCCAGCGCGGGAACGCCGGTCGAGGCCATGGCTTCCATGTAGCAGGCGGCAAGACGGCCGAGGCCGCCATTGCCGAGGGCCGCGTCCGGCTCGAGCGTCTCGATCTGGTCGAGATCGACGCCGAGTTCGCGCAATGCCTGCACCATCGGGCCGGTAAGGCCCAGATTGTTCAGGGTTTCGGCCAACGAGCGGCCGATCAGAAATTCGAGCGAGAGATAATAGACCCGCTTGCGACCGGTAGCGTAGCTTTCCTTCGTCGTCGCCTGCCAGACATCGACCGCGTGGTCGCGCGCCGCCAGAATGCCGGCGGTCAGCCAGTCATGGGGCTGCGCGACCGATGGATTCTTGCCAAGCGAATAGGTGAGCTTGCGCAGGATTTCCGCCTTGAGCCGCTCGACCTGATCGTCGGGCTCGAAATGGACGGCGGCTTGCGGGCTGGCGACGGCGGAGTCGGTCAAAAGTTGCGTTCCCTATGTGCGTTGCCGGACTGTCGAGCGAGAGCGCCGACATGTCCAGACGAAATTGACGCACTGCGGAATAACGATGCCGCTGGGAAAGTCGGGCTAGTTGCGGATGTCGGTCCGCGTCCGCTCGCCAAGCCGCTTCGCACCTTCGACAGATGAATCGGTCAGCCCGACGATGCCGTTCCAGGCTTCTCGGGTGTAGGCGCCCTGATGGACGACTGCGTCATACCCCACGACAAGCACGATGATCACGAGAAGCAGGCGGAACACGAGATCTCTCCTTTGAAAGGCGCGAGAGCAACGCGACTTCGATGACCGGAGTTCCGACGTGAGGAAGGGGTGGCCAAGCGTCGGAGAAGCATTTATAAGAACAAAAAGCGAACAGGAGATGTCGCATGGCTCAGCTGACCGTGATGGAGAAGCTCGAAATTCTCAGCGACGCGGCGAAATATGACGCGTCCTGCGCATCCAGCGCTACGACAAAACGCGATTCGCGGGGAGGCAAGGGGCTCGGATCGACCACCGGCGCCGGCATCTGCCATTCCTATGCGCCGGACGGTCGCTGTATCTCGCTGCTGAAAATCCTGCTGACGAATTACTGCAGCTTCGATTGCGTGTTCTGCATCAACCGCTCCTCGAGCAATGTCCGCCGTGCGCGGTTTTCGGTCGAGGAGGTGGTCGCGCTGACGCTGAATTTCTATCGGCGCAATTATATCGAAGGTCTCTTCCTCTCATCGGGCATTATCCGCTCAGCCGACTACACCATGGCGGAGCTGGTGCGGGTCGCCGAGAGCTTGCGGCAGGACCATGGTTTCCGCGGCTATATCCATCTCAAGCTTATTCCAGGCGCGAGCCGCGAGCTGATCGACAAGGCCGGGCTCTTTGCCGACCGGGTTTCGATCAATGTCGAATTGCCGAGCGAGGCCGCGCTGGCTCGTTTCGCGCCGGAAAAGCAGCCGGTCGAAATCCGCAGCGCCATGGGTGGGCTCAAACTCAAGATCGACGAGGCGCGCGAAGAACGCGGCAAATCGAAGAAGGCGCCGGCTTTTTCGCCCGCCGGGCAAAGCACGCAAATGATCGTCGGCGCCGATGGCGCGAGCGATTCGGCGATCATGACGCGCAGCGCGTTGCTTTACGGCACGTTCGGCTTGAAGCGGGTCTATTATTCCGCCTTCAGCCCTATTCCCGATGCGTCGAAGCAGCTGCCGCTTCTGGCGCCGCCGCTGATGCGCGAGCACCGGCTCTATCAGGCCGACTGGCTGACGCGTTTTTACGGCTTCGAGGTCGAGGAGATATTCGGCCCTGCCGAAATGCTCGATCTGGAGATCGATCCGAAACTGGCCTGGGCGTTGCGCAATCGCGGGCGGTTTCCGGTCGATGTGAACCGGGCCGATCGGGAGAGCCTGCTCCGGGTCCCTGGTTTGGGCACCCGAAGCGTCGACCGCATTCTGGCCTCGCGTCGGTTCAGGCGCTTGCGGCTGGATGATATCGGGCGGCTGACGCGCTCGATAACGACCATTCGGCATTTTATCGCGGCGGAGGATTGGCGTCCGGGCGCCTCGCTCGACAGTGCAGGGCTGATGGCGCGCCTGTCGCCGAAGCCGCAGCAATTGGCGCTTTTCGCATGATCGCCGCGCGGCTGGCGGGTCAGGCCGATTTCGACGGCTGGCGCCGCGAGGCGAGGCGGCTGGCCCTTGCCGGGATAGGGCCGGAGGCGGTTGCGTGGCTCGTAGGTGAGGAAGCAGGGGGGCTCTTCAGCGACTCCTTCGAGGAGGCTGCGGATGGTCAGGACGGCCAGCCGGCGGGGCTGACCGTGCCGCGCCGTTTCATGGCGCTGGCGGAAACCGTGATCTGCCACCGGGAGCCGGAGCGCTTCAATCTGCTTTATCGTTTGCTGCTGCGGCTTCAGACCGAGTCCGGCCTGCTCGATGTCGCGGTCGACGGCGATGTCGCTCGTGCCGAGGCGATGGCTCGCACCGTCCGCCGCGATCTCCACAAGATGACCGCCTTCGTACGCTTCAGGGCCGTCGAAGGGGCAGGTGAGAACGGCCCCTACATTGCCTGGTTCGAGCCCGAGCATTTCATTCTGGAGCGGGCCGCTTCCTTCTTCACCGGGCGCTTTTCCTCGATGCAGTGGTCGATCCTGACGCCGCAGGGTTCGTTGCACTGGGACGGCTCGAACCTGCAGATCGGCCCCGCCGCGAGCAAATCAGACGCGCCCGACGACGACGCCATGGAGGATTACTGGCGCACCTACTACGCCAATATCTTCAACCCCGCCCGGCTCAAGCCCAAGGCGATGCGCTCCGAGATGCCGGTGAAGTATTGGCGGAATCTGCCGGAGGCCGAATTGATTGCTCCACTGATCGCGGGCGCCGCCCGCCGCGCCGAGGAGATGGTCATGAAAGCGCCCACGCAGCCGCCGGAGCGGCATGTCAGGCAGGCGCTGCGGCAGGTTGAGGACGGGACGTCCGAGCATGCCGGCGCGATCGCGTCATGGGAGGATGCGGCCAAGGCCGCGCGAGCCTGCACGCGCTGCGACCTTCACTGCAACGCGACCCAGACGGTTTTCGGAGAGGGGCTGCTCGATGCGCCGGTGATCTTCGTTGGCGAGCAGCCGGGCGATCAGGAGGATCTTGCCGGCAAACCCTTCGTCGGGCCGGCCGGGCAGATGTTCGACCGGGCATTGACTGAGGCCGGGCTCGATCGCCGTCGGGCCTATGTCACCAACGCGGTGAAGCATTTCAAATTCCAGCTGCGCGGCAAGAGACGCATTCACGAGAAGCCGAATGTCGGGGAGATTAAGGCCTGCAAATTCTGGCTCGATCTCGAACTGCAATTCGTCAAACCGGCTTTGGTCGTCTCTCTGGGCGCCTCGGCCTTGCGCTCCCTGACCGGTCATGCCGGCTCGCTGGGGCAGGCGCGTGACAGCGATCTGGCGCTGGAGGACGGCACGCCGCTGTTAGCGACGGTCCATCCCTCGTTCCTGCTGCGACTGCCGGATGAAGACGCTAAGCGGCGAGAATATGCCCGTTTCGTCTCGGATTTGAAGCGGGTGGGCGGAAAGGTGCCGGGATTAAGGTTGGGGCAGGCGGCTTAAGAGAACTCGGAGGCTCGTGGGTCATCCCGGGCGACCGGAGGGAGACCCGGGATCTATGCCGGAACGCTTGTCATCTGTGTTCAGGCATGGATCCCGGATCGGCGCGGCTCTGCCGCTTGTCCGGGATGGCGGCCGCGCGAGACCGACAAACGGTGACCTAATGACTTGCTCGCCAGCTAATGAATCGCCATCAGCTCTTTCAGCCGAAGCAGCGCGATCTTTTCCACCTGCGTCAGCGCCGTCTCGAATTCCTGCTCCGGCGTATTCCTCAGCCGCGTCTCGAAGGCCGCGATGATATCGGCTTTGCTCGCCCCCTTTACGGCCATGATGAAGGGAATGCTGAAACGGGTCTTGTAAGCTTCGTTCAGCGTGGTGAAGCGCGCTCGTTCGTCGGCTGTGAGGCGGTCCAGCCCAGCGGAAGCCTGCTCGCCGATCGATTCCGCCGTCATCTCGCCCGCCGCCGCCAGCTTGCCGGCGAGATCAGGGTGGGCGTTGAGCAATATGTCGTGCCGCTGGCGATCAGCTCCACGCATGATGCCCGCCATCGCGGCATGCAGCGCTTCGGGACTGTCCTGGGCTTCACTCAGGCCGGCATCATAGGCGGCTTCCGCGACCCAGGGCGAGTTCTCCCAGATGCGGCCGAAGACTTCGGTGAAAAGCGCTCTTGGCAGCTTTGAGGGGACATAGCCGCCGGCCGGCGGGTGGTGACGCACCCAGTGGCGGGCGATGTCGAGCCGCGTCGCGACCCAGACCCTGTCGTGGTTCTTCACATAATCCAGGAAGCGCATCAGCGCTGCGGCGCGGCCGGGGCGGCCGACAAGGCGGCAATGCAGCCCGACCGACATCATCTTCGGCGCGGTTTCGCCCTCGGCATAGAGCGTGTCGAACGAGTCCTTCAGATAGGCGAAGAACTGGTCACCGCTGTTGAAACCCTGCGGCGTGGCGAAGCGCATGTCGTTGGCGTCGAGCGTGTAGGGCACGGCGAGCTGCGGTCCTTTCGGACCGGACAGCCAATAGGGCAGCTCGTCGGCGTAGATATCCGCCGTATAGAGGAAGCCGCCTTCCTCCATCGTCAGTGGAATTGTGTTTTCGGAGGTGCGGCCCTGATAGCAGCCGAGCGGGCGTGCTCCCGTCAGCTCAGTCTGGATGCGGATGGCCTCGGCGAGGTCGGCGCGCTCGCGGTCCTTCGGCACATCGCGGTAGTCGATCCATTTCAGCCCGTGCGTCGCGATCTCCCAGCCGGCCTCCTGCATGGAGCCGACGATCTCGGGATAACGCGCGAGCGCAGTTGCCACCGCGAAGACAGTGACGGGCAGATCGCGCTCGGTGAACATGCGCCAGAGCCGCCAATAGCCGGCGCGGGAGCCGTATTCGTAGATCGACTCCATGTTCATGTGGCGCTGGCCGGGCCAGGGGGCGGCGCCGACGATCTCCGACAGAAAGGCCTCGGAGGCGGCGTCGCCATGCAAGACGTTGTTCTCCCCGCCTTCCTCGTAATTGATCACGAACTGCACGGCGATTTGGGCGTTACCCGGCCAAAGCGCATGCGGCGGTGTGCGCCCATAGCCCTTCATGTCGCGGGGGTAGGGGGGCATCGTCATCGGCGGGCGCTCGCAATCTGATTCAGGGGACGATGATAAGCCATTGCGGCCGCGCGGAAAGGGCTGTCGCGGCGCGGATGCGCATGAGCTGTTACTGCGAGCGGAGCGAAGTAATGCGGAGCGAGCACTCTACGTCCCTGAATTGCTTCATCGGCGGCGCCTGCTCGCCATGACGGGGGAGGGGCTTATGTCTCAACTGCCCCGATACGTCGTGTAGCCAAAGGGCGAGGCGAGCAGCGGGACGTGGTAGTGGCGGCTGGTGTCCGAGATGCCAAAGCGCACCGTCACCACTTCCAGGAAGGCCGGATCGGGCAAGGGAACGCCCCTCTCGCGGAAGTAGGGGCCGATCGCGAAGTCGATCTCGTAGATGCCGGACTCCGTCGCCCCGGGCGTCAGGAGGGGGGCGTCGGTGCGGCCGTCGGCATTGGTCGACGTCTCGACCAGCGTCTGCGTTCGGCCGTCCGTGATCCGATGCAGGGTGATTTTCACGCCCGCGGCCGGCACGCCGCCATGGGTGTCGAGGATATGCGTCGTCAGCCCGGCCATCCTCATGCTCCTCACTTCGATCGCAGGCGAGTCCTCATCCTGAGGAGCCGCGGAACGCGCGTTCTGCGAAGCGCTGCTCAGGATGAGGGCTGTGGAAAGCGCAGCGCTTGCCTGCTTCCTGTGCCCAACCGTAATTTGCATCGCGGCGAAGTCCATCGTTGAGTCTCGCCGCAAGGGAGCCAAGGCCGGCCATGCTCAGCGCCTATCTGATGGAATGGGGCAGCATGATGCTGCGCTGGCTCCACGTCATCACGGCGATCGCCTGGATCGGCTCTTCGTTCTTCTTCATCCATCTCGACGCGAGCCTGCGTCCGGCTGCGGATATTCCTGCCGGGACCGGCGCGCGCGCCTGGCAGGTGCATGGCGGCGGCTTCTACGAGATGCGGAAATACATGGTCGCGCCGGCGGTGATGCCGGCCGAGCTGACCTGGCACAAATGGCAAAGCTACTGGACCTGGATTTCGGGGTTTTTCCTGCTGGTCTGGGTCTATTACGCGCAATCCGAGCTCTATCTGATCGATCCGGCCGTCATGCAGCTCTCAGCCATGGCCGCGGGCGCGATCGGCATCGCTGCACTGGCGGGGGGCTGGCTGATCTATGACGGGCTGTGCCGCTCGCCGCTCGGCCGTCACGATCTATGGCTCGGGCTGATCGGCTTCGGTTATGTCGTCGGCGCAAGCTGGGCCTTCGCGAACGTCTTTTCCGGCCGCGGGGCGCTGATCCACACCGGCGCGCTGATGGCGACGATCATGACCGCCAACGTCTTCTTCAACATCATGCCCGGCCAGCGGAAGGTGATCGCGGCGCTGACGGCCGGCGAGAAGCCCGATCCGAAATACGGCAAGGCGGCCAAGCAGCGCTCGACGCACAACAACTACATCACCCTGCCAGTGCTGTTCCTGATGCTGTCGAACCATTATCCGGTGACGTATGCCAATGCGGCGGTGATCCCGCTGTTAGTGGCGCTGGTGATCGTCGCCGGCGCGCTGATCCGGCATTTCTTCAATGTGCGCCATGCCGACCACACGAAATCGCCGTGGTGGTGCTGGGCTGTGGCGATCCTGGCGCTTTGGCTTGCGTTCTGGGTCGCGATGTCGGCGTCGCCCGGTGGGCGCGAGCGGCTGGGGCTTGCGCCGCGCACGGCGGAGAGGCCGATGCTGCTGGCGGGAATGAGCCTGCCGCCCGTCGAGGTCACGAACATCGTCACCGGCCGCTGTGCGATGTGTCATGCCCCGGAGCCATCCTGGCCCGGTCTCCAGATCGCTCCCAAGGGCGTGTGGCTTGACGGGCCGGAGCAGATTGCGCTGCATGCCCGCGCCATCCGAACGCAGGTCGTGATGACGCATGCGATGCCGCCGAACAACCTCTCCGGCATGACGGCGGAGGAGCGGCGGGTGCTGGCGCGCTGGTTGGCGGGCAGGGAGTCTTGAGAGGACGTTTGCCTGATCACCCTTAGCCCTCGTCCTGAGGAGCCATTCCACCGGAATGGCGTCTCGAAGGACGCTCCAGCAGTCTCACGAGCCATCTGAACCATCCTTCGAGACGCCGCATGCGCGGCTCCTCAGGATGAGGGCTGAGGAGATGGGATCGACCATCAACGCTGCCATTCCGCAATCGCCTTCGACCTTTCTTCAGCCTGTCGCGCGCCGACACACGGATGCGTGATCCCATTCAGAATTGGTTCAGGTGAAATACCACAGGGTCCGGGCTGCTAGAGGCTGGAGACCGGTTCCAAGAATGGTGCCGTCCACGCCTCGGGACCTCGGGGGTTCCGTTGGAACGCGTGGACGTGAGGCGCGCCGGCTATTGGGCGGCGGCCATCGGTTTTGTCGTGGCATGGCTTATCCTGTGCTGGCCCTGGCTTTCGGGGTCGGTGACGATTCCCTTCGATGCCAAGGCGCATTTTCAGGCCCAGATCCAGTTCCTGGCGCAGGCGATCCATTCCGGCCAGTCGCCGTTCTGGAATCACAACATCTTCGCCGGCTCGCCGCAGATCGCCGATCCGCAATCGCTGATCTTCTCGCCCGCGATCCTGCTGGCGCTGATCTCGTCCAATCCGAGCTTCCGCGAGGTCGACGCCTTCGTGCTGGCGCATCTGCTGTTCGGCGGGCTGGCGCTGATCATGCTGTTCAGGGATCGCGATTGGCACCCGGCCGGTGGCCTGCTGGCCGCGCTGGTGTTTGCCTTCGGCGCCTCGGCGGCGTGGCGGGTGCAGCATGTCGGGCAGATCGCGAGCCTCGCCTTTTTCGCCATCACGCTGTGGCTGACGGCGCGGATGCTGCAGCGGAACTCGGTGCTGTCGGGCCTGTTTGCCGGGCTCGCCGGCGGGCTGATGGTGCTGGACCCCGACCAGATCGTGCTGCTCGGCGGTTATGTGCTCGTCGGCATCGTCGTCGCGCACTGGATTTCAGGCGGCCGCGCGGCTTTCCGGTCCAGCCTGGCGCCGCTTTCCGTGGCTTGCGTCGCCGGCGTTGCACTGATCGCGCTGCCGCTGCTCTGGACCTGGCTCTTCGCCGAGGCGACGACAAGGCCCGAGATCGATCTCGTCGAGGCCGGACGCGGCTCGCTTCATCCCGCTTCGCTTCTCACCGCATTTATCGGGGATTTGTTCGGCGCCAAGAGCGGCGATGTCGTCTTCTGGGGCCCCTACAATAATCCGGGCTGGGCGAAGGAGCTTTTCCTGTCCCAGAACATGGGGCAGGTCTATTTCGGCGCCCTGCCGATGCTCCTGCTGATCGCGCCGGGTGTGACGCGGGGCTTTCTGTGGGACAAAGCCGTCCGGCCGTTCACCATCGCTTTCGCCTTCATGGTGCTGTTCGCGCTTGGCCGTTACACGCCGGTGTTCCAGCTGGCCTATGACTACCTGCCGGGCGTGAAGGTCTTCCGCCGCCCTGCCGATGCGACCTTCCTGATCGGCGCGCTCGGCGCCATCCTGTCGGGCTATGTGCTGCATCGCATCCTGGGCGCGGAAAAGGGCACGTCCTTCCGGCGCGACCTGATGGTCGGCGCCGCGATCGTGTTGTCGGCCATGCTGGCGGCGGTGCTCGTTTCGCGCGGAGAGGGCCATCTTGGTCAGGCCTGGCTCCCGATCGTGCAGGCGCTGGGCTGGTTTGGCGCCGCTGCGTTGCTGTTCTTCGTGCTCCAGCGTTGGCGCGGTGCCTTGGCGCCGATTGCTTCGGTCGTGCTCGTGGCCGGCGTCATGGCGGCCGATCTGCACGCCAATAACGGCCCCAACGAATCGACTGCGCTGCCGCCGAAGATCTACGACGTGCTGGAGACCTCGACGAAAAACGAGACGATCGCGCTGCTGAAGCATCTGACGGCGCAGCCCGCCGGTTCGACGCGGCGGGACCGGGTGGAATTGCTCGGCCTCGGGTTCGAGTGGCCCAATGCGAGCATGGTCCATGGCTTCGACCATACTCTGGGCTACAACCCGCTGCGGCTGGAGGATTTTTCCGAGGCCGTCGGGACGCGTGACGGCATCGCCGAGCCGTCCGAGCGCAAGTTCACACCGCTCTTCCCGTCCTATCGCTGCCGGCTCGCCAACCTTCTGGGCCTACGCTACATCGCCTCGCCGGTGCCGATCGAGCAGGTCGACCATGCCTTGCATGGCGGTGATCTCCACCTGATCGCACGGACGAAGGAGGGCTATGTCTACGAGAACCCGCACGCCCTGCCGCGCGTGCAGTTCGTCGGCGGCTGGCAGTTCGCCGATTTCGACAGCATGAAACTGTCGGGCCGCTGGCCCGAGAGCGCCGATCCGCAGCAGGTCGTGCTGCTCGATAGCGAGCCGCCGGTCGCGATGCCCGAGGGAGCTGCGGTCGTGCAGGCCGAGGTGAAGCTGACGCATTATCGCAACGCGACCGTCGAGATCGATGTCGACACGCCGGCTGCCGGCTTCGTCGTGCTCAACGATATCTGGCACCCGTGGTGGCGCGCCGAGGTCGACGGCGTCGACACCGAGATTCTCAAGGCGAACGTGCTGTTCCGCGCCGTGCAGGTGCCTGCGGGCAAGCACAAGGTCCGGTTTACGTTCCGGCCGCTGGAAGGGGCTGTGGCGGAACTGCGCGAGCGCATCGATCCGCAGGAGCCGGTCGACACCGCGCCGCCCGCGCCGGCGCTCGAGCGCGATGCTCCGAACGTGGCGGCGGCGCCGCTGCGCGGGCCGACGCTGGCCGGGCCTTCGACGAGCGTGCGCGATTCGCTGGGCTTAAACGGCGGCGCACTGGCGGCGCTGCGCAGCAGCACGGCTGCGGCTCAGATCCCCGGAGAATCGCTGGCGCAGTAAAGGAGCAGCACCGGGTCTACGTAGCGGGCCATTCCGTCGCCGCCTCATCCTGAGGAGCCGCGAAGCGGCGTCTCGAAGGATGCTCCAGGAGGCTCCGGAACCATCTGGAGCATCCTTCGAGACGCGCCTGCGGCGCTCCTCAGGACGAGGGCTTGCCTCAATTTGCTCTCAGACCCTCGCGCGGTTTGGGGCCCTCAAGCCACGCCGAGCTTTTTCTGCAGGCTGGTCGAGGACGTCGTGTACTGGAAGGTCAGGCGCTTGTCGGGGTAGACGTAGCGATGGACCTTCTGGGCGCAGAGCGCGCCCTCGTGGAACCCCGAGAGGATCAGCTTGAGCTTGCCCGGATAGGTGTTGATGTCGCCGATCGCGAAGATGCCGGGCGTGCTGGTCTCGAAGGTTTCGGTGCCTGCCGGGATCAGGTTTTCGTTCAGGTTCAGGCCCCAGTCGGCGATCGGCCCGAGCTTCATCGTCAGCCCGAAGAAGGGCAGCATGGCGTCGCAGGCGATCTCGAAGGTCTCGCCGGCAGCATCGCGGCAGACCGCCGCTTCCAGCCTGCCGTCATCGCCCTTCAGGCCGGTGACCTGGCCCAGCTTCATGTCCATCTTTCCATCCGCGACCAAGGCCCGCATCTGCTCTACGGAATGCGGTGCGGCGCGAAAATCATCGCGGCGGTGCATCAGCGTGACGCGTCTCGCGATGGGCTGGAGATTCAGGGTCCAGTCCAACGCCGAATCGCCGCCGCCGACGATCAGAACGTCGCGGTCGCGGAACGTCTCCATCCGACGCACGGCGTAATAGACCGAGCCGCTCTCATAGGCGTCGATGCCAGGGATGGGGGGCTTCTTCGGCTGGAACGAGCCGCCCCCGGCCGCGATGACAACGGTCTTGGTGTCGAACACGGTGCCGGCATCGGTGGTGACGCGGAAGCGCGGCGCCTCCGTCGTACCGGTCGGCGCGACCGCCTCGATCATTTGGCCGAGATGGAAAGTCGGCCCGAAAGGCTTGATCTGTTCCAGCAGATTATCGACCAGCGCCTGGCCGGTGACCATCGGGAAGCCGGGAATGTCGTAAATAGGCTTCTCAGGGTAGAGCTCCGCGCATTGCCCGCCGACCTTCGGCAGGATGTCGACGAGATGAGCGCGGATATCGAGCAGGCCGAGTTCGAAGACGGCGAAAAGCCCGCAGGGCCCCGCGCCGACGATGACCACATCGGTCTCGATGATCTCGCTAGCCAGGCCTGCTTCGCTCATGTTCACGCGCCCGTATCGGCTTGCAGGCCGGCGGCGGCGATGCCCTTCGTCGCGGCGGCCTCGTCGTTGTCGGAGGTGTCGCCGGAGATGCCGACTGCGCCGAGGAGTTCGCCCTCGGTGGAACGGATCAGGACGCCGCCTGGCACCGGGACGAGCAGGCCGCCGACTGCATGGGCCGCTGCCGTAATAAAATAAGGCCGCTCCTGCGCCATCTTGTGAAGCGCGCGCGAGCCCAGGCCCATCGAGACGGCGCCATGGGCCTTGCCGAGCGCGATCTCAGCGCGCTTCAGGCTGGTGCCATCCTGCGCCGCGAAAGCCTTCTGCGCACCGCGGGCATCGATGATCGCGACCGCGAGTGGCTTGAGGCCTTGTTCGGTGGCGTGGTCGAGCGCGGTCGCGAGAATGGTTTGCGCCTGGGCGAGCGTCAGCATGTGGGGTCACTCCAATGTAAGCTTCGGTGTTCTGCCAGCCTATCGTGTCCGGGGGAAGCGGCCGGCCGGCATATCGACATGAGCCGTGCGGGGGGCGCCGCAATCGCCGGTCAACGCGATTGCGTAGGCGGAGCCCTTGCGCGGTCGATGGCGGATGGGCTTGATAGCGTGTCGTGAAAGCGAGGCCGCCTGTTCACCGGCGTCGCAACTGCCGGCTTCGTCAGCGCGGCAGCCATCCTTTCAGCTTCAGGAGTTCCAAGTCTCGCATGACCGTGAAAGACCTCGACATCGACGCGATCAAGACAGGTCTGGCGGAGGGCAAGATCCTGCTCGTCGACGTCCGCGAACCCCATGAATTCGCCGCCGGGCATATTCCGGGCTCGGTCTCGCATCCGCTGTCGCAGTTCGATCCTTCGGCGCTACCGGACGAACCCGGCAAGCGCATCGTCTTTTCCTGCGCGGCCGGTGTCCGCTCGCGCCATGCACTCGCCGCTGCGCAATCGGCCGGGCTCGATCTCGACAGCCACTATGTCGGTGGCTTCAAGGATTGGGCGATGCGGGGCGAGACCATTTCATTCGATTGACGTCTTGGCCACGCAGCGTCACGCAGCGGGCCTTTCCAAGGATTTCAGCATGTCCATTCGTCATCTATCCGCCGGTGCGGCCTGCGCCCTTGCGCTCGCCCTGCTGTCGCCTGAGTCCGCGATCGCCCAGGGGGCCGCGGCGCAGAGCCCCGCTTCCATCACGGCCGGAGAAAGCGACCTCCAGGCCGCCATTTCCAAGTCCAACGCCTATACGCAGCTGATGAACCGCACGCTGAGGGCCAATGAATCCTGGCAGCGTTATGCCAGCTGGGTCGACATGAAGAAGGGGCCGACCGGCAAGGAACGCTATATCGGTTACGGCCTTTACAGCCTCTACGACGTGACCGGCGAGATCAAGAAAGCGGAAGGCGCGGCCGCGCGAGAACCCAAGCTGCCGGAGATCGACGCGACCGTGCTGCGCTTCATCAAGGCCTATCAGGAGCTGGCGCCGCTGATCACCAAGGCGGAGCGCTATTACGACCGCAAGGACTACCGCGACGACGACCTCGCCGAGGGCAGGACGCTGCACGCGGCGATGGTGCCCGCAGCGAAGGCCTTCCTCGATGAACGCGCCAAGCTCGATGCCCTGATGCGTGTCTACAAGACGGGCATCGACCAGCGCGAACTCGCGGCGCTGGAGCAGCGGGAAGGCCGCTCGGCTCGCTGGCAGGTGCGCAATGTCATGATCGGCGCGCGCGGTGTCATCGACCTGATGCCGAGCAACGAGCAGCCGATCGTCGATCTCAAGGCCTTCGACGCGGCCACCGCCGAATACGCCAAGGCGGTGCGCGCGATGGACGAGTTCAAGGACAAGAACCCGGGCCAAACATTATGGCTCGACAGCCAGGCCGGCTCCTGGCTCGGCAAGCTGCGCGATTTCTCGGAAAAGCTCGCCAAAAACAAAGGCGATGTGCGCCGTGGCGCGGCCGATGCGGCGAACTGGATCGTGCGCGACTACAACACGATGATCTCGCTGGCGGACACCGCCGTGCGCTTCCCGCGCTAGGCTTCACGCCCGGCCCGCTTTGCCGCTTGAGCCGGTCACGATTCCGGGGCTGGCGGCCGGCGCGATCTTTTCCTAGTCTTTCATTCGACCAATCGAGGATATGCCTCATGCGCCCCATGAAATTCGGTTTCGGCCAGCCGGTCCGGCGGGTGGAAGATCAGCGCCTGACGACCGGTACCGGCCGCTACACCGACGATATCGCCGCTGACGGCGCCCTACATGCCTATGTCCTGCGCTCGCCTTATGGCCATGCCCGCTTCACCATCCGCGACAAGGAGGCGGCGCGCCAGCTCAGGGGGGTTAAGCTGATCCTGACGGGCGAGGACGTCGCGGGATATGGCGACCTTCCCTGCAAGGGGCTGATCAAGACGCTTTCGGGCGAGCCGGTGAAGCCGCTGCCCGTGCCGGTCCTGCCGACCGATACGGTGCGCCATGTCGGAGAGGCCGTCGCCTTCATCGTCGCGGAAACGCTGGCGCAGGCGCGCGACGCGGCAGAAGCCATCGACATCGCGTGGGACCCGCTGCCGGCCGTGACCGGCATCGAAGAGGCGCTGACGGAGGGCGCCCCGCGGGTCTGGGACGACCGGGCCGGCAATGTCGCTTTCGAGGCCGAGCAGGGCGACCGCGAAAAGACGGAAGCTGCCTTCGCCAAGGCGGCGCGGACCGTCTCGGTCACCGTCGTCAACAACCGGCTTGCCTCCAACTACATGGAGACACGCGCCTGCATCGCCGATTACGACGAGGCTGAAAAACGCTGGACGCTGACGCTGGGCAGCCAGGGCAGCCATGGCATGCGCGACCTGATCGCGACCTATGTGCTCAAGGTCGACCCCAAGCGCATCCGCGTGGTGACGCCGGATGTCGGCGGCGGTTTCGGCACCAAGATCTTCCTCTACCGCGAATATCCGCTCGCAATGATCGCGGCCGAAAAGCTGAAGCGCCCGGTGCGCTGGGTTGCCGACCGGACCGAACATTTCCTCGCCGACACGCATGGCCGCGCCAATCTGGCGACAGCGACGATGGCGCTGGATGCCAAGGGCAAGTTCATCGGCCTGAAGGTCGATCTCTCGGCGGAGATGGGCGCATGGCTTTCGCAATACGGGCCCTTCATCCCGTGGGTCGGAACGACGATGACACCGGGCTGCTACAGCATTCCGGCCGTGCATGTGAATTTCCGCGGCGTGCTGACCCATACGACCCCGGTCGATGCCTATCGCGGGGCGGGGCGACCGGAGGCGGCTTACCTGATCGAGCGGCTGGTCGACGCTATCGCGCGCGAAACCGGCAAGACGCCGGACGCGGTCAGGTCGCTCAACTTCGTCAAGCCCTCCGAGATGCCGCACAAGACGCAGACCGGGCCAGTCTACGATTCCGGCGAGTTCGAGGGCCACATGCGCCGCGCCATGGAGGTGGCGGACTGGAAGGGCTTCAAAGGGCGGGTCAACACAGCCCGGAAGGCGGGCAAGATCCGTGGCATCGGCATGGCGAGCTATATCGAGGCTTGCGGCGGCGGTGGTCCGGAGAGCTCGACCGTCATCCTCGAAAAAGACGGCATGGTGACGGTGCTGATCGGCACGCAGTCGAACGGGCAGGGGCATGAGACGGCCTACTCGCAGCTTGTCTCGCAGCATCTCGATATTCCGATGGACCGCATTCGGGTGGTGCAGGGCGATACCGACCGGGTGGAGACCGGCTCCGGCACCGGCGGTTCACGCTCGATCCCGGTTGGCGGCGCTGCGCTCGACAAGGCGACCTCGATCCTGACCGACAACCTCAAGCAACTCGCATCCGAGAAGCTGGAGGCCGCGGTCGGCGACCTCGAGATCGCCGATGGAGCCGTGCGGATCGTCGGGACCGACAAGTCGCTGGATCTAACGGCCATCGCGGCCTTGCCCGGCGCGACGCCGGAGCTGCTCAAGGTGCATCAGAGCTGGACGCCGCCGGAGGCGACCTATCCCAACGGCACACATGTCTGCGAGCTGGAGATCGACCCCGGCACCGGCCACACCGAAATCCTGAACTATGTCGTCGTCGACGATTTCGGCGTGACCCTGAACCCGCTGATGCTGCAGGGGCAGGTGCATGGCGGGGCGGTGCAAGGCATCGGCCAGGCCCTGATGGAAGAGATCCGCTTCGATCCCGAAGGGCAGATGCTGACCGCGACCTTCATGGACTACGCCTTGCCGCGCGCGATCGACGTGCCGAATTTCCACTTCGAGACACGCAATGTCCGTTGCGTCACCAACGCCATCGGCGTGAAAGGCGCGGGTGAGGCGGGTGCGATCGGTGCCTGCCCAGCCGTCATGAACGCGATGGTCGATGCGCTCGACCGGGCCGCCGGGATCAAGGCGATCGACATGCCGGCGACCCCGCTCAAGGTGTTCACCGCACTCAAGGAAGCGGGCTATCCGCTCTGACGCAAAGAGGGGTTTGCGGCACCGCAAACCCCTTCACGCAAAAGCGACTTGGCGCTGTCGCGATCATGAGATGATTTAGAAGTATTCAAAAGCGGTGGTCAGTGCCGCTGCACAAAAGGGGAGCCTTCATGATCCGCACCGTCCTCGTCATCGCCGGTCTGGGGCTCGGCCTCACCGCCGTGATGGCCCAGTCCAACCCTATCGCCGAGCGCCAGCAGACGATGAAGACCGTCGGCGGTGCCACCCGCGACGGCGCGGCCATGGCCAAGGGCGACGTGCCGTTCGATGCTGCCAAGGCGCAAGCCGTCTTCAAGACCTACGCCGCTGCGGCGCAGAAGATGCCCGGCCTGTTTCCGGACACCTCCAAGACCGGCGGCGACACCACCGCCTCGCCGAAAATCTGGGAAGACCAGGCGGGCTTCAAGGCGGCCTTCGCCAAATTCGAGGCTGACGCGGAAACCGGCATGAAGGCGACCGATCTCGCCAGCTTCCGAACCGCTTTCGGCGCGGCGACGAAGGAATGTGGCGCCTGCCACGAGGTTTACCGCATCAAGAAATGAAAGCGCCTGCGCCGAGAGATTCCTCCTTCGGAGGCTTCGGCGCGGGGACCCCCTCTCCTATAAGGAGAGGAGCAGGGGTGAGGTGTAGGCCTTTGAACCAGCTTGCCATCGCTTCACCACAGCCAAGGTCAGTCTCGGCTAGGCGTCCAACGGCCGACCCCTCACCCTGCCCTCTCCCTCCGGGAGAGGGTTCCTCGCGCTGTCCCTGCTCCTTTTGAGCTGGCCTGGCGCTCTAGCCGCATTTGTATTCCAGCCTTGCCCATCTACCACCCAGCGTCCAAGCTGCAGCCTCACTTCCGGAGATCGTGATGCTGCTGCTGCGCCGCCTGCTGGTTACTCTTGTCGTCCTGGCGGCGATCGGGCTCGGTGGCTTCTATCTGCTGACCGATCCGCGCGTTGTCTCGCCGGCGCCCGAGGTCGGGGCGCTGCCGGCGGCTGACCTCGACAATGGCAAGCTGCTCTTCGCTGCCGGCGGCTGCGCCTCGTGCCACGCCACTCCTGGACAGGACGACAGGACGAAACTCGGCGGCGGGCTCGCGTTGACCTCCGCCTTCGGCACCTTCCACGCGCCGAATATCTCGCCGCATACGCGGGACGGGATCGGCAATTGGGGCGTTCAGGACTTCGTCGATGCGATGGCGGCCGGCGTCGGGCGGCAGGGCGAGCATCTGTATCCGGCCTTTCCCTACACCTCCTATCGGCTGATCCCGCCCAAGGCGCTGGCGGATCTGTTCGCCTATATCCGCACCTTGCCGCCGGTCGAGGGCAAGGCGGCGGCGCACGAACTGCGCTTCCCCTTCAATATCCGCAGGCTCGTGGGGGGCTGGAAGCTGCTGTTCTTCCAGGGCGGCTCGTTTCAGCCCGATGCGACCAAGAGCGAGGCCTGGAACCGCGGTGCCTATCTGGTCAATGGCCCAGGCCACTGCGCCGAATGCCACTCCAGCCGCAACGCCTTGGGTGCCATCATTCCCGCGACACGCTTCGCGGGCGGGCCCGATCCGGAGGGCAAGGGCTCGGTGCCGAACATCACGCAGGACGAAGCCAATGGCCTCGGCAAATGGTCGAAGGAGGAGATCGCCGAACTGCTGAAGACCGGCTTCACCCCGAGCTTCGACAGCGTCGGCGGCACCATGGCGGATGTCGTGCGCAACACCGCGCAGCTTTCGGACGCCGACCGGGCAGCGATGGGTGAGTATCTGAAGTCGCTGCCGGCGTTGCGGGGGCCGGTGAGGGCAGGCGGCGGCTAGAAGTGGGGACTATAGGTCGTTTGCAGACAAGACGCATAGCGCAAGTCCGCACCCCTGCTCAGCCCGCCTTCCTGCCATAATCCTGCTCGCTAACCTGCTCCAACCAGTCGACCGGCGAGCCGTTCAGCTTTTCCTGAAGCGCGATGTGGGTCATCGCGGTGGCGGCGGTGGCGCCGTGCCAGTGCTTTTCGCCGGGCGGAAACCAGACGACGTCGCCGGCGCGGATTTCCTCGACCGGGCCGCCCTCGCGCTGCACCCAGCCGCAGCCGGCGGTGACGATCAGGGTCTGGCCGAGCGGGTGGGTGTGCCAGGCGGTGCGGGCACCGGGCTCGAACGTGACGAGCGCTGTCGCGATCCGCGCCGGCTCGGGTGGGTTGAACAGCGGGTCGATACGAACCTGACCGGTAAAGTATTCGGCCGGCCCCTTGCCGGAGGGCTGCGAGCCGGAACGGCGGATGTCCATGGTCGTGCTCCTAGTGTGGACGGGAGAACCCGTCGCTACTCCATCACCGCGGCCTTGAGGATGCAGACCATCAGCGCGGTGCCGGGTTCGGTGCCGACGCAGCGGACGATATGGCGGCGGTCGCAGCGGTAGCGCAGAGTTTCGCCGGCCTTGGCGCGCTGGACGATGTCGCCGACCTCGACCTCGAATTCGCCCGAGGTGACCGAGAGCGATTCGATCGAGCCGCGCTGGTGGCCTTCGGAATCGAGTTCACCACCGGGCTCGGAGGAGACCTCGTACCATTGCAGCCACTCGACCGTCTTGATCCAGCCGACGATGGCGAGCCTGAGCTTGCCGTCCTCCGAGACCAGGATCGGCGTGTCGGCGCGGGTCGTCTTGTCGATGAAGGGCTCTTCCTCGGCGCTGGAAAGCACGCGCTCGATCGAGATGTCGAGCGCCTGCGACAGGCGCCAGATCGTCGCCAGCGTCGGATTGGTCTCGTTGCGCTCGATCTGGCTGATGATTGATTTGGCGACGCCGGACTGCTCGGCGAGGTCCGAGAGCGAGAAGTTATAGGCCTTGCGCAGGCGCTGGATGGTCTTGCCGAGCTGCCCGGAAATGACCTGAGCTCCGGATTCCAGCTCCCGCCCGCCGCGCTCTTTGGTTTCGATGCCCATCGCGTCCTGCCTGCTGCCCGGATCGCCCGCCCTCGCCAACGATCGTTTTAACGAACGGACCATGCCCGCTCGGTCAGCTGGGGGCAAGGGAGCCCGTTCACGGATAGCCATACCAGTGGCCTCCAATCCGGATCGAGACGAGTAATCGTCATTGCGAGCGTAGCGAAGCAATCCAGTGGACATAGAGCACTGCCGCCCCTGGATTGCTTCGCTACGCTCGCAATGACGGAAATGCTGTCGAAGACTTCGAGGTTCAGGTGATCCGGCTGGGCCCAACCTCGCGCTGGGCGCGGCGCGCGAGACCCAGCTGGCGCTCGCGGAAAATCACATAGATGCCGGAGCTGATGACGATGAAGGCGCCGATGACGATGGTCTGCGGCGGCCATTCGCCAAACCAGAACCAGCCGATCGCGACGGCCCACAGCATCGTCGAATACTCGAAGGGGGCGACCAGAGAGGCGTCGCCATAGCGATAGGCCTGCACGATGAAGATCTGGCCGAAGCCGCCGAGAATGCCGATCACCACCATCGTCAAAGCGTCCCGGAGATCGGGAACGTGCCAGCCAAGCAGGATCGTCGAAAGACCAAGGACGCTGGTCAGCAGCATGAAATAAAACACGATCGCGCCTGTGCGCTCGGTCTGCGTCAGGAGCCGCACCTCGACCGAGGCAAAAGCCGAGCAGAAGGCGCCGGCGAGGCCGAGCGCGGCGCCCAGAGCAGCGCCCGGGCCCAGCGCGCGGGCGCCGGCGCTGAGATGGGGCGACAGCATGATCACCACGCCGACGAAACCGACGGTCACCGCGCTCCAGCGATAGATCCGCACCCGCTCCTTTAGGATCAGCGCGGCCAGCACTACCACGGCGAGCGGCGCGGCATAGCCGATGGCCACCGCCTCCGACAGCGGCAGGAACTGCAGGGCCGCGAAGCCGCAGAACATGCCCGTTGAGCCCATGATGCCGCGCTTGAGATGACCGCGCAGATTATCCGTCTTGAGCGCCGCTGGTAGCTCGGCGCGCCAGGCGAGCCAGATCAACAGCGGGATCATCGCGAAGAACGACCGTGCGAAGACGATCTCGCCTGTCGGATAGCGTGTCGAGATCGACTTGATGCCGGCCGACATCAGCGTGAACGCCAGCGCCGAAAGCAGCTTGTAGGTGATGCCGAGGAAGGGGGACAAGGCGCAGGCCGGCGGGAGGGCGGGGCGACGGTCTCGAGCGAGACCCTTGGTCCTTAGACCATGTCGAAGCAAGCCAGCGAAGCGCTGACTTCGCAGGGCCGCTAGGCGGCTGGGTTGGGGATGATGGTGCCGCTCAAGGCGCCTGTGCCGTCATTGCGAGCGTAGCGAAGCAATCCAGGAGACTTGGCTGAAGTGTCACCTAGCCCTCCTGACTTGCTTCGTCGCTTCGCTTCTCGCAATGACGGTTGAACGGTTCAGAATGTGCCGCGGAAGGCACCGCCATCGATCAGGACGTTCTGGCCGGTGATGTAGCCGGCATGCGTGCTGGCGAGGAAGGCGCAGAGCTTGCCGAATTCGTCGGGCGTGCCGAGGCGGCCGGCCGGCACCGAGGCGAGGCGCCGCTTGGTCGCTTCCTCGACGGTGATGCCCTGCATCTCGGCGGTCTTGCCGACGGCACTCTTGATCCGATCCGTGTCGAAGACGCCGGGCAGGATGTTGTTGATGGTGACGCCCGAGCCTGCCACCTCGCGAGCCACGCCTGCCAGGAAGGCGGTCAGGCCGGCGCGTGCCGCCGAGGAGACATCGAGCCCGGTCAGCGGCGTGACGACACTGGCCGAGGTGATGTTGACGATTCGGCCGAATTTGCGGGCGATCATGCCGTCGATCACGCGCTGAACCAGCTCCAGCGGCGTCGCCATGTTCTGGACGACGCCTTCCAGCAGGCCCTCGCGCGAAACCTCGCGGAACGGCTTGGGCGGCGGGCCGCCATTGTTGTTGACCAGAATATCCGGCTGCGGCGCGGCAGCGAGAAGCGCGTCCTGTCCGGCCCTGGTCGAGACATCGGCGACGACCGCGATCACGGTCGCTCCGGTCTTCGTGCGGATTTCGCTTGCGGTTCGTTCGAGGGTTTCGGCGTTCCGCCCGTTGATCACGACGGTGCAACCGGCCTCCGCCAGCGCCTCGGCGCAGCCGCGGCCAAGCCCCTTGCTGGAGGCGCAGATGATGGCCGTGCGGCCCGCGATTCCCAGATCCATTCGAAATCTCCCATGACCCACAGCCTGCCTGCGACTGCGAGCGATTGGCTTCAATCTGACCATGGATTGCCGGCAGCGTCATCAAAGCGCAACGCAAATCGGTCACACGCCCCAGGCATCGCAATGACTGGGGCTGGGGCGGGATGAGCGACGATGACAATGCGCAGCAGGTGCGCGCCATCTTCATCTCCGACCTGCATCTGGGCACGCGCGGCGCACAGGCCGAGCTCGTGCTGGAATTCCTGCGCGCTTACGACGCGCCGCAGATCTATCTCGTCGGGGACATCATCGACGGCTGGCGGCTGAAAAGCGGCTGGTACTTTCCGCAGAGCCATAACGACGTGGTGCAGAAGCTGCTGCGCAAGGTGCGCAAGGGCTCCAGGTTGATCTACGTCACCGGCAACCATGACGACTTCCTGCGCGACTTCACCGGGCTGCAGTTCGGCGGCATCACGCTGGTCGACGAGGTCGTACACGAGACGGCCGACGGCAAGCGGATGCTGGTGATCCACGGCGATCTGTTCGATCTCGTGGTACGCAACGCCAAATGGCTCGCCCTGCTGGGCGACTGGGCCTACACGGCGGCGCTCACGCTCAACATGGCTATCAACAGGGTACGCCGCGTTCTCAAGCTGCCGCATTGGTCGCTCTCGGCCTGGGCCAAGCAGAAGGTCAAGAACGCCGTCAACTATATCGGCGAGTTCGAGACCTGCCTTGCCAGCGAGGCGCGGCGTCACAATGCCGACGGCGTCATCTGCGGGCATATCCACCATGCCGCCCATCGCCAGATCGAGGGGCTGACCTATATCAACACCGGCGACTGGGTGGAGAGCTGCACCGCCTTCGTCGAGCATGATGACGGGCGTTTCGAAATGATCCGCTGGCCGCAAGGCGGCCTCGGGGGCAATGCAGCCGTTCCTGCCGTCATTCCGGCGCGGTCCTTGCGCATGCCTGAACTGGTCGAGGCCGCGCGCAGTCTGCTCGGCGGCCTGCGGCCCGAGGCAGCCGACCGGAAAGCAGGCTGATGCGCGTCCTGATCGCAACCGACGCCTGGCGGCCGCAGATCAACGGGGTCGTGCGCTCTCTAGAGCGGATGATTGAGGCCGCGCCCGATTTCGGCGCGACGGCGGCGGCGCTGACGCCCGAAGGTTTCAAGCAGATAGGCCTGCCAAGCTATCCCGATATCCGATTGGCACTTGCGACGCGCCGTGCCCTCGCCAAGCGGATTGCCGATTTTGCACCGGACCATATCCATATCGCGACGGAGGGGCCGATCGGCTGGCTGACGCGGGCAATCTGCCTGGTGCAGAAGCGGCCCTTCACCACCAGCTACCACACCCGCTTTCCGCAATATGTCGCCGCGCGCTGGCCCATTCCCGAAAGCTGGAGCTACGGGCTGCTGCGCCGCTTCCACGCGCCGGCGGCGGCGGTGATGGTCTCGACCCAGACCGTCGAGGACGAGCTGCGCGGCCATGGCTTCGAGAGGTTGGCGCGTTGGGGGCGCGGCGTCGATCTCGGACAGTTCCATCCGCGTCCGCAGAGCATCCTCGACCTGCCACGGCCCATTTTTCTCAGCGTCGGCCGTGTCGCCGTGGAGAAGAATCTCGACGCCTTTCTCTCGCTCAAGCTGCCGGGCAGCAAGGTCATCGTCGGAGACGGGCCGGCACGGGCCGACCTGACGCGCGCCTATCCCGAGGCGCATTTCCTCGGCACCAAGGAGGGCGAAGAACTGGCAGCAATCTATGCCTCCTCGGACGTCTTCGTGTTTCCGAGCCTGACGGACACGTTCGGGATCGTGTTGCTCGAGGCGGCGGCGAGCGGGCTGCCCGTGGCAGCCTTCCCGGTACAGGGGCCGCGCGATGTGTTCGCCGGCAGCCAGGCGGCGGTCCTTGACGACGATCTGCGCAAAGCAGCGATGCAGGCGCTGCGTATCCCCAGCGCCCTGCCGCTGGAGCTGGCATCGCGGCACAGCTGGTCGGCAAGTGCGGCCCAGTTCTACGGTCATATCCGGGCTGTCGCGCAGCACGCCGGCTTCCTGTCGCAGGAGGCCGCGGGGCCGAGTGAGGCGCCGGTCAGAGCCTTCGGGAGCGGGCGTGGCGCGGAAGGGCGCGTTCGGCGGCAGCACCAGCCGGCTTGAGCTGCGCACGAAACCCGTCCCGCCGTTCATGCACCGAGGCGATGACGAGGCCCATCGGGACGCCGAGCCCGACGAGCGCGGCCTCCGACAATTGCAGGCTGGCCTCGATGGTCTCGGGCACGGCGTCGTTGACCCCGATATCGTAGAGATGGCTGGCATGGCCCGCATCGCGGGCGCGGGCGACAATGACGATGTCGGGCCTCAGGGAGCGGGCGGCGTGCACGGTGTCATCGACCGCGCGGGCATTGTCGATCGTCACGATCAGCGCGGTCGCTTCTTCGAGGCCGCAGAGCTTGAGGAATTCGACCTTGGTCGCGTCGCCGTAGAAGGCCGGGCGGCCGCGACGGCGCTGTGCGGCGATCAACGAGGCGTCGGCATCGATCACGATATGCGACTTGCCATGTTCCTCCAGCATCGAGGCGACGAGCCGCCCGACGCGGCCGCCACCGACGACGATGGCGCGCGGAGCGCGATCGTCCGGCGGCAGGATCTTCGCCTCGTCGGGGAGGATGACGGGGGCCGCGAGCTTTTGCGCCATATGCCGGGCGAAGCGCGCCAGAAAGGGTAGAGCGACCATGGTCAGCGAGACCGCAGCCAGCACGATGTTGCCGGCATGTTGGTCGAGCAGCCTGGCGCCGGTGGCGGCGTTCAGCAGCACGAAGGCGAACTCGCCGCCCGGGCTGAGCATGATCGCCGTCTCCAGCGCGGTCGCCCTGGAGAGGCGAAAGCGCCGGGCCAGCCCGAAGATGATCGCCGTCTTGACGGCGACCAGACCCAGCGCCACCGCAAGGATCGCAAGCGGGTTGGCCGCGATGTCGGCGGGGTTCACTCCCATGCCGACGGTGAGGAAGAAGACGCCGATCAGCAGCGACTTGAACGGGTCGATCGTGACCTCGATCGCGCGCCGAAACTCCGTCTCGGCCAGCAGGAGACCGGCGATGAAGGCGCCCAGCCCCATCGACAGGCCGGCCGCAGCGGCGATGAGCCCGGTGCCGAGCGCGGTCAGCAGGGTCGCCGCCATGAAGCTCTCGGCCGAGTTGCTGGTGGCGACCAGACGAAACAGCGGGCGCAGCGCGAGACGGCCGATGACGACGATCACGGCAATGGCTGCCGCAGCCTGGATGAAGGCCTGTGCCAGACCGGCCAGCAGCGAGCCGCCGCCGTTCTGCGAATCGAGCACGCCGATCAGGAAGAGCAGCGGGATGACCGCCAGATCCTGACAGAGCAGCACGGCGAAGCTGGCGCGGCCGGCCGATGTCGTCATGCGTTTCTTCGCAGCGAGCAGCTCGACCACCATCGCCGTCGAAGACAAAGCGAGCCCAAAGCCGATGATCAGGGAGGCCGCCGCTGGTTGGCCGAACGCATAGGCGACGAGGCCGACGGCCGCCGCGCTCAGGCCGACCTGACCGAGCCCGAGGCCGAAGACGAGGCGGCGCATCGTCATCAGGCGCTCGAACGAAAGCTCCAGCCCGATGACGAAAAGCAGGAAGGCGACGCCGAGTTCCGCCAGCCCCGTCAGCGCCTCGGCATTCGAGACCGTGATCGTCCGCAGCAGCGGTATCGTCGAGCCGAGCCCGCCGAGGCCGAACGGTCCGAGCAGCGCGCCGCTGGCGATGAAGGCGATGATCGAGTTGATCTTGTAGCTCTTCGCTATCGGCACGATGACGCCCGCCGTGGCCAGGACCACGACGACATCCTTGTAGGCTGACAGATCGACTGATGAGGCCAAGGGCCGTCCTTGCGATTCGATCGAGTTGGGAGCGCGTTTCATTGTGGTGGCCTGCGGCATCCCCGCACAACCTTTGAATTATGGTCGCAGACGAATTCGCCTTGCAGACAGCGCGCTTAGCCGCATTTTCCGAGATGATGGCGGGAAAGGGATTTCCGCTCGCGCCGCCCTTGGGCTAGTTTCGGGCCCTGTCCCGAGAAGGATCGTCCATGCGTTTTGCCGGCACCGAGAACTATGTCGCGACCGAGGATCTGACCGTCGCCGTCAATGCCGCGATCCGGCTCGAGCGCCCGCTGCTGGTGAAGGGCGAGCCGGGGACGGGCAAGACCGTGCTGGCCGAGGAGATCGCGGCGGCGCTGGGCGCGCCGCTCCTCACCTGGCATATCAAATCGACCACCAAGGCCCAGCAGGGGCTTTACGAATACGACGCGGTCAGCCGCCTGCGGGACAGCCAGCTCGGTGATCCGCGTGTCTCGGATATCGCGAACTACATCAAGCGCGGCAAGCTCTGGGAGGCTTTCGTCGCCCCCGTGCGCCCCGTGCTGCTGATCGACGAGATCGACAAGGCCGATATCGAGTTTCCCAACGACCTGCTGCTCGAGCTCGATCGCATGGAATTCCATGTCTACGAGACCGGCGAAACCATCAGGGCCGTCCGGAGGCCGGTGATGATCATCACCTCCAATAACGAGAAGGAACTGCCGGACGCCTTCCTGCGCCGCTGCTTCTTCCATTACATCCGCTTTCCCGATGCGGAGACGATGCAGAAGATCGTCGAGGTGCATTTCCCCGGCATCAAGAAGCGGCTGATGGAAGAGGCGCTGAAGCTCTTCTTCGAGGTCCGCGAGGTGCCGGGCATCAAGAAGAAGCCCTCGACCTCCGAGCTGCTGGACTGGCTGAAGCTGCTCGTCGCCGACGATGTCGGGCCCGAAGTGCTGCGCGAGCGCGACCCGCGCAAGGTCATCCCGCCGTTGCATGGCGCGCTTTTGAAGAACGAGCAGGATGTCAGCCTGTTTGAGAAGCTGGCTTTCATGGCGCGGCGCGAGGGGCGATAGGCGCGCGGCCGCCCTGCCTCACGGCTCACTCGTCATTGCGAGCGTAGCGAAGCAATCCAAGGGGACTGGCCTAGCCGTTCAAACCGGTCTCCTGGATCGCTTCGTCGCTTCGCTTCTCGCGAGGACGGTCAGGCAGCGGCTCTCGCAAAACCATCTATCCGTGTTTAGATGGCAGCCATGCTTCGCCTCATGCTGCTCCGCCATGCGAAATCGAACTGGCCTGAAGGCGTGGCTGATCGCGACAGGCCGCTGGCCACGCGGGGCCGCGAGGCCGCGCCGGTCATGGGCGGCTATCTCGCGGAAGAGCTGTTGCTGCCGGATCTCGTGCTGATCTCGCCGGCCAAGCGCACGGTGGAGACCTGGGAGCGGGTCTTGCCGATGTTGCCGGACAAGCCTGCGACGCAATACGAGCCGCGCATCTACGAGGCGAAGGCGTCGGTCTTGCTCCATGTCGTGCAGGAAACCGAGGCCGCGGTGAAGACGCTGCTGATGATCGGCCACAATCCGGGCTTCGAGGAGCTGGCGCAGAGCCTGACGGGCCATGGCGACCGTTATGCAGCGGCGCGGATGAGCCAGAAATATCCGACCTGCGGGCTCGCGGTGCTTGATTTCAGCATCGACGACTGGCGCGATGTTGCGGGGCGTGGCGGCAGGCTCGATCGGTTCGTAACGCCGGCCTCGCTGGGCGAAGGCCCGGACGAGTGAGTGACGCGTCCTATCTCGATACGGCGCGAAACGCGGCGCTTTCGCTCGGCGATAGCCTGCTTGGGTTCGCCAAGCCGCGCCTTCGGCTCGGCGTGACCGGGCTGTCGCGCTCGGGCAAAACGGTCTTCACCACCGCGCTGATCCAGAACCTGATCGAGAGCGCGCGGCTGCCGGTCCTCAAGGCGTCGGCGCAGGGGCGGATCGCACGCGTGCGCCTCGTGCCGCAGCCTGACCCCGAGGTACCGCGCTTTCCTTATGAGGCGCATCGCACCGCGATGGCGGGCGAGGCCCGGCGCTGGCCGGAATCGACGCGCCGCATTTCCGAACTGCGGGTCGAGATCGACTACGAGCGTGCTAGCGGCTGGTTCAAGGGCCCGGCGACGCTGACCCTCGACATCGTCGATTATCCCGGCGAGTGGCTGCTCGATCTCGCCTTGATCGGACAGGACTACAAGGCCTGGTCCGCGCAGGCCGTCGCGGATGCCCGCAAGCCGCACCGCCGGCCGATGGCTGAAAGCTGGCTCGCCGATCTCACACAGCGTGATCCGGACGGGGCGCCGGACGAGCTTGCGGCCGAGGCGGCGAGCGAGCTGTTCAAGGGTTATCTGGCACGGCTGCGGGCCGACCCGGAGGCAGTCGCGGTGACGCCGCCCGGACGCTTCCTGATGCCGGGCGATCTCGATGGCTCGCCGGCCCTGACCTTCGCCCCGCTGGATCTCGGCCATGATCGCGAGCCGCGTCCCGGCACGCTTGCCGGGCTGATGGCCGAGCGGTTCGAGGCCTATAAGCGTGTCGTGGTGACGCCCTTCTTCCGGGACCATTTCGCCAGGCTCGACCGGCAGATCGTGCTTGTCGACGTGCTGGCTGCGCTGGACGCAGGGGCGCCTGCGCTGGCCGATTTGGAGACGGCCCTGGGCCAGGCCCTGGCCGCCTTTTCGGTCGGGCGCAATTCCTGGCTGTCCAGTCTGTTCGCGCCGCGCATCGAGCGGGTGCTTTTCGCCGCGACCAAGGCCGATCACGTCCATCACAGCAGCCATGACCGGCTCGCGGCGGTGATGGCTCATCTCGTCGGACGCGCGGCCTCGCGGGCTCAAGGGGCAGGCGCGCGGGTGGAATCGATGGCGCTGGCTGCCGTGCGGGCGACGCATGAGGTGCGCATACGGGAAGGCCGCGAGGAGCTGCCGGCCATCGCAGGCGTGCCCGAAGCCGGCGAGGCGATCGACGGACAAATCTTCGACGGCGTTGCCGAGGCGGCGGTTTATCCCGGCGAGCTGCCGGAGAGGCCGGACGCGATCTTCGATCCGAAGGCGCATTGGCAGGTGAGGGCGCCGCGCTTCCGGCCCCCGCTCGTGGCGGCCGATGCCGGTGGCCGAACCGCGCCGCCGCCGCAGATCAGGCTCGACCGGGCGCTGGAGTTCCTGATCGGCGACAAGCTGGCCTGACCATGGAGTCTGCAGGGATGAGCAAGGCGCCACGCGCGGTTCGACTGGGCGAGCCCTCCACTGAGCCCGGTGGAGACGTCAGGCTTGGCAAAGGCGAGATCGCGATCCTGCCGGAAAGCGAGCCGATCGATCTCGCGGAGCCTGCGGCCGCGCCTGTCGTCAGGCGGCGTTTTTCATGGGGCTCGGTTTTCGTCGCAGGACTGTCCGGCTTCCTCGCGCTTGCCGCCGGCGTCTGGGTGGAAAACACCATCACGAGCCTGATGAGCCAGAATCCGGCGCTCGGCTATGCCGCGCTGGTCTGCGCGGGGATCGCGGCTTTCGCGCTGCTGGTGATGCTCGGGCGCGTGGCCCGTGACATCCTGCGCGAGCGCAAGGTCGAAGCGCTGCGGGAGCGGGCCACGCTGCTGCTGTCGGGCGGGGCGCTGGACGAGGCGAAGGCTCTCGCCTCGGAACTGAGCGGGCTCTACCGGGGGCGTCCCGAAACGGCGAAGGGCCGGGCCGAACTGGACATGGCCCTCCCGCAATTGTTCGCATCCCGCGATGTGCTTGCCGTGACAGAGCGTACTCTGCTGGCGTCGCTCGATATCCAGGCGCAGGCACAGATCGCGATCGCGGCGCGGCGGGTCTCGCTGGTCACGGCGGTGAGCCCGCGTGCCATCGTCGATGTCGTGTTCGTGCTGGTCGCTTGCGCGCGGCTCCTGAGGAGCATCGCTGGCATCTATGCGGGGCGGCCGGGCGCTCTCGGGCTGCTGCGGCTTGCCCGGCAGGTGCTCAATCATCTCGTATTGACCGGCGGAATGGCGGCGGGCGATGCGGTGATCCAGCAGGTGCTGGGGCAGGGGCTTGCGGCACGGCTCTCGGCCAAGCTTGGCGAAGGCGTGATCAACGGCATGCTGACGGCGCGTATCGGTCTGGCCGCCCTGGCGGTGTGCCGGCCGCTGCCCTTCGTCGAGGCGAGGGCGCCCACTCTGTCGGAGGTGGCGGGCGATCTCGCGAGCTGGCGCGGTGACAAGAACGACACGCCCTGACCCGGCAGAAACTGCCGGGGCTCGACAGATGTTGCCCTGCGCATCCTGCCGCGAAAGATTTCGTAAAGCATCGAAGTCGTTGAAATCCCTCACCTCGCGCCATGGCACGGCGCGTGCAGATTTTCGCCTCGAGTTGTGGGCGGCCCTGCTGGGCGCGCTGGTCGAGGTGAGGGTTCCATGGGTGTTTTCAGCGCGCTGACGACAGCGGTTTCGGGCATGCAGGCGCAATCCTATGCGCTCGAGAACATCTCCGGGAACATCGCGAATTCGCGGACGACCGGGTACAAGCGCGTCGATACGACCTTCTCCGACCTGGTGCCGGATTCGGCGCTGAACCGGCAGACGGCGGGTTCGGTCGCGGCCTACAGCCAGGCGACGAACACCATCCAGGGTGATCTCAACGCGACCAAGATCGACACCAACGTTGCACTCAACGGCGACGGCTTCTTCGTGGTCGATCAGCGCCAGAGCGGCGTCGGCGCCAACACCAGCTTCACCAACAAGAACTTCTACACCCGCCGCGGCGATTTCGACTTCGACGCCAACGGCTATCTCGTCAACGGCGCCGGCTACTATCTCAAGGGCCTGAAGATCGATGCGGCCACAGGCCAGCTCGTCGGCACGCAGCCCGAGGTGTTGCAGATCACCAAGGAGCAGTTTCCGGCCAAGGCGACGACATCGATCGACTACCGCGCCAACGTTCCAGCCTATCCCAAGACCAATAATGCGGACAGCACTGTGCCGGGCTCGGAGCTGCTGAAAGCCTCGACCTTTACCGCGAGCAACCCGCTCTCGACCACGCAGGGCGGCACCGGCCTCGTCGCCGGCAGCGAGATGACGAACTTCCTGAACCAGTCGATTCCCGGCGGCTCGGTGACGGTTTATGACGCGCTCGGCAAGGCGACGAGCGTCGAGCTGCGCTGGGCCAAGACGACGAATGCCGCCGCCGGACCGCCGGCCGTCGCCGACACATGGAATCTGTTCGTCGCGCAGAACACGGGCGCGACGGGGACTGCGACGGCCTATCGGAACGCCAATGTCGACGTGCAGTTCGACTCGACGGGCAAGATGACGACGCCGGCGGACGGTAACATCCCCCTGACCAATATCGTCGTCGGCACCACCTCGCTTCCCACCATCAACCTCACCACCGGAGGCAACGGCCTGACGCAGAACGGCGATGTCGGCGGGCAGATCAACGCCCGCAGCATCCGGCAGGACGGCTACACCGCCGGCACGCTCGACAAGGTCGCGGTCTCGGCCGAGGGCCAGATCGTCGGCACCTTCTCGAACGGCCAGGTGGTCGCGCTGGCGCAGGTTTCGGTCGCTCGCTTCAACGCCGACAACTCGCTGAAGCGGCTCGACGGCGGCGCCTATGAGGAGACCATCGAATCGGGCGCGCCGATCATCGGACTCGGTACCTCGCAGCTGGTGGGCGGCAGCGTCGAGCAATCCAACACCGACATTGCCGACGAGTTTTCCAAGATGATCGTCACCCAGCAGGCCTATTCGGCCAACACCAAGGTGATCAGCACCGCCCAGGAGATGCTGACCTCCGTGTTCAACATCATCCGCTGAGGCGGCGGGTCACGCGGTCCAGGACGGGCTGCGGATAACGACAGGAGTTGGGAATGGGCCTTAGTACCTCTCTCGGCACAGCGATCAACGGGCTCAACGCCACCCAAATCGGCATCGGCGTCGTCTCGCAAAACGTCGCCAATGCCGGCACTGCTGGCTATGTCCGCCGCACTGTCTCGAGCTCCGACACGCTCTCGGGCTCGACGATCGGCGTCAACAACACGCAGGTCCAGCGCCTGCTCGACACCATCGTGCAAAGCCAGCTCTGGCAGGAATCCGCCGGCGCCGGCTACACCTCCACCCGCGCGAGCGCCTTGTCGAACCTCGACCAGCTCTATGGCGCGCCTGGCAGCGCGACGGCGCTGGACACGATCTACAACAATTTCACCAGCCAGTTGCAGGGGCTGCAGAACGACCCGTCATCCTACAGCCTGCGCTCGCAGGTTCTGGATTCCGCGACGACGCTGGCCCGGCAGCTCAACACCCTGTCGAGCGGCGTCCAGACCCTGCGAACCTCGGCGGAAGCCGGCATCGGGGCCGCCGTCACCAAGGTCAACGACCTGCTGACCTCTCTCGGCAAGGTCAATGCGCGGGTCGTGGCCGCGCCCAGCGACAATGCGACCGCCTCGCTTAAGGATCAGCGCGACTCCATCCTGTCCGAGCTGTCGCAATACGTCGACATCAAGACGACGGAGGATGCGCGCGGCGCGGTCAGCGTCGTCACCGGCTCCGGCGTGCAGCTCTTCGACGGGCAGGCCGCGGTCACCTTCGGCTTCGACCAGCATTCCGACCTGCAGCCCGGCGATCGCTGGAGCTCCGACCCGACCAAGCGCGGCGTCGGCACGATCACCATGCAGGATGCGTCCGGCAACAGATCGGACGCGATCGCCAACAACGTCTTCCGCTCGGGCTCGATCGCCGCGAATATCGAGCTTCGCGACAAGTCGCTGGTGCAGTCGCAGGCGCAGCTCGACGAAATCGCCGCGCAGATGTCGAAGGCCTTGTCCGACCGCGAGGTCTCGGGCACCGCCGCGACGAGCGGCGCTGCGAGCGGCTTCGGCGTCGACCTGACAGGCCTTCAGGCCGGCAACAGCGTTACGCTCGACTACCAGATCACGCCCGGCGGGCAGACGCGTCGTTTCACCTTCGTGCGGGTCGATTCCGCCGCCTCGCTGCCGCTGCCCGCCTCGTCGCAGGGCGATGTCAACAATCAGGTCGTCGGCATCGACTTCTCCGGGGGCACGGCCTCGGTCGCCTCCCAGATCCAATCCGCGCTCGGCAGCGGCTTCTCGGTGTCCGCCAGCGGCTCGACGCTTCAGATCCTCGATGATGGCGCGGCCGGCACGCGCGACGTCACGGGCCTGACCGCCCGGCCGACGGCTACGGCCCTTTCGTCCGTCGGCGGCACGCCCGAGCTGCCTTTCTTCGTCGATGGTTCGGCCTCGAAGGCATTCACGGGCTCCTACGACGGCGGATCGCAGGCGATCGGCTATGCCGGCCGCATCACCGTCAATCCCGGGCTGGTCGCCGACCGGTCCCTGCTGACGACCTACACGCCGACCACCGCCCAGGGCGACGCGACACGCTCGCAGTTGATGTTGCAGCGGCTGACGCAGAGCCAGCGCTCCTTCACCAACGCGGTCGGGCTCGACGGCAGCAATGCCAGCTCGAACATGTCGGTTTCGGCCTATGTGAAGCGCGTCGTCTCCTCGCAAGGACAGGCCGTCGAGACCGCCAAAAGCCTCGATCAAGGCCAGCAGGTCGCGCTTGCCGCGATCCAGAGCCGCTTCCAGGCAACGTCCCAGGTCAGCGTCGACCAGGAGATGTCGCAGCTTATCGAGCTGCAGAACGCCTATGCCGCCAACGCCCGCATCATCTCCACGGTCAAGGAGATGATGGACGTGCTGATGAGAGTGTGAGGTCGCGATGACCATAAATTCCTATGGCAGTGGAGCCTATCGGGCCGTCAGCGGCGCCAGCTTCGTCGGTCAGCGCGCGCAGTTCGACGATCTGCAGCGCCAGCTTGCCACTAAAGAGAAGAGCACCAGCTATGGCGGGCTTGGCAGCGACCGCACTGTCAGCCTCGACCTCAACGCCAAGATCTCGACGCTGGATTCCTGGCTGGACGGCATCCAGCTCTCCAGTACCAATCTCAAGTTGATGTCGGATGGGGTCAGCAGCTTTGCGAAGCTTGCGACCGACAGCCGCAACAACATGACGGCGAACACCTATCTGCCGAGCTCGACCGGGCAGACGGGGCCGCAGGTGCTCGCAACCGACAAGATCAAGCAGACGCTCGACATTCTGAACACGTCGGTCAATGGCCGTTACCTGTTCTCGGGCAAGACCTCGGATGTCGAGCCGACGGCGAGCTTCGACGAGATCATGAATGGCGACGGCGCGGGCAAAGCCGGCGTCAAGCAACTGATCGACGAGCGGCGCCAGGCCGATCTCGGCTCGGGGCTCGGTCGGCTCACCGCCGCCGGCACCGGAACGAGCGCGACCATTGCGGAAGAGGCGACTGTTCATCCCTATGGCTTCAAGCTCTCCACTGCGACCGCGACCGGGACGGCGATTACGGCGGCCCTGAACGCAGGCCCGCCTGCCGATGTCGCGATCAACGTGACGGGCCAGCCGCTTGCGGGCGACACGCTGACGGTCGGCCTCAACCTGCCGGACGGCACGACGACCAAGATCACGCTGACGGCGCGGGCTTCCGGCTCGAACGGCTCATCGTCCAGCACCTTCGAGATCGGGGCCGACGCCAATGCGACGGCGGCCAATCTGCGGGCCGCCATCACCAGCGCCCTTGGAACTGAGGCGCAGACCACGCTGTCGGCCGCCTCTTCGCAAGTGGCGGCCAATGACTTCTTCGCTGGAAGCACCACAAATCCGCCCAAGCGCGTGCCCGGCCCTCCATTTGCACCCGCGACCGCCGCGCCGGCCAATACGGGCGCGGCCGCCACGGCGACGGTGATCTGGTACAAGGGCGATGACGGTTCCGACCCGGCGCGGAGTACTTCGACGGTCCAGGTCGATCAGGGACAGCGGGTCGGGGTCGGCGCGCGCGCCAACGAGCAGGTGTTCCAGGTTGGGCTGGCACAGTTTGCGATCATGTCGGCTGAGACGTTTCCGGCCAGCGATCCGAACTCTCAGGCTCGCTACGACGCGATGGCGGCGCGGGTGAACGACAAGCTCGGCTTCGGGGGCACGACCCAGAACCCGACCGAGGTCATTACGGAAATGGGCGCGGCGCAGACCGCGATGGACGCCGCCAAGACGCGCCACCAGAGCACCCAGGATTATCTGACGACCACGCTCGGCAACGTCCAGAACGTATCGACGGAGGAGGTCGCGACGCAGATCCTCTCGCTGCAAACCCAATTGCAGGCGAGCTACCAGGTCACCGCGATGCTCTCGAAGCTGACGCTGACCAGCTACCTCTGACAGCCGTCGCGTTTGATCGGTTGCCGCAAACGAAAAACGCCGCCCGGATCAGGGCGGCGTTTTTATTTCGTATCAGAAGGCGGGTTTCAGCGACCGCGCAGGCCGGCGGCGATGTCGCGGTTGATGCCGATCAGCACGCCGAGGCCCTGGGCCTGCGGGGCGATCGTCAACTGGATCGTGTGGTTGAAGATGAAGTTCGCCAGCGCGAGGATGTTCTGCTTGATGCCGACGGGGAGGGGGTTGTCCTCCGCCGTCACAGCGGTCACCAGCAGCATCCAGAGCCGCCGATTATAGGTCAGCACCTCGTCCAGCTCGCGCTTGCGGACCTCCCAGTCGTCGGAAACGATCTGGAGCCGGGTCGCGGCCTTGATCAGGAGCGAGGCTTCGAGATCTCTCGGCGTGACGACGGACTGAGCGGTCTTGGCGGCGGCGGCGTAGGCGTTAAACGCGTTTTGCATGCTCGATCAGATCCGCTTCGTAGACGATCAGCTTCTTGGCTGCCTTCAAAGCCTTGTAGAGGTCGCCACTTAAAATGCGGTTATTGATCTCGTGAATATGCGGCAGAGCGCTCGGCGCGGCCTCAACGAATTCGCGCACGAGCGTGAAGAACATTTCGTGCTGATGCGTCGGATCCTGCGCCAGATACATCAGCTGGATCGCGAAATAGATTTTCTTCGCCGGGGTGTCCGACGTCGTCGCGGTGAGGATGTCCTTCTCGCGCAGGATCGGGGCGTCGCCCTCGATGAAGAAGCGCGTGCGCTGCTCGTCGTTGCGGATCACCACCTGGCCGACGATGATCCGTTCACGCGGCTTGAGCTCGACCTTGAGAGCCATATCTGACCTTAGCCTTCTGGCGGGAGGAGWGGGTGTCTTGCTGCGGCTTACTGGAAGAGCCGCAGCACGCCCTGGTCGGCCTGGTTGGCCAGCGACAGCGCGGTTTGGGACAACTGCTGGCGGGTGTTGAGCGCGAGCAGGCTGGCGCCTTCGGCGTTCGAATCCGCTGCGACGAGATTGTCCGAGCCGGTGGTAAGCGTGTTCGCCAGGTTCTTGGTGAAATCCTGACGGGTCTGCACGACCGAGAGGTTGGAGCCGAGCGTGGAGGAGATTGACCGCAGCGAGGTCAGCGCTCCGGTCAGCGTATCCGCCATATTGTTCAGCGAGGTGTCGTCCTGAATGTTGAACTGGCCGGTAACCGGCGTGCCGCTGACAGCCTGGGTGATGCCGAGATTGGCCGAGGTGATGGTCTGGCCCTGGACATCGAGCTTGGCCTGATTGGCGCCCGTCTTCTCATTAAAGACGATCGACACCAGATCGCCCGACAACAGGTTCTTGCCGTTATACCCGGCATCCTTGGCGAGCTGATCGATCTGGCTCGTCAGGCTGTTGAACTGACTGATCAGGTTCGAGCGAACCGTCGAACTGCCGGTTGCGCTGAGGCCGGTCGTATAATCTGTGGCGGCAAGGCCGACGGCGGCGTTCTGGCCGCCAGCCTGGGCGTCGGTCAGGGCAGCGGCGGCCGAGGTGCCGGCGCCGAGACCGACTTTGAGGGTGCTGGAGCCGTTGCCGGTAATGTTTAATTTTCCGGAGTCGTCGACCGAGGCGGTGGCGATACCCGACTTGTTGATCTCGTTGGCGAGGTCCCGCACCGTCGCGGTCGGGCCCAGCGATGTCGAGGTGAACGTCGTGTTGCCGGCCGTGATGGTCAGCGCGAGGTTCGTCGTCGTGGAGGCGATGCCGATGTTGCCGTTGGCCGTAGAGCCTGCGGGCGTTCCCGCGCCGGCGCCCTGAGCGGCGTTGTTGGTCGTGGTGGCGTCGTTGTCGATCAGCGCCTTGTCAAGCGTAACGTCTTTCAGGCTTTTGTTGGTCGCGACACCTTCCGCCGCAGTAGAGAGCGCGGTGCCGACCTTGGTCGGCCGGTTCGCGGCAGCATCCGCCTGCGCCTGTTTGATCGTCGACTGGAGCGACTGGACGAGCTTGGCGATCGCGTCGACGCCCTGGGAGGCAGCCGTGATGGTCTGGATGCCGTTGGAGATCCCATCGAGCAGGCCCGTCAGAGCGTTCGAGCGGTCGCTGAGGCCCAGCGAGGTAAAGTAGTTCACCGGGTTGTCGATGGCCGAGTTGACCTTCTTGCCCGTCGAGAGCCGGTTCTGGATGACCGACTGCTGATCGCGGGTCTGCTGAAGGGTCAGAAGGTTCTGCCTGACGCCGCTGGTAAGAATGGGATTAGCCATCGTTCGGTCCCCTACGGCGCGATTCGGCGCCTGCGGTTTGATCTCGACCGAAAATGCTTTGTTAAGGATAATAATTGGTTAACGGGGCGGGCCGTTGGCTATGCGGCGTCGCTCATACGAAAACGGCGGGGCTTTCGCCCCGCCGTTTCGGTTCTTCGGCCCGCTTCTGCAGGCTGCCCGCTTCTGCGGACGAAGGATCAGAACAGGCGCAGGATCGCCTGGTCGGCCTGGTTCGACAGCGACAGAGCGGTCTGGGACAGCTGCTGGCGGGTCTGCAGGGCAAGCAGGTTGGCCGCTTCCTGGTTGGTGTCGGCGGAGACGAGGTTGTCCGCGCCGGCCGTCAGGGTGTTCGACAGGTTCTTGGTGAAGTCCTGGCGGGTCTGCACCGTCGAAAGGCTGGCGCCGAGCGACGAGGAGGTCGAGCGCAGCGAGGTGAGGGCGCTGGTCAGCCCGTCCGCAGCGGTCGAGAGCGAGGCGTCGTCCTGGATGTTGAACTGGCCGGTGGTTGCCGTTCCGCTGACAGCCTGGCCGATGCCGAGGTTCGCCGAGGTAATCGTCTGACCCTGGACGTCGAGCTTCGACTGGTTGGCGCCGGTCTTCTCGTTGAACACAACCGAGAGCTTATCACCGGTGAGCAGGTTCTTGCCATTGAAGCCCGAGTCCTTGGCCAGCTGATCGATCTGAGAGGTCAGATCGTTGAACTGGTTGACGAGATTCGAGCGGACGGTCGAGTTGCCCGAGGCGGAAACGCCGGTGGTGTAGTCCGTCGCAGCCAGGCCGAGCGCGGTGTTCTGTCCGCCGGTCTGGGCGTCGGTCAGAGCGGCGGCCGCCGAAGTGCCGGCGCCAAGTCCGACCTTCAGCGTGTCGGAGCCAGAACCCGTGACGTTCAACTTACCGGAGTCGTCGACAGAGGCGGTCGCGATGCCGGACTTGTTGATCTCGTTGACGAGATCGCGAACCGTCGAAGTGGCGGTCAGCGAGGTCGAGGTGAAGGTCGTATTACCGGCGGTGATCGTCAAAGCCAGGTTGGTGGCTGTGTTGGCGATGCCGATGTTACCGTTGGCGGAAGCGGTGGCGGCGTTGTCGGTCGTCGTCGCGTTGCCGTCCACGAGCGCCTTGTCCAGCGACGTGTCCTTGAGGCTCTTGCCGGTCGCAGCAGATTCTGCCGCTGTCGAAAGAGCAGTACCGGCTTTGGTCGGACGGTTGGCGGCGTTGTCGGCCTGGGCTTGCTTGATGGTCGACTGCAGCGACGACACCAGCTTGGTGATCGCGTCGATGCCCTGCGAGGCAGCGGTGATCGTCTGGATGCCGTTGGAGATGCCGTCGAGGTTCTTCGTCAGGGCCGAAGCGCGGTCGTTCAGGCCGGCAGCGGTGAAGAAGTTAACCGGATCGTCGACCGCCGAATTGACCTTCTTGCCGGTCGAGAGGCGGTACTGGGAGGTCGAGGCGTCGGCCTTGACGGAAGAGAGCGAGCCGAGCGCGGCGCGGACGCCAGACGAGAGAGAAATCGTGGACATGTGCGTGAAACCCTTCTGGGAATGGTGCCTTCTGGCGTCGTAGCCATCCTGGCCGCGACCCGTGGACACTGCGCAGCGGGGTCGTAACGAGAGGTAAATTTCGGAGCTAGAATGCGTGGCAGCGGCCGGCAGCTGCGGCCATGGTCAACGAGCTGTTAAGCGTGGTCCGGGCGGCCGAAACGAGAAAGGCCCGCTCGGAGCGGGCCTTTCGAAATCCGCCACGCGAGGTGGCGATAACGTTCCTCAAACCTCAGGCCGTTCGTTGCACCGAAGGGGTCGATGCAGCTGCGGCGTCGCGACGCTCGGCCATGGCGCGGGCGAAGAGCCGCAGCTTCAGAGTGGCCTCGTCCGGGATCGTGTTGATCGTGTCGCCGGTATGCGGATCGCGCACCTGCGTGACGACGGTGTGCGTGCTCTGCTCGATCACGATACGGCGCTGCAGCGAATCCTGCCCAGTCTGTTTCACTGCATCGCTTGCAGGCGGGGAGGGCTGTGCGTCGGGCCGCACCTGGCGCCTCGCGTCGGGGCCGATATCTAGCTTGACCGCGCCGCCAGCGCTGGCAGACTGGACCGTCTTTTCCGGCGGCAGGTCGACGGCGACGCCGCCGGGCTGGGCCGTGACGTCCGAACGCGTGACCGCCGGCGCGCCGCTGAGAGCCGCGACCCTCGGGGGGCTGCCGAAATCCATGTTTGCACTCCTTCTGGAGCTCGAACGGCGCCCGTCGCGCCGCCTCGTCGACATAGACAAGATACGGGCATGGCACCCGACGCCCGCGAGGATGCCAGCGAAACTTGAATCCGACGTTAGAAAATTAGGTAAATGTTGAGGCTTGCCATGGCAGCCGCCGCGATCTCGGAAAACGCGCCGTCAAAGCCTGCGCGACACGACGAGCGGGCCGGCATTGGGACGCGCGTAAAGTCCGGCGCCTACCGAAGCGGCCGGGCCGTATCCTGCCGGCCGCATCGGCTTGTTGGCGTCGTTCGCGAGATCGCGGATGACCGCCTCCGACACCGCGCGCGCGGTTGCCAGCACGATCTGGTTGGTCTCGATCAGGATCTGAAAGGCGAGGTGAGCTTCCTTCAGGCGCCGCACCAGTTCCGGCGCGAAGCGGGCGAGCGACACCGCATTCAGCTTCACCTGCTCGACGCCGCGCATATAGATGCCGGCGAGCTCGGTTTTGCGCGGCTCGCGCGTCATTGCCTCGGGCAGGCGCCCGGCCCGCACGAGCTCCGTTTCCTCACCGACGAGATGCGACAGCGTGCCCAGCGTCTCAAGCACCTTTTCGATGAGCGCCCGTGCATCTCCGGGGCTTGTGATACGCGGGCGCTCGTCGAGGATTCTTTCGGCGGCCGACATGCTCACGCGTCCTTGCCGCCGGACTGGATGTTCAGCATTTCCCGCATGATCTGCTGGGATACGCCGATGCCGCCGGATTTCTGGATCTGCTGAGCATATTGATTGGTCAGCTGCGTGCGCCAGACATCGCCGCCGGCACCGTTCTGACCCAGGGGGCCCTCGGCGCCTGCGCCGGAGAACATGTGCTGCGTCATCTGCTCGAGAAACATCGACTCGAAGTCGTCGGCCTGTTTCTTCGCCTTGGCCTTGGCAGGGTCGAGCGCACTGGCGATGCCATCGACGACCTTTCCGGCGACGCCGATGGCAAGGTTGACGGCGGGAAGTGCGAGAGCGGCGGTCATCACATCACCTCGATTTCGGCCTGGAGGGCGCCGGCCGACTTGATGGCCTGGAGAATGGAGATCAGGTCGCGTGGACCGATGCCGAGAGCGTTCAGACCGTCGACGAGTTCGGCGAGCGTGACGCTCTCCTTGACCAGTGCGAGCTTGTTGCCGCCGCCCGTGTCGACCTTGACGTTGGTCCGGGGGGTGACGACGGTCTGGCCCTGCGAAAGAGCCTCGGGCTGCGAGACTTGGGGCTGCTCGCTGATCGTCACAGTCAGGTTGCCCTGCGCGACGGCGACGGTGGAGACGCGAACGTCTTTGCCCATCACGATGATGCCGGAGCGCTCGTCGATGACGACGCGGGCCAGCTGGTCCGGCTCGACCTTGAGCTGCTCGATATCGGTGAGCAGCCGGATCATGTTGCCCTTGAAGCGCGCCGGAATCTGCAATGCGATGGTCGAGGGGTCGGTCGGCTCGGCGGAATCCCCGCCGATGAAATCGTTGATCGCCGCAGCCACGCGGCGCGCGGTCGTCAAATCCGGATTGCGCAGCGAGAGCCGCAGGGTGGAGAGTTTGTTCAGGGCGAAATCGATCTCGCGCTCAACGACGCCGCCATTGGCGATGCGGCCGACGGTCGGGACGCCTCGCGTGACCTTGCTGGCCTCGCCCTCGGCCGAGAAACCGGCGATCGCGACCGGGCCCTGCGACACCGCATAGACCTCGCCATCGGCGCCCAACAACGGTGTGACCAGGAGCGTGCCGCCTTGGAGAGACTTGGAATCACCCATCGCGGAGACGGTCACGTCCATGCGCGTGCCCTGGGTGGAAAAGGGCAGGAGATTCGCCGTCACCATCACGGCGGCGACGTTGGCGGTGCGCATATTGGCGCCGCGCGTGTTGACGCCGAGCCGTTCCAGCATCGCGGTCAGCGACTGCTTGGTGAAAGGCGCGTTGTTCAGGGTGTCGCCGGTGCCGTTGAGACCGACGACGATGCCGTAGCCGAGCAGCTGGTTGGTGCGTACGCCTTCGACCGAGGCGAGGTCCTTGATGCGGGAAAGAGCGAAGACCGGCTGCGACGACAGGCCGACGACCATGGCCAGCATCGCGGCCATCGGCTTCAGCAGTTTCGTCAGGGCAGGCTTGCGGAACATTCTTGGGCACCAAAGGTGACTGCGGTCGGTTTCGCCTTGCGAGGGGCGTGCCATTCCGCTCGCATTTGAAAGATGTTGTTTTTCAGTTGTTTGGACCGGGCGTGTCCTTTTGTGGGCACGCCAACCGGACGGCCTTTCCTGCCGGGGCGGCAGTTTCTGCCGGGTGGTTTACCGGCCGTTAACCATGCCGGCGCACCTTCCATCCATCCTCACGAGGCCGCCATGATCAGGATCGACCAGCGCGCGCCCGTCTCGAACGTCGGCCCGGCAAGTTCGGCGAGGCGCACGGGCGGTTCCGCCTTCACGCTTCCGACAGCCGACAGCGAAGCGCCAACGCGCGGCGCGGGTGTCGCGACGGCCGGCCCGCTCGACACCTTGCTGGCGGTGCAGGCCGATGGGGATCAGCAGGAGCGCAAGCGCAAACAGGCGCGGCGTGGGCACGACCTGCTGGACGGCCTGGATCGGCTCAAGGCGGCGCTCTTGTCCGGGCGTGTCCTGCCGTCCGAGCTGGACCGGCTCAAGAACGCGCTCGCGTTGCGCCGTGAAACAACCGACGACCCCCGCCTCGACGATGTGCTGGGCCATATCGAGCTTCGAGTTGCCGTGGAGCTGGCCAAGCTCGGTCGGTGACGCCGAGGCGTAGCGCGGATCGCTCCCGGGCTATTGCAGCTTGTATTTCAGCGAAAACATCGCCGTTCCCGTGGTCTGATAGTCGCTGGCGACCAGTGGCAGCTTGCGTGCCAGACCGAGATCGACCGATGCCTGCCATGGCAGGTCCGCCGCCTTTGCAAGATCGACGGAAAGCTTGACCTCAGGCGTCAGGGCCGAGCGCAACTCGCCGCCAGGCGCGAAGACGTAGTTGCTGTTGACGCCGAGCTGCGAGGTGAGCGTGAGATGAGGCAGCAACTTCTGCCTATAGCCGATGAGCGCATCGCCATTCTGTTCGGGAGAGGCACCGGTCGAGCTCGTTCCCGCCGTCGAAACACCCCAGATCAGGCCGCTGCCTGACGAGACCGGCTGTGCCAGACGCCAGCCGACGCTGGCATTGCGCGATGCTCCCAGCGGAGCGGGGCTGGTCAGGGTGGTCGACAGCGAGAAGATGTCCTGTCCGAGCTTGAACCCGACCGAGCGATCCCGGTCTGCTGTCGCCATATCGTCGCGGGAGGCAAAGCCGTTGCGGATGATGTCGATCGGGATGGCCGAACGCGCCTTCAGGTGGGCGCCCGAGGCGACTGCGGCCCGGCCTGCGGCAACCAACGAGGGATCGAAGACCACCGCGCTGGCGTCGCCCTGCTCTGGTACGGAAGCCAGTCCATAGACCCCGTCCTCGACGAGCGCGGCTTGCGGGATCGGAAGCTGCTGAAACGGCTGGATGGTCGATTCCTGAACCGCCAAATCCTGCGCCGCCTGTTCGGCGAATGCGCCCATCGGTGCACAAGCGGCCCAAGCCATGACGAGCGCCGGCACCAAGCGGGTTTGACCGGAGTGAAGGGATAAAGGCACGGCGTTCGTTCTGTCCGGGGCGAGTGGGAACTGGAACGTGGCCGGTGAAGGTGCTCATTTTGCGGCAGTGCAGCATTTTGCTGCGGGCATCGTGGCTTTGGAAAAGTGGTTTCCACTTTCCGGCCCGATGTTCTAGGAAGCGACCAGCTGCGAACCGGGCGAAGGCCGACGGGTTCGGATCGTCCTATCGCAAGAGAGCAGGGGTCATCGCATGAGCAAGATCAAGGTCGCAAACCCGGTCGTCGACATGGATGGCGACGAGATGACCCGGATCATCTGGCAGAAGATCAAGGACACGCTGATCTTCCCCTATCTCGACCTCGAGCTGGAATATTACGATCTCTCCGTCGAGAACCGCGACGCCACCGACGACCAGGTGACGATCGATGCCGCCAACGCCACCAAGAAGCATGGCGTCGCCGTGAAATGCGCCACGATCACGCCGGACGAGGCGCGCGTGAAGGAATTCAACCTCAAGTCGATGTGGAAGTCGCCCAACGGCACGATCCGCAACATCCTGGGCGGCGTGATCTTCCGCGAGCCGATCATCTGCAAAAACGTTCCGCGCCTGGTGCCGGGCTGGACGCAGCCGATCGTGATCGGCCGCCACGCCTATGGCGACCAGTACCGCGCTACCGACTTCAAGTTTCCCGGCAAGGGCACGCTCTCGATCAAGTTCGTCGGCGAGGATGGCGCCGTGATCGAGAAGGAGGTCTTCAAGGCTCCCGAGGCTGGTGTCGCCATGGCGATGTACAACCTCGACGAATCGATCCGCGATTTTGCCCGGGCGTCGCTGAATTACGGTCTGCTGCGCAAATACCCGGTCTATCTCTCGACCAAGAACACCATTCTCAAGACCTATGACGGGCGCTTCAAGGACATCTTCGAGGAGATCTACCAGACTGAATTCAAGGCGAAGTTCGACGAAGTCGGCATCACCTATGAGCACCGCCTGATCGACGACATGGTGGCCTCCGCGATGAAGTGGTCGGGCGGTTATGTCTGGGCCTGCAAGAACTATGACGGCGACGTACAGTCGGACACCGTGGCGCAGGGTTTCGGCTCGCTCGGTCTGATGACCTCGGTGCTGATGACGCCTGACGGCAAGACTGTCGAGGCGGAAGCCGCTCACGGCACCGTCACCCGCCATTATCGCGAGCACCAGAAGGGCCGCGAGACCTCGACCAACTCGATCGCCTCGATCTTCGCCTGGACGCGCGGCCTCAGCCATCGCGCCAAGCTCGACGGCAACGAGGATCTGGCAAAGTTCGCCAAGCTGCTGGAGAAGGTCACGGTCGATACGGTCGAGGCCGGCGATATGACCAAGGACCTCGCGCTACTGGTCGGCCCCGACCAGAAGTTCCTATCGACGACCGGCTTCCTCGAAAAGGTCAGCGACAACATGCGCACGGCGATGGCTGCCTAAGTCGGCCAGTTCCAACGCGACCATCGAGCCCGGCCGAAAGGCCGGGCTTTTTCGTCTGGATCGCCGCGCGCCCTGTCGCGCGCATGGCGGCGATCTGTCTCTTCGTTTCGGTCCGATGCTCTGGTGCGACGATCTCTGCGGAACGTTGGCTGCGAGACGACGTTTGAAGGAGGCGCCGCAATGCTGGTTCGGGCGGGCGAGATATTTCGGCGCAACGGCTGTCCTGGCCGGCTAACGAGACACCGCGAGACCGTTTTATCGCTGACCCATGGAGACGCTTATGTCCGATACCGCATCGCAGATGGACCTCGACGCGCGGATCGCGCTCATCCGCAACAATATCTCCGACCTGATGGAGCAGGCCGCAGGAGCGTCCGGGGCTGGCACGGAGGAGTCGATTGCGGAACGGCTGAACGAGCAGCAGGACGCGCTGGACGCGTTGCTGAAGCAGCGCGACGGGACAGGGCAGGGCTGAAAGTCCGCCGGCCGCTCATTCCACGATCAGCGGGCGCCTTGCGATGACGCGCAGGCCGCTGACCGGAGCATCCAGGACGTAGCGCAGTTCGTAGGCCCCAGGCTGCTCCGGCGCTTCCAGCGTCGCTTCCGCGTTTTCCGCCGGGAAAAAATGCGGTCCGTCAGCATCGGCTGGTGCATTCGGGAGAGCGATCATCACCCTGTCCCGCTCGCCATTGGGGCCGATGGCGCGGATCGGCACAGGCTTGCCGCGGCGGCCGCGATCGGGCGCTGCCAAGGTTGCAGCCGGTTCTGTCGTCGAGAGCGGTTGCCTGAGTTCGATTGTTGGGGAGCCGTCGCGATCTACCATCAACCGGAGTTCAAAGGCGCCCGCCACACCGGGCGTCTGCAAAACCGGCACCGTCGTTGTGTCTTGCAGCACGACGATCGCCCTGTCGGCCGGGTCGTCCGGTCTGGCGATCGCCAGCCTCGCTCCAGCAGGCGGGCTCGTCAGGAAGACACTGAGCGGCGCGCCGGCCATGATGGTGCGGGCTGCCGACATCCTCGGAGCGACGGTTGGAGCCGGCTTTTTCGGTTGGGCAAGGGCAGAGGCAGACCACAGGGCCGCCGTCAGAACGACCACGCGGCGCGTGAGAGGAGCCGCATGGCAGCCGGTACCCTGACCTGTCATTAGCCCATTGCGGCAGCGACGGCCTCGAGCGCGGCCTCCGCCTTGCTGCCATCCGGGCCGCCGGCCTGAGCCATATCGCGCCGCCCGCCGCCGCCCTTGCCGCCGAGTTGTTCGGAGGCGACGCGCACCAAGGCGACCGCGTCGAAGCGCTCCGTCAGGTCGGGCGTGACGCCGACGACGACGCCCGCCTTGCCGTCATCGGCGACGCCGACGATAACGACGACACCGGAGCCGACGCGGCCCTTGGCTTCGTCCGCGAGGCTTTTCAGATCCTTCATCTCGATGCCGGTGACGGCGCGCGCCAGAAGCCTGGCTCCGCCGATCTCGCGGATCGGGTCGCCCGCCTCGCCACCGCCGCCCATCGCCAGCTTTTTGCGGGCGTCGGTCAAGTCGCGGTCGAGCTTGCGGCGCTCCTCGATCAGCGCGGCAAGACGGTTCCCGGCCTCGGAAGCGGGCACCTTCAACAGGCTCGCCAGACCGTCGAGCAGGCGCGAATCTTCGTTGAGGCGCAGACGGGCGCCATGGCCCGTCATCGCCTCGAGCCGGCGCACACCAGCCGCGACCGCGCCTTCACCGACAACGCTGACGAGCCCGATATCCCCGGTGCGAGCGGCATGCGTGCCGCCGCAAAGCTCGACCGAATAAGCCCGGCCGGCAGGGTTCGTGCCCATCGCCACCACGCGAACCTCGTCGCCATATTTTTCGCCGAAGAGCGCCCGGGCTCCCGATGCGATGGCCTCGTCAACGCTCATCAGACGGGTGGTGACCGGTTCGTTTCTCAGGACAATCGCATTGGCGATCTCCTCGACCTCGCGCAGCTCCTCGGAGCTGATCGGCTTGGGGTGCGAGAAGTCGAAGCGCAGGCGATCGGGAGAAACCAGCGAACCCTTCTGCGCGACATGATCGCCGAGGACGAGGCGCAGGGCCTCATGCAGCAGATGCGTCGCCGAGTGATTGGCGCGGATGGCAGTGCGGCGATCGTGGTCGACGCTCAGCTCGACCGCCTGGCCAAGCGAAAGCTCGCCCTCCTTGACGGTGACGCTATGGGCAAAGACATCGCCCAGCTTCTTTTGAACATCGGAGATGGTCACCACGAGGCCCGGCGCCCGAGCGATCCCGGCATCCCCGACCTGACCGCCGGATTCGCCATAGAACGGCGTCTGGTTCACCAGCATCAGGCCCGTTTCGCCGGATTTAAGCGAGGCGACTTCCGCATTGTCCCGGATCAGAGCGGTGACGACGCCTTCGGCGCTCTCCGTGTCGTAGCCGAGGAATTCGGTGGCGCCGAGCTTGTCGCGCAGCGGGAACCAGAGCGTCTCGGTCGCGGCCTCGCCGGAGCCGGACCATGCGGCACGCGCCTTGGCCTTCTGCTGCTGCATCGCCGCGTCGAAGCCCGAGACATCGACGGTGATCTCACGGGCGCGCAGCGCGTCCTGGGTCAGATCCAACGGGAAGCCATAAGTGTCGTAGAGTGTGAAAGCGACGTCGCCTTTCAGGCTCTGACCGGCGGTCAGCTCCTTCGACGCCTCGTCGAGCAGAGAAAGCCCGCGCGTGAGCGTGGTGCGGAAGCGGGTTTCCTCCAGCTTCAGCGTCTCGGTGATCAAGGCCTCGGCGCGTAGCAGCTCGGGATAGGCGCGGCCCATCTCGCGCGTCAGCGCCGGCACGAGCCTGTGCATCAGCGGATCCTTTGCCCCGAGGAGCTGCGCATGGCGCATGCCGCGGCGCATGATACGGCGCAGCACATAGCCACGCCCCTCGTTGGACGGCAGCACGCCATCGGCGATCAGGAAGGCCGAGCAGCGCAGATGGTCTGCGATGACGCGGTGGCTGGCTTTCATCGGGCCATGGGGGTCGACCGACGTGAAATCGGCGATGGCTCCGATCAGGGCACGGAAGAGGTCGATCTCGTAATTGTCGTGCGTGCCCTGAAGGACCGCCGCGACGCGCTCCAGGCCCATGCCGGTATCGATCGAGGGACGAGGGAGGTCGGTGCGAACGCCGCCCGCCGCTTCCTCATATTGCATGAAGACGAGGTTCCAGATCTCGATGAAACGGTCGCCGTCCTCTTCCGGGGACCCGGGCGGGCCGCCCCAGATGTGGTCGCCATGGTCGTAGAAGATTTCCGAGCAGGGGCCGCATGGGCCGGTGTCGCCCATACGCCAGAAATTGGCCGAGGTCGGGATACGGATGATCTTGTCGTCGGTCAGCCCGGCGATCTTCTTCCAGAGGCCGTGAGCCTCGTCATCCTCGGAATAGACCGTGACCAGAAGCTTGTCCTTGGGCAGGCCGAATTCGCGCGTGATCAGGGTCCAGGCATGGGTGATCGCCTGCTCCTTGAAATAGTCGCCGAAGGAGAAGTTACCGAGCATCTCGAAGAAGGTGTGGTGACGAGCGGTGTAGCCGACATTGTCGAGGTCGTTGTGCTTGCCGCCGGCGCGGACGCATTTCTGGGCGGTAGTGGCGCGGGCGGAAGGACGCTTTTCCTGGCCGGTGAAGATGTTCTTGAACTGCACCATGCCCGAATTGGCGAACATCAACGTCGGATCGTTGCGCGGCACGAGCGGGCTCGACGGCATGATCTCATGGCCGTTTGACTTGAAGTAGTCGAGGAAGGTCGACCGGATCTCGTTGACGCCGCTCATCGCTATCTGGGCTCTACAATCAGGCACAAGCCGGGTGAGCCCGGCGGGAAGGACCGGTTCTAGTCAGGCGGCCGGCGCCTGTCCAGAAAGCTGGCGGCCGGTTCGAGGGGGCGATCTCGGCGGCAAAGAAAAGGGCGGCCGCGAGGCCGCCCTTCGGGTTCAGCATCGATGCGCGAGGCTCAGGCTTCGCCTTCATCGAGATCGTCGGCGGTCGGTGCCGCCTCATCCAGAATGCGATCGGCCACGAGCCCCGAATTCTGACGGATCGTCGCCTCGATCTTGGCGGCCATATCGGGATTGTTCTTGAGGAAGGTCTTGGCGTTCTCGCGGCCCTGGCCAAGACGCTGGCTGTCGAACGAAAACCAGGCGCCAGCCTTCTCCACCATGCCGGCCTTGACGCCGAGGTCGATCAGTTCGCCGACCTTGGAAATGCCCTCGCCAAACATGATGTCGAACTCGACCTGCTTGAAGGGCGGCGCGACTTTGTTCTTGACGACCTTGACGCGAACCTGGTTGCCGGTCGCCTCCTCACGATCCTTCAAAGTCGCGATGCGCCGGATGTCGAGGCGAACCGAGGCGTAGAACTTGAGCGCGTTGCCGCCTGTCGTGGTCTCGGGCGAGCCGTACATCACGCCGATCTTCATGCGAATCTGGTTGATGAAGATCACCATGCAGTTCGAGCGCGAGATCGAGGCGGTGAGCTTGCGCAGCGCCTGGCTCATCAGACGCGCCTGCAGGCCGGGCTGGACATCGCCCATTTCGCCCTCGATCTCGGCGCGCGGCGTCAGGGCCGCGACCGAGTCGATGACGAGCACGTCGATGGCGCCGGAGCGAACGAGCGTGTCTGTGATTTCCAGCGCCTGCTCGCCGGTGTCGGGCTGCGAGATCAGGAGGTCGTCGAGGTTCACGCCGAGCTTGCGGGCATAGACCGGATCGAGCGCATGCTCGGCATCGACGAAGGCGCAGACGCCGCCCTTCTTCTGGGCCTCGGCAATGGTGTGCAGCGCGAGCGTCGTCTTGCCGGAGGATTCAGGGCCATAAATCTCGATGACGCGGCCGCGAGGGAGTCCGCCGACGCCAAGGGCGATATCCAGCCCGAGCGAGCCGGTAGAAATGGTCTCGATCTCGATCGACGGCGCATTCTTGCCCAGCCGCATGATCGAGCCCTTGCCGAAGGCGCGCTCGATCTGGGAGAGCGCTGCATCGAGCGCCTTGGTCTTGTCCATCGAGGAGCCTTCCACGAGCTTGAGATTCGCTTGATTCACGTGTTCGGCTCCTTATGGCAGCGTGACGGGGACATCACAATGCGTCTTGACACCAGAATGGTCATGCTTTGTTCCTGTCAGCAAGTTCTTTTTTTGTTCTCCATGTCAGTTTGTGTCAGGAGAGCCTGGCGGCCGGGGTCGGGTCGCCAGCGGTAACCCGTCGAGCGGTCTCGTGCGGCCTCTATCCTGGCCCCGGGGCTCACGCCGCCACCTCGCGCCGCCCGGGAAAGACGGCCGTTTCGCAGCGTTTCATCGAGTTCCTGCCTGGCGTCAGCCCATGGCGGCCTTCACCGTCTCCACCAGCTGCTTCATCGTGAAAGGCTTGGGAAGGAACTGGAAGCTCTCGCCTTCCGGCAGGTTCTTGCGGAACGCTTCTTCGGCATAGCCGGAGACGAAGACGACCTTGGTGTCGGGATTGCGCTTGCGAAGCTCCCCGAGGAGGGTGGGGCCGTCCATCTCGGGCATCACTACGTCGGAAACGACGAGGTCGATTCGGCCGTCATTCTGCAGGAAGATGTCCAGCGCCTCGACGCCCGATGCCGCCTCGTGAACGGTATAGCCGCGCGAAACCAGCATGCGGGCGTTGAGCGCGCGCACCGCGTCCTCGTCCTCGACCAGCAGAATAATGCCGGCGCCGGTATGGTCAGCCGCGAGCTTCTTCGGCGCTTCCTTGGCCGCGGCCTCAGCGGCAATCTCCTCGGCGCTCGGCACATGCCGCGGCAGGAAGATCTGGAACGCCGTGCCCTTGCCGACGGTCGAGTCGACGAAGACGAAGCCACCGGTCTGCTTGACGATGCCGTAGACCATCGAAAGGCCGAGGCCGGTGCCCTTGCCAACCTCCTTGGTGGTGAAGAAGGGCTCGAAGATCTTGTCGAGATGCTCCTGCGCGATGCCGGTGCCGCTATCCTCGACCTCGAGCAGCACATAATCGTCGATCGGCAGCGCCTCATGCGCGAAGGAGGCGCAATCTTCGCGGGCCACGTTGCGGGTGCGCACGGCGAGCTTGCCGCCATTGGGCATCGCGTCGCGGGCATTGACCGCGAGGTTGACGATGACCTGCTCGAGCTGGCCGAGATCGGCCTTGACCGGCCACAGGTCGCGGCCCTGGCGGACGTCGAGCGTGACCTTGTCGGCAACGACCCGTTTCAGCATCAGCGAGAGATCCGACAGGACCTCTCCAAGTTCCAGCACCTGCGGGCGCAGGGTCTGGCGGCGCGAGAACGCGAGCAGCTGCCGGACAAGGGCGGCAGCGCGGTAGGCGTTCTGCTTGATCTGCATGATGTCCGGGAAGGACGGGTCAGTCGGACGGTGGCTCGCCAGCAAAAATTCGGATGCGTTGATGATGACTTGCAGCACGTTGTTGAAGTCGTGCGCGATGCCGCCGGCGAGCTGGCCGACAGCCTGCATCTTGCCGGCCTGGTCCATGTTGTCGCGCAGTTTGCGCTCGGCAGTGGTTTCCAGCGCGTAGACGATGGCGCGCTCGCCGTCGCCATCCTCGCTCGCTGCGACCGGGGAGAGGTAGAGCCTGGCCGAGCGGCCGTCCTCGCCTGCGAGCGAAACGTCGAGCGGCGCTGAGGCGGAGCGGCCCTCCATCGTCTCGACCAGCGCCTTGTCCAGGCCGGAGCCGGGCGTCACCAGGTTCTGGATGCCCGCCGCCTTGATGCCGGCCGGGGTCAGTCGGGCGAAGGCCGCGTTGGAGCGCAGGATGGCGCCTGTCTTGTCGACAGTCGCGATTGCCATCGGGGTCGAATGGAAGAACCGCGCGAAACGGACCTCGGCGTCGCTGCCGCTGTCGGCGCCCGCTTCCCCGGCGGTGCGGTTAAGGACGAGCGTGCGGGAGGGGCCGGCGCGGCCATCCTGCCCGAAAGCGACCTGATGATGCAGCCGCACCGGCAGCAGGGCGCCGTTGCGGCGTTTTAAATCGACGTCGAGGATCTCGATCCGGACGTCACCGGGCTGGCCGCGGATCGCCTGGACAAGCGCAGCGGCGGCCGGGGTACAGATATCGTCGAGCTGAAGCCCGCCGGAGCCGAAGCGAGCAAGGTCGAAATCGAGCCAGCCGGACAGCGTCGCATTGAGATAGGAGACTTCACCGTCGGCATCGATCGAGACGAAGCCGGCCGGTGCATGGTCGAGATAGTCGATCGCGTGCTGGAGCTCCTGGAAGGCGTTTTCCTGACGCTCGCGCTCCGGCGTGATGTCGGACACGGTCCAGAGCGTGGCGGTGGCGTTCTCGCGCCGAACGGGCGAGACGCGGACGCGATACCAGCCGACCTCGCCGCGTCCGCTCAGGGCCGGCTCCAGCCGAACCTCCTCGACCAGACGGCGATGCTCGCGGGCGGCAGTGGCGAGCCGGTAGATCGCTTCCGAGACGTCGGCGCGCCCGGTCAGCAGGCGCCCGACCGGCTTGAGATCGTTGGCGCCGGTGGCGCCCGCCAGCCGCAGATAGGTTTCGTTGGCATAGACGATGTCGTTTTCGCCCTCGGTGACGACGATGCCGTCGTCGGCGCCGTCCACGACGAGCTTGGTCAGATCGTTGCGCGCGGCGCGGCCTGCGAACTGGACGAGGCCGATCGCATAGGCGAACAGGCCGAAGACACCGACGACCGAAAGCAAGGCGAGCAGGCCGAGGATCAGCGGCTGCGCCCATTCGTTGGCGAGGAATCCGAGTCCGATCGCCGCGCCGACCAACAGGCCGGCGACGAGCAGGATGAGCCCGATATGGCCGGGCTTGTCGGACCGGTCGATCGCGCTGGTGGCCGTGCTTCCGCTCATTGCGGTCAAACCCGTTTCCTGGCTGCCTTCATCGCCACGCGTCCTGAAGGACGTGAAACCGCGATCAAGTCCTTTGTCTCAACACCAGATTCCCTAAGAAGTGGCTTCCCCTTCCTAGCCTGATGCTCTGCCCGGCGGCGTATCATTTGTCCCTATGGTCGAGTTAGGCGCGCCGGCCCTTCAGGCGCAAGACGTATCCGATGACTTCCGCCACCGCCTTGTAGTGTTCGACAGGAATTTCTCCGTCGATGTCGACAGTTGCGTAAAGGGCACGCGCGAGCGGCGGGTTTTCGACGATCGGGACGCGGTGTTCGCCGGCGACCTCGCGGATCTTCAGGGCGATCGTGTCGACGCCCTTTGCAAGGCAGAGCGGCGCGGCCATGCCGGGCTCGTATTGCAGCGCGACGGCGAAGTGGGTCGGGTTGGTGATGATGACGGTGGCCTTCGGCACGGCAGCCATCATGCGCTTGCGCACGCGGCTGGCGCGGATCTGGCGCAGCTTCGCCTTGACCTCGGGATTGCCCTCGGAGTTCTTGAACTCCTCCTTCATCTCCTGCTTGGTCATCTTCTGGCGCTGGTACCAGGAGAAGCGTTGCCAGACGAAATCGCCGATTGCGATGATCGCGAACAGCCCGAGCACCGCGCCCATCAGTCGGATCGCCAGCGACAATGTCGCCGGCATCAGCGCCGAGACATCCATCTCGGCGAAGTTCTCCATGCGGTCGTGTTGGTTCCAGAGCGTGATCCAGACAACCATGCCGATCAGCCCGGTCTTGGCGAGTCCCTTGGCGAAGTTGACCCAGGCCTCCTTGCCGAACAGCCGTTTCATCCCCGAAAACGGGTTGATCCGGTCGAATTTCGGCATCAGCGGTTCGAAGGTCCACAGCGGCTTGTGCTGCAGCATGGCACCGGCCAGCCCGGCGCAAAGGATGAAGGCGAACGGCATGCCCAGCGCCATGAAACCGGTGATGACGCCCTGACGCGTGACCAGCATGAAGCCGGCGCCATCGGCAGGAATCTGGTGAGCGTTCATCAGGAAGGAGCGCAACGAGACCATCGCGTCCCCCGCTGCCCAGCCGGCCGACACCAGCAAAGCCAGCGTGAAGCCGCAGAGCACGAAAAACGTGCCGATCTCCTGTGATTTGGGAACGTCGCCCTTCTCGGTGGCCTGCTCCAGCTTTCGCTGGGTCGGGTCTTCTGTCCTGTCTTCCTTGTCAGCTTCCTCGGACATGGCCCGTCAGCCTCCCGAGAACTGGCGCAGGAAGGTGCCGAGGTCGTTCGTGAAGACGCTCATCATGACGCCGAGCACGACGACGAGCATCAACATGCCACCGAAGATCGAGGCCGGCACAGCGAGGAAGAAGACCTGCAGCTGAGGCATCATGCGAGCCAGCACGCCCAGCCCCAGATTGAACAGCAGCCCGAAGACGATGAAGGGCGCCGAGATCTGCACCGCGATGGCGAAGCCTTGCGCCGCGGAGCGGACAGCCAGCGTCATGACATCGGTAAGATCGGGCGCGCCACCCGGCGGCAGCAGCCGGTAGCTCTCATGGATCGCGGCGATGGCGAGGTGATGCAGATCGCTGGTCAGCACCAGCGTGATGCCGAGCATCGTCAGGAAGTTGCCGATCGAGGGGTTCTGCGCCCCGCCGGTGGGGTCCACCGTCATGGCGTAGCCCAGCCCCATGGCCTGGGCGACGATGGTGCCGGCGGTCTGCAGCGCGGCCATGACCAGCCGCGCGCAGACACCGATAATCAGGCCGATCAGAACTTCGCCGACGAGCAGCGTCACGAGAGCGCCGAGATCCTGCGGGATCGGCAGGGACGGGCGTGCCATTGGCAAAATGACGAGCGCAATGAAGAAGGCGAGCGAGAGCCGCGCACGGGAGAAGATGAAGCGTTCGCCGATGCCCGGCATCAGCATCACCATGGTGCCGACGCGCGCGAAGACCAGCACGAACAGCGCACCGATCTGGGGCAGGATCGCGATCTGCATCGGGCCGGGGCCGGTTCCGCGCCAGGACGGGCGCCGCGTGTCGCCCCAGCCGGAAAGGGCCGGCAGCGACTGCGGCAGGATCATCCGCCCGTGGCGATTCGCACGGCGACCCGCCCCATATAGCCTGCAAGCGCGTCTCCCATGAACGGAAGAAGCAACAGCAGCCCGGCGAAAACGGCAAGAAGCTTGGGCACGAAGACGAGCGTCTGCTCCTGGATCTGGGTCAGCGCCTGCAGCAGCGAGACGACGAGGCCGACGGCGAGCGCGATCGCCATCAGAGGCCCGCCGACCTTGAGAAAGGTGACGATGCCGTCGCGAGCGAAATCGAGAATGGCTCCGGAGGTCATGATGCGTATCCGTTCCGTCAGACCGGCATCCGCATGATTTCTTCGTAGGCCGCGATCACCTTGTCGCGCACGGCGACCAGTGTCTGGATCGCGGTCTCGCTCTCGGCGACGGCGGTCACGACATCCACCACATCGGCGCGGCCGGCCGCGACGCTTGCGGTCTGCATATCCGCCTTGCGGCCAGCCTCGGCGGTGGCGTCGAGCGCCTTGCCGAGCATGGCGGAGAAGTCCGCGCCGCCGGTCTCGCTTGCGCCGCTCATCGGCGGCTTGCGCATCAGGTTGCCGGCGCCCATGCCCTTGATGTTGGCGTAGGCTCCTGCGGCGAAGCTCGGCGTGGCCATGGCTTAAGTCTCCTTCTGGAGGCGCGTCAGGCGCGCAGGATGTCGATGGTGCGCTGGATCATCCGCCGGGTGGAGGAGATCAGGTTGAGGTTGGCCTCGTAGCTGCGCTGGGCCTCACGCATGTCGACCATCTCGACGAGCTGGGTGACGTTCGGCATCTTGACGTCGCCATTGGCGTCGGCGGCCGGATTGCCCGGCTCGTGCTTGGTCCTGAAGGCACTCGGATCGCGCTGGACCTTGCCGAGCGCGACCAGCTGGGCGTCGAGTCCGCGGTCGAGATGGCGCTCGAAGCTGACCACCTTGCGGCGGTAGGGGTCCGCGCCCGCGCGTTCGGGGCCGGAATCGGCGTTGGCGATATTCTCGGCGATGACCCGCATGCGCCCGGACTGGGTACGCAGGCCTGACGCTGCAACCGCGATGCTCTTGATCAGGTCCATGAGGCGCTCCTTCAACCGCTGCTTCGGCCGATGGCGATCTTCATCAGCCCGAGGCCCTTGCTGTAGAGCGAGGCGGCGAGCTGATAATCGGACTGGTTCTGGGCGACTTTCATCATCTCGTCCTCGAGACTGACCGCGTTTCCGTTCGGCGTCGTCTCGAAGCGCGGGGCGCCAGTGTTGTCGAAGCCGCCATTGCCGCCGGAGAGGCTCATATGGCCGGCGCTGGTGCGGGCCAAGGAAACGCCCAAGCCGCCGTCGGCCTTCGGGGCCTTGAGATCGACCGGGCGGAAGCCGGGGCTGTCCGCGTTGGCGACGTTCTCCGCCAGCACCTTCTGGCGTGCCTGCTGGTAATGCATGCGCGTCTTCAGCGCCTGCAGAAGACCGCCGCCGATGCTCGCTCCGTCATTCGCCATGGCATCGGCTCCCGAGAGGGGCGGGCCGTCGGACCCGCATCACTGGGCAATTCTTGCCGGGTTCATGGTTAACGGAGAGTTAAGGTGTGGATGTTTCGCGGAACGCGTTAACCACGCGTTCACCACGTTTCCCGATCGGGAAAGCCATGTGCTATAGGCAAGGTGTTGAACCTTGGGCGAAACTTCCCGGTCGGATACCGATCCGGGACAGCCGTCGCGAGATGAGGGCGTACCTTGCAGAGCTTGTTCGGAATGGAACTGACGACCGCGCAGAAGGTGATCGTCGCCTCGGTGGTGATCCTGGTGCTTCTCGCGCTGCTTGGTCTCGTCGTGCGGCAGATCCAGGGCGGGAGACTGCGGGTGCCAGGACAAGCCGGGGGACGCCAGCGCCAGCCGCGACTCGGCGTTGTCGATACCTACGACCTCGACAGGCAGCGCCAACTCATCCTGATCCGGCGCGACAATGTCGAACACCTGCTGATGGTGGGCGGCGCGTCCGATGTCGTCGTCGAGAGCCATATCGTGCGTGGCGGCTCGCGCTCGACGACGCCGATTTTCAACGAGGCCGCGCCTCAGGATCGCCCGCTGCCGCCTTTCGAGACATTGGTGCCGCCGAGCGAGCCGGCGCTGCGCGCGGGCGAGGAGCTGCGGCGCAGCGTGGCGGCTCAGGAGCCGACCGAGCTTCTGCCGGCAGTGCCGATGCGACCGGTTCAGGTCCCTGTCGAGACGGCCTCCGCTGCCAGCGCGGGCTTTGCCGCCGCGCTGGGCCTCGAGGCGATTGCCCCGACCAAAGCTCCAACGCAGCCCCTTGCAAACCCCACTCCGCCGTTGCCTGGCCTAGCGCCGAGCTTCGCGCGCGAACACGCGCCGGCGCCGGCCGTCAGCCCGGGCGAGCTCGACGATATGACGCGCCAGCTGGAAGCGGCGTTGAAGCGGCCCTTCTCGGCGGTCCGGTCCGCCAATCTTCATGATGCGGCACTTGGCGAGCCCGCACAGGCTCCCGCTTCGGTGGCGACCCCGCCGGCAAAGCCGATCATGTCCCCGCCCAAGCCGGCTAATGCGGGCCCGGCCGAGGAGCTCAAGCCCGCGGCGCCTGTGCCGGTGCAGCCCAAGGCCGTCGCGCCGATGCCGGTCGAACCCAAGACTATCATGCCGCCGACTGTCGCGCCGCCCAAAATGCCCGAGCCCGCGTCCGCGCCGGTCTCCGCACCGACAAAGCCCCAATCGATGCTCGATATGGAAGCCGAGCTCGAAGCGGCCCTCGGACTCAAGCCAAAGGCGACAGACGCGCGCCCCAGCGAGCCGAAGCCGGCAGCGATCAATCTGCCGCCGCCCGCGCCTGTCCAGCCGCCGTTCCCTGCACCGGAGCCGAAGCGCGCGGAGAACGTGCCACCGCCGGTCGCGAAACCGGCCGACGTCCCGCCAGCGGCGGCGGCGTCGAAGCCAGAGCCCGTCGAGGCTCCCGCTGCCGCAGTCCCAGCGAAGCCGCTTCTGCCGGAGCCCGCCGCCGAGCCTGCCAAGAGCGATGTAGCCAAGGTGGAGCCTGAAAAGGCGTCCGAGTCTGTCAAGGAGTTGGATCCCTTCTCGGTCGATGCCATCGAGGCCGAGTTCGCGCGGCTCCTTGGACGCGACCCGAAGAAGGGCTGAGCCGTCGTTACTGCTGATTCGACTGACCCAGTCCGGGCGATCCCATCAACAGAAATGACGCTGGCGGGTGGGCCTTCGCCCGCTGAGCGGTTGCGCTGCTCCCGCCTCCAGCTAGCGTCGTCCGGCCAGGCCATGTGAGTCGGGCTTGAGGCACGGCTTGTGAATTTCCCAATCGGCATGGCAGGACGGCGACGGCTCGGCCGCTCTCTCGCGGGCGCGCTGCTCGTCATCGGCCTGATCGCGACGCCGGCGATGCCGCAGACGCTCTCACTTGATTTCGGCCAGGGCGGAGGCGTCGCGGAGCGGGCGCTGCAGCTCATCGCCGTGATCACGGTGCTTTCGTTAGCGCCGTCGATCATCGTGATGGTGACATCCTTCACCCGGATCGTCGTGGTGCTGTCGCTGCTGCGCTCGGCGCTCGGCACGCAGACCGCACCCCCCAACGCCGTCATCATCGGGCTTTCGCTGTTCCTGACCGGCTTCGTGATGGCGCCGACGTTGCGCGAGGCCTACACCAACGCCGTTCAGCCGCTGATCGCGGGGGAGATTCAGCCGCAGGAGGCTTATAATCGCGGTGTGGTGCCGTTCCGGGCCTTCATGCTCAAGAATGTCCGCGAGAAGGATCTGCAGCTTTTCCTCGACATGTCGCAGGGGCCGCGCCCGCAGACGCCGCAGGATATCGGCATCGAAATCGTCATCCCGGCCTTCATGATCTCGGAGTTGAGGCGAGCTTTCGAAATCGGCTTTTTGCTGTTCGTGCCGTTCCTGATCATCGACCTCGTGGTGGCCTCGATCCTGATGTCGGTCGGCATGATGATGCTGCCGCCGGTTACGGTCGCGCTGCCGTTCAAGCTGATTTTCTTCGTGCTGGTCGACGGCTGGGGGCTCGTCGCGGGCTCTTTGGTGAAGAGCTATGGCGGGGGATGAGCCCCCACAAAGGCCAGGGTCAATCGGCGTCGGTTCGACTCCCGATCCCGTTCTCAGGAATTCGTGGCCACGGCGCGAGGAATTCCCCGGTCATGGCCACGAAGGGTGGTCGTCTTACTTGGGCAGCAAGACGGTATCCACGACGTGGATGACGCCATTGCTCTGATTGACGTCCGCAATGGTTACCGTCGATTTGCGGCCTTTGGAATCGATCAGAACCAGCGCCTTGCCGGCCATCGCGACCTTGAGGGTTCCGCCTTCGACCGTCTTCAGCATCGCCTTCTTGCCGCCTGCCTTGGCGTCAGCCATCAGGTCTGCGGCGCTGAGCTTGCCCGGCACGACGTGATAGGTGAGGACCGCGGTCAGCGTGGGCTTGTTCTCAGGCTTCAGAAGAGTCTCGACCGTGCCTGGCTTGAGCTTGGCGAAAGCGGCGTTCGTCGGCGCGAACACGGTGAACGGGCCGGGTCCCATCAGCGTGTCGACGAGACCGGCCGCCTTTACGGCAGCGACGAGCGTGGTGTGATCCTGTGAGTTGACTGCGTTCTCGACGATGTTCTTGTTCGGATACATCGGTGCGCCGCCGACCGTGACCGGGGCCTGTGCGAAAGCCGGAGCGACAAGAGCCGTTCCGCCAAGCACGGCAAGGCTGATCACGGCGCCGAGCGCCGCGTTTACTGTGCGTTTCATGAAATCGTCTCCAGGATTCGCGACGAAAACAGTCGCTTAGCCGAATATACCTGGTCGGCCGTCATGGCCATTCAGGCTCCGGTTATCCCAATACGTTCATTCGAAGCACTTGGATGTGTCTTGGATGTGTCTTGGCCGGCAGGACCGAAATATTCGTCAGCCCACAATCACCCGGCCACGCTCGATCCGGAGGCTGAGTTCGCCGTTCTTCAACGCGAGAGCCTTTTCGCCGAAGACCTCGCGGCGCCATCCGCTAAGCGCCGGCACGTCGGAAAGATCGTCCGAGGCGATTGCTTCGAGATCGTCGCTGGTGGCGATGATCTTGGGAGCGACGCGCTCGGCATCGGCGACTGATTTCAGCAGCACCTTCAGAAGGTCGAGAACGGCCCCATTGGCGGGCCGGCCGCGTTCGCGTTCCAGCCGAGGCAGGGTCTTGGGATCGATTGCGGCAGCACGCTCGATCGCGGCCAGCACTTCGGCGCCGTTGCGCGAGCGTTCGAAGCCGTTCGGGACCGACCGCAATTCGGCGAGCGATTCGGTGGAGCGGGGCGCGCGCTGGACGATATCCATCATCGCATCGTCCTTGAGCACACGCTGGCGCGGCACGTCGCGCGTCTGCGCCTCTCGCTCGCGCCAGGCGGCGATTTCCATCAGGGCCGCCAGCTCCTTGGGCTTGCGTATGCGGCCCTTCAGCCGCATCCAGGCGTTCTCCGGCTTGACCTCGTAGGTCGCTGGCGAATTCAGCACCGCCATTTCCTCGGCGACCCAGCTTTCGCGCCCGGTGGCTTCGAGGTCTGCCTTCAGCGCGAGGTAGATGTCGCGCAGATGGGTGACGTCGGCCTCGGCATAGACGAGTTGCGCGTCGTTGAGCGGCCGGCGCGACCAGTCGGTGAAGCGGGAGGATTTATCGATTCGGGCCTTGGCGAGGTCATTGGCCAGTTGTTCGTAACCGACCGAGTCGCCATAGCCGCAGACCATCGCGGCGACTTGGGTGTCGAAGAGCGGCACCGGCAGCACGCGCCCAAGCATCCAGATGATTTCGAGGTCCTGCCTTGCGGCATGGAAGACCTTGATCACCGCCTGGTTGCTCATCAGCGCGAAGAACGGCGCGAGATCGAGCCCGGCAGCCAGCGGGTCGACCAGCACGGCCTCGTCGGGCGAGGCAAGCTGGATCAGGCAGAGCTTGGGATAATAGGTCGTCTCGCGCAGAAATTCCGTGTCGACCGTGACAAACGGATGGGCGGCAAGGCGCTCGCAGACGGTGGCGAGCTCGGCGGTATCGACGATCAGATGCATGGCCTTCGGCTCATAGCAGCGCCTCGGCGCGATGTCGCGGGCGTTCTTGACATTTCGCGCCCGCGCGTGTGGTTAGCCCCAAGTTCGGCTGGCCTTTCCTGGTTCACAGCAGCCTCTAGGCCGGCCCTCGACGCATTTTCCGAAAGACCGATCCCGTGACCCTGCATCGCTACCGTTCCCACACCTGCGGCGCGCTCCGCGACAGCGACATCGGTTCGCAGGTGCGTCTCTCCGGCTGGTGCCATCGCATCCGCGACCATGGCGGCGTGCTGTTCATCGACCTGCGCGACCATTACGGCATGACACAGGTGGTGATCGACCCGGATTCGCCGGCCTTCGCGGATGCCGAGACGCTGCGGTCGGAATGGGTCGTGCGGATCGACGGCAAGGTCAAGGCGCGTCTCGAAGGCACCGAGAACGCCAATCTGCCGACGGGCGCCGTCGAGGTGTTCGCGACCGGCATCGAGGTTCTCGGCCCTTCGGCCGAGCTGCCGCTGCCGGTGTTCGGCGACCTGGAATATCCCGAGGATACGCGGCTGAAATACCGCTTCCTCGATCTGCGCCGCGAGAAGCTGCACAACAACATCATGCTGCGTACCAAAGTCATCGACTCGATGCGCACGCGGATGAAGGGACAGGGCTTTTCCGAGTTCCAGACCCCGATCCTGACCGCTTCCTCGCCGGAGGGGGCGCGCGACTTCCTGGTGCCGAGCCGCTTGCACCCGGGCAAATTCTACGCGCTGCCGCAGGCGCCGCAGCAATACAAGCAGCTGATGATGATGGCGGGCTTCGACCGCTATTTCCAGATCGCGCCCTGCTTCCGCGACGAGGACCCGCGCGCCGACCGCCTGCCGGGCGAGTTCTACCAGCTCGATGTCGAGATGAGCTTCGTCGAGCAGGAGGACATCTTCGCGACGATGGAGCCGGTCATCGGCGGAATCTTCGAGGAGTTCGGCAACGGCAAGTCCGTGACCAAGAACTGGCCGCGCATTCCCTATGCCGAGGCGATGGCGAAATACGGCTCGGACAAGCCTGATTTGCGTAACCCGCTGGTTATGCAGGATGTCTCCGAGCATTTCCGCGGCTCGGGCTTCAAGGTCTTCGCCCGTATTCTCGAGGGCGAGAAGAACCGCGTCTGGGCGATTCCCGCGCCGAAGGGCGGCTCACGCGCTTTCTGCGACCGGATGAACTCCTGGGCACAGGGCGAAGGGCAGCCGGGGCTCGGCTACCTGATGGTCAAGGAGGACGGCGAGGGGCAGGGGCCTATCGCCAACAATATCGGGCCCGATCGCGTCGCGGCGATCATCGCGCAGATGGGATTGAAGGGCGGCGACGCCTGCTTCTTCGCGGCTGGTGATCCGGACAAGTTCGTCAAGTTCGCGGGTGCGGCCCGCAACAAGGTTGGCTCGGAACTCGGGCTGATCGACGAGAACGCCTTTGCCTTTGCCTGGATCGTCGATTTCCCGATGTTCGAGTGGAACGAGGACGAGAAGAAGGTCGATTTCTCGCACAACCCGTTCTCGATGCCGCAGGGCGGGCTGGAGGCGCTGATGACGCAGGATCCGCTCTCGCTCAAGGCGTTCCAGTACGACATCGCCTGTAATGGCTACGAACTCGCCTCGGGGGGCATCCGCAACCACCGTCCCGAGGCGATGGTGAAGGCCTTCGAAATCGCCGGCTATGGCGAGGAGACGGTGGTCGAGCGCTTCGGCGGCATGTATCGCGCTTTCCAATACGGTGCGCCGCCGCATGGCGGCATGGCGGCCGGTGTCGACCGCATCATCATGCTGCTGGCGGGCGCGACGAACCTGCGCGAGGTGGCGCTGTTCCCGATGAACCAGCAGGCCGTCGACCTCCTGATGGGCGCTCCCGCCGAGGCCTCGCCGAAGCAGCTTCGCGAGGCACATCTGCGCATCAACGCGCCCGAAAAGAACGGCTGAGCCGGCATGACACCCTGCAACTCGCGGCGCGCGCTGGCGCTCGCCTGCCTCCTCGTGCTGCCGCTGGGCGCCTGTGTCTCGGCCGGCAGCGACAGCGTCGCCCGAGCCTCGGCTCTTGCCACGACGATCTCGCGCGCGAGCGCATGCCGGGCCGGTGCGCCGCAACGCGTAACGCTCGACCGTTTTCTCGCGGCCGAGACCGCGCGCGGTGCGACGAGCGACCAACTGGCGGCCGCCCGCTCGGCCTATGTCACGGTGTCGGAGGCTGAGACGATCAACCAGGGCGTTCGGCCGCAAGCCTGCGGCGCCGAGGAGAGGGCCGCGCTGAAGCTGCGCATGACCGACATCCGCGCCGGAAACTTCGAGGCGCGCTGAGCGGATCGAGCCTGCGCCATGTCAGCCAAGCTTTTCGTCGGTGCAACCGCTTTTCTGGCCGCCGGCTGCAGCCAGATGGCAGGCCCGATCCCTGGAACGGTGGAATACGCGGCCGCGACGGTTTCCCGCGCCTATGATTGCGGGCTCCGCGTCGACCGCGGCCGCGTGCTGGCCAAGCTCGACAGGCAGGAGCGGCCGGCCTTTATCGCCGCCAACGCGAGCTACGCCGTGAGATCCTACAAGGCGCCGCATGCCTGCGGAGCGGCTGAACGCGTCAGGGTCGAAGGCGAGCTGACAGCACTGTCGCGACGCTGAATTCGCTTGATTCCGGCCGGCCCGATGGCCAGAACGCGGCCATGCTCGCCGCCTCGATCACCGCCATCGTCGTCAGCTACGACAGTGCAGACGTCCTGCCGGCCTGCCTCGATGCGCTGGCTAGGGAGGGCGTGCCGGCGATCGTCGTCGACAATGCGAGCGGCGACGACAGCCGCGCCATCTCGGCGGCGCGGGGCGCTCGTGTTATCGCCAACCTCCGCAACGAGGGCTATGGCCGGGGCAACAATATCGGCATCGCGGCGGCCGAGACGCCTTTCGTCCTGATCGTCAATCCCGACCTCGAACTCAAGCCAGGGGCCGCAGCTGCGCTGCTCGATGCCGCCAGGCGCTATCCGGAGGCTGGCATGCTGGCGCCGCGCATCGTCGAGCCATCGGGGCGTGTCTTTCTCCAGCCACGCTCGTTGCTGTCGCCGGGCCATCTCAACCGCAGCGGCGCGATGCCCATCCCTGATGGCGATGCCTGCCTTCCCTTCCTGTCCGGCGCCTGCCTGCTGGTTCGTCGCGAGCTGTTCCTGGCTCTCGGTGGTTTCGATCCGTCGATCTTCCTGTTCTACGAGGATGACGATGTCTGCCGGCGCATGCGCGATGCCGGCCATGGGCTGGTTCATGTCCATGAGGCCGAGGTGCAGCACGGGCGAGGGCGGTCCTCCGCGCCGTCACCGCAACGTCGCTTCAAGGCGCGCTGGCACCTCGCCTGGTCGGAGCGCTATGTCTCCCGGAAATACGGGCTGCCCGAGCCCGGCAGGAGCGGGGTCTGGCGGAACATGGCGAAGGCCTTCGGCTATGGGCTGCTGTTCAAGCGCGAGAAGATGTTCGCGCATCTCGGCTCCGTCGCCGGCGCTCAGGCCTGGGCGCGCGGCGAGACGGCACTGGCTCAGGAAGGGCTGGAGGAGGCGCCTTGATCGGCCAGGCACCGACGGTCGATCAGGCGCTGCGCAGCCCGCATAACAATTTCGGCTGGCTCCGGCTGGGTATGGCGCTCGCCGTCGTCGTCTCGCATGCCTATTCGGTGACCGATGGCCGGGTCGAGCAGGAGCCCTGGTTCCTGACAACCGGCTTTACGCTCGGCGAGCATGCGGTGAACGGTTTCTTCGCCATCTCGGGCTTCCTCGTCACGATGAGCTTCGTGCGGCGCGGGTGGCGCGATTATGTCGTGGCCCGCCTGCTCAGGATCGCGCCGGGGCTGGTCGCGGCGACTCTGGTCGTGGCGCTGCTGCTGGGCGCAGCGATGACGACGCTGGATCGCGGCGCTTATTTCAGCGACCCGCGCCTCTGGCGCTTCATCTGGGGCACGTTGACGAGCTTCAAGAGCGCGGCGGCCTTGCCCGGCGTTTTCGAGGCCAACCCGCTGCAGTTCCCGATGGGAACGGTCTGGACGCTGAAATACGAGACGCTGTGCTATCTCGGTGTGATTGCGGCCGGCTTTGCAGGGGTCCTGGCCCGGCCGCGTCTCGCGCTTGGTATCGGCGCGGCTTTGGTGCTGGCGGTCGTCGCGCGGGAGATCGTCGCGCCGCATGGGGCGAAGAGAACCGAGACGGCTTTGCGACTGCCGCTGATGTTCCTCGCCGGAGGGCTGGTCTATCTTTTTCGCGAGAAGGTGCCGACCTCGCTGCCGCTGTTGGCGCTCGCGCTCGTTTTGCTGGTGCCGTTATCGTTCACGCCGCTTTACAAGGCGGCGCTTTATCTCGTGACGGCCTGGGGCGTCCTTGTTCTCTCCCTTTCGCCTGTCCTGACGGGGCGGCTGGCCGAGCCGGGCGCCGATCTGTCCTATGGCGTCTATCTTTATGGCTGGCCGATCCAGCAGGCGTTGCATGCGCTGATGCCGACATTGACGGCGACCGCGCTGCTGCTGCCATCAATGTTGCTTTCGCTCCTGGTCGCCGCACTGTCGTGGTTCTGGGTGGAAAAGCCGGCGCTGGGTCTCAAACGGCGGCTGCTCGGGATGCCGCGACCGCAGCCGTGAATTCCGCGACGCGCTCGCTCAGGAGCAGCGGGAGCAGGGTGTCGATCCGATCCTTCGGCAAATCCCACCAGCGGGTTTCGAGCAGCGAGGCGACCGCCGTCTCGTCGAAGCGCAGGCGCACCACTCGCGCCGGATTTCCGGCGACGATGGCATAGGGCGGCACGTCCTTCGTCACGACCGAACGAGCGGCGATGGCCGCGCCGTGGCCGATCGTAACGCCGGACAGGATCATGCACTGCGAGCCGAGCCAGACATCGTGGCCAATGACGACATCGCCCCGCGTCGCGTCGAACCCGGTGAGGCCTGAGGCCTGCGGCCACAGGCGCGGCAGCGCGGGGAAAGGGTAGCTCGTCACCCAGTCAAGCCGGTGATTGCCGCCCAGTAGGATCTCGACGCCGTCAGCGATGGAACCGTAGCGCCCGATGACGAGGCGTGCGCCGCTCTCCGGAAAACGCACCTTCGGTCGCCCATAGGTGTAGGCGCCGACTGCGATCTGGCCGGGCCGTCTGGCGACGAGATGCGCCAGATGCAGCCTTGTCTGGTTGTCGCGGTTCAGATGCTTGCGCAGCAGACCGCGCGCGGTGGGCGGCAGGCCCGCCCACCAGGCTTGAAGGGTCGTGGGGCGCCAGTCGCGGTCGTCGGTGACCGCGCCGCCGACCTCACTGCGCATCGGCCTTGATGTCGATCTTGTCGAACACCTCGGCCGGCTGGGTGATCGTCAGCACGTCGGCGAGGCCGAGCCCGGATGCTGCCTTGGCGCTGGCCTGCACGGTCAGGGTGCCCGGCTTGGCGACGAAGCGGGAGACGGCACTGGCGAGGGTCTTGGCGCCGTCCGAGGGGCCCAGAATGGCGGCCAGTCCCATACTCGCGATCATGGCGTATTGCTGGCGCACCTCTTCGACCTTGCGCTTGGATTTGCGCGCTTCGTTCTCGATCAGCTTCTCGACCAGCCCGAAGTTCTGCAGCTTGATTTCCACGCTACGCGCGGTGGCGCCGAGCGCCGCAACCTGAGCCAGAGCGAGATCGCTGGCGAACAGGTCCTTGGTGACGTTGCCGAGGGTTGCGTTGGCGTCGATGCGGGCCAGGTTGGCCGCGCCAAACGAGAGCGGCTTGATGCCGAGTTCGTTCTTCACGGCGTCCCAGGCGAGGTCGAGTTTCGCCGAAAAATCGATCGACGTGATGCCCATCGCGATGAGGTCCTTCACCGCCGGGTTGGCATCGGTCGCGACGATGGGCGCGACGAGCTTGTCGATGGTGAGGCCCATGCTGGTGGGGACGCCGTTCAACTGCTCGCCGCCGCGCAGTTCGAAACTCCCGAGCGCGACCTTGATCGGCTCCTTGGCAGGGGGCGAGGGCGGCGCTTCGATCGCGATACCGCTGACCCGCACCGTGCCGATCTTCGGGACGAACCGGCGGTAATCGATGGTGTCGAGGTCCGGATTTGGCTGAGCCAGCAGTATCCTCAGTTCGCGGAACGTATCGGCGAAGGAGAAACCCGAATAGCCGATCAGATCGAAGCGGCCCTTGACCGCACCGCTGGAGAACTGAAGCTCTTCCATTGCGAAGCCCGATTTCTCGGGCGTGTTCTCGCCGAAGGCCATGCGCGCGATCTTCAGGTCGATTGGGTCTTCAGGACGTTGCTTGTCTTCCGCGCGGGGCTTTTCGCCGGCGGCCGGGCCGGGCCGGGCCGGAGGGACGAGGTGCATGACGATGTCGCGGACCTCGCCGCTGCCGTATTCGACGGTGTCGAACAGGGCCAGGCCGGACAGCGCGAGTCGCTTATGCGCTTCGTCGTCGAGCGCCTTGGCGGCCTTGTCCCCGGGGGCCACGTCGGGGCTCTTCTCGACTTCGGCCGAGGCCTTGCCGAGCTTGTCGATCACCTCCAGCATCGGCTCCGGGCCGACTTTCGCCGCGAAATTGCGGCCATTGGCCCGGCCGATCGACATCGTGCCGGCCTGTCCGAGGTCGATGTCGTAGCCCTCCTGCTCGAAATTGCCGATGAGCGGCAGGTAGGGTTCGCTGGCACCGGGTGCGGATTTTTCGGTCAGGACGCGCACGGTCTGCTTCAGGTCGAACGCATCGAAGGCGGTGCGCTTCAACGTGCCTTTCATCGCGCCGGTCTTGCCGCCTGTTGCGGTCAGACTGCCGCTGGCGGATTCGCCATGGCCGATTTTACCGTCGCGAATATCGGTCAGGCGGATATCGCGATAGGTCGTGCTCTGCTTCTGATCGCCGAAACTCTGCTCCATCGTGAGCTCCGGCGCGCTGATCTCGGCGGCCGTCAGCTTTGCGGCACGCACGGAAGCCGGCTCATTCGCTGTTGGAGCGAACAGGGCGAGAAAGGCGTCCTTCTCCAGATTGGAGCCTTTGACCGTGACCTTGGGGATGCGCAGCGCCATCTTGCCGAGGTCGATGCGCACATCGTCGATCTGGAAATCGGCAGCGCGGGCGGGCGCGCCTGCGAAGACGATAAGGCCGACGAGAGCGGTGCCTGCGAGAGAGGCCGATCGGCGCGAGCGCGCAACGGTCATGAAGTTCTCCTGTTCGATGCAGCCGGAAACTGCCGCAACACGGCCGGGAAGGGAAGCCATTCCCGTCAGACGGGCGGTGCGGACACAAATGATCCTGACGGAAATCTTGACGGCGCCGTGACGACAGGCGCCATCTGTCGAAAATTCGCCATCCGGCCCAGCTATCGGGCAAGGGGCGATAAAGCCTTCGGAGACCACCAGCGATGACCGCCATCCGCGCCGCTCTTACCGCAATCGCGTTTTCGCTGCTCGGTTTGTCGGGGGGGGGCGCCTGGGCACAAGCTCAGCCGGCGGCTCAGGAGGCGGGCCTCGAATCGCTCGTCATCGTGAGCGGCGGCAAGCGCAGCGCCTTCCAGGTCGAGGTGATGCGCAGCTCGGAGCAGCGCGCCAAGGGGCTGATGTACCGCCGCTATATGCCGCCGGATCGAGGCATGCTGTTCGACTTTGCCGCCAGCGAGCCCGTCGCGATGTGGATGCAGAACACCTACATTCCGCTCGATATGCTTTTCATCCGCAAGGACGGCACGATCGCGCGGATCGCGGAGAACACAGAGCCGTTGTCGACGCGGACGATCCCCTCGGGCGAACCCGTGCTTTCCGTGCTCGAGATCAATGGCGGGGTTGCCAAGGAGCTCGGGATCAAGCCGGGCGACAAGGTCGAGCACGCGTTGTTCAAACATTGAGAACGTTTGCCTGCCTTTTGCTTGCGGGGCGAGGGGCTGGCATGATAGCCAACCGTAGCGTTTCGAATGTCGTCGGGGTATAGCGCAGCCCGGTAGCGCATCTGCTTTGGGAGCAGAGGGTCCCAGGTTCGAATCCTGGTGCCCCGACCATTCGAACCGCTCTTGAAAACCTTGGTGACGGCCGAGCGCATTCCATGACCGCACGCATCTATCGTCCCGCCCGCACGGCCATGCAGTCCGGCACGGCCAAGACCGAACGCTGGCTGCTCGAATACGAGCCGGAAAAGCCGCGCGAGATCGAGCCGCTGATGGGCTGGACCTCCTCTTCCGACATGAAGAGCCAGCTCAAGCTCTGGTTCGACAGCGAGGCCGAGGCCGTCGCCTACGCCACCCGCAACGGCATCGCCTATCGTGTCGAGCAACCGAACGAAGCCAAGCGCCGCTCGCTATCCTATTCCGATAATTTCAAGTTTTCGCGCGTCGGCCAGTGGACGCACTGACGCCGGCGGGCGAGGGCTGATCGCCATCGTTTCCGGGCCCGTAGCTCAGTTGGATAGAGCAACGGACTTCTAATCCGTAGGTCGCTGGTTCGAATCCAGCCGGGCTCGCCATCCTTCTGCTGCCGTTCTTGCAGTTCTTCTGTCTTTCGGCGCCTTGCTCGTGCCGGAAAGACGTCTCATCGGGCTCTCGAGAGCCTTGCCGGCTCCGGCTCGCATGCGGCCTTATGCCCGCAAGGATGAATGATGTTCTCGCTCACGCCCGCCATCGACCGGCTCAGTGAATTCCTGACAGCGAGCCATGCGCGGGCTTGCGCCTTTCTGGTGCTGCTGTCGCTGGCGGCGTTCCTGCCGGGGTTGACGACGCTCCAGCCGATCGACCGTGACGAGCCGCGCTTCGCGCAAGCCAGCAAGCAGATGCTGGAGACCGGCGATTTCGTCGATATCCGCTTTCAGGACGAGGCCCGCCACAAGAAACCGGTCGGCATCTATTGGCTGCAGGCCGGGGCGGTGAAGGCCGGCGAGGCCCTTGGCGTGCCGCAGGCGCGCACGCAGATCTGGCTGTATCGCATTCCCTCGCTGCTCGGCGCGATCGCCACCGTGCTGTTGAGCTATTGGGCGCTGCTGGCGTTTCTGGCGCGACGTTACGCGCTGCTGGGTGCGGCCCTGATGGCGACAGCGGTTCTGCTCGGTGTCGAAGCGCGAATCGCCAAGACCGACGCTGTGCTCGCCGCCTGCGCCGTCGCCAGCATGGGGGCGCTGGCGCGGGTCTGGCTGGACTGGACACGTTCGCTCGCCTTCGTGCCCGGTCGGCGCAACTGGCTGGTGTTCTGGATCGCGACCGCCATCGGCCTGCTGATCAAGGGGCCGATCGTCCCGATGGTCTGGGGCCTCGCCATCCTCGTGCTCAGCATTCGCGAGCGCTCCTTCCGGTGGCTGAAGCCGCTGCGGTTCGGGCCGGGACTGCTGCTGTGCCTCATCGTCGTGTTGCCCTGGTTCGTCGCGATCATGATCAAGACACAAGGGCATTTCTTCGCCGAGAGCGTAGGGCAGGACATGCTCGGCAAGGTCGCGGAGGGCCAAGAGAAGCATTGGGGGCCGCCGGGGCTCTACCTGCTGTTCTTCTTCGCGACCTATTGGCCGGCGGCGGCCTTCGCGGCCATGGCGATCCCCTTCGCATGGGCGCGCCGCAAGGAACCGCAGGTGCTGTTCCTGCTCGCCTGGATCGTGCCGTCTTGGCTGCTGTTCGAGGCCGTTCCGACCAAATTGCCGCATTACGTGCTGCCGCTTTATCCGGCGATCACGGCGCTGCTTCTGTTGGCGTTGATCAATGGCGGCATCGACCGCTGGCGGCGCGGGGCTGTCGCGACCGCTTGCCTCGTCGTCATCGTGCCCTTTGCGCTGATGGCGGTGCTGATCGGCGGGAATTGGCGGCTCGACCATGCCGTGCCGTGGCTGGCTTTGCCGTTCTTCGCGGTGATGCTTGTGGCCGGTATCACTGTCGTTGCGGCCTTCAGGCGGCTGGATCTGGAAGGCGCGCTCTGGCGCTGCGTCATCGCGAGCCTGTTCCTGACCTTCGCGGTCTATCCTTTCGCGATCGAGAGCCTGCGCTCGCTGAAGATCTCGCCGCGTCTCGCAGAAGCTGCGCGAGCCGCCGGCTGCGCCGATCCCGCCGTCATGACGCTGGGTTATCGCGAGCCCAGCCTCGTTTTCCTGACCGGAACCGATCTCGCCATGGCCTCGACCGGGGCGGAGGCCGCCAACTTCCTCAACCAGCCGGGCTGCCGGGTCGCCTTCGTCGAAGCGCGCTTCAGCGAGGCGTTTCAGACAGCGCTCGCAACCTTGCCGGGCAAGCCGCGTCTCGTGACCACGATCGACGGTTTCAACCTCAACGGCGGCAAGCTGCTCTCGATCGCCGTGTTCGCCAAGACGCCGGGCTGAGCGGTGGGACGCGGATCGCGCGGGCCGGGTCCTCAAAATCTGCGTTCTCCTTTTCCGACCGATGCTTTAGAGCAATGCGCCAATCGTTTTCGGATAAAGCAACGTTGACCGAGAATTCCTCCACCCAACCGCTGCTCAGCGTCGTCGTGCCGGTGCGCAACGAGCAGGGCAATATCGCGCCGCTGATCGCGGATATCGAAGCTGCTTGCGCCGTGCTGGGGGCCTTCGAGGTGGTCTATGTCGATGACGGCTCGTCCGACGGAACGGCGGCTGCGCTGGCGCAACTGGGCGCTTCCAAGCCTTGGCTGCGGATCGTCACGCACGCACAGTCCTGTGGGCAGAGCGCGGCGGTGCGCAGCGGGGTCCGACACGCCCGTTCGGCCGTTGTCGCCACCCTCGACGGCGACGGCCAGAATGACCCCGCCTTCCTGCCGGCCATGGTCGAGGCGCTGCAAAGGGGCGGGCTCGAGGCAGGGCTGGTTCAGGGCCAGCGTGTCGGGCGCAAGGACACCGGGTTCAAACGCTGGCAGTCCAAGGTCGCGAACGCGGTGCGCGTCAAGGTGCTGCGGGACGAGACCCGCGATACCGGCTGCGGGCTGAAATGCTTTCGCCGCGAGGCCTATCTGGCCTTGCCTTATTTCGATGCCTTGCATCGCTTCATGCCGGCGTTGATGGCGCGCGAGGGTTACACGGTGCTGCATGTCGACGTGCGCGACCGGCCGCGCCTGACCGGCGTCTCGAATTACGGCTTCTTCGACCGGCTCTGGGTCGGCATCCTCGATCTGGCCGGGGTGTGGTGGTTGATCCGCCGGCGCAAGCGCGTGCCGCGGATCGTACAGCTCCAAAGCGGCGGGGACGGGCTCTGATGCTGATCGATCTCCAGCACCGGGTCGGCGGGTATCTGCACGACGTCTTCGTCAATAACATCGACTGGTGGGTATTGCTCGGCGTCGTCGCGCAGGCGCTCTTCACCATGCGCTTCGTGGTGCAGTGGTGGGCGAGCGAAAAGGCCAAGCGCTCGGTCGTGCCAATGACGTTCTGGTGGTTTTCGATCGGCGGCGGCGCCCTGCTGCTGATGTATGCGCTTTACCGGCGCGATCCGGTCTTCATTGTCGGGCAGGCCTTCGGCGTGTTCGTCTATGTCCGCAATCTGCAGTTCGTGCTGCTCGCCAAGGCACGCGGCGAGGACACGAATTCCGGACCGGGCTGACGCGTCCCTCGCGGCTCGGGCCCGACCTGAACCTTTCGCGGCGAGGCGGCAGGGGCATCGCTCAGTCTGAGCTCCTGGGTCAGCGTTTTGCGTCACCCAGAAATGACGGCGGGCCTGTTCAGCTTTTCTGAGGCGCGGCCGGTTCAGGCGCAGCGCCTTCTGCCGCCGCGCCCTGCGCCGGCGGTTTTGCTGCCGACGGCGTGCGGACCGGCGCCGCATAGGCCGGATAGCGCTCGCGATAGGCCTTGAGAAATTCCGAGATCGCGTCGGCGTTGGCTGCGGCGCGGGCCATTTCGCGGATGTCCGAAGGGCGACTGCGGTTGGCCCCTGTGACGAAGGCGAAGGTGCGGGCATCGGCGCTCTGCGCCATTTTCTGCGCGAACTTGCTGCGCAACCGGTCCAGCGACAGGCCCTCGTTCGCCATCACATAGGACACGGCGGAGCGCATCACGTCGGCGCGCTGGCCATCGCTCAGCGGCGTGGTGCCGCGCCAGCTCTCGTCGAGAATGCGCTCATAGGCCTCGCCGGCCTCACGCCAGCGGCGGCCGGTCCAATCGATGTCGGCGCGCAGCCGATCGACCTCGTTGCCCTGTTCGCCTTCCAGCAGCTCCAGCGCCTGGTCGGTGCGGGAGAGGTCGGAAAGCCCCTTGGCCTCGAGCAGCAGGCGGGCCCGCTTCACGTCCGCAGGCAGCTCGACCAGGCGAGTGGAGGCGAGCGCACGGACCGCGTCGGCCGGCTTGCCGTTCATCAGGTTGATCATGGCCAAACGCGCCGCGACCGTGGAGCGGGCGGCGCCGGTCAAGCGTTTCTCCATCTGGTAATTCAGGATTTCCGATGCCTGGTCGAGCAAATCGAGCTCGACCAGCCTGTCGGCGAGCAGGCGCGTGATCTCGTCGCCGCGCCGGCCGATCGGCAGGAATTCCTTGAAATCGTAGAACAAGGCCAGCGCTTCGATGCGCGGCAACTTGTCGGCGCCGCCTTCCGTGAAAAGCTCGGCGAAGCGCTGGGCCGTCTCGTCGTGCATGCGGCGCGTCAGCGGGTCGTCCGGGAAGGTCTCGTTGGCGCGGCGCGCGATCAGGAAGGCGTCGCGCCAGCGGTTCTGGTCGGTATAGAGGCGGTTGAGCTCAGCCAGTGCCTCGATCTCGAGCGCTCCGCCGCGCCATGTGATGGCGACGGTTTCCAGCCGGGCGATGGCCTCGTCGCTCTTCAGGTCGGTACGCTTCTCGGTATCGGCGAGCTTGACGGCCCGCAACTGCGCCTCCGCCGCGACCGGCCGGCTGGTCGCCGCAAAAAGAGGGCGATATCCGGCCATCGCCGCATCGGCGCGGCCGCTGGCATCGTCCAGCATCGCCCGCAGAAGCGCCAGCCGCTCCGGGTCGATCTCGTCATGCAGATTTTCGGACAAGGTCTGGATCTGCTTTTCGGCGACGCCTAGATCCTGCGTCGCCAAAGCTGCCCGAGCCATGGCTTCGCGCAACTTGGCCTGGATATCCGGCGGGTAGTGGTCGAGATGAGTCTCGCCCCGGCGGAAGGCCAGCAGGGCCGGGACGTTGCGGCCGAGACGTTGCTCGGCCAGCCCTCGCCAAAGTCCGGTCTCGGCGTCCTCCTTCAGCGGGGGCGCATTGAACGCGATCAGCGCCTCCTGGTTGCGATGCATCAGCGTTGTGGCCAGCCCCTTCAGAAAGAGAGCTTCGCGATTGCCTCGCATGGCCGGATCGTCGGCAAGGGCTGCATTGATCGGCCCCAGTGCCTCGACGGCGAGTCCGTTCGCCAGGTCCAGCCGTGCCAACGCCAGACGCGCTTCCGATTTCCGGTTACGGGACGCGCCGGCAGCCTCGCGGGCCAATTCGCGGCCCTGATCGCGGGCGAAGCCTGACTTCAACTTTTCCCATCGCTCGGCATCGATCAGCGGCGCGGGGCGTGCCGCGACCTTCGCCTCGTCCTGCTGCTTGCCCTCCGATGCGGCGTCGAGCGAGACGGTGAGGCCGCCATTGCGGCCGATCGCGACCTGTTCGGTCTCGGCACGGGCGACCAGATCGTCCGACCGCGGTTGGATCGCGAGACCCTGAACGGTGGGGAGCAGTTCGAATTCGACGAAGCGATAGGGCTTCGGCGTCAGCCGCGCCGGGCCGATGGCGGTTGCCACCGCGAGCGGCAGGCCCGCCGGCCCGGCTTCGAGCCAATGCACGCCGGTCAGCCCCGGCATTGGCACTGCGAGATTAGTCTGGCCGCGATCGTCCATTCCGCGATGCGGGTCGATGGCAGCGGCCGAGCGGCCGGCGTCTTCGCCGAGGTCGAGCGACCAGTTGTTGCCGTCGGCAAAAAGGCGCGCCAATGGCTGCCCGGCGAGGCGCAGCCTGACCAGCGTGACCTTGCCTTCGCGCGAGACGGTGGTCTGCGCGATCGCCTTCGGTAGGAGGCCGGTCAGGTCGGCCGGGTCGATCGTGTCGCGCGTGTCGAAGACGAGCGTCATGGTGCCGGCATCGAGATAGGCCGCAGCACCCGTCGGCCGGGGAAAACGGAAATCGAGACGCTTGTCGACGGCCGCGATCTGCACCTTGGAGGGAGGCAGGTCGGGCACTGGCGTCAGCGCGGCCGCAACCGGCTTTGTCTCGACAGGTTTCGCCTCGGCGCTTTTAGCGTCGGTGGCCGGTTTCGGCTCGGGGGGCGCTTTCGCATCGTTGCCGGCGGCCGCCTGCGGCGTGACGGGTGGTTTTTCGAGATCAGTAAGAGCGACGGACGGAGGCTTGGCCGGCTTCAGCAGATCGACCACCAGCCCCGTTTCGTCGCTGAAGTCGCGTGCCTGCCAGTCCGGTGGCATGGAAAGGGAGAGTTTGAGCGCGCCCTTGCCCGGTTCGAGCGCGACAAGTCCGAAGCCTTCGGGAAGAGCTGCGCGCAGCAGCGCGGCATCGGCGCTCATCGGCTTGTCGAAGGTGAGTTTCAGGGTGGAACCGTCTCGCTCGGTCTTCAGAGCGGTCCCCGCCGGCGTCGTGAAGGTCAAGCGTTCCAGGGTCGGCAGGCTGGCGCGGCGCAAGGTCAGCGCCGGCACCAACACCGGCGCTGACGGTCGGCTCGCGCTCTCGCGGGCCTTGATCTCCGCCAGACGCAAACGCTCCGTCAGTTCGGCAATGGCTTCCGGCGGCGGCCCGGGCAGGAGGCCTTTCCAACTTTCCGGCAGCAGATCGATGAAGGCCTTGTCGCCGGCTTCGATCAGGTTGGCCTTGTATCCCTGCGTCAGGGCGAAGCGCATGCCGCGCCCGTCGGGATCGACGCGGGCGACCGAGATATAGTTCGGCAGCTCGCGGGCGATCTTGGCGATGTCGACCTGGACGGGCGAGGCGAAAACGACGATCAGCACGCCGTTGGTAACGGTGATGCGGGTCTGCGTCGGTTCGTCGAAGGCGATCGAGAGGCGGCCGAAGCCGGCGGGCATCGCCTCACCGCGCAGCTTCGCGCTCGCTGCGAGCGCAGGTGCGCCGAGACCGGCGGCGAGCGCGAGCGCGGCCAGCCCGATACCGAATGCGAGGGAACGCGACAGACGCAAGACCCAAAACCCGACTCAACGCGACAAAGGCTCACCTGCACGACCGCGCAGGAAAGCTCGCGCTCACGCTAGGGCGTCAAGCATAACAGCTGCTTAATGGGGGGGTGCGATCGGGACGGCTCCCGACTTAGGTTATCGCTGCGGGGGCGCGATCGCCGGCAGTTCGTTGCTGCCGAGGGGGCCGTCGTTCGAGACACGGTCGATCGTCGGCGACCGCCCGCTGGTCGCCAGCGCGACCGTGAGCTTCTCGGCCTTGTCGGGCGCCATGGAGGCGAGGACCTCGGACATCTTGCGAGGGTTCATCTGCTGCACGACGGGGACGAGCACATCGAGGCCGAGCCGATCGAAGACCCTGGCTGCATCCTTCGGCTTCATCGCCTCGTACATGATGACGAGGTTTTTGATCGCCTTCGATTCGTCGGCGGCGGCCTTTGCGCCAGGGACCGCCTTTTCCTCCATGGTCTTGAGGTCGCCGAGCCGGCCGTCGAGCTTCTTTTCGGCCGTGCCGAGCAGCCGCTCTCGCATTTCCAGCTCACGCAGGCGGCCGTCGAGTTCCTCGCGCCGCTCGCCGAGCCGTTCGAGAATCGCTTTCTCGGCGGGCGAGACCGCTTCCTTAGTGCCGTTGATCAAGGAGGCTTTGTTGGCGGGGTTGGCGGCACGGGCCGCCTCCGCCTTGGCGTCCGCTTCGGTTTTTTCCTTGTCCTTGTTTGGATCGGGAGCCGGTACGGAGCCGGTCGTCTCGGGATCGAAATTGTCGGCAGCGTTGGTGCGGGCAATGGTCCTGGCCCGGCCGTCCTTCGATGTGCCCGTCGTGCTGGCAGCGAAGACCGGGCCGCTGGCCGGGATCGTTCCGGGGAAGGGCTCCGCCGTCCACGCAAGCAGCTTCAGCGCCAGGAGACCCATGGCGCCGAGAATGACCGCTGGCAGGAGGCGAGGCCTCTCGATCACGCAGCCTGGCCCTCCATCTGCGCTTCGAGGCGCCGCGCCGCGCGGGCACGGATGCCAGCGGCGGACTGCGCCGCGCTTTCCAGCCGCGACATCGGCGTCGGCTGTTGCGGTGCAGGCTCAGGGGCGGCGGGCTTGGCGATGAGCGTGGCGGCGCTGACGATCTGGCTGATGCGCTCCATCACGGATTGTCCGGCCTCGACCTGGGCTGCGAGGTCGGCGGCATAGCGCTCGGCCGTGCGCAGGCGCTCGTCCAGCGTGCGGTCGCAGTCGCCCAGCGTGTTCCGCAGACCGGCAATGGCGCGCTCGGCGCTGTCCGTCGCGGTGATCAGCGCTCCCACCGTCTGGCGCATGCCCGCCTCGTCCGCTTTCAGCCGCTCGATTCGCTTGGCGAGGATGTAGCAGGTGATGATCGTGGCCACGAGCAGGCAGGCGACGAGAGCATCGGCGATGAGATTGATGGTCATACTTGGCCTGCTCAGTTGGACGCGCTGAGGTGACTGGAAAGGCTGTCGAAAGCGGACAGCGTGGTCTTGGAGCGCCGCAAGGGCTGGACCACCTGGACGGCGATCTTGCCATCGACCCGGCCGATGCGGCCTTCCGTGACGATGAAGTCTCCGCAGCGGAGCGACACCGTCGAATCGGGCCTCGCGTCGAACATCAGCGTGTCGCCGATCTCGAGTTTCAGGATACGCTTCAGCGGCATCTGCGTTTCGTGCAGCACGCAGGTAACGTCGACATCGGTCTGCCAGACCTCGGTCGCGAGGTGGTTCTCCCAGGTGGGATCGCGCCCGAGCTTTTCACCCATGAAGCTTTCGAGCAGCAATTCACGGATCGGCTCGATGGTGGCATAGGGCAGGATCAGGTGCAGCGAGCCGCCTCGGCCTTCCATGTCGAATTTGAGTTCGACGCGGATGGCGGCATTGGCAGGGCGGGAGATCGAGACGAAGCGCGGGTTGGACTCGACGCGGTCGATCGTGAAATTGACGGGTGAGAGGGGGCGGAACGCAGCCTGCGCGTCGCTGAGCACCAGCTCGATCACGCGCCGCACCATCCGGATCTCGATGGAGGTGAAGGGTCGCCCGTCGATCCGCGGGGCCGGCTGGCCGCGCTTGCCGCCGAACATGGTATCCAGCACCGAGTAGATCAGCGCGGACTCGATCGTGATCAGACCGAAATTGTCCCATTCCTCGGCCTTGAAGACTGACAGGATGGCGGGCTGAGAGATCGAGTTGACGTAGTCGCCGAAACGCACCGAGCGGATGCTTTCCAACGTGACTTCGACATTGTCCGTGAAGAAATTGCGCAGGCTGGTCGAGAGCAGACGCACCAGACGCTCGAAGATGATCTCGAGCATCGGAAGCCGCTCGTAAGCGACCGAACCGGAATCGACGATGGCCTGGATGCCGTTGCGGGACGCCGCATCGTCGCCAGCGGAGAAACCGAGCATCGTGTCGATTTCGTCCTGCGACATCAGGCGGTCTGTACCGCCCTCCTGTTCGCTGTCCTCATCGACGATATCGGGAACGCTTGCCCATTCGGCCGCCATGCCTTCCGGCGTCAGCGGCTCGTCGGATCCCGGCCGGCCGGTCTTGTCGCGGTCGAGGCTCATTGGACCAGCAGTTCCTTGAACAGCACCGCATCGACCTTGGCGGGATAGACCGTCATGTTGACGCGTCGGAGCAGCTCTTCCTTCAGGCGGTACATGCCTGCGGACCCTTCGAGGTCGGACGGGCGCAATTCCCGCATGAAGATCTGGAAGGCGTCCTCGACGCGCGGCAGCAGCGGCTTGACCTCCTCGGCGACCTTCGGATCGCCGATTTCCAGCGCAACCTTGATCTTCATCACGGCCGGCCGCTCCTGCTGGCCGCCATTCGACATGCCGATCATCATATCCTTCATGTCGAGGAAGGTGGCGGGCTGCTTGACCTTCGCCTCCTCCGCATGGGGGTCCTGAGCGGGCTTCTTGAGGAAGAACCAGGCGCCACCGCCGCCGCCGGCGAGCAGGACCACGGCGCCGACGATCATGATGAGCTTTTTCTTGCCGCCCTTCGGCGCCTCTTCAGGGACGCCTTCCTCTACCGTCTTGGCTTTCTTCGCCATGTTCTGCCCCGGCCGTGCGAACGGCGTTCTGCCGCCTCTCGGTACCTTCGCCAATCACGGTTAACGCGTCGTTAAGGCGGCAGTTTTTGCCGGGTCGTTCTTGCCGTGGGCATGGTGGCTGCCGGGCGACCGGGCTGCCCACAAAACTGTTTTTCGATAGATATTTCAGATATTTATGCGGATTAACCATGTTGGCATGGCGGTTGCGAGGGTTGGACCGTGGTGACTGCGCTGGGGAGCGTCGAGGTCGCCGCGGAACAGGATCGGGAGTTTCGCCGTGGAGAACGCGCTTCTCGTCGGCCTTTCGCGACAGGTCGCCCTGACGCGGGAGCTGGATGTCATCGCCAACAACATGGCGAATGTCGGCACGAACGGATTCAAGGCACGCAGCGCGCGCTTCAACGAATTCGTCATGCCGAAGGCCAAGGCCGAGGCGTTCAAGCCCGGCGACCAGGCCCTGTCCTATGTCATCGACAAGGGCACGCCGATCGACCTCTCGCAGGGCACGATCGAGTTCACCGGCAATCCGCTCGACGTCGCTCTGAAGGACGACAATTTCCTCGTCGTCCAGACCCCCGCCGGCGACCGCTACACCCGCGCTGGCTCGCTGACGGTCAACCGCCAGGGCCAGCTCGTGACGCAACTCGGCCAGCCCGTCATGGGCGAGGGCGGGCCGATCAACTTCGGCTCCAGCGAATTCGACATGCGCATCGCCGCCGACGGCACCGTCACCAGCGACCAAGGCACGCGCGGCAAGCTGCGGCAGGTGCGCTTCGCCGACCCGACTGCGCTGATCAGCGAAGGCAACAACCTCGTCTCTTCGGCGAGCGCACCGCAGCCGCCGCTGCCGGGCGCGAAGTTCGAGACCGGCGCGATCGAGCGCTCGAACGTCAAGGCCGTCAGCGAACTGACGCGACTGATGGAGGTGCAACGCGCCTACCAGGACGTCGCCAACATGATCAGCAAAAACGACGACCTGCGCAGCAAGGCGATTTCGCGCCTCGCTGACCAGCAGGCCTGACCCGAAAAGGAGCCGACGCCATGCGCGCCATGCAGACTGCGGCCACCGGGATGGCCGCCCAGGAGATGAACGTCCAGGTCATCTCCAACAACATCGCCAACGTCCGCACCACGGGCTTCAAGCGGCAGACGATCAATTTCCAGGACCTGCTCTACCAGAACTTCCGCCGCGCCGGCTCGTCAACCTCCGACCAGAACACGCAGGCGCCGGCCGGCACCTTCGTCGGTTCCGGCGTGAAGGTGGCCTCGACCGGCCGTGTGATGAGCCAAGGCAACATCTCGCCGACCGAGAAGCCTTACGATCTCGCCATCCGGGGCGAGGGGCTCTTCAAGGTCCGCATGCCTGACGGCCGCACGACCTATTCGCGCGACGGCTCCTTCGATCTGGATTCTCAGGGCCAGATCGTGACGCGCGACGGGTACATCGTCGAGCCGGGCATCACCGTGCCGACGAACTCGACCGCTGTGAGCATCAATGCGCAGGGCACGGTCGAGGCGACGATTCCCGGCCAGACGGCGCCGCAAACGCTTGGCCAGATCCAGCTGACGCGCTTCGTCAACAAGTCGGGCCTGGAATCGATCGGCGACAACCTGTTCATCGAGACGGCTGCCTCCGGCCAGCCGATCGACGGGTTCGGCGGGGGCGAAGGCTTCGGCACGCTGCAGCAGAACTATCTCGAAGAAGGCAACGTGCAGGCGGTGACCGAGCTGACGACGCTCATCGCCGCGCAGCGCGCCTACGAGATGAACTCCAAGGTCATCTCGGCCGCCGACAGCATGATGTCGGCGACGACGCAGATGTTCCGCGGTTGAGGGGCAGGCTGATGATCCGCATCGCTTTCACCGCTACGCTTGCTTCCGCCGCACTGATGGTCGCTATGCCGGCCGGCGCGCAGCCGCCACGCGCCAAGCCCGCGTCGGTCGCGGTCGCCTCAGCGCTGCCGTCGCAGGTCGCCGCACCGCCAAGCGCGCCCGCGCTGCTGCCGAGTGCGAAGCTGCAACTTCGGCCGGAAATCTACCTCACCCAGGATCTGGTCACCTATGGCGACCTGATCGCCGGCCTTGGCGGAGAGGCGGCGAAGATCGCGGCCTTTCGCGGCCCTGCGCTGGGCGATACCGGCACCATCCAGGTCGCGCGGATCGTTGAGGCGGCGCGCGAGGCCGGCATCATCCGCGATGCGGGAGAACTCGAAAGCCAGGGTTTTGCTCAGGTCGTGGTTACCCGTGCCGCCCGCCGCGTGACCGCGAGCGACATGGAGGGCGCCGTGAAGCGCGGCCTTCAGGAGCGCTTCGGCGTCGATGCGCGGATGTTTGCTCTCTCGGTGGATGGCGGATCTCCCACCATCGCGATCGAACCGGAGCTCACCGGCGATCTTGCCGTCGTCGATCTGTCCTACGACCCAAGGGGACGGCGCATCCTGGCGCGGCTCGCCGTGCCCGGCAGTGCCGCCATGCGACTGAAGCCCCTGCGCATTTCCGGGCAATTGGTCGAGACCGTCGAGGTGGTCATTCCCAAGCGTGCCATCGCGCGCGGCGAGACGCTAACGGCAGGCGATGTCACCATCGAGCGCCGGCCACGCGACGGGCAGGGCACCGAGCTGGTCAGCGATTCCCGTGGCGCCGTCGACAAGGTCGCCCGCCGGGCGCTCATGGCCGGCGTGCCGCTGCGCACCGGCGATGTCCAACGCGAGGAGATCGTCGCCAAGGGCGAGCTCGTCACCATCGTCTACGAGGCGCCGGGCATCCTCATCACCATGCGTGGACGGGTCAACGAATCCGGCGCGATGGGCGATGTCGTCTCCGTCACCAACCCACAGTCCAAGCGCACGCTCCAGGGCACGATCAGCGGGCCCGGCCGTGTTTCCGTGAAGCCGGCCATCGGCCGCATCGCCAGCGCCCAGTGAGTGTCGACATGCGTCTCTCCGTGAAAACCCTTTCGAACGCCCGCCGCCTTGCCGGACTCCCGGGCCTGCTGCTCGTCGCCGCCTCGCTGGGCGCCTGCGGCGTCGGCGACCGGCTTGCCAATGTCGGGCAGGCTCCGAACCTCTCGGCGATCGAGGATCCGACCGCCGCGAAGGGCTACAAGCCGGTCCAGATGCCGATGCCCGCGATGGAACATGCCTCCTACGCGCCGAACTCGCTCTGGCGCACCGGTTCCCGCGCCTTCTTCAAGGATCAGCGGGCCCGCAATGTCGGCGACCTCGTGACGGTCAAGGTCAAGGTCACGGACAAGGCTCAGCTCAACAACTCGACCCAGCGCTCGCGCAAGAATGCCGAGGATGCCGGTGCGCCGAACGTTCTCGGCTTCGAGAACAAGCTCGACAAGTTCCTGCCGACGGGGGCCTCCGCCTCCTCGCTGCTGAAGCTGGACTCAGACTCGTCGAGCGCGGGAACCGGGTCGATCAACCGCTCCGAAACCCTGGCTACGAACGTGGCCGCGGTCGTCACCCAGAACCTGCCCAACGGCAATCTCGTGATCGAGGGCAAGCAGGAAATCCGGGTGAATTTCGAAGTGCGCGAGCTGATTGTCGCCGGCGTGATCCGCCCGGAGGATATCGAGAGCGACAACACGATCGATTCGACCAAGATCGCTCAGGCCCGCATCGCCTATGGCGGGCGCGGCCAGATCACGGACGTTCAGCAGCCGCGCTACGGCCAGCAGGTGATGGACATCCTGCTGCCCTTCTAATCCGTACGCCCGACCCTTCACTTCGGCGGCCGGCTGGAGCGAAGGGACGAACGGACAGCCCCGACTCTGAAATCCGGCCGGCGCGGAACGCTCCCCGCTTTCTCCGCTCCGGCCTCGATGGCGGTCTCTCCCGAGCCGCCGCTTCCGGCCGCCCGCTACGCTCCCCAAGCTATCAAAGCTGGCGGCCAAAAGCCCCGCGTTCTCCCGACGCGGGGCTTTTTCACGACCTGTCGCGGCCAATGGCCTGCCACGCGCGAAGTATCTCTGTTCGATGGACCGCCAATACCCGGCGATCGTCGCGGTGCTAGTCGTGTGAGGTCGGCTCGTATCGCAAGATGCCGGCTATGCCGCCATTGGAGCCGGCCGGCCGGTCGCTGGGGTGGTTGATGCCGTCATTCACCGGCACCTCGCGGAAGTCGAACGGACTGACACCCGCGATGCAGGCGACGTTCACGCCGAACTGGCGGGGATTCGAGCGGCGTTGATGATGGGTGTAGATCCCGCAGGACGAGCAGAAATAATGCTTCGCGGTCTTCGTATTGAATTGGTATTCGGCCAGGGCATCCTGGCCCGCGAGGATTGTCACGCCATCGCTTTCGGCCGAGACGACGACCGCTCCGCGCATACGGCAGAAGGAGCAGTCGCAGCGACGGGCCGTCTTCAAGCCGTCGGTCAAGGCCGCCTTGAAGCGGACCTGCCCGCAATGGCAGGCCGCCTGAACGACCGTCCGTCCCGCCATCGCTTCTTTCTCCATCGCCCGACTCGATCAATCGTCGCGGAAGACGCGCTCGTTGCGCTCATGCCGCTCCTGGGCTTCCAGGGAGAGCGTCGCGATCGGGCGGGCTTCGAGGCGCTTGAGCGAGATCGGCTCGCCGGTTTCCTCGCAATAGCCGTAGGAGTTGTCGTCGATGCGCGAGATGGCCGCGTCGATCTTCGAGATCAGCTTGCGCTGCCGGTCGCGGGCGCGCAGCTCGATGGCGCGGTCGGTCTCGGAGGAGGCCCGGTCAGCGATATCCGGGTGGTTCTCGCTTTCCTTCTGCAGCGTGACGAGCGTCTCCCTGGCCTCCTTGAGGATCTCGTCCCTCCAGGCCATCAGCTTGGTGCGAAAATACTCGCGCTGCCGTTCGTTCATGAACGGCTCGTCATCGGCCGGTTTGTAGTCCGCATCGAGAATGATCTGCTTCGACATGGCGCGCTCTCTTGCGTTGTCGGCCTCACGCGCCCTCGGCTTTGCCGGAGAGGGTGAGCCGATTTGGCGCCCTTATAGCGATCAGTCTCAAGCGGAACAATCGCTTCGAGAGGTCTCCGGTCACGTTCCATTGAACTCTGGAGAAACGCGTCGATCTCCGTGTTCGATCCCGGGTTTTTGCAAGGTCAGGGCGCTATTCGGCGGAGGGTTTCGGCGACCTCTCGCTCGAGCAGGCGCACGATCGGCTGGCGGTCATGGCCGTGGTCGAAGAACAGATTCGGATCGTGCAACTCCGGCCGGTCGAGGTGCCCGTCGACCATCCCTGTGCGCGGTCGCCGTCGTCGCGAAACGGTGCCGGACCCTGTTTTCAGCCATGCCGCGCGGCTCAGAACTGAAAATAGATGAACTCATAATTGGCGTCTTCGCCGATCTTGAGCAGGATGATGACGAAGAGCAGCCCGAGCAGCACCGCAAGCCAGCGGGCAGGCGGCAGCCGGTGGACGAGGCTCCAGGCGGTCGGGCCGGCGATGGCGAAGACGGCCGCCGGCAGCAAAGCGCGCCATTTGAACCCGTTCCCGACGGGCGCCCATCCGAAGAGGCCTTTGTAGATCGTCAGCGCCGCCTCGAAATGGCCGGACCTGAACAGCACCCAGCACAGCACCACGAACAGGAAGGTGAGCAGCCAGCCGAGCGCCGCCGGCATCGGCCAGCCCGCGCGGCGCCAGAACAGGGCGACGATCAGCGCGAGCCCATGCGCCACGCCCCAGGCGACGAAGGTGAGGCCCGCGCCGTGCCAGAGGCCGCCGAGCGCCATGGTCGCGAAAAGCGCCCAGATCTGTGTCGGCAGGCCGGAGCGGGACCCGCCGAGCGGGATGTAGAGATAATCGCGCAGGAAGCGCGACAGCGTCATGTGCCAGCGCCGCCAGAAATCCTGGATCGAGAGCGAGCGATAGGGGGCGTCGAAGTTCTGCGGCAGCACGATGCCGAACAGCAGCGCCAGCCCCAGCGCCATGTCGGTGTATCCGGAGAAGTCGAAATAGATCTGGAAGGTGAAGGCGAGGGTGCCTTGCCAGGCCTCGGCCATGCTGACGACCTTGCCCACGGCCGCGGCAGCGAAGACGGGGTTGGCGTATTCCGCCAGCGGGTCGCCGAGCAGCACCTTTTTGGCGAGGCCGAAGGTCAGCAGCATCAGGCCGCGCCCGAAACGCTCGGCCGCGTCGGGCCTGAGGTAAGGGCGCTCGTCGAACTGGTGCATGATCTCGCGCCAGCGCACCAGCGGGCCAGCGAGCACCTGCGGGAAAAACGCGATGTAGAGCGCGTAGCGCACGAGATCGTAGCGCGGCGCCTGCCCGCGCCGCAGATCCGTCAGGTACATGATGTGGTGGAAGGTGAAGAACGAGATGCCGAGCGGCAGCGCGAGCTCGAGCTTCGGCGCCGGCAGACCGGGAATCATTCCAGCGAGATCGGCGAAGAAGTTGAAGTATTTGAAGAGCGCCAGGACCGCGAGATTGAGAACGATGGCCAGCGTGATCAAAGCCCCCGACTTGGTCTTCTGGAACGCCTCCGCAATCAACCAGTTCAGGCCGATCGAAAGGATCAGCAGCGGCAGAAAGCGCCAGTCCCACCAGCCATAGAAAGCGAAGGACAAAAGAACGAGCACCGGCAGCCGCCAGGCTGGCGCGAAGCGCTCCGCCAGCCCATGCAGTCCAAGAGACAAAGGCAGGAAAGCGAGAAGGAAGATGAAGGAGTTGAACAGCATCGAGACTGGCGGGCGGCAGGAATGATCGCCGCCTTAGCGGATTATCAGACGCGAGTCATCGCCAGCGCCGTCCGATCACCTACAGCGGAATATTGTCGTGCTTGCGCCAGGGCCGCTCGACGCTCTTCGTCCGCAGCATTGCCAGCGCGCGGGCGATGCGACGGCGGGTCGAATGCGGCATGATGACTTCGTCAACATAGCCGCGCTCGGCCGCGACGAAGGGCGACATGAAGCGCTCCTCGTATTCCTTCGTCTGCCTCGCGATGGTTTCAGGGTCGCCGCCGCGGAAGATGATCTCGACCGCGCCCTTGGCTCCCATCACGGCGATCTGCGCCGAGGGCCAGGCATAATTGACGTCGCCGCCGACATGCTTGGAGGCCATGACGTCATAGGCGCCGCCAAAGGCCTTGCGGGTGATCACGGTGACGAGCGGAACGGTGCATTCGCTGTAGGCGAAAAGCAGCTTGGCGCCGTGCTTGATCAGGCCGCCATATTCCTGTGCCGTGCCCGGCAGGAAGCCCGGCACATCGACGAAAGTGACAATCGGGATCTCGAAGGCGTCGCAATAGCGCACGAAGCGCGCGGCCTTGCGCGACGCGTCTGAATCGAGCACGCCCGCCAGCACCATCGGCTGGTTGGCGACGATGCCCACCGTGCGGCCTTCCAGCCGGCCGAAGCCCGTGACGATGTTCTTGGCGTAGGCTTCCTGGATCTCGAAGAAGTCGCCCTCGTCAACGGTCTTCAGGATCAACTCCTTGATGTCGTAGGGCTTGTTGGGATTGTCCGGGACGAGCGTGTCCAGGCTCATGTCGACCCGGTCCGGCACGTCGAAGGAAGGCCATTCGGGCACGCCGGCCGTGTTGTTGGCGGGCAGGAAGTCGATCAGCCGGCGCACCTGCAGCAGCGCCTCGACATCGTTCTCGAACGAGCCGTCCGCGACGGAGGATTTGGAGGTGTGGACCTTCGCGCCGCCCAGCTCCTCGGAGGTCACGGTCTCGTTGGTCACGGTCTTCACCACTTCGGGGCCGGTGACGAACATGTAGGAGGTGTCGCGGACCATGAAGATGAAGTCGGTCATCGCGGGCGAATAGACGTCGCCGCCGGCGCAAGGGCCCATGATGACCGAAATCTGCGGGATGACGCCGGACGCCTGGACGTTGCGCTTGAAGACCTCGCCATAGCCGCCGAGTGCCGCCACGCCCTCCTGGATGCGGGCGCCACCGGCATCGAACAGGCCGACGATCGGCGCGCGCATCTTCAGCGCCATGTCCTGGATCTTGATGATCTTCTGCGCGTGTGTCTCGGAAAGCGAACCGCCAAAGACGGTGAAGTCCTTCGAGAAAACGAACACCGTGCGGCCGTTGACGGTGCCCCAGCCGGTGACGACGCCGTCGCCGGGGATCTTCTCGGCCTTGTCCATGCCGAAATCAACGCAGCGCTGCTGCACGAACATGTCGAACTCCTCGAAGGAGTCGCGGTCGAGCAGCAGCTCGACGCGTTCGCGCGCCGTCAGCTTGCCTTTCTTGTGCTGGGCCTCGACGCGCTTCTCGCCGCCACCTCTGCGCGCGCTTTCGCGGCGGGCATCGAGCTGCTCGAGAACGGTTTTCATCGCGGGCACCCTGGCTGGATCGATCGTTTTCGGATTAAGCGGAGCCCGTGCCTAAGTCCACGGGCTGGCCGTGCGGCTTTCGGCTAGCCTTCGGCCAACAACAGCACGGCGGAATCGAATTCGCGCCGGCGAATGGCGCGGCGCGTGGCCGCCTCCTCGTCCTGGCCCCAGACCTCGATCTGATAATCCTCGTCGAGATGCGCGGCCTGCCAGGTGGCATCGGGGTCGATCAGGCCCTCCGCGAGCGCCAGCATCAGGATGGTCGAGCCGGTCAGCGTCATGACGTTATGGGCGCCGGCGAGCGCAACCGGGGCCGATATCTCGGCAACCCTGCGGGCCACGGCATCCAGCGTACCAGCGGGTTGGTCGACGAAGACGATGCCCTCCGAGAGCAGAAAGCGCGCGCCGATCCGGCCTTCGACCGCGCTGAGGATCGGCTGCCAGAGCTGGTTCTGGCGGGCGACGAGTTCCTCGGGCTCGCCCGCGCGATAGCACAAAGCGTCCGAGCCGGCGTAGCGGACGATCTCGGCCCGCACGGCGGCTTGCTGATCGACGACCCCGTCCAGCGCCGAATTGACCAGGCGGGTCAGCGGCATCGCCGCGGGATCGATCTTCTCGCCCTGCGCCTCCCATTCGGCCGCCAGCGCATCCGCGACGGGACGCGAACTGACCGCAAGCGGGTTTCGCGCCGGGGTTCTGGCCGTGCGCCCATCCAAGGAGATATGAAGCAGCCCATCGCGCTCGATCACACCCGCTTGCTTGTAGAAGCGGGTCGGAAGCGGATTGTGCATCGCCTGCTGGGCAGCGGCGACAGGGTCAGGCTGGCGCGCGCCAGGCTGGCCGAAACGGGCGAGGAAATCATCGGTCGACATGCGCAAGCCTTAGCGCAGATCGGGCTCGCGCCGGAAGTCGCTTCCGGGCCGCATCTCAAGATGCCCGGATATGCCCGACGAACTGTGCGACTTCCCAGTCGAGCTGTTGTGACTGGGAGGACAAGGCGTCGGCGGAATGGGCGACATGCTGGGCGGCTTTGCCGGTATCGCCGGCGACGGTGCTGGCATGCTCGATGTGCTCGCCCGCCGCAGCGGTTTCGCCGGCCACGCGGTCGATCCAGTCGGCGATATCGGCAGCCGACGCGTTCTGCTGCTCGACCACGGCCGCGACCTTGCCCGAGATCGCGTTGAGGGAGCCGATCGTCAGGTTCATCGCGTCGATTGCCACAGCGGCTTCTTGGCCGGACAGGTGGATCGCATCGACCTGGCCCTGAATATCCTCGGTCGCCCTCCAGGTCTGCGTCGCCAGCGATTTGATCTCTTGCGCGACGACCTTGAAGCCGCCGCCGGATTGGCCCAGGCGTGCCGCCTCGATCGCGGCGTTCAGTGCGAGCAGATTGGTCTGCTGGGCGATCGCCGAGATCGCACCGCTGATATCGCTGATTTCGTCGGCCTTGCGGGAGAGATCGGAGACTTTCGCGAGAACTGCAGCCGCCTGCTCGGTCGTCTGTGCGACCACCCGCGTCGCCTCCTCAACCTGCCGATCGACCTGGGCGAAAGAGCGGGCGAGCTCGGCCGTCGCGTGGCTGATCGCGCGTGCATTCGCCGTCGTCTGGCGCGACGACGCCGAGGCGGCCTGCGAATGGGCGGAAACCTCGGCTGCGCCGCTGCTCATCTGCTGCGAGGAATCGCGCAGCGACTGGATCGACGCGATCAGATCGCGCGCGATTCCGGCCACCGTGCGTTCGAAATCGGTGGCAAGACCATAGAGGGTCTGGCGCCGCTCGATTTCGGCGCGCGTCGTCGTGTCGGCCGATTCCCGGCGCGCAGCGTCGGCGGCTTCGCGGGCCTCGTTGGCTTGCCGTTGCTCGGATTCAGAGGACCGGATCGCGTGCTTGAGCGCGTGCACCGCCCAGCTCAGAGCAGAGGCCTGGATGATGACGATGACCGCGTGAAGCGCGACACGGCTCATCTCGCTCTCGCTGCCGTTCGGAAAGACCGCCGCCGGATAAAGGAAGCTGAGCACGAGATGATGGAGGGCGATCGCCACCGTTGCCGGCAGAAAGATGCGCCAGTCGAGCCAGCCCGCCAGAACCGCGAGCATGGCGAAGAAATACATGTGGATGTCGACCTGGTAGGCGTGAGCCTTGAAGCCGTAGACCAGCAACATCACCTGCGCGACCGCCGCGCAGCTGCTGATCTGATGTGTTACCCAACCGGTCCGGCTCGCGCTCCATACCAGGGTGGTCAGCATCGCCAGCCCGCAGCCAAACGCGATGATGGCGCCATCGGCCGTCGGCGCGAAACAGAGTATGACGGCGTTCGCCCACAAAAGCGGGATCAGCATTCCGGCGAAGCGGCGGCGGAACAGCTCGACGTTGTTCATGCCCCGCTCCATCGGCCGATGCTGGCGCAAAGCGGCGCAAACGAGCCGTCGAGAACGAGCCAGGCGCCGGCGGCGTAGAGTTTTCGAGGCAGGTTCGGATCGTCGGCGACCGTCACGACCCAGGACGATGCCTGGTCGATCTCCAGGAGGCTTCCACCAGCCCGAGCGATGGCGCTCGACATGGTGCTGACGGGGCTGCCCGGCACGAAGACGGCGAGCACCGGATGTCCCGTCACCGGCCTCGATGCCATGAAAAGCGCGGCGAACGTCATCGCGACGGCAACTGCCAGGCCAAAGCCGATTTCGCGCACCAGCTGATCCATCCGCATCTGCTATGCTCGTATAGATTGCAGATTCGGGTTTCCAGCTCGTTAAGACGTCGCTGCGACTTGCCAGGGTTCAGCTGCCGAAGCGGTCACTCCAGGCCGGCCGCGCATTAGGGAAAGGCAGCGCCGTCGCGGCATGGACGCCCCGTGCGATCGCACGAGCGAGAACGTCGGCGGCCGTGGCGCAGAGCTCCGTCAGTGCAAAGGCGTCGGAGGGAGCGCCGGCGCGACCGGTCGCGGCGGCGAAAACGATGTCGCCATCGAGCGGCGCATGCGCGGGGCGCAGCGCGCGGGCCAGCCCGTCATGGGCTGCGAGCGCGAGCCTTCTGCATTGCGCCTTGGTCAGCGCCGCGTCCGTCGCAATGACTGCAATCGTCGTATTCTGGCCCGTCCCGCCCTTGAAGCGCAAAGCGAGATCATGCGGCACGATCCGATCCGGCCAGCCGCGCCCGCCGAATTCGGCGTCTTGTTCGTAGGGCGCAGCCCAGAAGTGCGGACCGTCGCCGATCGTCGCCGAGCCAACCGCGTTGACCGCGACAAGAGCTCCGACGACGTGTCCCGTCGCAGCGCGCGCGCTTGCCGAACCAAGGCCGCCCTTGAAGGTCTTCGTGGTGGCGCCATAGCCGGCGCCGGCCGTGCCGAGCGCGAACTCCGCCCCGGCTCCTTCCAATGCTTGCCGGCCGAGCGAGCGATAAGGCGTGTTACCGTTTCCCGAGGCCCAAGGCTTGGCGCCGCCATTGTCGAGGTCGAACAGGATCGCCTGCGGCACGATCGGCACGCGCAGCCGGCCGACCGGGAAACCGCGCATCTGTGCCGCCAATGCGCTCATCGCACCGTCCGCCGCCGAGAGGCCCCAGGCCGAACCTCCCGACAGGACGATCGCGTCGATATGCTCGACCGTCATGTCCGGTTCCAGCAGCGAGGTGTCGCGCGTGCCGGGGGCGCCGCCGAGGATCGCGACAGAAGCGATCGTCGGACGCTCGAACAGCGCTGCCGTCACGCCGGTCGCCGCAGCGGCATCATCGGCGTTGCCGACCAGCACGCCGCGAACATCGGTGATGAGGTTGCGCATGCCGCTAATCCACAGCCGAACCGAATCGTGCCGGGCACGTTGGATTCGACATTACGATCTTTTCATGCCGGGGCCATTCGGGAGTCACGGCCAAAGGCCGATCGTGGCGACATCGCCAGTTGGCTCCGAAATCCGTCGGGCGAGCCCGAATTGCCCTCAAGGAGAGTTTCATGAAACGCATTGCGCTCATCGCGGCCTCATCGATCGCGGTACTGGCGAGCAGCTTCGCGCTCGCACAGCCCCAGCCGGTCCCTCCGGTCGGTGGCGACAAGCCGCAGCAGCAGACCGACAGCCGCGACGAATGGCGCGAGAAGCGCGCCGAGCGCATGAAGGCAAGGCTCGACGAGCGTCTCGGCCATGTCCGCGACGAGTTGAAGCTCAGGCCGGAGCAGGTTCCGATGTGGGACAAGCTCGAAGCCCTGATCAGGCAGCGTTCGGCCGAGCGCGGCGATCACTGGTCGCAGATGCGGGAAGGGCGCGAGAAGCTGCGCCATGCCGACATCATGGAGCGCATCGACGCCCGCGCGCAGCGGCTGGGCGAGCGTGCCAATACCGCCAAGGAGCTCGCCGATACGGTGCGGCCGCTCTGGACGACGTTGAGCGACGAGCAGAAGACCGTGCTGCGCCGCTCTGTCCGCGACGCGATGGCGGCCGGGCACGAGCGGGGCCAGGGCATGCAAGGTCAGGGCATGCGAGGTCAGGAGATGCGCGGCGACCGAGAGATGCGCGGCGGGCGCGACCGCTACGATCGCGAAAACGATGATCGCGGGTCGCGGGATTGGCGCGACGACCGGCGCGGCGGCCAGGACGGCCAGAGCGGGTATCGTTCTAACGACGAGCGCCGCGGCAACCAGGGCAACCAGGGACATGACGGAAACGACGACGAGTAGGCGTCGTCCTTAGTTTTCGCCTAGCAAACAGCTCTATTCTTACGACGCCCGCTTTCGGTTGTTGCCGGAAGTGGGCCTTCGTGCGACTGACCGCCGCCTTCACGCGAGCCAGCGGCCATGCGCTTCATTCACACCTTCGAATTGCTGCCGTTTCTGGATTCGCTGGTCAGCCTGGCGTCGGCTTTCGTGCTGGGCGTCCTGATCGGCGCCGAGCGGCAGTATCGCCAGCGAACGGCTGGCTTGCGGACGACGGTGCTGGTCGCGGTCGGTGCGGCGGCGTTCGTCGATCTCGCGATGCGGCTGGGCAATGCCGACGGCGCGATCCGTGTGATCGCCTATGTGGTCTCGGGCATCGGCTTTCTGGGCGCCGGCGTGATCATGAAAGAAGGCATGAATGTGCGCGGCCTCAACACGGCCGCGACCTTGTGGTGTTCGGCTGCGGTCGGAGCCTGCACCGGCGCCGACATGGTGGCTGAAGGTGCGCTGATCACGCTCTTCGTCATCGCCGGCAACACGTTGCTGCGGCCGCTGGTCAACGCGATCAATCGCATTCCGCTGAACGAGCAGGCGCTGGAGGCGACCTATGAGGTCGTCGTCACCACCAGTACGGCGGCTCTTGCGGCGGTTCGCGAGACGCTGGTCGACTATCTGGAGGCCGCGCAATATCCGGTCAGCGACGTGACCACGCAAGACCGTGGCGACGATGCCGTCGCGATCGTCGCCAAGCTGATCAGCACGGCGATCGACCGCAAGGAACTCGACCACGTCGTGGATAAGCTGGCCCGCTTGCCGGCCGTCACCCACGCGACATGGGAAAGCAGCACGGCAGACTAGCGTCGGCTGTCGACCGTCACAGTTTCGGGCCGATCAGCCGCCGACGGAGTCGGTCACGCATTTCTTGGTGAAGCTCGTCTTGGCGGCGCCGGCGAGCTTCTTGTCCGCGGCCTGCTTGTCACAGGAGGCCGTGGCATCCTTCTGGCACTTCGTCAGAAAGCTGGTCTTGGCAGCGCCGGCGAGCTTCTTGTCGCCAGCCTGCAAGGTGCAGCTTTGCGCATAGGCGAAGCTCGCCGAGCAGGAGAGGGCGAGCGCGAGCAACAGGGTCTTGGTCATAGCGAATCTCTCTTGCGAGAACCACGGGCCCTTGACGCTAGGGCATTCCGGCAAGGCTGTGAACAGTCGAATGGGCGCCTGACCAACGCGGGCTGGCCTCAGAGACAGGCGTGCCAGACAAGCCTGGGTTTACCATAATGATTCAACTTGGATTCACACCTTCGTTTTTACCTTTCGGCAGGAAACTGCGATGCGAGGGGCGAAGCATGAGGCAGCATTGGTTGACGTGGGGCATGCGGGCCTTCATCGGCGCCGTTTTCGTGCTCTGTCTGTTCGGGCCCTATGGACTGTCGATCCTGATCGGTTGTCTGGGGCTCGGATGCTACTGTTTCCGCGACGAGGCGGGGTCGCATCTCTAGCGGCGGTCGACCGCGACAGCGAACGGACCCCGGGCTGACACAACAAAAAGGGGACGGCGGATGACCGCCGTCCCCTTGAATTTTATCTGGAAGCCGCCGCAGCGACCCCAGACTTCATCAGCGCGAGTAGAACTCGATGACGAGGTTGGGTTCCATCTGCACCGCGTAGGGCACGTCCGTCAGCGTCGGGGTGCGGGTGTAGGTGGCCGAGAATTTGGTGTGGTCGGCATCGATGTAGTCGGGCACGTCACGCTCGGCGAGAGAGGCCGACTCGATGACGATGGCGAGCTGCTTCGACGAGTCCTTGACCGCGATCACGTCACCCGGCTTCACCTGATAGGAGGCGATGTTGACGCGCTTGCCGTTCACGGTGATGTGGCCGTGGTTGACGAACTGGCGGGCGGCGAAGACGGTCGGGACGAACTTGGCGCGGTAGATCACCGCATCGAGACGACGCTCGAGCAGGCCGACGAGATTCTCGCCCGAGTCGCCCTTGAGGCGGATCGCCTCGGCGTAATAGCGGCGGAACTGCTTCTCGGAGATCGAGCCGTAATAGCCCTTGAGCTTCTGCTTGGCGCGCAGCTGCGTGCCAAAGTCGGACGGCTTGCCCTTGCGGCGCTGGCCGTGCTGGCCGGGGCCGTATTCGCGGCGGTTGACCGGGGACTTCGGGCGGCCCCAGATGTTCTGACCGAGGCGACGGTCAATCTTGTATTTCGCCTCATGGCGCTTCGACATATCGCGTGTCCTCTGTGGTTCGCGAGTTGAGGACCGCGCCCTCCTGCTCCCAGACATAAGGTCCAGGCGACAGATCCGGCTCCCGAAGGAAAGCGGATCGCGGGTGCGGAAAAAGTCACGCGGCCCCGTGAGGAGCCGCGTGATGGATGGCGATATGGCGCAAGCCATTCGTGAAGTCAAATTCGGACGAGGCCGGCTAAGGTGTTGTCGGCCTCAGTGCTTGCGGCGCGCTCAGTAGCCGCGGTGACGATAGTGGGGGCGCGGGCGATGCTTCATCCAGCCGCGATGGTGTCCGCGATCCCAGCCGGGATGGCGGCGGGGGCCGTGGCGATACATGGCGTGAGGACCATGGCCGCGATGCCAGCCATCGGGGCGCGGCTGGGCCTGCGCGTCCGACGCGCCGCCGAAACCGCCGAAAGCCAGACCGAGGCCGAGCGTCGCGAGCAAAAGCAGTTTCTTCATCGATTGGTTCTCCTTGGAACTGTCGCCGGCAGGAGAACGTCCGGGCGCGCGGCCTGTTCCTCAGACACCGAGCGGCATCGGCTCGGCCACGACCTGCGCAAGGCCGTAACCGGCCAGCGCGATCCGCAACGGATCGCTCAGGCCGCTGCCGCTGGTGAAGACTGCGGTGGACTCCGGGGGCAACAGGGACGCGGCAGGGCGCAGCAGATCCGCCACGCGGCGAGCGATGGCCGGCGCAGAGTCAATCCAGGTCACGGGCCAGGGCGCGACACGTTTCATCCGTTCCAGCAGCAGCGGATAATGCGTGCAGGACAGGGTGACGACATCGGTGCGGCGCCCATCGATCTCGACGAAGCAGGGCGCGATCTCGGCACGGACCATGTCATCGTCCACCGCCTCGCCCCTCAGCGCGCTTTCGGCGAGGCCGGCGAGCCGCGTCGCGCCCACGAGCGTGACGTGATGCGCGGCCGCATAGGTTTCGATCAGCCCCCGTGTGTAGTCGCGCGCGACGGTGCCGGGCGTCGCCAGCACGGAGATGAGGCCTGTGCGGGTCAAGGCCGCAGCCGGCTTGATCGCCGGAACGGTGCCCACGAAAGGGATGCCGAAGCGCGCTCTCAAGGCGGGCAGCACCAGTGTTGACGCGGTGTTGCAGGCGATGACGACGAGGTCGGGGTGGAAGCGTCCGATAAGGCGCTCCATCACGGCGAGGACACGGCCGACCAATTCGACCTCGCTAAGACGCCCGTAAGGAAAGCCGGCGTCGTCGGCGGCATAGACGATATTCGCGCCGGGGCAGGCCTGCGTCGTGCGCGCGAGCACGGTCAGACCTCCGAGGCCCGAATCGAAGACGAGGATCGTCGGCTGTGTCCGGGGGAGGGCCAGGGGGTGGTATCCCGTCCCCGCGAGGAGATCGACCTGCATGAGTGCGCCGCGAAACGTCAAAGCGTGATTGCGCCTGAGAGGGGTTAAGCGACGGTCAACGACCCGCCAAATCACGTTCTGAATTTAGTTGACTCTGTCCACTAAATGTTTTGTCCATGAGGATGGAAGCATGGAGGCAGGCGCCGTGACGACAGTCGATACTCCAGCGGTCGCGGCGATCCGCCGCTTCAACCGCTTCCACACGCACTGGGTCGGCGCTTTCGGTGCAAACCTTCACGGCTCTGGTTTCTCGCTGACCGAGGCGCGCGTTCTCTATGAGCTGGCGCAGCGCGAGGGCTGGCAGGCCGGCGAACTGGCTCAGGAGATGGGGCTCGACCCGGCCTATCTTTCCCGCATGCTCAAGCGTTTCGAGAAAGAAGGTTGGCTTGCCCGGCAGCGCTCGATGGCAGATGGACGCGCCTTCGTCCTGGGGCTGACCGGGCAGGGGCGCGTCGTGTTCGGGTCGCTGGACCGGGCTTCGCGGCAGCAGGCCGAGGCGGTGCTCGCGCGGCTGTCGAGGGCGGAGCGCGAGCGGCTGGCCGCCGCCTTGGCCGATACCGAGGCGCTGCTCGGCGGCTCTCGCACCAAGCCTGAGGTCTCGATCCGGGCGCATCGGCCGGGCGATATGGGTTGGGTGATCGGCGCGCATGGCAAGCTCTATGCGGAGGATTATGGCTGGGATGACAGCTTCGAGGCCCTGGTGGCGGAGATCGCGGCGACATTTCTGCGCGAATTCAAGCCCGGTCGGGAGCGCTGCTTCATCGCCGAACTCGGCGGCGAGCCGGTGGGTTCGGCGTTTGTCATCACTGAGGATGCCGAGACGGCGAAGCTCAGGCTCGTGATCGTCGAGAAGAGGGCTCAAGGGCTCGGTCTCGGCAAGCGGCTGGTGACTGAGGCCGTCGCCTTCGCCCGCGCCGCCGGCTATGCGCGCATGGTGCTTTGGACCAACGATATCCTGCATGCGGCCCGCGCGATCTATGTCGCTGAGGGCTTTCGCCTGGTTCTCGAGGAGCCTCACCACTCCTTCGGGCAGGATCTCGTCGGCCAAAACTGGGAATTGGCTTTCTGAGCAGAGCCGGCCGATCCGGTTACGCCTTCAGCTTTAGCAACGCGGCGGCCGCGGCGCGCCCGGCCAGCGTTGCCCCGCCGACGGTCATGGCCCCGCCGCCGGCGGTCGCCTCACCTGCGATCAGGAGCTTGCCGGCGGTCGGCAGAGCCAGCGCTTCGCGAGCACCGTCATGGCCGGGCTTGCAGACGGAGTACGAGCCCTTGGCGAAGGGATCGGTCCACCAGGCGGGGAAGGACGCCGCCTTCACCGTCGCGCGAAAGCCGCTGCCGATCATTCGTCCGAGCAGCTCCGTGGCATGGCTTCTGGCCGCGTCGCTGCCGGCTTCCGAGAGCCCGCGGGCGAAATCGCCGCCGCAATAGCCGATGACGAGGTCTGTTCCGTCCGGGTACATGTCGAAGCTGATCATCTCTTCGGGCGCGCCGGATTCCATCAGCGTGGTTCCAGGCTCGATGCCGAAGCGGTCGCCCTCCACCTTGAGGGCGATCTTGGTCAGCGCCCCCATCTGCAGTCCGGCCAGTGCATCTTGCGTCGCCGCAGGCAAGGGCGGCTCGAACCGGATCGCACCGGCCTTCAGCACGCCGACCGGGACCGTGACGATGCAGGCGTTGGCCGTGACGGTTCCCGACAGCGTGGTGACGATCACGGCCGGCCCGCCCCAACTGATCGACTGGACCGGCTGACCAAGGCGAATGTCCAGCCCCGCGCCTTGGCGGGCGACGAGGTTCCCGTAACCGCTGGGTACCACGAGGTCGTCGCCGGACCAGAGGCGCTGATAGTCGCGCGAAGAGATGCGGCTCGATTCCTCGCCGATCGAGAGAAGCAGTCCGGACGCCGCGACAGGCGCCATGTCCGGGCCGAGATCGCCCAACAACTCGGCCACCGATAGATCGCGCGTGGCGATATCGGCCGTCTCCAGACGCTTGTCGATCCGGTCGAAGGCCTCGCGCCGGCGGTTGCGATCTGCCGTCCCCATGGGCTTGCCGTCGGCGAAGGAGCGGAAGCCGCCGCCCCAGGGCTCCGAAGCCGTCGCTACGCCGAAGCCCCGCGCGATATCGACCCACGGGTTTCGTTCGGCCCAATGGATGTACATCGCGCCTGCGTCGTAGGATGGACCCAGCGAGGTATCGGTCCAGGCGCGTCCGCCGATGCGGGTGCGCGCCTCCAGGATGACGGCGCTGCGGCCGGCAGCCTTCAAGGCATGGCCTGCTGCGAGGCCGGCGGCGCCGGCGCCGATCACGACGACGTCGACATCGGCAGCGGCCTGCGCGGCTCCGGAGATCGAAAAACCAGCCGCCAAGGTAGCTCCTCCGGCCAAAAGCGTGCGTCTGCTGAGCGGGATATCGCGATCGATCATGACGGGAAGATGCGCCTTGCCGGCCGCCTGACAATGAGGATCGTCGATCTGCGCGCGTTTCTTCCGATCACGAGATCGGGAGCGGCTTCCGGCCGAAGCATCCGCGCTGTAGTTCTACATTAGAATAGTTATTTACTAGAGAGATTCTATAGTTATGCTTTGGTTGATTCAGTAATTGACAGTGAATATTGCTCACAATATGGCAAATCAGCCTGATGTTGATCCATAAGGCATTGTTTATACTCATTTTAAATTTGCCGACGGGCTTTGACCCCGGCGGCGAAGACGGGACTGGGCGATGGGCGGACATTTGGACAAGTTTCGCGGGGGCGTGGCGCTGGGGAGCCTCGTGCTGACCCTCCTGGCCTCGGCCGCGCAGGCGCAGCAGAGCCCAGCGCGCGGCGCAGCTGCCACCACTCCGGGCACTGACGCGCCGGTGGTGCTGGACCAGATTACCGTGCAGGGCGAAGGGCAGCCCGGCGGCGCGCTGCTGAACGGCCCGACGACGACGCGGGTGACGCGCGAGCAGCTCGACCGGCAACAGGTGACGAGCTTGAGCGACCTGGCGAATCGGACAGAGGCCGGCATCACCTTCAACCGCACGACCAATTCGCTCAACATTCGCGGGCTCGACGGCGCGCGTGTCCTGACGACGGTCGACGGCATCCGGCAGCCCTTCATGGTTGATACGCGCATCAGCCGCGGGGCGCAGAACGCCTTCGACTTCGATTCGCTTTCGACGCTCGACCTGCTGCGCGGTGGCGGTGGCGGCGCGACGCTTGGAAACGGCGCGCTCGGCGGCGCGCTGGCGGTGCGCACGCTCGATCCGGAGGACCTGATCCGCAACGGCCGCACTTACGGAACCTTAGCCAAGACCGGCTATGACAGCACGGACCGCGCCTGGTTCAGCAGCGCCGCGGCGGCTGCCCGCGTCGGCAACACCTCCGTCCTGCTTCAGGGCGGCTTCCGCGACGGGCACGAGAGCGACACCAAGGGCAACCTGAAGACGATCGGTGCGGGCCGCACGGCGCCGAACCCTGACGACTTCAACCAGTACTCTTTCCTGGCCAAGCTCTACCAGCAGGTCGGAGACCACCGCTTCGGCATCCAGGGCGAAATCTTCAAGCGCGCCGACCGGATACAGACCCGCACGAGCACGGTTTCGCTGACCGGCAATTTCCGCCCCGGCTCCTACCAGACGGGTGAGGACGTCGAGCGCAATCGCGTCTCGCTGAGCTACGACTATGTGGTGCCCGGCTCGTTCTTCGACGAGGCCCACGCCATCGCCTATTGGCAGCGCCTCAAGCGCGACGATCTGGTCAGAGGCTACCGCTACACCAGCATCGTCGGGCCGTATGTGCGCGACAACGAGAACGAGGAAAACGCCTACGGCTTCAATGCCCATGTCATCAAGAATTTCCAGACCGGCGTTCTGAGCCATCGCATGACGCTTGGCACGGAACTGCGGACCTCGACGCTGGAGCAGTATTCGTCAGGCGTCGATAATTGCCCGGCGCGCCCGGCCACCGGGTCGTTCACGGGTGCGCTCGCCACCTGCAACAACCTGTTCAGCAACCAGTCGGACCAGCCGAAGGTCGACGGCAAGCTCGTCGGCATCTACGCGCATGACGAGATCGGCATGCTCGACAACCGCCTGCGGGTGACGCCGGGCGTGCGCTTCGACTGGTATCAGGAGAAGCCGCAGGACACGCCAGCCTATACGCTCAGCGGCTCGCGCCCGGTCGGCTTGCCGCCGTCATCGAGCGATAACGCAGTTTCTCCCCGCGTCCGGCTCGAATACGACATTCTGAAGAACGCTCCCCTGGTGAAGGACGTCACCGTCTTCGCGCAATGGGCCAAGACCTTCAGGGCGCCGACCGCCGACGAACTCTACGGGCGCTTCGGCGGGCCTTCCACCTATCTGCGCGCCGGCAATCCCACTTTGCGCTCCGAGACCGGCAACGGCATCGATGTCGGCATGCGCTTCGGTGACAAGCAGTTCGGCGGTTCGGTCACCTATTTCCACTCGAATTACCGCAACTTCATCGAAAGCTACCAGTCGCAGGCGCCCGGCGTCGGCGGGCAATACCCGCAGGGCGGCATCCAGACCTTCCGCAATATCCCCAAGGCCGAAATCCAGGGCGTCGAGGTCAACGGGCAATATGCCTTCGCGCAGAACTGGCTGGTCCGCGGCTCCTTCGCCTATACGAGAGGCCAAAACCAGACGGACCATGTCTTCCTGAACTCGATCCCACCGGTTCAGGGCATTGTCGCGATCGCCTACGGCACCGAAAGCTGGGGAGCCGAGGTCTCGACCAAGCTCGCTGGCAAGCGCGATGACGTCGCCGCCACGACCGGTTCGAATCAGGCCATCCGCGCACCGGGTTACGCGATCTTCAATGCCTCGGCCTGGTGGCGCCCGATGCCGCAGATCGCCGATCTTGAACTGCAGGTCGGCGTCTACAATATCTTCGATCGCAAGTATTTCGATGCGGTCAACGTGCCGGTCGGCGTTCTGGCGCAGGCTCGGGACTACTACAGCGAACCCGGCCGTACGGTGAAGGCGACGCTGAAGTATCAATTCTGACCGGGTCGCTTCGAGACCCTCCCGGTCCAGCATGGCCGGCCCTTCGGGGCCGGCCTTTTTTATGCGCCGGGTTCGCCTTCCGCCTGTCGCGCCAGCAGCCGCGCCTTCCGCGGCCCCTCAGTCAGCGATTTGAAGACGCCGCGCAACGTGCGTGCCTCCTGCTCGGTCATCTCGAGACGGTGCAGGATATCGCGGAGATTGGCCGTCATGACCGCCTTCTTGCCCGGCGGGAAGAAGCCGCAGAGGTCGAGCTCGGCTTCGAGGTAGTCGAACATCGAGAAGACCGTCTCGCGCTTGGCCGGCGGAGACGCGTTGGATTCGCGAAAGGGCGGTTGGCCGTTCGTGGTCTTGAACCATTCGTAGCCATTGAGCAGGACCGCCTGGGCAAGGTTGAGCGACGCGAAGGCCGGATTGACCGGGAAGGTGAGGATCGCGTCGGCCAGGCTGATCTCCTCGTTCGTCAATCCGATGCGCTCGCGCCCATACAAGATGCCGATGCGCTCGCCGGCACCGACGCGTCCCGCAAGGTCCGGCATGGCTTCGGCAGGGGTGAAGACGCGCTTCATCTGGCCGCGCTCGCGCGCCGTGGTCGCCAGAACGTGGTCGAGATCGGCCACAGCCTCGGCGGCGGTGTCGTAGAGCCGGGCATTCTCCAGAATGTGGGTCGCGCCGGAGGCGGCCGCCGTCGCGCCCTTTTTCAGGCCGCTGCCGGTTGGCCAGCCATCGCGAGGCGCGACGAGGCGCATCTCGGAAAGGCCGAAATTCGCCATGGCCCGAGCGCACATGCCGATATTCTCGGCAAGCTGTGGCTCGACGAGAATGACGACAGGGGCAGGGGCCGCGATGGCGGGCTTGGTACGGTCGGTGCCGGAACCGGTCATTGCGGAAGCCGTTGCTGGAACTGTGGTGCGACCTGTCCTCTCGGCTCAGCGAGGCGCCCGGTCAAGCGCAACAGGCTGGAGAGCAAGCGGGTGGAGAACGATGGAGTGGTGTGGCTGGCAAGTCTGCTGTTTCTCGCCGTGCCGATCGGCTTGGCCATGTCGCGGTATTGGGCGAAGGCCCGCGCGTCCGGCGCGGTCCGCCTCGACGGCAGCAAAGCCGATCCGGCAGCAGGGGATGAACCGGAGCCGGAACCCGGCGACACCCTGCGCCCGTGAGCGCGCTCAGCGCTGAGCGGCGGCCTCTACCGAGCGGAGGACGCGCAACGTGTTGCCTCCCGCAAGCTTCGCCAGGTCGTCCTCGCTCCACTCACGCCGAATCAGCTCCGCGATCACATTGGGGAAGGTCGTTGTGTCCTCCAGCCCGTCCGGATTGACCCAGCCGAAGAAGTCCGAGCCGATCCCGACATGGTCGTGGCCGATGCGCTTGGCCAGATAGTGGAGATGATCGCAATATTGCGCGATGGTCGCCTTCGGTCGCGGCCCGACCTTGCGTTCGATCTCGCCCTCGACCTTCGCATGATCCATGCCGTCCGGCGTCTTGCCGTACTGGTCCTTGGCCGGGCGATGCCAGTCGCGCGAGGCCTGGTTGATGAAGTCGGGCACGAAGGTCGCCATCACCACGCCGCCATTGCCCGCGACCCGATCCAGCACATCGTCGGGAACGTTGCGCGGGTGGTCGCACAGGGTGAAGGCGTTGGAGTGCGACCAGACGGCCGGAGCCGTGGCGATGTCGAGCGTATCGTGCATCACCTTGGGCGAGACATGGGCGAGGTCGACGACCATGCCGAGCCTGTTCATGCGGCGGATCACATCCTTGCCGAAGCCGCTCAAGCCGTTGTGGCGAGGGGCGTCGGTCGCCGAATCGCACCAATCATGCGTGCCGTTGTGGCAGAGCGTCATCAGGCGCACGCCGAGGTCGAAATAAGCGTCGAGCGCGTCGAGCTCGTTGTCGATGGCCGAGCCGTTCTCAATCGTCATGAAAAGGGCGATCCGCCCTTCCGCCTTCGCCGCCTCGACATCGCCCGCCGACAAGCCCGGCCGGAAGGCGTCGGAATGGCGCTTGAGGATGTCGCGCATCAGGGCGATCTGGGCCAGCGCGAAGCCCGCCGGCTTGGCGTGGTTCGGCGGCACATAGGCCGCGAAGAACTGGCCGGCGAGCTTGCCGGCCTTCATGCGCGGGATGTCGGTATCGACCTCGGCATGAACCTTCGTCAGGTCATAAGCGCCGACATCCCCCTTTGCCCTGGCATCGTTGCGGATCACGTAAGGGAGGTCGTTGTGCCCGTCGATCAGCGGAACACGGTCGAGCAACGCCAGTGCCGCAGCGTAGGCATTGTCCTGGACGGGCGGTTTGGCGAGGGCCATGGCGAAGTCTCGGTCGGGAATCGGGAGGCCATTCTGGCAGGGCCGGGTGCGGCAAGCGAGAGGGCACAGTGCAGGGCTGACCATCGCCGTGCGTCATGCTCGGGCTTGACCCGAGCATCTCGTCCAGAAGAGGCGCCTTTGTCGTCCAGAGATTCTCGGGTCCGCGCCAGCGCGGCCCGAGAATGACGCGGTGTTCAGCCGAAGCGCGACGCGGCGAAAGGAGCCGGGTCGACGAAGACCTTCTGGCCCGTCACCATCTCCGCCATCATCCGGCCGGTGACCGCCGCCAGCGTCAGGCCGTGATGGGCGTGGCCGAACGAGAACCAGAGGCCCTTATGCTTCGGCGCCGGGCCGATAATCGGCATCATGTCCGGCGTGCAGGGGCGCCGCCCGAGCCAGGGCTGCGGGTCGAGGCGTTCGCCCAGCGGGAAAAGGCTCTTCGCGATCGGCTCCGCCCGGCCGAGCTGGACTGGCGTGTCGGCGGCATCGCGGTCTGCGAACTCGGCCCCTGTCGTCAGCCGGATGCCCTGCAGCATCGGCGCGAGGAAATAGCCGCGTTCGGTGTCGAGCACCGGATGGTTGAGCACCGCATTGCCCTGCGGCTTGTAATGCATGTGGTAGCCGCGTTTGACCGCGAGCGGCAGATGATAACCGAGCTTGTGCGTCAGCACGTCGGCCCAGGGGCCAAGCGCCACCACAACATCCCTCGCCTCAGCCTTCGTGCCGTCCGCCAGCGTGACGCTCCATTCGTCGCCATCCTGCTTCAGCGTGCCGGCATCGCCGAGCGCGAGCTGGCCGCCGAGCTTCTCGAACAGCGCGACATAGGACTTCGAGAGACCGTGCGGATCGACCACCGTCACCGGGTCGGTCCAGTGCAGGCCGCCGATCAGGCTGCCATGGTCGAGATGCGGCTCCTCGGTCTTGAGCGCCCCCATGTCGAGGGCGCGATAGTTCACGCCGAAGTCGCGCTTCCAGCGCGCCGCTTCGGCGAGCCGCGTGTCGCGTTCCTTCTCGGTGCGGAACACCTTCATCCAGCCATTGCGGCGCAACAGGTCAAGCGCGCCGGCCTCCTCGGCGAGCGCGTCGTGTTCCGTAACGGAGTGTTCGATCAGCGTCGCATATTTGTGGGCGATCGCCTCATGCTGCGAGGCGCGCGAATGCATCCAATAGGAATACAGGAACGGCGCCAGCTTCGGGATCGCCTGCCAATGGTAGTGAGCGTCGATGGTGTTGTTTCGCGCATAGCGCAGCAGGGCGCCGAAATCATGCGGGAAGCCGTAAGGATAGACGCCCTCACGCTGGATCAGGCCGGCATTGCCGTAGCTGGTTTCCTCGCCCGGCGCGCGCTTGTCGACCAGGATCGTCGAGCGGCCCGCCTTTTGCAGGTGGAGCGCAACCGCGATGCCGACGATGCCCGCGCCGAGAACGATCGTATCCGCCCGCATGACCTGCTCCTGACAGTCCCAATGGTATCAGGATAAAGGATTGGTTCGGTTTGTCAGCGGCAGTGCGCATTTCTGCGGTGATTTAACGGATATTTCGCAGAAGCAATAGCCGTTGGGCGTCAATCGCGCTGCTGAGCCATCGAAATAGCTCCTTGGTTGCAATTTTATGCCGGCTCGATTTGGCTCGGGCTGATGCCCTGGCGGCTCGGCGCCACTGTGCTTCCCTCAAAGGGCCCAGAGGTGATGTCACGGCGCGCATCGACCGGGCGCCTCCGGCTGCTGACGACACCTGACGTTACGCCCTGCGACACGGCCTCGTCGCAGGAGTTGGCGCCTTGATCACATTATATTCCGGGCCGTTGAGCCTGTTTTCGCGCAAGGTCGAGATCGCATTGCGGGAAAAGGGATTGGCTTTCGAGCGTGTCATCGTGCCGTTCAACCAGACGACGGGCTACGAACCGCGCCATCCCGAAGTCGTGGCGCTGAACCCGAAGCGGCAGGTGCCCGTGCTCAGCGATTGCGGCCTGGTGCTCTACGATTCCACCGTCATCCTGGAATATCTCGATGAGGCCTATCCGCAGCCGCCGCTGATGCCTCGGACGCCGGTTGAGAGGGCGCGCTGTCGGCTCGACGAATTGTATGCCGACGAGGTGATGCTGCCGGCCTTGAAGCCGCTGATGCATCGCACCGGGCCGCCAGCGTCCGAGCGTGACCGGCGCATCGCGCAAGAGGCGGATGCGCTGATCGCGGAGGGCGAGCTTTCGCGGCATTACGAGGTGCTGGAGAGCAAGCTCGCGGCGCGCGCCTTCTTCGGCGGCGAACTGGCCAACTCCGACATCGCGCTGTTCATGAGCGTGCTGTTTTCGCTGCGGCTCGGCGGGCCCCCGCTCGATGGATTCCCCTGGCTGTCGGCCTGGTTCTCGCGGCTCCGGCAGCGGCCGGCCTTCGTGCAGGTTGCGGCCGAGATCGCGGAGGCGGACCGGCGCATGTCGTTTCCGGTGAAACTGCGCTCCGCCTGATTGCAGCGTTGCGGGCGTGGGGTTAAACCGCCCGGCATGACCCACGCCATCCGCATCGCCCCGTCGATCCTCTCAGCCGATTTTTCGAAGCTGGGCGAGGAGGTGCGCGCGATCGACGAGGCCGGTGCGGACTGGATCCATTGCGACGTGATGGACGGGCATTTCGTGCCGAACATCAGCTTTGGGCCGGATGTGCTCAAGGCGATCCGCCCGCACACGACCAAATTCTTCGACGTGCATCTGATGATCGCTCCCGTCGACCCGTACATCGAAGCTTTCGCCAAGGCCGGTGCCGACCTGATTTCCTTCCATGTCGAGGCCGGCCCGCATCCGCACCGCACGCTGCAGACGATCAAGGCGCAAGGCAAACAGGCGGGCATCGTGCTCAACCCCGGCACGCCGGCGAGCGCGGTCGAGGCGCTGATCGCCGAGGTCGACCTGATCCTGCTGATGACCGTCAATCCCGGCTTCGGCGGGCAAAGCTTCATCCGCTCGGTCGTCGAGAAGGTTTCGCAGGTCAAGGCGCTGATCGGTGGGCGGCCGATCGCCCTCGAGATCGATGGCGGCGTGACGCCGGAAACCGCGCCGCTGGTCGCCAAAGCCGGTGCGGACACGCTCGTCGCCGGCTCCGCCGTATTCAAGGGCGGGCCTTCGGCCTATGCCGGCAATATCGCGGCGATCCGCAAGGCGGCTGAAGCCGCTCGCGGCGACTGGGTCTGAATACGGCCTATGTGTCGCCGTCATTGCGAGCGGAGCGGAGCGATCCGGGAGACGTAAGCGTTCTGCTGCCCCTGGATAGCTTCGTCGCTTCGCTCCTCGCAATGACGACTTTCCGCAATCGCCGCTAAACGCCCAGATCCAGCGACTCGAAGCCGCCATAGATCATCCGCTTGCCGTCGAAAGGCATGGGATTGGCGTCCGGTTGCATGCGCGGGTCCTGCATCAGCTTGGCCCAGGCGGCGTTACGCGCTTCTTTGCTTGGCCATTCGATCCAGGAAAAGACCACGATCTCATCGTCCTTCGCCGCCACGGCACGGAAGAAGTCGGTCTGCTGGCCGCGTTTGACGTCGTCGCCCCAGCATTCCGTTACCGTGATCGCACCATGCTCCTTGAAGAGCGGCGCGGCTTTGGCCGCATGGGCCCGATAAGCTTCCTTGTTCGCGGCCGGAACGGCGACGACGAATCCGTTGATATAGGACATGGCATTGCTCCTGTAGCGCTCTGCGCAAAGCCGATCCTAGCCTGATCCCGCGGCCAAGCCGTGACATGAGCGCATCTTCGCCCATCCGGCGGTTTCCCTCGGCGTCGGCTCATGTTAGCCAGCCTGCGATCCCTGACACCCGTCCCCGAGCGCGCCGATGATCCCCCGTTATTCCCGCCCCGACATGGTCGCGCTCTGGGAGCCGCAGACCCGGTTCCGGATCTGGTTCGAGATCGAAGCCCACGCCACCGACAAGCTGGCCGAGCTTGGCGTGGTGCCGAAAGAGGCCGCCGCGACGATCTGGGCCAAGGCGGGGGATGTCGAGTTCGATGTCGCGCGCATCGACGAGATCGAGCGCGTGACCAAGCACGACGTCATCGCCTTCCTGACGCACCTGGCCGAGATCGTCGGCCCCGAGGCGCGCTTCGTCCATCAGGGCATGACCTCGTCCGACATTCTCGACACGACGCTGTCGGTGCAGCTGGCGCGCGCCACCGATCTCCTGATTGCCGATGTCGATGCGCTGCTGGCCGCGATCAAGCGCCGCGCTTTCGAGCACAAGTTCACGCCGACCATCGGGCGTTCGCACGGCATCCATGCCGAGCCGGTGACCTTCGGTCTCAAGCTGGCGCAGGCCTATGCCGAGTTCGATCGCTGCCGGGCGCGGCTCGTTGCGGCGCGCGCCGAGATTGCGACCTGCGCCATCTCCGGCGCCGTCGGCACCTTCGCCAATATCGACCCGAGCGTGGAGGCTTATGTCGCCGAGAAGATGGGCCTGACGGTCGAGCCTGTCTCGACGCAGGTGATCCCGCGTGACCGGCATGCGATGTATTTCGCCACGCTCGGCGTCGTCGCGTCCTGCGTCGAGCGGCTCGCCATCGAGATCCGCCATCTCCAGCGCACCGAGGTCTATGAGGCGGAGGAGTTCTTTTCGCCGGGCCAGAAGGGCTCCTCGGCGATGCCTCACAAGCGCAACCCGGTGCTGACCGAGAACCTGACCGGCCTTGCCCGCCTGGTCCGCGGCATGGTCACGCCTGCGCTGGAGAACGTCGCGCTCTGGCATGAACGCGACATCTCGCATTCCTCGGTCGAACGCATGATCGGACCCGATGCGACGGTAACGCTCGACTTCGCGTTGGCTCGCCTCACCGGGGTCATCGACAAGCTGCTGATCTATCCGCAGAACATGCGCAAGAACCTCGACCAGCTCGGCGGACTGCACAATTCGCAGCGCGTCCTGCTGGCGCTGACGCAGGCCGGTGCCAGCCGCGAGGAATCCTATTCGATGGTGCAGCGCAACGCGATGCGCACCTGGGAGCATGGCGAGGACTTCCTGACGAACCTGCTCGCCGACCAGGATGTCGCTGCGAAGCTCAGTGCCGCGCAACTCGAGGCGATGTTCGACGAAGGCTATCACTTCAAGCATGTCGACACGATTTTCGAGCGGGTGTTCGGCGAGGCCTAGGCGTCATGAAAACCGTCGACGCGAACATCCTCATCATCCCCGGCTGGTCGGGCTCCGGGCCCGACCATTGGCAGACTCGCTGGGAAACCCGTCTGCCGACGGCGCGCCGCGTCGAGCAGGAGGATTGGTACAAGCCGACGCGCGATGGCTGGTCCAAGCAGATCATCGCTGCCGTGCGCGCGGCGACACGGCCGGTGGTAATGGTCGCGCATTCGGCCGGTTGCAGTGCCGTTGCGCACGCGGCCGAGCATCTGAAGCATGGCGAGGTGGCCGGGGCCTTCCTGGTCGCGCCGGCCTCCGAACGCGCGAAGCGCGCCGTGCCGGGCATGGGTGAGGACTTCATCCCGCATCGGCGCGAGACATTGCCGTTTCCGTCGGTGTTGATCGCGAGCGCAAGCGATCCCTACTGCACGCTTGAAGAGGCGAGGGCGCTGGCCGAAGCCTGGGGCTCTGAGTTCGTCGACGCCGGCGACAGCGGGCATCTGAATACAGAATCGGGTCACGGGCCGTGGCCGGACGGCCTGCTGCGTTTCGGCGGGTTTCTCAGAGGGTTGGGCGCGGTTCCGGAGAAGGTGATTCAATAGTGTCCCCGGAGGGTCTGGTGCCCCTCATGCGTCGGACCTCGCCTGACCGGACGTTTAGCCGAATACCGGGCTCATCGACGACAGAGGCAATCATCGTGGCACATGCGAACCGGGTCCTGCAGTCGATCAACAACGAAGACGCGTCGCTGTGCGTCGACATCTTCCTGCGGCCGGAAGGCACGGTGGGTTTCGAGGAATTCCGGCGTGATTTCGAAGATAACCGAGGCTGGTCAGCCATTGGCGGCTACGCTTCGCAGAGTTTCGCCGATCACCCGGCCGCGCTGGCGGCCGCGAAAGCAACTGTTCCATGGCTGCGCGGAGCGATGGGCTCCTGAGTTTCGCGAGTGGGCGTAAAATCGTCGCCCAGCACCGCGTCTGGCGAGAAGGCCCTTCCGGATCGCTAGGCGCAAAAAACCCGCCCCGGCTAACCGGGACGGGCTCGTTTCATCGCACGACGATCAGATTACGAGATCAATTCTCGACGTAGCTGATCTTGCCGTCGGCGCCCTTCTTCCAGGTGTACATCGTGTAGTCCGGACGGGTGATGTCGCCCTTCTTGTCGAAGCCGATATCGCCGATCACGGTCTTCACCGGCTGGCCGCCATGCAGCGCGTCGGCGATCTTCTTGGGATCGGCCGAGTTGGCGCGCTTGGCGCCTTCGGCCATGATCTGGACCGCGGCGTAGCTGTAGAGGGTATAGGCTTCCGGCTTGAAGTTCTTGGCGGCGAACTTCTGGACGATGGTGGCCGCCTCCGGGCGCTTCTGCGGGTCCGGCGGGAAGGTCATCAGCGTACCTTCGACGCCGGGGCCGCCGATGGTGGCGAACTCGTCGGTGGTGATGCCGTCACCCGACACCATGACCGTCTTCAGGCCCTGGTCGCGCATTTGGCGCACGATCAGGCCGCCTTCGGTGTGCAGGCCACCCCAATAGAGATAGTCGGCGCCGGAGGCCTTGATCTTGGAGACGAGCGCCGAGAAGTCCTTCTCGCCGGCGTTGACGCCTTCGTAGAGCACTTCCTTCACGCCGCCGGCATTGAGACCCTTCTTCGTCTCGTCGGCGAGGCCCTGGCCGTAGGTCGTCTTGTCGTGGACGACGGCGATCTTCTTGTCCTTGAAATTCTTCAGGAGATAGGCCGAGGCGACGGCGCCCTGCTGGTCGTCACGACCGCAAGTGCGGAAGGTGTTCCAGAGACCGCGCTCGGTGATCTTCGGGTTGGTGGCCGAAGGCGAGATCATCAGCACGCCGTTTTCGGCGTAGACTTCGGACGCCGGCATCGCGACGCCGGAGTTGAACGGGCCGACGACCCATTTCACGCCGTCACCGACGAACTTGTTGGCGACAGACACGCCCTGCTTGGGATCGGACACGTCGTCGCCGACGCTGACCGTGATCTTCTGACCCAACACGCCGCCGGCGGCATTGATGTCTTCGGCAGCCTGCTCGGCGCCGTTCTTCAGCTGTGCGCCGAAGGCGGCGTTCGGCCCCGTGATCGGCCCGGCGACGCCGAGCTTGATCTGGGCGTTGGCGATGCTCGAGAACGCGAGAACCGCGCCCAGTGCGATGCCGCCCAAAAGCAACTTCTTCATGCGTTGAAACTCCCCTGTCTTGATTTTAAAAACGGGCTGGACGGACCGCCCGTCTCGGCGCGTAAGGCCACCGGAAACCGCAGTCTCGCGCTTTTTCGGCAGGGTGTCACGCGGCAAGCTCATGCAACTTTCTGCGACATTTCTGGGCCATCAGGCCAAGGCTAAAGCAGTTCCGGCTTGATCACGGCGCCGGGGCGCGGCTTCCAGCCAAAGGGGCCGGCGCGCTCGAACAGCCAGTGATATTGCCGCGTCATCTGCCGGGCGCGGGTGTAGCGCCAGCCGGCGAAGCCGACGATCAGCAGCACGAGCGTATCGACGATGTAGTAGTGCAGAGTGAGGAGCGTCGCCTGGAACAGGGCGAAGTGGATGAAGCGCACGAACAGCCCCAGCACCAGCATGTAGACGACGAGCTGCCAGTTTGGCCGCCAGGTCAGCGCGATCGCGCGCCCCGCCATCCAGGCGAGCCAGCCGCCCATGACGACAGAGACCAGGAGGAACAGCCAAATCGTCGGTTCTTCGTAAAGGATGCCCTGCATCGTCAGTGCCTCCCGCCTTCGAGATAGGCCGCCTGGACCTGGGGATTGGCGAGCAGTTCCTTGCCAGTGCCGCTCATGGTGATGACGCCGTTGACCATGACGTAACCGCGATGGGCGAGCTTCAGCGCATGGAAGGCGTTCTGTTCGACCAGGAAGACGGTGAGCCCCTGCGTCCGGTTGAGCTCACGGATCGCCTCGAAGATCTGCTTCACGATCAGAGGCGCGAGGCCCAGCGAGGGCTCGTCCAGCATGAGGAGCTTCGGGCGCGCCATCAGCGCACGCGCGATCGCCACCATCTGCTGCTCGCCGCCCGAGAGTGTGCCGCCGCGCTGCTGAAGACGCTCCTTCACGCGGGGGAAGAGCGTGCACATCCGCTCCAGATCCTCGTCGAAATGGGCGAAGTTATTCACCGATGCGCCCATCTGCAGGTTTTCGTAGACGGTCATGCGCGGGAAAATGCGCCGGCCTTCTGGGGACTGGGCGATGCCGAGCCTGGCGATCTCGTGGCTCGGCAGGCGCGTGATGTCGCGGCCGGCATAGGTGATCGAGCCCTCGCGCGCCTGCGGGGCGCCGAAGATCGTCATCATCAATGTGGATTTGCCGGCGCCGTTGGCGCCGATCATGGTGACGATCTCGCCGGGGTTGACGTCGACATCGACGCCTTTGAGGGCGATGATCTTGCCGTAATAGGCCTTGACGCCGCGGACGGCCAGAAGAGGCTGGGATTGAGGCTGAGCCGTCGTCACGAGATACCGACCTCCGCTTCGACCTCTTCGACCTCCTCGTCGTCGACGCCGAGATAGGCTGCGATGACCTTCGGATCGGCCTGAACCTGCGCCGGCGTTCCGTCGGCGATCTTGGTGCCGTAATCGAGCACCACGACATGGTCCGAGATTTCCATCACCACCGACATGTCGTGTTCAATCAAAAGCAGTGCCGTGCCGAGCTCCTTGCGGATCGAGAGGAGCAACGCGTTGAGATCGAGACTTTCGCGCGGGTTCAGGCCCGCCGCTGGCTCGTCGAGGCAGAGCAGGACGGGATCGGTACACATGGCGCGCGCAATCTCGAGCCGGCGCTGGTCGCCATAGGGAAGGTCGGCCGCGGGATCGTCGGCGCGGTGGGTGAGGTTGATCTTGTCGAGCCAGAACTTGGCTTTCTCGACGGCCTGCTGCTCGCGCGCCTTGTAGCTGGAGAGGCCGAGGATGCCGAGGAAGGAGAAGCCCGACGCGATCATCAGCGGATTGTGCTGAGCGATCAGCAGGTTTTCCAGCACGGTCATGCCGCCGAACAGGCGGATGTTCTGAAAGGTCCGGGCTACCTTGGCTTTCCAGGAGATGCGGAAATCGGGCATCCGCTCCAGCAGGTAGCTCGATCCGTCGTCCTGCGTCAGCGTGATCATGCCCTGCGTCGGCTTGTAGAAGCCGGTGATGCAGTTGAATACCGTCGTCTTGCCGGCACCGTTGGGCCCGATCAGCGCCGTGATCTCGCCTTTGCGGGCCTCGAAGGAGAGGGCGTTGACGGCGGTCAGGCCGCCGAAGCGCATGGTGAGCTGCTCGATCTGGAGCAGCGGGCGGCCATGGGCCGCCACGGAGGAGGTCGCGACAGCGTTCATCAGCCGTGCCCCTCCTGCACGAGATCGGAGGAGATCTGTTTCTTTTCCTTGAGGAAGGCTGTCGGTTCGCGGGTCGAGATCAGGCCGCGCGGCTTCCAGATCATGATCACGACCATGGCAAAGCCGAAGATCAGCATGCGGTATTTGGTCGGGTCGAAATCGGCGCCGAAGATCGCCTTCATCCACTCGAGTTCACGCAGGAGTTCCGTGCCGCCGATCATTACGATCGCGGCGATGGCGACCCCCCAGAGCGAGCCCATGCCGCCCAGCACGACAATGGCGAGGATGACAGCCGATTCCATGAAGGTGAAGGATTCAGGCGAGATGAAGCCTTGTCGCGCCGAGAAGAAGGCGCCGGCGAAACCGCCGAACATGGCGCCGAGCGAGAAGGCCGTGAGCTTGGTGTTAGTGGTGTTGATGCCGAGCGAGCGGCAGGCGATCTCGTCCTCGCGCAACGCTTCCCAGGCGCGTCCTACGGGTAAACGCCGTAGCCGCAGCGTGACGAAGGCCGTGAGCAATGCGAGGCACAAGATGAGGTAATAGAGGAAGATCGTTCGGTAGAGCGGCGAGAATTCCAGCCCGAAGACAGCGGCGAAGCCGTTATCGGCGGCTGTGAACGGGATGCCGAAGAAGGTCGGGCGCGGGATGCCGGAAATGCCGGCATAGCCGTTCGAAAACTCGGTCCAGTTGATCAGGACGAGGCGGATGATCTCGCCGAACGCCAGCGTCACGATGGCGAGATAGTCGCCGCGCAGGCGCAGGACGGGGAAGCCGAGCAGCATGCCCCAGAAGGCGGCGAGAATTCCTGAGAGCGGCAGCAGCAGCCAAAAGGACAGGCCGAAATTCTTGGCGAGCAGCGCGTAGGAATAAGCGCCCACGGCATAGAAGGCGACGTAGCCGAGGTCGAGCAGGCCGGCGAGGCCGACGACGATGTTCAGCCCCCAGCCGAGCATGACGTAGATCAGGATCTGAACGCCGAAATTATCGACCCATTTCAGCGCGCCGCCCCAGCCCGCGAGGCTTATGGCGATAGCCGGGAAGGCCGCCAAAAAGCCGAGGCCGAAGAACGAGAACAGGCGCGAATGGCGCTGGAAGAAGGCGATCGTGCCGTGCGGCAGGATGCGGATCGCCGGCTTGTCGCTGCCCCGCTTCTGCTGCTGGCGCAGCACCACGAGGAAGCGCCCGACGAAGACGATGGCCATCGCCCAGGCCACCGCGTCCCAGCGCGGATCGAGGACCAGGACGTTGTCCATGTTCTGGCGCGTGCCCCAAGCGATGATGGGGATGCACAGGCCGAGCGTGACGAGGGCGGCGAAGCCGGCCTCCTTCAGTGCCGCCTTCATGTCGATGCCGGCAGGCTTTGCTGGTGTCGCGGTCGCCATGGCGTCAGACCTTCTCGACTTCCGGCCGGCCCAGAATGCCCGAGGGCATGAAGACCAGCACGATGGCGAGGATGCAGAAGGCGGCGACGTCCTTGTAGTCGATGGTGAAATAGGCCGACCACATCACCTCGATCAGGCCGATCAGAAGCCCGCCGAGCACGGCGCCCGGCAGCGAGCCGATGCCGCCCAGAACAGCCGCGGTGAAGGCCTTCACGCCTGGGGTGAAACCGTCCGAAAAATTCACGACGCCGTAGAGGACGAGGTACATGACGCCGGCGACGGCGGCGAGCGCGGCGCCCATCACGAAGGTGATCGAGATCGTCCGGTCGACGTCGATGCCGAGCAGCGCGGCCATCTTGCGGTCCTGCTCGCAGGCGCGCTGGGCGCGGCCGAGCGGGGTTTTCTGCACGATGTACCAGAAGGCTGCGAGCAGCACGGCCGTCGTGACCACGATGACGATCTGCTTGTAGGAGATTTGAACCGTGTAGACGGCGCTATCGATCAGCGTGATCGACTTGTTCAGGATCGGCGGGATCGACTTGTTGCGGGGGCCCTGAACCACCTGCACGAAGTTGGACAGGAAGATCGACATGCCGATCGCCGAGATCAGCGGCGCCAGCCGGAAGGACCCGCGCAGCGGGCGATAGGCGACGCGCTCGATCGCCCAGTTCCAGAGCGAGGTGAAGAACATCGCGAGGCCCAGCACGATGACCAGCGCGATGATCACCATGGCGGCGCTGGTGCCCAGGACGGAGGTCACGAGCATGAAGAAGATCAGCGCGATGAAGGCGGACAGCATGAAGATGTCGCCATGGGCGAAGTTCACCATGCCGATGATGCCGAAAACCATCGTGTAGCCGATGGCGATGAGACCGTAGATCGATCCCAGCGTCAGCCCGTTGATGAGCTGCTGGAGAAATACTTCCATGGACGACGCCGACCCCTCGAACCAGCTCCCGTTCTCGTCACCGACATGACGTCGGCGCATGCGGGATGCGATTACCTTGCAGAGCTACCAACGGTTAACGCCGGCGACAATCACTCCGCCGTCAAATTCTGTCAAAAGCAATTTGGCGCGAAGTGCCTCTCAAATGTGCAGAACTCTTTGCGCCCAAGCGTGCTTTTCACGCATGATGATTGCGTCGCAAGCCGCTGGAAGCAGCCGGAGGACAACATCCTGTCAGCCCGTAACGGCGCATGTTCGAGCCAGCGATGTCCGGTCACGCGCGATCCGCCAGCTGGAAGCCATGCGCGAGCGGGTCGCGATCGTGTATGAAGATGGTGTTGTAGCCGGTCATCCGGGCCCAGCCCTCTATCGAGGGAATGATGCCCTCGAAGGGGCCGACCTGCGCCTTCGCTTCGACCCGACCGCGAAAGAGCGTTCCGATGATGCTCTCATGGACGAAGTCGTCGCCGACACCGAGTTTCCCCTGAGCCGCCCATTGCGCCATGCGTGACGACGTGCCGGTGCCGCAAGGGGAGCGATCGAGCGCCTTGTCGCCGTAGAAGACGGCATTGCGGGCATGGGCCTCGGGATGGGTCGGGATGCCCGTCCAGAGAACATGCGACAGACCGTTGATCGCCGGATTTTCGGGGTGGACGAAGTCGTATTTCGCGTTGAGCGCGGCCCGCAGCTTCGGGCTCCAGCGCAGCAGGTCGGAGGGGTTCACGTCGGCGATGTCGCGGATGGCTTCCTGCGGATCGACGATCGCATAGAAATTTCCGCCATAGGCGACATCGACGACAACCTCGCCCAATCCCTCGACGTTTGCCGTCAGCCCGGTCGCGTGCAGATAGGAGGCGATGTTGGTGATGCGGACACTGTCGATATAGGGCCCGTTGCGGACGTAAGTTGCGGTGACGAGGCCGGCCGGCGTGTCGATCTTCAGCACGCCGTCCTCGCGCGGCGTCACCAGCCCGCGCTCCAGCGCCATCGTCACCGTGCCGATGGTGCCGTGGCCACACATCGGCAGGCAGCCCGAGGTCTCGATGAAGAGGAAAGCGATGTCGGCGTCCGGCCGCGTCGGCGGGTAGAGGATCGCGCCGGACATCATGTCGTGGCCGCGCGGCTCGAACATCAGCCCGGTGCGGATCCAGTCGTATTCGGCCAGGAAATGCGCGCGCTTTTCGACCATCGTGGCGCCCTTCAAGGGCGGCGCACCGCCCGCGACAAGGCGAACCGGATTGCCGCAGGTGTGGCCGTCGACGCAGAAGAAGGTGTGTGTCGCCATGGGCTTGGTCCTGCCTGCTGGTAATCTGATTCAGAAGCGCCGCGGGCTGAACGGCGCGAGATCGATCGCCGGCGGCCGGCCCGCGACGAGGGCGGCGACGAGATCTGCCGTCGCGTGAGACTGGGTCATCCCGTAATGGCCGTGGCCGAAGGCGTAGAGCACATGCGGGTTGTGCCGCGCCGTGCCGATCACGGGCAGCGAATCGGGCATCGAAGGGCGAAAGCCCATCCATGTCTGGCCGCTCTCGAATGCCGGCAGGCCATCCACCAGACTGGCTGCCTTGTCGTAGAGCCGGCGCGTGCGCGCATGGTTGGGCGGGGCCTGAAGCCCGCCGAACTCGACAGCGCCGCCGATCCGCAAGCCGGAATCGAGCGGTGTCGCGACGAAGCCGTGGCCTTCGAAGGCGATTGGCCGGGAAAACAGACCTGTCTTGCCGGGGAAACTGACATTGTAGCCGCGCTCGGTATCGAGCGGGACGTCGTCGCCCAAGGCCTTGGCGAGCGGCTTCGACCAGGCGCCGGCCGCGATGACGACCCGGTCGGCACTGTGCCGCCAACCATGCCGCGCCATCAGAGCCGGGCGTTCACCCGTCGAGACGGTGTCGACCCCGATGCGCTCGAAGATTGCGCCGCGCTCCAGCGCTGCCTCGAACAGCGCCATGGTCAGCTCGAGCGGGTCGCTGATATGGGCAGTCCCCGGGTGGAGGGCTGCGCCGACGAAACGCGAGGACAGCGCCGGTTCCAGCTGCCGAAGGGACCGGGAGTCGATCATCTCGACCTCGATGCCGAACGAGGCCTGCCGTTTTGCGATTTCCGAGGCCGCAGCCATCGCTCCGGCGTCGGTGAAGGCATAAAGCCCGCCATTCCGGTGAATGAGATGGCCGAGCCCTGTCCGCTCCGCCCGCGCCTGCCATGCTGGCAAAGCGAGCCCTTGCAGGGCCGCCAGCCCGACGATCGAACGTTCATAGGCTGCCGGGCGCGATGCCAGGGCGAAGCGAGCGAGCCACGGCAGGAGCTTCAGGAGATAGGCGGGGCGGATGCTGAGGGGACCGAGCGGATCGGCCAGAAACTTCGGCACCTGCCGCAGGATCTTGGGGCTTGCGATTGGCAGGATGTCGGTGTGGGCGATCCAGCCTGCATTGCCGCGCGAAGGGCCGAAGGCCGGCCCCTCGCGATCGACGATCAAAACCTTGTGGCCCTCGTCCAGGAGCGCATGGGCGATGGCGACGCCGACGATGCCGGCTCCGACGATGGCGATCTTCATATCGCCATCTGCCTTGGACCAAGGCCGCGCCTCCGCCAGCCGGCCCGGCGCGTCGCCGTTGCGTCGCACCGGTTCCGGATCATGGGCGGGGTTGAGCCGGCGAGCACCAAATCGGTCGTCCTTTCAGAGCTGGGGCAGGGCGGGGCGTTTCGCGTTGGCGGCCTCGACGATCGCGGTGATGCGCGCCCGCTCGGTACCTTCCAGCGCGATGCGCGGGGCGCGGCAGCGGTCGTTCGAGCCGATCGTCACCGCCTCGACCAGCTTGATGTTCTGCACCAGCCGGGTCGAGACGTCGAGGTCGAGCAGGGGGCGGAACCAGCGGTAGATCGCGACGGCTTCGGCCATGCGGCCGGCCTTGGCGAGTTCGTAGATCGCGACGGTCTCCTTCGGGTAGGCGACGACGAGGCCGGCGACCCAGCCATCAGCGCCCACCGCGAGGCTTTCCAGCGCGAGATTGTCGACGCCGGTCAGCACCGCGAAGCGATCCCCGCACAGCGACTTGATTTCGCTGATGCGGCGCACATCGTCCGACGATTCCTTAATGGCCGTGAACAGGGGCTCGTCGCCGAAATCGGCCAGCATCGCAGGCGGAATATCGACGCCGTAGCCGACCGGGTTGTTGTAGATCATCACCGGCAGGCCGCCGGCCTTGGCGACGGTGCGATAATGCGCGGCGGTCTCGCGCGGCTCGGATTTGTAGGGAATGCCGGGCAGGATCATGAAGCCGTCGGCGCCGGCCTTGGCGCCGTTCTCGGCAAGCTTGCAGGCGTTGCGCGTCGAGCTTTCCGCGACCGTCAGCAAGACCGGGACCTTGCCGCCGGCGACGCGCAACGCGATCTTCAGGACCTCGATCTTCTCTCCGGGATCAAGCGTGGAGGCTTCGCCCAGCGAGCCGGCGACGATCAGGCCGTGTACGCCCGCATCGAGCTGAAGCTTGAAGCAACGCTCCATCTCGGCAATGTCGAGCTTGTCGTCGGCCGTGAACTTGGTCGTCACGGCGGGCAGAACGCCTGTCCACTTGGTCATGAGATGCTCCTGTTGCGCGATGGGCGAGCGAGATCGCGAATTAACGTTACGCTGATATGCAGATCTTGATATATCAGCATTGCTGCGTCAGTCAATGGGTTGAACGGGCCTGTTCGGGCCGATGAGGGCACTGTGGACGAAGCGCGGCGCGATACTACCCAGAGCCTGACCGAAACGGCCTATCGCCGGCTGGAAGAGGCGATCGTCACGCTGGAGCTCGAGCCGGGCTCGGCGCTGACCGAAGCACAGCTGATCGCTCTCGTCGGGCTTGGGCGAACTCCGGTTCGGGAGGCGCTGATCCGGCTCTCGCAGCACGGTATGGTGGAAATCCTGCCGCGCAAGGGCGTCGTCGTTGCCGATATCAATGCGATCGACATCATGGCGGCGCTGGATGCCCGCGAGGTGCTTGAAAGGCTTGTCGTGTCGGATGCGGCACGGCGCGCCAGCCCGGCCGAGCGGACCGCGATCGTGACCCAGGCGCGGGCGATGCGCGTCGCGGCCGAGCAAGGCGACGCTGCCGCCTATATGCGTCTCGACAAGCAGCTCGATGGCGAGATTGCAGCTGCGGCGCGCAGTCCCTACGCCTCGCGCGCGGTGGAGCCGCTACAGGCCTTGATCCGTCGGGCCTGGTATCATTTCGAGCGACAGGACGATCTCGTTGCCGCGGCGCAGTTTCATGCGACGCTCGCCCAGGCGATTGCAGCCTCGGACGCGAATGCGGCGGCCAAGGCGTGCGACGCCCTGATGGCGCATCTGCGCCAGGGGCTTCTGGCGACACTGACGGCCCCTTGAACGGGCGTGATATATCTGGATAGGGTCCGTCGTACTGAGGCGGGACTTGAGCCCCGCCCAAGCTCGTATGGCGCCGTTAACATGGAAGCCCTACATAGGGACGGTCCGCGACTGTCGCGGGCGCTGCGACCGAGGCCATGACGAAGACGGTTCATCCCATGCCGCCCGAGATCGATCAATCCGCGGGACCTTCGTTCCGGGAGGCGATGGCGCATGTGGCCAGCGCTGTGCATGTCGTCACGACGATGACGGCTGCCGGGCGTTTCGGTTTGACCGCCACCGCCGTCGCGTCGGTTTCGGATGCGCCGCCGACCGTTCTGGTCTGCATCGAGCGTTCCAGCCGGACGCTGGCGTCGATCCTCGAAAGCGGCATCTTCTGCATCAACACCTTGCCCGCGCATGACGTCGATCTCGCGGAGATTTTTGCCAGCCGCCGTGGGCTGCTCGGCGAAGACCGCTTCGCGACCGCGCAATGGGACGGTCTCGTCACCGGTGCGCCGGCGCTGCGCAACGCGCTGGCCGCCTTCGACTGCCGCTTGGTTGCGACGCATGATATCGCCAGCCACCGTGTGCTCATCGGCGAAGTCGTCGCGTTGGGCGGTGAGGGGCAGGGCGGCAGCCTGATCTACCGCCGCCGCCAGTTCGAAGCGATCTGATCCGGATCAGCCGGCGCTTTCCGCGTCCATCTCCGCGAAGATCGCCGCCGCTTCCTTGTAGGCATGGTTGGCAGCGGGAACGCCGGCGTAGACGCCGACCTGAATCAGGATTTCCGCGATCTCTTCACGGGTCAGGCCGTTGTTCAGCGCGCCGCGCACATGAATGCGGAATTCACCCCAGGCGCCGAGTGCGGAGGCGACCGAGAGAACGATGACCGAGCGGGTGCGCCGGTCGAGACCGGGCCGGTTCCAGATGTCGTTCCAGGCCGTACGCGTGATGAAGGCCTGAAAATCGCTGTTGAACGGCGTGACGCCCTGCGAGGCCTTGTCGACATAGCTGTCGCCCAGTACGGCCCTGCGGGTCTTCATGCCAGCGTCATAACGGCTCTGCTCGTCCATCGATTTCAACCTCTAGCGTCGGTGATCGTCTTGTCCGCCCGTGAGGGACAGGGAAGCGGGTTCGCGTCAAGCGTGATCGAGCCCATCGGTGAAATCGCCAGCCATCGGCCGTCAAGGCCGGTCTGCTCGGAAGCCGGCAGGCGGAAGGCTGACGGGCTCGGCCAGCCCATTTCGCGCGCGACCACGAGGCCAAGCAGCAGGATCGCGTCGGGCGCGTCCATCAGCAGCGCGGCGGGGGCGCGGCCGGAATGAACGAGTTCGAGGAGCACGGCCGAGGCCGATGAGGAGCCGATCGTGCCGGGCAGCGCCAGGATCATGCCCGCGATATTGCGGCCGCGCTCGGGGTGACGGGCGTCGATGATCGTGCCGGTCGCGGGATCGACGCCGCCCCAGAAGCTGATTGGCGCGGTCAAAGCCAGGCAGGGCGCCACGACCTCCGGGCCCGGAATCAGAGGCTCCGCTGTCAGCTCCATCGCCGCGGCTCCCGCACCAGACGGCCGGCCACGGCGCTCTCGACGCATTCGCCAAGCGAGCCATAGACGACGGCGTAGCCGGTGTTGCCGGGCGCGTAATGCGCGAATTTGCCGGAGTTGGTCATCAGCACCGCGCCTTGGATCTCGGGCAGGATCGGCGTGACGACGACGCAGGTGTCGACGACGAAGACGACGCCCGCCGCCTCCAGCGCCCGGCGCCGGTCCCGCTTCTCGAGTTCAGACACCACATGCCGGCCGGTGTTGGCGTAGATCGGGCGCAGCAGGTTCCGCCCCGCCATCAGCCGCTCCAGTTCGTCGATCTCCGAAAGCGAGAGATGCGGGGAGCCTATCGCGATCGCGTCGACGCGCTCGCCGGCCTCCGTGGTCGAGAGAGTCGCAAGCGTGGCGGCGATGTCGGTCGGGGTGATGGCGATCCGCTCATGAGGCGGCAGGCCGCCCAGAGCGGTCGCCGCATCCGGCGCTTCCGGCGTGACGCCCGCGACGTGAAAGAGGCCGACCCCGCCGGCCGAGGCCGCCGCCGCGCCGAGCGCCTTGAGCTTGTCCTCGTCGGTGCAGCCTTGCAGCCCTTCGATGACGGCGACGGCACTGCCGGCTTTTCGTCCGAGGAACGTCCCCAGGACAGGGTAGAAGACGGCTGTTCGGCGTAGTTCGTCCGACAGGCCGCCGACGTCGAGCAGGATCGTGGCGATGCGGTTCTCCGGGCGGTGCAGCCCGTAATCGGGCGCGCGCCCGCTGATCGCGCAGGCGATGTCGAGGAAATCGCCATAGCGGTTGGTCCGCGCGCCGAGGACCGAATTGCAGAAGACGACGGCGTTCGATTCGCCCCAGGCGACGTCGCTGCCTTTCGCGGGGCGGTGGCCTGCCTGGTAGGGCGCGCAGGTCCAGCTCGGTTCGCAGCCCATCGCCTCATAGGCGCGCATCATGCGGCGCGCCATCTCGCGCTCATGCGGCGCCAAGTGCACCGCTGCGCATCCGGCCGGGGCGAGCGAGCCGACATTCAATGTCGCCCGCACCGATGTCCGCGCTTGCCCCGCAATGAGCGCCTCGGCGAAGAGCGTGCCGGAATCGCCATGGTAGAGGGCGCCGTCGATATGCGCGGACGCGATCGGGATCAGGCGCGGCGCGCCCATCAACCGCGCGGCCTCGGCCACGATGCGCATCGCCATCGCGGCACCCGCACCGAATTCGCCGTTGGCGGTGCTGGCTTCAATTGCCGAGAGCGCGACCATCGAACCTCGTCATGATGCCAGCCCGCTCCGCATTGGCCATCGCCAGCGCCCCCTTGGCAGGGGGGCGGTTTGCGACCATGGATAAACACTGGATAACGCCGGGGTCGCGCGCTGCGCAAGCGGCTCGTCCCGGCTGCGGAAGACGGAGAAAACGCGATGGCGATGACGATGAGCGGGGAGGCGACCTTGCCGGCGAGCAAGGACGTCGTCTGGGCCAAGCTGAACGACCCCGAGGTGCTGAAGGCCTGCATTCCGGGCTGCGACCAGCTGACCAAGGACGACGATACCCATATGTCGGCGGTCGTGAAGGTGAAGCTCGGTCCGGTGAAAGCCACCTTCAAAGGCAAGGTTGAGCTGGTCGATTTGGACCCGCCCAACGGCTACCGCATCCAAGGCGAGGGCGAGGGCGGCATCGCCGGCTTCGCCAAGGGCGGCGCCAAGGTCATGCTGTCGGATGCCGAAGGCGGGCAGACGCTGCTGCGTTACGAGGTCGAGGCGCAGGTCGGCGGCAAGCTGATGCAGCTCGGCTCCCGGCTGATCGATTCCGTCTCGAAAAAGCTCGCCGACGAGTTTTTCTCGAACTTCGCAAAAGCCGTCAGCGAAGGCTGAAAACTGGCGGGCTGCAGCGTCACCCATCGCGGAAATCCGCCGTGGAAGGCAAAAAACCGCGTGGTTTCTTCGAGCGCCTTCCGCTTGACCCCGCGAAAAGCCGGGTCCACATTCCGTTTTGATCCATTCCAAGGAAAAGCTGCCTGATGAGGCAAGCGCTTCCGGAAGGGAGCCGGCGCGCGTGCTTGCTCATGCGCGTCCGGGGGGAGGATCGCAGGAGATGTGCTCATGACCACTGTTTCGCTGTCGGTGAACGGCAAACCCGTCGCCGCGAATGTCGAACCTCGCACCTTGCTGGTGCAGTTCCTGCGCGAGAATCTGCGGCTGACCGGCACCCATGTCGGCTGCGACACCAGCCAATGTGGTGCCTGCGTCGTTCTGATCGACGGCAAGGCGGTCAAATCCTGCACGGCACTCGCCGTCGCCTGCGAAGGGACGACCGTCACCACCATCGAGGGGCTGGCGAATGGCGATACGCTGCACCCGATGCAGGAGGCTTTCCGCGAGCACCACGGCCTGCAGTGCGGCTATTGCACGCCCGGCATGATCATGGCCGCCGTCGATATGGTGAACCGGCGCGGACACACGCTCGACGAAAAGACGATCCGTGAGGATCTCGACGGCAATATCTGCCGCTGCACCGGCTACCACAACATTGTCAAGGCGGTGGCCGCAGGGGCCGAGGCGATGGGCCGGGCTGACGCGCCGGTGCGCCAGGCGGCCGAATGATCCTGCCTGCCAGCCTCGCGGCAGCGAGTCCGGCAGGTCTTTCCGTGCGTACGGTCTGTCCGAGTCCCATGGCTTGAAGCGCCCTTTAAGAGGCGTCTTGGAGGGAACACCATGTCAGCAACCGGAATCGGCGCCTCCGTTCGGCGCAAGGAAGACCATCGCTTCATCACCGGCCGGGGGCGCTACACAGACGACGTCAACCGTCCCGGCCAGGTGCATGCCTATTTCCTCCGCTCGCCGCATGCCCATGCGACCATCAAGGGCATCGACAGCGCGGTTGCAGCGAGCATGGCCGGCGTGCTGGGCATCTTCACCGGCGCGGACCTCACCGCCGACAAGATCGGCGGGCTGATTTGCGGCTGGATGATCCACAACAAAGACGGCTCGCCGATGCGTGCCGGTTCGCATCCGGCTCTGGCGGTGGGCAAGGTCCGCTATGTCGGCGACCATCTCGCCGTCGTGGTTGCCGAAACGCTGGCGCAGGCGAAGGACGCCGCCGAAGCGATCGTCGTGGATTATCAGGAGCTGCCGGCCGTGGTCGACACCGCCTCGGCCGCCGGAGCCAAGACCGTCATCCATGACGAGGCGCCGGACAATACGGTCTTCAACTGGCATCTCGGCGACAAGGACGCGACCGAAAAGGCGTTCGGCGCGGCCACGCATGTCACCAAGCTGGACCTGGTCAACAACCGCCTGGTGCCGAATGCGATGGAGCCGCGCGCGGCGGTCGGCGACTATGATGCCGGCGACGGCGTCTTCACGCTGTTCACCACCAGCCAGAACCCGCATGTGGCGCGGCTGGTGCTCTCCGCCTTCATCGGCATCGCGCCGGAGAACAAGCTGCGGGTGATCGCGCCGGATGTCGGCGGCGGCTTCGGCTCGAAGATCTTCATCTATGCCGAGGAGACGGTCTGCGTCTGGGCGGCCAAAAAGGTGGGGCGGCCGGTCAAGTGGACGGCCGATCGCACGGAAGCTTTCCTCTCCGACGCGCATGGGCGCGACCACGTCACCCATGCCGAACTCGCGACCGACGCCCAAGGCAAGATCCTGGGCCTCCGGGTGCATACCACCGCCAATCTCGGCGCCTATCTCTCAACCTTTTCCTCGTCAGTGCCGACATATCTCTACGCGCCGCTGCTCTCAGGCTCCTACGATATCCCGGCGATCTATTGCGAAGTCGATGCGGTCTACACCAACACCGCGCCGGTCGATGCTTATCGCGGCGCCGGGCGGCCCGAGGCCACCTTCGTCATCGAGCGATTGATGGAAGTGACCGCGCGCCAGCTCGGCAAGGACCCGGCCAAGTTCCGGATGCAGAATTATATCCGGACGTTCCCGCATCAGACGCCGGTCATCATGATGTACGACGCGGGAAACTACGGCGCCTCGATGAAGAAGGCGCTGGAGATGATCGACTATAACGGCTTCGGGCGCCGCAAGCGCGACTCCGCCCGTGCCGGCAAGCTGCGTGGCATCGGCTTCTCCTCCTATATCGAGGCCTGCGGCATTGCGCCTTCGGCGGCGGTGGGCTCGCTTGGTGCTGGCGTGGGCCTATGGGAATCGGCCGAGGTCCGGGTCAATCCGGTCGGCACCGTCGAGGTTTTGACCGGCTCGCATAGCCATGGGCAGGGTCACGAAACGACGTTCGCCCAGCTCGTCAGCGACCGGCTCGGCATTCCCATCGACAACGTCTCGATCATCCATGGCGACACCGACAAGGTGCAGATGGGCATGGGGACCTACGGCTCGCGCTCGGGCGCGGTCGGCATGTCGGCGATCTTCAGGGCGATCGACAAGGTCATCGCCAAGGGCAAGAAGGTTGCCGCCCATGTGCTGGAGGCCGACGAGGCGGATATCGACTTCGCGGATGGGAATTTCACTGTTAAGGGCACTGACAAGAAGCTGGATTTCGGCTCCTGCGCGCTGCAGGCCTATGTTGCCCACAAGTTCAACGGGCAGGAGCTGGAGCCGGGGCTGAAGGAGGGGGCGTTCTACGACCCGACCAACTTCACCTTCCCGGCCGGTGTCCATATCTGCGAGCTTGAAATCGACCCGCAGACCGGCGTCACCCGCATCGAGCGCTGGGCGGCGGTGGACGATTTCGGCAATATCATCAATCCGATGATCGTCGAGGGGCAGGTCCATGGCGGCATCGCCCAGGGCGTCGGCCAAGCGTTGCTGGAAGGCGCGCGTTATAATGCCGATGGGCAACTCGTCACCGCGAGCTTCATGGACTATTGCATGCCGCGTGCGGACGATCTGCCATCCTTCGATGTGGGCATGACGGTGACGCCGTGTCCGTCGAATCCGCTCGGTATCAAGGGCTGCGGGGAGGCTGGAGCCATCGCTTCTCCGCCCGCCGTCATCAACGCCATCACCGACGCGCTCGGCCATGAGGACATCGCGATGCCCGCGACGCCTCAGGCGGTGTGGCGCGCGGCGCAGAAGTCGATCAGCCGCCTGGCGGCAGAGTGAGCTGAAAGGACACCGACGATGTACGCCTTCACCTATCACAAACCCACCAGCGCCCGGCAGGCGGCGACGATCCTGTCGAAGAAGGAGGAGTCGAAGCTGATCGCAGGCGGGCACACCCTGCTGCCGACGATGAAGCAGCGTCTCGCCGCGCCGTCCGCGCTGATCGATCTCGGCGCCTGCGCCGACCTCAAGGGCATCGTCCGCAAGGGCCGCAACGTCGTCATCGGCGCGATGTCGACCCACGCCGAGGTGGCTGCCTCGGCGGAGGTGCGCGAGGCCATTCCGGCGCTTGCCTATCTGGCCGGGCATATCGGCGACCCGCATGTGCGCCATCGCGGCACGATCGGCGGCTCCGTCGCCAACAATGATCCGGCAGCGGATTATCCGGCGGCCTTGCTGGCGTTGGGCGCTACCGTCACGACCAACAAGCGCAAGCTTCTGGCCGAGGAATTTTTTACCGGTCTCTATGAGACCGCGTTGGAAGAAGGCGAGATCGTCACCAAGGTCTCGTTTCCGCTGGTGTCCCGGGCGGGCTATGCCAAATTCCGCAACCCCGCCTCGCGCTACGCGATGGTTGGAGTGTTCGTCGCCAAGCGGGGACCTGATGTGCGCGTCGCGGTGACGGGTGCAGGCGAAGGCGGCGTGTTCCGCTGGGCGGAAGCCGAGTCGGCGCTGAAAATGCGCTTCGCGCCAAAATCGCTCGACGGGCTGAAGCATGGTCCGGACGGCATCAATGGCGACATGCACGCCGACCCCGAATACCGCGCCCATTTGATCGGCGTAATGACCAAGCAAGCCGTGGCGCAGGCGGTGGGCAAGTAGGGACGCGCCTGCGCCGGGTGGTCGTCGGACGTCATGCTCGGGCTTGACCCGAGCATCTTGACCCGGACATCTCCCGCAACGCTAGCTATGGCTCATTCCACGAGGTGCTCGGGTCAAGCCCGAGCATGACGCGAGTTGTCATGCCCACATCCGTCCCATCCTCGATCGACGAAACCCTCACCCTCCTTCAGGAACAGGGCTATGTCGCCGACCGCCCGCTCGCGACCGTGCTGTTCCTTGCGCTGCGGATGAAGCGACCGCTTTTGCTGGAAGGCGAGGCCGGCACCGGCAAGACCGAGATCGCCAAGGTGCTTGCGGCGGGGCTCGGACGCCGGCTGATCCGGCTGCAATGCTATGAGGGTCTCGACCTCTCCTCCGCCGTCTACGAATGGAACTATGCCGGGCAGATGATGGCGATCCGGCTCGCGGAAGCCGGTGGAGCGGCGGCGGACCGCGATCGGCTGGAAGGCGACATCTTCTCGGAAAAATACCTGGTCAAGCGGCCCTTGTTGCAGGCGCTGGAGCCGCAGCAGGGCGGGGCGCCGATCCTGCTGATCGACGAACTCGACCGGACGGACGAAGCGTTCGAGGCCTTTCTTCTCGAACTGCTGGCGGATTCGCAGGTGACGATCCCGGAACTCGGCACGATCAAGGCGGCCGAGCCGCCGATCGTGATCCTGACCTCGAACCGCACGCGCGAAATCCACGATGCGCTGAAGCGCCGCTGCCTTTATCATTGGGTCGATTACCCCGATGCGCCGCGCGAACTTGCGATTCTAAAGGCGAAGGTGCCGGATGCTCCGGCCAAGCTCTCCAAGCAGGTCGTGGCTTTCGTTCAGGCGATTCGCAGCGAGGAACTGTTCAAGGCCCCCGGTGTCGCAGAGACGCTGGATTGGGCGACCGCTCTGGTCGAACTCGACGCCGTGGCGCTCGATCCGGCGATGGTCTCCGACACGTTGGGCGCGTTGCTGAAGTACCAGGACGACATCCAGGCGATGCAGGGCTCCAAGGTGAAGGAACTTCTGGACCGGGCGAAAGGCGATGTGGGGCGTTAGCCGCCCGCGCATGCGAGGCGGCCCGCCGACGAGTTGAAAGGGACACGTCATGAATGCCGACACCAAGGCTGTCGAGGCCACCGTGCGGACCTATCTCGACGGGCTCTATGAGGGGGATGCCGACAAGCTTTCCCACGTCTTCCATCCGATAAGCGCGCTGACGACGGTTCGCGAGGACGGGTCCATCCAGATCCTTCCGCGCGACGAGTGGCTGGACCTTGTCCGCAACCGGCCATCCCCGAAGGCTTCGGGGCTGCATCGCGAGGATCATATCCTGACGCTGGACCTCGTCGGGCCGACGCTCGCGCTGGTCAAGGTCAAGTGCCAGATTCCGCCGCGTTACTTCACCGATCTGCTCTCGCTGCTGAAAGTCGAAAGCCGCTGGCAGATCGCTCAAAAGGTCTTCATGACCGAGACGACCGGCGCGTGACCGGTAAGCTCCCGGAGAACGTCGCCTATTTTGCCCGGGCCTTGCGGGCGGCGGGGCTGCCGGTCGGGCCGGGAGCAATCGCGGAGGCTGTCGACGCTCTAGGCGCGGGCGCTCTGGGCGGCCGTGACGACGTCTACTGGACGCTCCACGCGATCCTCGTCAAGAAGCATGAGGACACCGCGATCTACGATCAGGCGTTCCGATTGTTCTGGCGCCGGCGCAACCTGATCGAAAAGATCATGGCGCAGATGTCGCCGTCCTCTCCGCCGGCAAACAGCGAGCCGCAGAAGGCCGAGGCCGGCGCTTTGCGCGTCGCGGAGGCCTTCGCCCCGCCGCCGCGCGACGACGAACCGCCTGTCGAACTGACCGAGCTGACGGCACGGCTGACGGTTTCCGATCGCGAGATGCTGAAATCGAGGGATTTCGCCCAGATGAGCGCGGCCGAGATCGCGCGGGCGAAACAGCTGATCGGCGAGCTCCGGTTGTCTGACGACGCCGTCACGACGCGGCGCTTCGTCCCGGCACTGCGGGGCCAGCGCATCGACCCGCGCCGGACGTTTCGGCGCTCGCTCAGGGGCGGGGGCGGCTCGATCGACCTCGCCTTTCGCGAGCGGCGGGAGGTGCATCCGCCGATTGTCGCGCTGGTCGATATTTCCGGCTCGATGGCCGAATATTCGCGGATCTTCCTGCACTTCCTGCATGCGCTGACGGAAAAGCGCAGGCGGGTTCATTCCTTCGTTTTCGGGACGAGGCTGACCAACATCACCCGCATGCTGAAGGCGCGCGATCCCGACGAGGCGCTGGCACTCGCCGGCCGTGCCGCGCCCGACTGGGAAGGCGGCACGCGCATCGCCACGGCGCTGCATGACTTCAACCGCGTCTGGTCGCGGCGGGTGCTGGCGGGCGGCGCGAGCGTCCTGCTCTTCACCGACGGGCTGGAGCGGCATCTCGACGACAGCCTCGGCTTCGAGATGGACCGGCTGCACCGCTCATGCCGGCAATTGACCTGGCTCAATCCGCTTTTGCGCTATGACGCCTTCGCGGCCAGGGCCAGCGGCATCCGGGCGATGCTCCCGCATGTCGACACATTCCGACCTATCCACAACCTCGCGGCGATGGCCGATCTCTGCAGCGTGCTTTCGCGTGACGCAGAGCGGGAGAGCGATCCGCGCCTGTGGTTGAAGAAGGCCGGTTGAGGCATGATATGCGTCGTCGTCATTGCGAGGAGCGAAGCGACGAAGCAATCCAGGGGGGCGGGGCTCAGCGGTGTCACCCAGCCTTCCTGGATTGCTTCGCTTCGCTCGCAATGACGTTGGTCCGATACCGGAAGGCTCGATCATGATCAGCACCGATACCGACATCCTTCGTGCGGCCGAGGAGTGGGCCAGGGCCGGGCGCGGCGTTGCGGTCGCGACCGTGATCGAGACCTGGGGTTCGGCACCGCGTCCTGTCGGTTCGCATCTCATCATCGATGGGGAAGGCAATTTCGCCGGGTCTGTTTCCGGAGGATGCGTCGAGGGGGCGGTCGTGGCCGAAGCTGCGGACGTGATCGCCGACGGCAAGCCCCGCATGCTCGAATTCGGCGTGGCCGATGAGACCGCCTGGCAGGTCGGGCTGTCCTGCGGCGGACGCATCAAGGTTTATGTCGAGCCGGTGCAGGTCGCGGCCGGCAACCCGAAGGCGCAAGGCTGATGGCATCCTGGGAAACATTGCTGGCCTTCGCGACGGTGACGATCCTCGTCGCGTATTTTCCGGGGCCCGCGTTGCTTTATACTGCCGCTCAGACGATCAGCCACGGCCGCAGGGCAGGCCTGATGGCGATGCTTGGTATTCATCTGGGCTGCTACGTCCATGTCTTTGCCGCAGCCTTCGGGCTTTCGGCCGTGTTCAAGCATGTGCCGGAACTTTACGTGGCGGTGAAGATCGCCGGGGCGCTCTATCTGATCTGGATCGGTGTCGGCATGATCCGCTCGCGGCTCGCGGCGCCCGACCAACTGCTTGCGCCGCCGAAGACGGTGAAGCGGGCGCTGCTCGACTCGTTCATGGTCGAAATCCTCAATCCGAAAGTGGCTCTGTTCTTCATCGCGCTGCTGCCGCAGTTCGTCGATCCGGCCGGTTCGTTGCCGGTCTGGGTGCAGTTTCTGGCGCTCGGCACGCTCGTGAACTTCGCCTTCTCATCGGCCGATCTGGTGACGGTGTTCGGCGCGTCGTTCGTCATGGGCGCGATGAAGAAGACGAAGGCCGGTTTCACCTTCGGACGCTGGATCGGCGGCTCGCTGATGATCGCGCTCGGCCTCAAGCTCGCGACCGACAGGGGCTGACGTGGACCTTTCTCTCCTGACGGTTCTCAACGCCGAGCGACAGGCGCGCCGCGCCACCATCCTGGTGACCGAGATGGCAGTGGGCGTGCAACGTCTGGTCAAGCAGAGCGACATCGAAGCCGATCCGCTGGCTCCCTTGCTCGAAAAACAGCTGCGCATGGGCAAGAGCGGCATGGTCGAGGTTGAAGGCGCGCCGTTTTTCCTGACGGTACAGGCGCCTCATCCGCGCATCGTCGTGACCGGCGCGGTGCATATCTCGCAGGCGATGGCGCCGATGGCGAAGGCGCTGGATCTCGATCTCGTCATCATCGATCCGCGCAGCGCGTTCGCAACGCCCGAGCGGTTTCCCGACGTGACGCTGCTGCCGGAATGGCCGGATGAAGCGATCTCGCGGATCGGGCTCGACGGCTATACCGCTTTCGTCGCGCTGACGCATGATCCCAAGATCGACGATCCCGGCCTGACGGCTGCGCTGCGCTCGGACTGCTTCTATGTCGGCGCGCTCGGCAGCCGGAAGACCCATGGCAAGCGTCTGGAGCGGCTTTTGGAGGCCGGTTTCGACGAGGCTGCAACGGCGCGTATCCACGCGCCGATCGGGCTCGATATCGGCGCGGTTTCGCCGGCCGAGATTGCCCTCGCGATCCTGGCCGAAATCGTTTCCACGCTGCGCGGGCCGCGCCGTAAACCGGCGTGAGGGGTTGGCGATGAAGTTTGGTCCGGTTGCGATCGCCGGTGCTGTCGGGGTCGTGGCGGCGCATAGCATCCGCACGCCCGAGATCACCCTGCGCAAGGGCGCGGTCGTGACGGCCGAGATCGCCGCAAAGCTCGCTGATGCCGGCATCGACGAGATCGTCGCGGTGCGGCTGGAAGCCGGCGATGTCGACGAAAACGCCGCCGCCCATAGGCTCGCGGCCCGGCTTGCCGGGACCGCGATCGCCGCCGAAAAAGCGTTTACCGGCCGGGTCAACATGTTCGCCGAGGCCGCCGGCGTGCTGCAGATCGACGTCGCCGCGATCGATGCCTTCAATGCCGTGGACGAAGCCATCACCGTCGCGACGCTGCCGGCGCTGAAAGCTGTCGTGGCGGGCGAACTGGTCGCGACCGTCAAGATCATCCCCTACGCGGTCCCGCAGGAGCAACTGAACGCGGCGCTGGCGGCCCTGAACGGGGCTGTGGCGGTCTCGGTCGCGACCTATCGCCCCTCCAAGGTCGCCGTGATTTCCACACTGCTGCCGGGGTTGAAACCCAGCGTCGTCGACAAGACGTTGCGGGTGATGCGGGACAGGTTGGCGCCGGCCGAGGCGATCCTTTCGGCCGACCAGCGGGTTCCCCACGACATCGCGCCCTTGACGGCGGCGCTGGCCGAGCAGGCGGCGGGCGATGCCGACATCATCGTCGTCTTCGGCGCCTCCGCGATCACCGACCGGCGCGACGTCATCCCGCAGGCCGTGGTCGATGCCGGCGGTACGGTCGCTCATCTCGGCATGCCGGTCGATCCTGGCAATCTGCTGATGCTGGGCGAACTCGCCGGCAAGCCGGTGATCGGGGCGCCCGGCTGCGCGCGCTCGCCGAAGGAAAATAGTTTCGACTGGGTGTTACAGCGCCATCTTGCCGGCATTCCAGTCACGCGAGCGGATGCGCAGCGCATGGGCGTGGGCGGGCTGTTGATGGAAATCATCTCTCGCCCGCAGCCACGGGCCCCGGCCAAAGCGCCATCGGGAGCCATCGCCGGCATCGTGCTGGCGGCCGGCCGCTCGACCCGAATGGGCGCGAGCAACAAGCTGCTCGAACCGCTACGTGGCCGCTCGATCCTCCGTCATGCCGTCGAAGCCCAGCTACAGGCGGGCCTCGAACCGGTCATCGTGGTCACCGGGCACCAACGCGGCGAGATCGAGGCGGGTCTCCAGGGATTGCCGGTCAGCTTCGTTCATAACGCCGATTATGCCGAAGGGCTCGCCAGCTCGTTGCGCGTCGGCGTGGCGGCGGTCCCTATCGAGGCGCCGGCCGCGCTGATCTCGCTCGGCGACATGCCGAATGTGACCGCCGGAGTGATCGCGAAACTCTCCGCCTCGTTCGCGCAGCACCCGGAGGCGCTTGCCGTCGTGCCAACGCTCTTCGGCAACCGGGGCAATCCGGTCCTGCTGGTGCGCGAGCTGTTTCCAGCCGTCGCCTTGCTGACGGGCGACCGCGGCGCGCGACGTCTGCTGGAAGACGCCGGCGAGCGTGTCGTCGAGGTTCCGTTCGACGATCCCGCAATCGCGATCGATGTCGACACGCCGGAGGCCCTGCGGGCGGTACGAGGCTGAGCGGTCAGCGCAACCAGTGCACGCCAAGCGTCGCATAGGCTTCGGAAGGGCGGTCGCTGGTGCGCTGCCAGCCGCCCGAAAGGCGCCATTCGAGGCCGAGCAGGCGTAAGCCGGTGAGATGAAGCCCGAGCCGCAGCTTATTGTAGTCGCGCTCCCGATACGCTTCGATTTCCGGGCCGACATAGAACCCGAGGGGAAGCTGCCAGCCGGTCGCGAGACGCCCCCAGCTGCGTGCATTCAGCGACGACACATAAGCGCCGGCCTGCAGCATCACGCCATCCCAAGGGGTCGCCCAGAGATCGGCCTGGACGCGGCCGCCATAACGGGTGAACGCCGCCGTCATGCCGAGGGGCTCGCGGCGCTGGACGCTCTCGGTATCCGAGCCGGCATAGAGCGCGACGAAGGTGTCGCCAAAACGCCATTCATAGCCGAGCATCCCCTGGCTCTCGGCTTTGTAGGTCGTGCCATGCGGTGGCAACCGCCGGGTGGCTTCCTGTGAACCGCCCGCCTTGAGGAAAAGGCGGAAGCCTTCACGAGCCAGGCCACCGCCGCCGATCGCTCGCTTCATCCCGACAGAGAGAAAAGTCTTGTTAGGCCCGGCATCCATCGAGCCGAAAATCACCATCGAGATGGGTGAAGGCTCAGCTTCCGGCTCTTCCGTATCCGCCCGCGCGACGTTCAACGAAATGGCGGCGAGGGCGATCGCGAGCCCGATCCTTCCAGCCCTCAACCATCCAAACGCCACGCCCGACTCCGCCTGCAACCGCCGAAATCCGGCTGCCTGAAACGCACGGTTTGATTGCATCAGCTTGCCCGATCCTTGGCAAGCCTTTGTTAACCAGCGGGGCGCAGCCTCACGAAATGGCCGGCTAAGCTTTCGTTCTTCACTGGTGGGAGTTGGCGATGGTTTCGAAGGATTTCATCCGGCAGCTGGAAGGCTATGGCCTGACGACGGCCACGATCCTCTACCGAATACCGGATCACCAGAGCGTGCTGCAAACCTATGTCTGGCAGCAATACGATCTTGCTCCGCGCTTCCCGACCCTTCGGAAGTTTCTCGAATTCTGGCGTCGGGAGCTGGAGGGCCCATTGCACTCGGTGATCGTGGCTCACTCGGGTCTTATCGGCCCCGCCGAGATCAAAAGCATCAATGGCGTGCTGACACTGCATTGAGCCTTGCGCGGGCCGCGCTTGTTGCATCGCGGGCCACCATGCTAGAGCACGCGCCGGCCGGTCACATGTGATCGGCCGGTCCTTGCGTCTCCATCGCGGGTCCAGACGGTTTCGTCAGCGGTCGCGCACGACCGGCGCGAAGGCGGTTCTGGGTTTGCAAGGGCGCTGTCTTCCAAGCGGCCCTTCGGTTGTCATCTCCTCTGCGCACGTCCGGTCTTCTGAGAGCCCTCGCCGACTTGCCTGGCGAGCGGGTGGCGGTCGGCACCATCGTCGCCGCCTTGCAGAACCGCGCCTATGCGCTGCTGGTGGTGCTGCTCGGCCTGCCGAATTGCCTGCCGATGCCGCCGCCTATCCCGCTAGTTTGTGGCCTCGTGCTCGCTTTCGTCGCCTTACAGATGCTGTTCGGGCGGAGCATTCCCTGGCTGCCGCAAGCATTGCTGGCCCGCAGCATCGGCAAGCCGGAACTCAACCGTGCGATCGGCCGGGCGTTGCCGCCCCTGGTCTGGCTGGAGCGGTTTTCGAAGCCGCGTCTGACGATGCTGGGGGGCGGTTATGCCGTCCCGGTGCTCGGATTGCTCATTCTGGTCCTGGCGCTCGGGCTCATCGTCGCCGCGCCGTTCATCGGGCAGATCCCGCTTGGCATTGCGGTCTGCCTCGTCGGGCTCGGGCTGGTCGAACGGGACGGGGTCGTGATCATCGCCGGCGCGGTCGTGGGCGCGGTCGGTCTGGCATTGAGTGCGGGCTTCGCTTACGCCATCTTCAGCGGCATCCACGGGTTGCTGTTCTGAGACGAGCGGGTGCTCGGCCGTCTCAGGCGGCGAGCGTCATGGCAAATGGGTTGGAGATGCCGACCAACCGGTCGATCTCGGATGCCGGCACCGGCTTCGAGAACAGGAAGCCCTGCAGTTCGTGGCATCCGACCGCCTGCAGGAAACGATGCTGTTCGGCGGTCTCGACGCCTTCCGCGCAGACGCGCAGACCGAGCGCGCGGCCGAGATGCGCCATCGAATGCACGAGGATGGCCGATTCGCCTGTCGCTTCCATATATTCGAGGAAGATGCGGTCGATCTTGATCTTGTCGAAGGCGAAGCGGCGCAGATAGATCAGGCTGGAATAGCCCGTCCCAAAATCGTCCAGCGCCAGGCCGACGCCCTGGGCGCGGATATCCATCATCGCGGCCTCGGCCGCATCGGCATCCTCGATCAGCACGCCTTCGGTCAGCTCGAGCTCCAACCTTGTCGGGTCGAACCCGGTTTCAGAAATGATGCGCAGGACGTTGGCGACGAAGTCCTTGTGACGGAACTGGATCGGCGAGACGTTGACCGCGAGCCTCAGGCCGGGCCAGCGCTGTGCCTCGGTGCAGGCGCGCCGCAGCACCCATTCGCTCAGTGGCATGATCAGGCCGCGTTCCTCGGCGATGCCGATGAACTCCGAAGGCGGGATCATGCCGTGTTCCGGGTGCGGCCAGCGTACCAGCGCCTCGACGCCCGTGATCGTGGTGCCGTCGACGGAGACTTGCGGCTGGTAATGCAGTTCGAGCAGGTTCTGCTCCATGGCGAGGCGCAGATCGTCCTCCACCATGCGCTTGACCAGGAGCGAGCGGTTCATCTGCGGCTCAAAGATCGCAAAGCGATTGCGCCCGCCGTTTTTGGCTTCATAGAGGGCGGTGTCGGCGAGGCGCAGCAAGGTCGGCCGGTCGTTGCCGTCGCGCGGCGCCACGGCAACGCCGATCGAGCAACCGATGCCGATCTCGACGTCGTGGACGCGGAACGATTCGGTCAGGCTCGCCAGGATCTTCGCGCCGAGCGCACTGGTCTCGGCCGGACCCGGAGACCGGGCCTGGATGATGCCGAATTCATCGCCGCCGAAACGCGAAACCATGTCGCCGGGTCCGGTGAGGGCCAGAAGGCGGTTGGCGACCTGCCGGATCAGCTCGTCGCCTGCGGTGTGGCCGTATGTGTCGTTGACCGCCTTGAAGCGGTCGAGATCGACCAGCATCACGGCCATTCCCTCGCCTTCGCGCGCGCAGACGGAGAGGGCGGAATCGAGGGCGGCGTCGAAACTGCGGCGATTGGGCAGGCCCGAGAGCTCGTCCTGCCCTGCCAGGCGATGGATCTCCTGCTCGCGCAGCGCGATCTGGATCGCCGAGGCGCGAAGGCGTTGCACGACGAAGACGAAGATGACCGAGAACAGCAGCGCGACCGCGATCATCGCCCACAGGAAGCGCTCGAGCATGACATCGCCGGGCCGCGAGGGCGTCCAGGCGAGCCATGTGTTGACGGAGCCATCCGCCGCGAGCACGGGCAGGCTTGCTCGAGCATCCGTCGGCGGGGAGGTCGTCAGCCTGATGTCGCCGATGCGGTAGTTGGCGGTGAATTCGGCCAGCATCGCGTCGGTGATCCGACGATAGGCGACGAAGGAAAGCTGCCCGAATTGCGGAGAGGCGATCGGCGTCGCGATGGTCGAGAGATCGATGACGATGAGCAGAATCGCGTCGTTACCGCTACCCGCTATCGTCGACCAGCTCGATGCGCTCGTCCTTGCCCTTTGACTAGGGTCAAGCGACTGTGCTCCGGGAAGAGCCGCATTGAAGCGGCTGAGGCCTTTGTAGCCGAGATGCCCGGCCAGGGTGCCGCCCTCCAGCCCGGCCAGAACATCGCCATCCTGCGTGACGAGATAGGCACCGTCGATATCGGCAAGCCGGCCGCGCAGCTGTGCGAAGGCGGTCTGGAGCTTGGTATAGGGCGCTGGATCGTCCAGCGCTTCCTGCAGATCGCTGGCGATGGCAAGCTTCTCGAGGCGCTGCTCCTCGAAGCCGATCTGGCTGTGCAGCGCGGCTTCGACCCGCTCGTATTGCCGCTGCGCTTCCAGCCGGTTCGCCTCCCGCGTGATCGCGATGACCACGCTGGCGCCCGCGGCCATCAGGATCAGAAAGGCTATGCCGAGCGTCGCGACCGAACTCGCGAACATGCGTGCGGACGAACCCGCATTCGTCATCTTCGCGGCGGCAGACTTGGGCATACCGGTTCCAGGGCTGATTCGTCTCCTAGACCTAGACCGCGAAAGATTGACATCCTGTTGCCAGCACGGCGTTTAGCCGGGCGGTGGCCCATAAGGCGGGCGCGGGATGGCGGTGTGGGCGGCGCGCAACGCGGCCGACCAGCGCTCGCGCAGATCATGGAAATAGGGCTCGCCCGCCTCGATCCGCCGGTTCAGCTCAAGATCGTCCGCATCGCGGCGCATGACGATCAGGTCGATCGGCAGCCCGACGCCCAGATTGGACCGCATCGTCGAATCCATCGAGATCAGGCCGACTTTCAGCGCGTCGTAGAGATGGCTCTTGAAGGTGACAGCGCGATCCAGAATCGGCTTGCCGTATTTGTGCTCGCCGATCTGCAGGAACGGCGCATCCGCACCGCATTCGATGAAATTGCCGGCGCCGTAGATCATGAACAGTCGCATCGGCTGCCCCTTGATCTGGCCGCCGAACAACATCGATACCTCGAACTTGACGCCCGCATCCTTCAGCGCCGGCCCGTCGAATTCACGGACATGACGGATGCAGCGACCGACGAACTGTGCGGCGCGAAACATCGACGAGGCACTTTGCAGCGTCTCGAGCTCGCCCGTCTCGGCATTGGGCAACCCTTCCTGCAGCAGGCTGACGACCGATTGCGTGATCGAGAGATTGCCCGCCGTCATCAGACCGAAGCTGCGATCGCCTGGCCAGTTGAACACATGGAGCTTGCGGAAGGTCGAGATGTCGTCGAGCCCCGCATTGGTGCGCGTGTCGGCGATCATGACGAGACCGTCCTGCACGAGGATTCCGACGCAATAGGTCACGGGGCATTATCCTGTTGTCGCGATCCCGGAGTGGGGATCACTGGTTTGCGAGGCGGTCTTCGGCCTGGCTTGCGCTGACCAGCACGTTCAGCGTTTCGCCGTCACCGCCTTGTCGGGCGCCGCGCACGGGCGCCGCGTCCGTGAAATCGAGCCCCACGGCGACACGGACATGACTGTCGACCGGACAGATCGCATTGGCGCAATCGAAGCCGATCCAGCCATAATCGTCGAAATGGACCTCCGCCCAGGCATGGGCACCATTGCCATGCGGCAAGGTATCGTCCTGCGCGACATAGCCGGAGACATAACGGGCGGGAAGCCCGAGATGGCGAGCGCCAGCCATGAAGACGTGGGCGATGTCCTGCGGGATCGCTTCCCGGGCCTCGAAAGCAGCCGCGGCGCCGACGCCGGTCCGGCCGGTCGCATCGATGCAAACCATGCGATCGTTCACCGCCGCCATCAGCTCATGCATCTGGGACAAAGAGCTTCCGGCGCCGGCGACGGCCTTGGCCGTGAAGCTGCGAAGCCCATCGTTCAGCCCCGTCAGCAGCGTATCGCGGCGATAGACCTCGCAGGGTACGCGATCGCTGCCGCCGCGCACCACGCCGGCGAGATCGCTCGTTTCGATCAGACCGTCGATCTGGATCGACATGGAGGAAATCGGGCCGTCCGCATAAAAGGAATGGACGATATTGCCATGGGCATCCTGGCTTGCGCGCAGGCGCCCATCGATGCTTGGCTCGATGCGCCAGGACATGACGTGCTGTCCGTCATGGTCGCGCGGCGTCAAGCGCAGGATCTGCGTGATATGCCGCGCCGGGTCGGCATAGTCGTAGCTGATCGCGTGAGAAATCCTGATCCGCATCGTCCGGTCCGGCCTATCGTGCCCGCCTTCTACGCCGGGCAGAGCCGCGACGCGAGTGGTTCATTGTAGATATTGCTCGAAGATGGTGTTCCCGAGACGGTTGTTCTCGGTGATGAAGTCCTCGATGAATTCGTGCAGCCCGTGCTGGAAAATGTCGTCGATACGCGTGCTGGTGAGGTTCGCCAGCGTCTTGCGTGCCTGACGCTGGGACGCGCCCTGCCGGCCGTAGGCGTCTCCGAGCGAATCCAGGAAGCGCGAAATGCTCTCGTAGCAGGCGGCGAGCGAGCGCGGCATGCGCCGGTTCAAAATCAGCAGGTCCGCGATCAGGATCGGCTTCACCGCCTCGCGATAAACCCAGTGATAAGCCGTCAGGGCCGAGACCTCGCGCAGCACCGTGGTCCACTGGAAATAATCCAGCGAGCCGCCGATCTGCTCATTGGCGGGCAGCAGCACATGATATTTCACGTCCAGGATGCGCGCCGTGTTGTCGGCGCGCTCGAGATAGACCCCGAGCCGCGAGAACCAGTAGCCGTCGTCCCGCAGCATGGTGCGATAGGCCGAGCCGTCGAAGACCAGCGAGACGTTCTTCACCCAATCGAGAAACCGAGCGAATTCCTCCCGATCCATGCGCTTCTTCTCGAAGCGCTGCAATTCGAGCCACGCTCCGTTGATCGCATCCCACATCTCGGAGGTGAGGGCGGTGCGAACCGCCCGCGCGTTGGAGCGCGCCTGCGCCAGGCAGTTGCGGATGGAGGACGGATTATCCGGGTTGAAGGTCAGGAAGTCGCAGACGTTGCGCTCATTGGCCTCGCCATAAGCCTTCGCGAAGGTATCCTCGCAGCCGGCCGTCGAGACGGCGCTGTGCCACTCGGTGCCGGCGCCGCCATAGGCGTGGGGCAGATTGCTCAAGCGCATCGTCGCGTCGAGGATACGCGCGAGATATTCGGCTCTCTCGACATATCGGGAGACCCAATAAAGGCTGTCGGCAGTCCGCGAAAGCATGGTCAGATCGGGCCTTTTCGCGACGTCTCGCGGCGCGCTTCCGGATGGGGCTGGCGGGGAAAATCCAGGCAGATCATGCATCGAGCACCCACGTGTCTTTGGTGCCGCCGCCCTGGCTCGAATTCACGACGAGCGAGCCTTCCTGCAGCGCCACGCGGGTGAGGCCTCCCGGCACGCAGGAAATGCCGTTCGCGCCGGAGAGAACATAGGGGCGCAGATCGACATGGCGCGGCGCGACACCCGAGGCCACGAAGGTGGGGCATGTCGACAGCGCGAGCGTCGGCTGGGCGATGAAGCCCTCGGGACTCGCTTTCAGCTTGCGGCGGAAGGTTTCGATCTGGGCCTTGTTGGCGTGCGGGCCGACGAGCATGCCGTAGCCGCCCGAGCCGTTCACCTCCTTGACGACGAGTTTCTCCAGATTGTCGAGAACATAGGCGTTCGCCTCGGGCTCGCGGCAGCGGTAGGTCGGGACGTTCTTCAAGATCGGTTCCTCGCCGGTGAAGAACTTCACGATCTCGGGCATGTAGCTGTAGACGGCCTTGTCGTCGGCGACGCCTGTGCCGACCGCATTGGCGAGCGTGACGTTGCCGGCCTTGTAGGCGCCGATGATCCCGGGCACGCCGAGCACCGAGTCGCCCCTGAAGACGAGCGGATCGATGTAATCGTCGTCGATCCGCCGATAGATGACGTCGACCCGTTTCTGTCCCTGCGTCGTGCGCATGTAGACGACGTCGTCCTTGACCGTGAGGTCGGAGCCCTCGACCAGCTCGACGCCGAGCTTGTCCGCCAGGAAGGAGTGCTCGTAAAAGGCCGAGTTGAACTGGCCGGGCGTCAGCAAGCAGATCGTCGGATCGGAGGGCGCGCTCCGGGGCGCGACCGAGCGCAGGGTGGCCAGGAGCTGGTCCGGGTAGTTATCGACCGGTGCGACGCGGTGCGTGGAGAACAGCTCCGGAAAGAGCCGCAGCATCACCTCCCGATTCTCCATCATGTAGGAGACGCCGGACGGCGTGCGGGCATTGTCCTCAAGCACATAGAAAGTGTCGGCGTCGACGCGAACGACGTCGATGCCCGCGATATGGCAATAGACGCCGTGCGGGACTTTGAAGTCGACCATTTCGAGCTGGTAGCAGGCGTTGCGGTAGACCAGATCGGGCGGAATGATCCCGGCCTTGAGGCACTCTTTCGGGCCGTAGACATCGGCCAGGAACATGTTGAGCGCGGTCACGCGCTGGCGCAGGCCGGCTTCCAGCTTGGTCCATTCCGGCTTGGTCAGCACGCGCGGGATAATGTCGAACGGGATCAACCGCTCGGTCGATTCCTCGTCTCCGTAGACGGCAAAGGTGATCCCGATCCGCCGGAAGAACAGCTCGGCCTGCGAACGGCGCAAGGCGAGCTGATCGGCGGGTGTCTCCTTGAGCCAACGTTCGAGCGCTTGATAAGCGGGCCTCAAATCGGCGCCGGAGCCGGTCATCTCGTCGAACGCGACCATCTAGGCTGACATCCCCTGTTTCCTTGAGCCTAAGCGTATTCGCTATCGTTGGGGAAGAGGCGTCGTGATCCGCCTTTTGTCGCCATGCGCCTTTTATTTAGGCAGGTCGGGGCAATGGCATCCGGCATCGAGAGACAGCAGCCTGCCGTCTTCAGATGAGTCCCAGGCTACGAAAGCTCGCATGGCCGTCGCGGCCGACGACGAGGTGGTCGTGGATCGCGATCCCCAGAGGTTTGCCGATATCGACCAGTTCGCGGGTCATCCGCATGTCCGCGCCGGACGGCGTGGGGTCCCCCGAGGGGTGGTTGTGGACCAGAATGATGGCCGAGGCGGACAGCTCCAGCGCCCGGCGCATCACCTCTCGCGGATAGACGGGTGTGTGGTCGACGGTGCCGGTCTGCTGCACCTCATCGGCGATGAGGGCGTTCTTCTTGTCGAGAAAGAGGATGCGGAACTGCTCTCGCTCGGCGAAGGCCATCGCCATGCGGCAATAATCCAGAACCGAATTCCAGGAGGAGAGAACCGTGCGCTTGGCGACGGCGCCCTTCGCCATGCGCTTCAGCGCGGCTTCGACGACCTTGAGGTCGAGCGCGACGCCTTCGCCCACCCCTTTGATCTCGGTCAGGCGGTGCACCGGAGCGGCAAGGGCTTCCGCAAACGATCCGAAATGCTGGATCAGCTGTTTCGCCAGCGGCTTCACATCGCGCTGCGGGATCGAGCGGAAAAGCAGAAGCTCCAGCAGCTCGTAGTCGGGCAGGGCATCCGCGCCGGCGTCCTGAAAACGCGCGCGCAGTCGGTCGCGGTGGCCGTGATAATGCGGGGCAGGCGGCGGCGTGGCTTGTCCGACCAGAGCCTTCGGCAGCGGAACAGCATCGATAGTGAGCGCTGGGGCCGCCTCGGCAAACAGCCCGGCAGGCGAGGGCTCGGCCTGTTGCCCCTTGCCCGCCCGCCGGCTCATTTCGGCGCGAGCGGATTGTCGAGGCCGCCGGGCGACAGGGTGAAAATCTCGCAGCCGGTTTCGGTGACGCCGATCTGGTGCTCGAACTGGGCCGACAGCGAGCGATCCCGCGTCACCGCCGTCCAGCCATCGGACAGGATCTTCACGCCGGGCTTGCCGATATTGATCATGGGCTCGATGGTGAAGACCATTCCCGGCTTGAGCTGCACGCCTTCGCCCGGGCTGCCGTAATGCAGGATGTTGGGCGCGTCGTGGAACAGCCGGCCGATGCCGTGGCCGCAGAAATCGCGCACCACCGAGCAGCGCTCGGCCTCGGCATAGCGCTGGATGGCGAAGCCGATATCGCCGGTGTGGGCGCCGGCACGAACGGCCTTGATGCCGCGCAGCAGGCTTTCATAGGTGATCTCGACCAGCCGCTCGGCTCTGCGCGAGATCTCGCCGACTCCGTACATTCGGCTCGAATCGCCGTGCCAGCCATCCACGATCAGGGTGTAGTCGATGTTGAGGACATCGCCCTCGCGCAGCGGCTTGTCGTCCGGAATGCCGTGGCAGACGACGTGGTTGATCGAGGTGCAGATCGATTTGGTGTAGCCGCGATAAAACAACGTCGCCGGATAGGCGCCGTTGTCCATGGCGAACTGAAAGGCAAGCTCGTCCAGGCGCTGGGTCGTTACGCCGGGCTTGACGTAGGGGCCGAGCATGTCGAGCCCCGCCGCCGTCAGCCGGCCGGCCTTGTGCATGGCGGCGAAAGCCTGCGGTCCGTGGATCTTGATCACGGGTTCGCGCGAGCGCACCCGTCCGACCGAATCTTCGAATGTCATCGCGCGCGGGCCACTCCTGATCCCCATATCTATTGGGTTTGGGAAACGAGGCAAGCCGCTTGAGCGACGGTCGAGCCCGGCGGCGGCTGGTGCTCGGCGGCGGGGCGGTGTATCAGGCTGGCGCAATGGCCATCACCGAACAATCCACCGCGGAAGACCGGCCTTTCGGCGCGTTTGCGCCCAAAGCCTTCCTCGCCAAGATCATCGCCCGCACCCGCGTCGCGTCCGACAGTTTTCTCGGCCGCAAGATCGCCTATGCGCTGCGGCGCATCGGGCTGCGCTCGCTCGACGGGGCGCCGGTGGATATCGAATCGCTGGGCGCCCGGATGCGGCTCTATCCGGACGGCAATGTCTGCGAGAAGCGGGTGCTCTTCACGCCGCAGTACTTCGATCCGGTCGAGCGCGAGATGCTGTTGCAGCGGCTGCGCGACGGGTTCACCTTCATCGATATCGGCGCGAATATCGGCGCTTATTCGCTTTTCGTCGCGGCCCATGCGGGTCGCAACGCGCGCATCCTGGCGGTCGAGCCTCAGCCGGACGTTTTCGCGCGGCTCGCCTTCAACATTGCCCTCAATCCTTTCGGGACGGTCAAAGCCGTGGCCTGCGCGCTCGCCGACAAGGAGGGTGAACTGACGCTGTTCATCGATCCTGTGAACAGGGGCGAATCGAGTGTGCGGATCCTGAATTCGAGTATGGGGCGCAGCGTCCAGGTGCCGGCGACGACGCTGCTGAGCCTGGTCGCAAGCGAAGGGTATGAGCGCATCGACGCGGTCAAACTCGATGTCGAGGGCGCCGAAGACCTGATCCTCGAGCCCTTCCTGCGCGACGCGCCGCCGGCGTTGTGGCCGGGCTTCATCGTCATCGAGGATTCGCGCCAGCGCTGGCAGAGCGATCTCGTCGGCCTGCTTGAACGCTCCGGTTACAAGCTGGTTTTGCAGACCCGGCTCAACCTGCTGTTCGAGCGCGCCGCCGCCTGAACAGCAGGCGCCCGGCGCATTCGCTGTCGACGCCGGCTGTGCATTGCCTTTTCCCGGCGATGAACTAGCTGTGAGGCATCGCTGCCATGTTTCAGGCGCGAGCCGCCGTGCCAGGAGTGCCTGATGTCCGCCAGCGAAACCGCAACGCCGAAGTCGATCGTCACCGCCGCGATCCTCGTCATCGGCGACGAGATCTTGTCGGGGCGGACCAAGGACAAGAATATCGGCTACATCGCCGAATACCTCACCAATATCGGCGTCGAGCTGCGCGAGGTCCGGGTCGTCCCGGACGTGACGGACGAGATCGTCGCCGCGTTGAACGCGTTGCGCGGGCGCTACGGCTATGTCTTCACCACCGGCGGCATCGGGCCGACGCATGACGACATCACGGCGGATTCGGTCGCCGCTGCCTTCGGCGTGTCGATCGACCATGATCCGCGTGCCGTCGCCATGCTGCGCGAACGGTTTTCGGAGGAGGAGCTCAACGAGGCGCGGATGCGCATGGCGCGCATTCCGGCGGGCGCCGAGCTTGTCGCCAACTCGATCTCCAAGGCGCCGGGCTTCCATATCGGCAACGTCTACGTGATGGCGGGCGTGCCTTCGATCATGCAGGCGATGCTCGACGTCATCGGCCCCACCTTGCAGACCGGCACCAAAATCCTGTCCGACACGGTCCGCGCGGGCTTGCGCGAGGGGGATATCGGGGGGGCGCTGGCGAACGTCGCCAAGAGCCATCCGGGCGTGTCGATCGGCTCGTACCCGTTTTTCAGCGAGACGGGGCCGGACACCAATATCGTTGTGCGCTCGCGAGATGCGCAGAAGCTCGAAGCTGCGATGGCGGATGTGAAGGCCATGATCGCAGCGTTCGCATCGGGATCGTAGTATCTTCTACTATAGTTTACAACTTTAGATTTTATTTTACAACTTTTGATATCATTATTCTCTCTGTAAAGTCTAGAATACAGTTCGAAAAATCCGAATATTCTTCTCAGGCGTATTTTTAGTTTTAGATGAATTGGTATATTTGTTGATATCTGCCTTTCTCTATTCATAAACCGTTCATAAACCCGTTTCTGCGATGATGATCAGGTGGCCTTGAAGGGTCGCGCCGGCCTTGGGGGAGGTTGGCCCCATGACGGCTATCATCGCCGCGCGGTCGTTTCCGGCAGGAGGACGGCGGGCAGGAGGTCTCGATGTCGCTGCTTTCCAGCCTGTTTCCCGGCCATCGTGCGGCGGGACATCTCGCGGCGATAAACCGCTCGTTGGCGGTGATCGAGTTCGATCCCAGCGGGCGTATCCTCGATGCCAACGAGAATTTCCTCGCGGTGACCGGCTATTCCCTGGCTGAAATCAAAGGCCAGCATCACAGCCTGTTCGTGACTCCCGAGGAAAAAGGCAGCGCAGCCTATAAGCAGTTCTGGACGGATCTCGCCGCCGGGAAGGCTTCGCGAGGCCAATATCTGCGGCTCGGCAAGGGCGGTAGGGATGTCTGGATCCAGGCCAGCTACAACCCCGTCCCCGGCGCCGGGGGTAAGCCGACGAGCGTCATCAAATACGCCTACGACGTCACGGAGCAGACGAACCGCCTTGCCGATCTGGAAGGTCAGCGCGCGGCCATCGACAAGGCGCAGGCGGTGATCGAGTTCAGCCTCGACGGCACGATCCTGCACGCCAACGAGAACTTCTTGGCCGTCACCGGCTACTCGCTCGGTGAGATCAAGGGACAGCATCATCGCATCTTCGTCGATCCGACGGAGCGGGACAGTGTCGCCTATCGCGCGTTCTGGGAGCGGCTGGCGCGCGGCGAATACGATGCGGGGCAGTATCGCCGGCTGGCCAAGGGCGGCCGCGATGTCTGGATCCAGGCGAGCTACAACCCGATTTTGAACGCCCAGGGACGCCCCTACAAGGTGGTGAAATTCGCGACCGACATCACCGCCACCTTCAAGGGCAAGCAGCTCGAGGCGGCGGTCAAGGAAACGGCGGATGTGATCGGCCGTGCGAAGGACAGCGACCTGACCGGGCGCGTCTCCCTCGAAGGCAAGAGCGGCGACGTGGCGAGCCTCTGTGGCGGGGTCAACGATCTGCTCGATACGCTCGCGGCGGTGGTGGCCTCCGTGCGCGGAATCTCGACGCGGATCGACCAGGCCTCCTCGCGGATCACCGACGACAGCCGGCAGCTGGCCGAGCGAACCGAGGCGAATGCCGCGAGCCTGCAGCAGACGGCGGCCACGACCGAGGAACTCGCGGCCTCCGTCAAGCACAGTGCCGGCAATTCTCGCATGGCCGTCGATCTCGGCAACGAGGCCAGCAGCGTCGCCGCGCGGGGCGGAACCATCGTGGCGAGCGCGATCGAGGCGATGGGGCGGATCGAGCAGGCGTCTTCCGGCATCTCCGAGATTATCGCGATGATCGACGAGATCGCCTTCCAGACCAATCTCCTGGCGCTGAACGCGGCTGTCGAGGCGGCGCGGGCGGGCGATGCCGGGCGGGGCTTCGCGGTGGTGGCGACGGAAGTGCGAGCGCTTGCCGCGCGCTGTAGCGAATCTGCCAACGGCGTCAAGGCGTTGATCGCGAATTCTACGCAGCAGATTCAAGCCGGTGTCGGGCTGGTGAAGGATGCCGGCAGGACGCTGAACGAGATCGTCGATGCGTCGTCTCGCGTGGCGTCGACGGTGAGTGAAATCTCCCAGGCGACGACGGAACAGGCCAATGGCATCGACGAGATGGCGCGCACCGTCGCGCATATGGACGAGATGACACAGCAGAATTCCCTGCTGGCCGACCAGAGCGCCAAGGTCGCGCTCGCGTTGACGCAGGAGACCGAAGCGCTCGCCGCCATGGTGGCCGCCTTCCGGCTCGACGACGCTGATGCTGCCCCGGTGCCACGCCTGGTCCATGCCGCCGCCCGGCAACCCCGCCCGAGCCTGGTCGCTTCGCGGCCGATGCGCCGCGCCGCAGGCGGCGGGGGCGATGGCTGGGCGGAGTTCTGATTTACCGGAAACACGGTCAGCGTGCTGGGGACGGACATATTCGTCCCTTGCCAGCCGCGCCTCTTTGCGGTCTTCGGTCGTCAAGGCGCTTCTTACGCCGCTTGCAGCCCGGAGTGCTCCGCCATGGCCGAACCGACCTCGAACAAGGCCTTCCCTGTCTCCTGGGACCAATTTCATCGCGATGCGCGGGCGCTGGCCTGGCGTTTGGCGGATAAGGGGCCCTTCGAGGCGATGGTCTGTATCACGCGCGGCGGGCTCGTGCCGGCCGCGATCATCTGCCGGGAGCTCGGCCTGCGGCTGATCGAAACCGTCTGTATCGCGAGCTATCACGACTACAAGAACCAGTCCGAGTTGAAGGTGCTCAAGGACATTTCGCCCAGCATCAAGGCGATCGGCGACGGTCAGGGCCGCGGCGTCCTCGTCATCGACGATCTGACCGACACCGGAAAGACCGCCCGCGTCGTGCGCGAGATGCTGCCGAATGCGCATTTCGCGACGGTCTATGCCAAGCCGGCTGGCGTGCCGGTCGTCGACACCTTCGTCACCGAGGTCAGCCAGGATACCTGGATCTATTTTCCCTGGGACATGGCGCTCACCTATGTCGAGCCGATCGCCAAGGGGCACCAGGGCTGAGGCAGCGCTTCAGCCGGTCGAAGGTGAGCGGAACGCCAGCAGCATGCCGGCGACGACGATCGCCATGCCGACGATTTCAGTCCCGGTGGGGGTTTCCGCGAGCAGCAGCGCGCTGCACGTCGCCGTGACCACGGGCACGAGCGGCAGGAAAAGTGTTGCCTTGGCGGCGCCCAGCGTCTCGACCGAGCGGGCGTAGAGATAAAGCGCGACCACACCGACGAGTACGCCCTGATAGAGCGCCTGCAAGAGCCACTCGCCCGGCGGTACGGCCAGCAAATGCACCGGCAGCGCCACCGCGACGACGCCGAGCAGCGGCAATGAGAGAATGCAGGTCGCGGCAGTGATCTCGATCGAGCTGGCGCCCCAGCGCCGCGCCAGCAGACCGAAGAGCGACCACAGCACGGCGATCAGGACGAACAGCACGTCGCCGATCCAGGCGTCGGGGCGCGAGGGCACCGCCAGCAACGCGTCCCGCGAAAATACGCCGATGCCGGCGACGATCACGACCAGACCCACCATCCGCATCCGGCCCGGCCGCTCGCCGATGATGAGCGCGACCAGCAGTGCGGTGAAGACCGGAATCAGGCCGGGCGCGATGATCGAGGAATGCAGCGCGGGCGCGAAAGAGGCGCCGCCGACGAGAAGCAGGCTGTAGAGCGGGCCGATCAGCAGTGCCATCACCCAGGCGCGCCGCCAGCCTAGCCTGCCGACCGGGAACGGGCGCATATGCTTCAGGGCCCAGGGCAACAGCACGACGGACGCCGCGACGAACCGCAGGATCGCGACATCGGCAGGCGACAGGCCAGACAGCATGGCGTGGCGGGAGACGACGGCCTGAACGCCCCAGATCAGGGCGCAGCCGAGACCGCTGAATATGCCGAGCCACGGCGAACGGCGAGACATCGAGGAGCCTGATAGACAGGAAGCGGGGAGCGCGGCTATGCCCGGCGCCCCGACCGGTGGCAATGGCTCCCGATGCAATGCCCATCGGCGTTCAGACCTGCCGGCCCTGATCCCGATGACCTGATGACGATGGCAGCACTCATTGCAACCTCCGGCCATGCGACTACGTTGACCGCCCAAGGAAACGCCGACGGGAGACGTGCCAAACATGGCCGCCACCACTTTCGACGCTGCGGCTGCACGCATCAGCCTGTTCCGCGCGCTGTTGCAGAGCGTTTCGCGCCACGGCAGGAGCAGGATCGCGCTGGAGGACCCCGAGCGACAGCCGATCACCTATGGCCGGCTGGTGCTGGGCTCACTGGTGCTGGGGCGCAAGCTCGCCGCGCTCACCGCCGAGCGGGAGCATGTCGGCGTGCTCCTGCCGAATATGCAGGGCATGGCCGTGACGCTGTTTGCGCTTGCGGCCTATGGGCGCGTGCCGGCCATGCTGAACTTCACGGCCGGCGTCCGCAATCTGCGCGCGGCCGGCGACCTGGCCCAGCTCAAGACGATCGTGACTTCGCGCCGCTTCATCGAGAAGGGCGAGCTCGACGACGAGATCGCGGCCCTCGGCGAGGGGCGACGCGTGGTCTACCTTGAAGACGTGCGCAAGGAAATCACCAGCCTCGACAAGGCGTGGGGCGCTCTGAGCAGCTTCGCCGCCGGAGCCGTGCATCGGCGCTACGAGGCGAAGCCGGACGATCCGGCGGTGATCCTGTTCACCTCCGGCACCGAGGGGACGCCCAAGGGCGTCGTGCTGAGCCACGCCAATCTCGTCTCGAATGCGCGACAGGTGTTCGCGCATGCCGCCGGCGCGATTTCCGAGCACGACGTGTTCATGAACCCGCTTCCGGCGTTTCATTCCTTCGGGCTGACGGCCGGGCTGCTGGTGCCGCTGCTGCACGGGATGAAGGTGGTGCTCTATCCGAGCCCGCTGCACTACAAGCAGGTGCCGAAGCTGATCGGCGACATGAAGGCGACTTTCCTGCTGGCGACCGACACCTTCCTGCAGGGCTATGCGCGCGCGGCTGACCCGGACGATCTGCGCAGCGTGCGCTACGTGGTCGCCGGTGCCGAGCGGGTGAAGGCCGAAACGAAGCGGATGTGGGAGCCCTACGGAACCACCATTCTGGAAGGCTATGGCTGCACCGAGTGCTCCCCCGTCATCGCGGTCAACACGCCGCGAGCCATCCGCGAGGGCACCGTCGGTCAGCTCCTGCCCGGCATCGAGGCCGAGCTGAGGCCGGTCGAGGGCATCCACGAGGGCGGCCGGCTCACCGTGCGCGGCCCGAATATCATGGCGGGCTATCTCGACCCGGAGCAGCCCGGCCGCGTCGTCGCGCCGGAAGGGGGCTGGCACGACACCGGCGACATCGTGGTGCTCGACGATGGTTTCGTCTCCATCCGCGGGCGGGCCAAGCGCTTCGCCAAGCTTGGCGGCGAAATGGTCTCGCTGGCTGCCGTGGAGACGATGGTCGCCAAGCTCTGGCCCGACCAGAACCATGTCGTGGTCGGGCTGCCGGATGTCCGCAAGGGCGAGCAACTGGTGCTCGTCACCGAGAAGCCGGACGCCGACCGCGCCGCTTTGCAGGAGGCGGCAAAGGAACAGGGCTTTCCGGAACTGTGGGTGCCGCGCGCGATCCTGGTGACACAGGCCATCCCGGTGCTCGGCAATGGCAAGATCGACTATGGCGCGACGCGCGAGCTCGCGGCGTCACGGCGCTCGCTGCTTTAAAGCCATATTCGTGATGTTGTTGCGCCGGATGATGATCCCGGCTTCCGTGCTCACTGTCCTGCGTGTCGCGACGCTCGCGCCGGCCCTGTCGATGGCTGGCCCCTCCGATCTTGCGGCGCAGGCTTCCGGCGCGGTTTATGTCAGGCGTGACGAATGCGTCGCGTCGGGCAAGCTTACCGCCGCGCAATGCGAATTCGCCTACCGCAACGCGCGGGCCGAATTTTTACAGAAGGCGCCGCGCTATGCCTCCCGAGCGGCCTGCGAAGCGCGTCATAAAGCTTGCGCGGCGCAAATCGTTTCCGCTGGCGGATGGGAATCCTTCGGCAAGGGCGGGGCGAGCTATGTGCCGCGATTCGTTGGTGTGCGGCTGACCGGCGAAGGCTCCGCGCTACGGGCGCTGCCGGTTGTTGAGGGTGCTACGAAGATTGCCTTCGCAGTGCGGTCCGTCAGCGAGCTGCAGGACAAAGTCGACGGCAAGGCGACCGTCATCGGCGTTGCCAGCCACGCCTCTCGCAGCTCACGCCGCCATGTCATCGACACGCCCGAGACCGCGACGAGCCCGGCCGGCATTCATGACGACACCGAACGGGTGCCGATGAAGGAAGAATCGATCGGAGCCGACGTGCCGCCGGGGCTCTATGTCGATCCGGACGGCGTCGAATGGTACAAGCCGGCGCACAAGCACTGAGCGCCTCGCGCGCGCTGGCCTTGAGGCTGCAGGCTGTTCAGCGCCGGGGTACGACGTAGCCCACGCAAGCGGCTTCCCAATAGCGCGGGTTGACGATCTCGAAAGCGCTACCGGGGCAATCATTGGCCGGGGAGGGCCCGTCCGGCGTCCGCGTCACCGCGAAGTTCAGCGGCTTGATGCGGCGAACCACCGTCGTGCGGCCGTCTGGATGGTAGCGCGTGTCGAACTGGAAATCGGCCTGGCCTTCCGACGACAGCAACAGGGCGACCGCGCAAACGCCGCCTGCCAGCGCGCTCCGTTTCGGGTGCGACGCGATGCGGCGCGAGCGATCCCCCAACGGGGCGGGGATCGTTTTGGAAGAGTTCTGTGCCATCCGTGGACATCCTGGGTTGCGTCGATAACGATTCAGCAACCATCGGGCCAGGGCATATCCGAGCCGCGCGACCGGATCACATCGACGCGCCATCGCCCATAGAGCGCAAAAAACCGGCCCGCGCGTGACGCAAGCCGGTTCGAACTTCGGATATCGGAGAGGGCGAACTCAGCGTTTGGCGATAGCGGCAGCGGATCTCGTCCGGCTGGGCCTCGGTTTCGCTTTCGCGCGTGGCGCGGCTTTGCGCGGGGTGCGCGACGCCGTCACGAGGCGATAGGCGCCGTAGCCGGCTGCGCCGAGCAGGAGCGCGGGGGCCGGCAAGCGCGCTATCAAGAGCGTCAGCGGCACGGACAGCATTTCCGGCAACGTGCCCTTCTCAACTTCCCGCGCGACGAAAACGCCGGCGAGGCTGGTCAAGGATGATTTGATCATGATCGGCTCGCTTCCCCGTTGCTGCTCGGACTCCGCCCGAGAGCGTCGAGGTTCGAACGCCGAACCCAGGCGGTCGTTCCGTCGAGGCGAGGCAAACCGGGCTGCGGGCCCCGGTTTTGGTGCGGACGGCGGGGATCGAACCCGCACGGCCAGAGGCCGAGAGATTTTAAGTCTCTTGCGTCTACCAGTTTCGCCACGTCCGCATGAGTTCGAGCGGTACCGGCGCGGGCGCGCCGATGCAAGGGCCGTCAGCCCCTGCGGAAGACCAGGCTCAGATTGTTTGCGGGCATCTCGATAATGTCAGGCGGGCCGAAGCCGTTTCGGGCAGCAAGAGCGGTGAGGTCGTCCAGATCGCGCAGCCCCCATCGCGGATCGCGCTCCCGCAGGCTCCGATCGAAGGCCTCGTTGCTCTCCTCGAGAAGGCGCCCCGGTCGGCGGAACGGCCCGTAGAGATAGAGCGGCGCGTTTCCGCGCAGTCGCGTGCCGGCATTGCGGAACAGCCCCTCGGTCGCGCTCCAGGGCGCGATATGGACCATGTTGATGCAGAGGACCGCATCGGTTGCCAGCTCTGGCCAGGTCTCGCTGGCTGCATCGAGCAGGAGCGGCGCGCGGAGATTTTTCAGCCCCGTCTCAGCTGTCCAGGCGGCGATGCTGGCGAGGGCTTCGCGGCTGGGGTCGCTCGGCTGGAAGGTGAGGGCGGAAAAAGCGCGTGCGAAATGCACGGCGTGCTCACCGGAGCCGCTGGCGATCTCCAAGACGAGCCCTTCAGCCGGCAGGACCTGACGCAGCACATCCAGAATCGCGTCGCGATTGCGTTCCGCTGCGGGCGCCCGCAGCTTGGCCGGATGGTCGGCGTGGGGTTGTTCGGCAGGGTGCCAGAATGTCGGTTTGTCGCTCAAAGGGTAACACTCGCGAAGATTCGTGGCCGACACCATCGCGTCAGGGCGGCGATAGAGTATAAGGGACGCGGAAGCGAGCTGCCAAATGTTGCGGCTTTCGCAGCATACAGGCTGGTCTTGTTAACCGAAATCCTGATCGTCGTGGCGCTGACCGTGATCAACGGTCTGCTCTCCATGTCGGAACTCGCGGTCGTCTCATCGAGACCGGCCCGGCTCAAGGTTCTTAGCGATCAGGGCAACACCGGAGCCGCGACCGCGCTGCGACTCGCCGAGGATCCGGGCCGCTTCCTCTCCACCGTACAAATCGGAATTACCCTCGTCGGCGTGCTGTCGGGCGCTTTTTCGGGCGCCACGCTCGGCGCGCGGCTCTCCGAATATCTGTCCGGCCACGGTTTCTCGCAGTCGGTTTCGGATACGCTCGGCGTCGGCATTGTCGTCGTCATCATCACCTATCTCTCGTTGATCCTGGGCGAACTCGTGCCCAAGCAGATCGCTTTGCGTGATCCGGAGAAGGTGGCGGCTCGCGCCGCGCCGACCATGGCGATGATGTCGAAGGTCGGGGCACCGGTGGTCTTCCTGCTGGACATCTCGGGCAAGGCCGTCCTGCGGCTGCTGGGCCAGAGAGGTGAATCGGACGAGAAAGTCACCGAGGAAGAGGTCCGCACCATCATCGCGGAAGCCGAGACGGCCGGCGTGCTGGAGCGTGACGAGCGCCAGATGATCTCGGGCGTGATGCGGCTCGCCGACCGGTCGGCCCGTGCTTTGATGACGCCGCGCCGCGAAGTCGAGACCATCGATCTCTCCGACGACGTCGAGGAGATCAGGACCCAGCTGCGCGAGACCCGCCGCTCGCGACTGCCTGTGCAGGATGGCGAATCGGATACGATCGTCGGTGTGCTGGTCGTCAAGGAACTGCTCGCGTTTCTGGCCGGGCAGGGCGATAGCAAGACGCTGCGAGGGCATGTCCACGAGACGCCTATCGTGATGGACACGGCCAGTTCGCTGGTCGTCCTGCGGGAGATACGCGTCAGCCGCGTCCATATGGCTCTCGTCTTCGACGAATACGGCCATTTCGAAGGTATCATCACGCCGGGCGACGTGCTCGAGGCGATCACTGGGGCGTTTCAGGAAGAGGAAGAGAGCGAGCCTGCCGTCGTGGCGCGGCAAGACGGCTCCTATCTCGTCGCCGGCTGGATGCAGGTCGACGAATTCTCGCACGAGTTCGGCATTCCGGTGCCGCGCGACGCCGATTTCCAGACGGTGGCCGGCCTCATCCTGGCCGAGATGAACCGTCTGCCGAATGTCGGCGAAACCTTCGAGAAAGATCACTGGCGCTTCGAAATCGTCGATCTCGACGGTCGGCGGATCGACAAGATTCTGCTCAGCCGGATCGACTGAGCGCCCCCTGCGGGACGGGTCAGCGCCGGGGCGGCTCGCCGGGCTCGATGATGCGATATTCTGCGTCAATGATCTCGATGCGCTCTTGTGACCTGGCCTGTCCGGCGAAAGGGCCTGCGCGGCGGTCGAAGCCGGCCGCCTTGAGCTTCGCCTTGAGGCGCCAGACGGTGATGGCTCCGGCCAGCGCGACGACCGGGATCAGGATCAGCGCGAGGCTTGCCGCCACGAGAAACAGCGTGATGCCGATGGCGAAGCTCGCGGCCATGGCAAGCCAGGCTGCCCAGCGGGGCATGCCGGCCTGGCGGCGGCTGAATTGCTCGAAAAGATTGGCGCGGATCATGTGCGTTCGGTCCCTTCCCTCGCATGAGAGATAGGGATCAATTGCGGCAAGTGCGAGATCAGCTTTCGTCGCGCCAGTCGTAGAGCCAGCGATAGCGCGTCCGCATGCCCTGCGGTCCCAGATGGCGCAGGACCAGATCGCGCCCGAGGCTGAGCGGCAGGCCGAGGTGATAGGTACGGCCATTGCGGCGGCTCTCCGCCTGCACCCGCGCCACGCGAGCCGCGCGCACTGATGCATAAGCTGACAATGCGGGCGCTACGCCGGCATTGCCTTCGCTGGCCAGGGCTGCGGCGAGATGGCGCGCCAGGACCGCGGCATCCTCGATCGCAAGCGAAGCACCTTGAGCGAGGAAAGGCAGGACGGGATGGGCGGCATCGCCGATAAGCGCGAGCCGGCCTTTCGCCATCGCCGCCGGGGCCCGGTCGAAGAGCGACCAGACCAGCCAGCCGGGCGCCGAGCCTGCAAGCCCGCGCAGGGCCGGCGATGCCCCCGCGACATGGCTTTGCAGGATGGCGGGGTCGCCTTCGCGGGACCACCCTTCGCGCGCGTCCTTCGCCTGCCGGACGATGACCAGATTGATCTCTCGCCCCGCCGCGACCGGATAATGCACCGCGTGGCGGCCGGCGCCGAGATGGAGCGTCACGCCGGCGGGCATCTGGCCCGTATTGGGCAAGACGGTACGCCAGGCTTCGTATCCGGTGAAACTCGGCAGGGCGGTGTCCCCCGTGAGTTCGCGAATGCGGGACCGGCTCCCATCGGCGCCGATCAGGGCGAGCGCGCGAAGGCTTTCACCGCTCTTGCCGTCGAGAGTGACGGTGATGCCCTCATCATGCTCTGACGCATCCTGCACGCCGCGCCCGACCAGCAGGCGGATGTTCGGCATGGCGCGGACGGCGTCGAGCAGCACGGTGTGCAGGTCGCTGCGCTTGATCAGCCGGAAGGGCGGCGCGCCAGGCTCGGGCACCACCGGCATGGTCAGCAGATCGGCGTCGCTGCGCCAGCGCTTGATCCGCACGTCCCGCGACGACACGGCCATGCGCTTCAGCGGCAAGGCCAGGTCGAGCGCGTCGAGGACACGGCCGGCATTCGGCGAAATCTGGAGACCTGCGCCGAGCTCGCCGAAGCCGGTGCGCTTTTCGACGAGGGTGATGCCGATGCCGCGTCGCGCAAGGCTCAAAGCCGTCGTCAGGCCGCCGATGCCGGCGCCGGCGATGACGAGATGAGGAGGGGACACGGCGGGGAGCTTTCCAGTTCGCAGCCGTCGGGCGCTGCGGATTTATGGAGCGCAAGCGCCCCTCAACGCCGACGCCTGCGGATCGAAAGGGTCGTTTCAGGCTGCTTTCGGCGTGTCGTGCCAGGCGCAGCCGGCGGGGCTGGTCTCGTCGCCCTTCAGGCCTGAGTCGTATTTGTAAAGCGTCGAGCAATAGGGGCAGACGATCTCGGTATCCGCGCCCATGTCGAGGAAGACATGCGGGTGGTCGAAGGGCGGCTTGGCCCCGATACACATGAATTCATGCGCACCGATCTTGATCGTGGAGACGCCGGAATCGTTCTGGAAATGCGGAATGCCGTGCTCGGCCATGGTCATCGCTCTTCAGGCTGAAATGTCGCGCAACCTAGCGTGTTGCGATGCGGGATTCCAGAGGCGATCGCCAGCGTCGCCATTCCCGAGCCGCCATCAGGGCTCGCGAAGGCAAGCCTGTGCGAGGCGGCTCATGCGGGTGCTGTCCTCGGTCGAAAGCTGATCGGTGAGGGCTTTCTGCCAAAGGCTTTCCCGTTTCAGCCCGGCGACGGTGCAGCTGCAGGCGTCGCGACAGATTTGCTCCGCCACCGCCGAACGGGTGCAACTGGCCTGGCAGTCGCTCAGGAAGCGGCTCTCCTCGCGCGGAACCGGCGGCATGACCTGCGTCGCCAGCATGATCGCCCCGATGAAGAGGGGCTGGTGAATGAGATAGACCAGAAGACTATGGCGCCCACCCCACGCGACGATGCGGGCCGGAAGGCGGCGCGGCCGCCAGCGCACTGCCGCGCTGCCCTCGACGCGTGGCAAGGCGAGACGCGCAAGCGCCATGCCGCTGAGCACGCAGCCGAACCAGGGAAAGACCGGCACAAAATCGGCCGTCTGGATGGAGGCGTGCGAGAAGCCGAGCCAGGCCGTCCAAGGCTGGTCGAGAAACGGCGTGTCGATCAGGGCCGGCAGCGCGAAGGCGAGGGCGGCTGCAACGACGACCGCGACGATCGGGATCCGAAGGAAGGGCAGGGCCAGCACGCTCGCCACAGCGACATGGTGCAGGATGCCGAAGAAGATGAAGTTGTCCCGCATCGCGAAGAACGTGCCGATGGTGACGAGAGCGGCCGCGGCGGCGACCATCGCGAGCCGCTTCAAGAACGCGGCGCGGTTCAATCCTCGGCGCGTCGCCAGGACCAGACTCACCCCGACGAGGGTCAGGAAGGAGCCCGCGATGCAGCGGGCAAACCAGCGCCAGCCGGGCTCGAACGCGATGTCGGTTTCGATGAACCCGAAATTCGAGAGATCATAGGCGAAGTGAAAGACGAACATCGCCAACAGCGCGATGCCCCGCGCCAGATCGACGATCGCGAAGCGCCCGCCGGAGACGAGGGGCGTCGAGGCCGCTGCGGGCGGTGAGAGTGCAGGCTCGGTCATCGCCTGTCGATCCCATGGGGCGGCCTCATAAGCAAGGCGCGCCGACACCGCTACCCAAAGGCGTCTCGCCATGGCAGGGAGATCCGCGAACGATAGATCGGATCGACCCATGAAGAGCTTTTCCTCCGACGGTGTGGAGATCGCCTATCTCGACCTGGCACCGACCGGCGAGATATCGCAGCACCGGACTGTCGTGCTCGTTCATGGCTTTGCGTCCAATCACGCGGTCAACTGGGTCAATACGCAGTGGACGAAGACGCTGACCCATGCCGGCTACCGCGTCGTCGCGCTCGACAATCGCGGCCATGGTCAAAGCGAAAAACTCTACGATCCCGCAGCCTATTCCTCCGACATCATGGCCGAGGATGTGCGCCGGTTGATGGACCATCTCGATATTCCGCGTGCGGTGGTGATGGGATATTCGATGGGGGCGCGCATTTCCGCCCATCTCGCTTTGTCTCATCCGCGGCGGCTGGACGCGCTTCTGCTCGGCGGTCTCGGCATTCATCTGGTCGAAGGGGTGGGCCTGCCGCTTGGCATCGCCGACGCGATGGAGGCGCCTTCGCTGGCCACGCTGAGCGACCCGATGCAGCGCATGTTCCGCGCCTTCGCCGAGCAGACCGGCGGCGATCTTCAGGCACTCGCGGCCTGCATTCGCGGCTCGCGCCAGACGTTGACGGCCGAACAGGTCGGCCAGATCTCCATGCCGACGCTGGTCAGTGTGGGCACCACGGACGAGGTTTCAGGCTCCGGACCGGAACTGGCAAAGCTGATCCCGGACGCCGAATCCTTCGCGATCGAAGGCCGCGACCACAACCTCGCTGTTGGCGACAAGAGCCACAAGCAGGCGGTGCTCGCCTTTCTCGCGCAGCTGTGAGATCGGTTCTTTCGACGCCCGAAAGGTCAAAATCCGCAAAGCCTTGTCGCGGCGGCCTTTCAATCTGATTCAACGTTATCATCTGTAGTCGAGGCCAAACTCGACTTGTGTTTGGCCCTAGGGCGCGAAGCGGTGCTAGAGTGCCGTTCCGCCGAACGCGCGTATCGGAGAACAACCATGCCGGCCGGACGCTCCGTCGCAGAATTCCGTCACCCCGCTCAGGAGCTGGATCGTGTCGATCCGGTCTGGTCGCGGCTGCGCAACGAGGCTGAGGCGGCCATCGTTGCCGAGCCCGCGCTGGGCACGCTCGTGATGACGTCGGTCCTCAACCAATCCAGCTTCGAGGCAGCGGTCGCCCATCGCGTCGCGGCGCGGCTGGGCCACCCCTCCGTCGCGGCGGATCTGATCGAGCAGGCCTTCGGCGAGGCCTTGGCGGACGATGCGAGCATCGGTGCCGGGATGCGGGCGGATGTCGCGGCGGTGCTCGACCGCGACCCGGCCTGCTACCGCGTGCTCGAGCCGGTTCTGTTCTTCAAGGGCTTCCATGCGCTGCAATGCCACCGACTCGCGAACTGGCTGTGGCGGCGCGGCCGGCGCGATTTCGCGCTCTATCTGCAGGCGCGTTCGTCCGAAATTTTCCAGACCGACATCAATCCGGCCGCGATCATCGGCAAGGGCATCTTCCTCGACCACGCCACCGGGCTCGTGGTCGGCGAGACTGCGGTGATCGAGGACAATGTCTCGATGCTTCACGGCGTCACGCTCGGCGGCACCGGCAAGCAAGGCGGCGACCGCCACCCCAAGATTCGCAAGGGCGTGCTGATCGGCGCAGGCGCCAAGATTCTCGGCAACATCGAGGTCGGGCAGTGCAGCCGTGTCGCGGCGGGGTCCGTCGTGCTGCAGCCGGTACCGCGCAACAAGACCGTCGCGGGCGTCCCGGCCAAGGTTGTCGGCGAGGCCGGTTGCGCCGAGCCCTCGCGCTCGATGGACCAGATCGTCGAGGATCGCGGCGCCTATATCTGAGGGCGGAGCATCGGGCGGCCTGCTGCCGAGAGCCAGCGTGAAATCGCCTCGCGTTCGCGGTGGGCGCCGGTTTCGGCGGAGCAAACGAGCGTGAGCGCGTCCCGTGTCGGCATCGCCTGCCGGAAAGGCGCCGTCAGCCTGCCCGCTTCCAGCAGCGGTTCGATGAGACTCAGGCGGCCCATCAGCACGCCGGCGCTGGCCAAAGCGGCGTCGAGAGCCAGACTGTAGAGCGAAAACGCAGGCCCTCGCGCAGCGTCGACAGTCTCGTCCGGAGCGGCAAACGCTAGCCAGCGAGCCCAATCCTCGCGCCAAACCGCATCATGCAGCAGCGTTTCGTGCCGGAGGTCTCCGGGCTTCGCGAGCCGCAGCGCCAGGGCCGGTGTACAGACCGGCAAAATGGCGTCGCTCGCTTCACCGAGGCCGTAGAAGATCGCGAGATCATAAGGCTCGCGGCGCAGATCGGGCGGCGTCTCCATGGCGGTGACCGAGATCTGAAGCTCGGGAAAAGCCTGCTGCAAGGCGGGCAGGCGGGGCGACAGCCAGAGTTGGGCGATGCAGGGCAGCGCGGCGATGGCCAGAGGGCGCAGCGTCTCCGACTGACGCAAGGAGCGGACACCTTGGCCGAGCATGTCGAAGCCGCGCGTCAGGCGTGGCAGCGCCTCGCGCGCGGCGTCCGTCAGCGCCACGCCCTGAGGCAGGCGACGGAAGACGGGAAAACCGAGCCAGGCCTCGAACTGCCGGATCTGCTGCGTCACCGCGCCTGCGGTCACGCCGAGTTCGTCAGCCGCCTTGGCAAAGCTTTCGAGCCGTGCCGCGGCCTCGAAAGCCCGCAGGCCGTTCAGCGAAGGAAGGCGCGGGGCAGGCGGCCTGACAGCCAAGGGTGAGGTCCTCGATCAGCCTGAGAATTCCTCAGCCTTCCCGTGACGATTACTCATTTGCGCGCCGTGTTGCAAAGGGCTGTTATGCACTTGAGCAGGGGATCGAGGGTGATGAGCATGACGGCACTTCAACGACGTGGCTGGGTGCCGCAGGCGAGCGAGGATTTTATCCAGCGCGTTGCCAGTGAGACCGCCGGCCAGCCGCTTGATGCCATCGCGGAACGGATCGCGAGCCTGACGGTGGAAAATCGCGTCATTCACGAACGCGATTGCATCAACCTCAACCCCGCCACCAACATCATGAACCCGAAGGCCGAGGCGCTGCTTTCGGCCGGGATCGGGGCGCGGCCTTCGCTCGGCTATCCCGGCGACAAATACGAGATGGGGCTGGAGGCGATCGAGCAGATCGAGATCATCACGGCCGAGCTCGCCGCCGAGGTCTTCGGCGCGAAATACGCCGAGATTCGCGTCCCATCGGGCGCCATCGCCAATCTCTATGCCTTCATGGTCGCGGCAAAGCCCGGCGATTGCATCATCGCGCCGCCAGGCGAGATCGGCGGCCATGTCACGCATCACGGCGCCGGTGCAGCCGGGCTTTACGGTATCGTCACTCATCCGGCACCGGTCGATGCGACGAACTATACCGTCGATCTCGATCGACTGCGCGCCGACGCTCTGCGACTGCGGCCCAAGATGATCACCATCGGCGGCAGTCTCAATCTCTTTCCCCATCCGATCCGCGAGATCCGCGCCATCGCCGACGAAGTCGGGGCGCTCGTGCTGTTCGATGCGGCGCATATGTCGGGCATGATCGCCGGCCATGGCTGGCAGCAGCCTCTGGAGGAGGGCGCTCATCTGATGACGATGAGCACCTATAAGAGCCTCGGCGGCCCGCCCTCGGGACTGATCGTCACCAACGACGCGGCCATCGCCGAGAAGCTGGATGCCATCGCCTATCCCGGCCTGACAGCGAATTTCGACGCAGCCAAATCGGCCTCGCTCGCGGTTTCGCTGCTCGACTGGAAGGCGTTCGGTCGAGACTACGCGCGAGAGATGGCGCTGACGGCGAAGGCGTTGGCGGCAGGCCTGGCCGAGCGCCAGGTTCCGGTCTTTGCCCGCGATCGCGGCATGACGACCTCGCATCAGTTCGCCATCGAGGCTGCACCTTATGGCGGCGGCCGGGCGGCGGCCAAAAAGCTGCGCGCGATCAACATCCTGTCATGCGGGATCGGGTTGCCGCTGCCGCCCATTGCCGGAGACGTCAACGGTCTGCGGCTGGGGACGCCGGAGATCGTCCGCTTCGGCATGACGGCGGGCGATATGCCCGAGCTTGCGGGTTACATCGCCGAGGGGCTAAACGGCTCGCGCCCGACCGAGGCGGTGGCCAAGGATGTGACCGCGTTTCGCGGGCGCTTCCGCACGCTGCATTTCATGCGCTAAGCGCTCAGCCCGGCAGATCCTCGGCCGTGATCCAGAAGACCTCGGCCTCGCTCTCTTCGGTGTCGAGCCAGATGAAGGGGAGGTCGTATTCGGCTTCGAGCGCCTCGCGCCCGGTGCCGACCTCGCAGAGCAGCGCGCCGCCGGGATGAAGATAGCCGCTGGCCTGCGCGAGGATGCGGCGGACGAGGTCCAGCCCATCGGCGCCCGCGATATGGGCCATCTCGGGCTCCGCCGCATATTCCGGAGGGAAGGCGGCGACCTCCTGCGAGGTCACATAGGGCGGATTGGCGATGATGAGATCGTAGCGCCGTCCGTCCACCGGGGAGAACAGATCGCCCCGATGCAGGTGCACGCGCTCGCCCATGGCGTAATCGGCGACGTTGAGCTTCGCGACATCCAACGCGTCCGATGACAGCTCGACGGCATCGACCGTCGCGTTCGGAAAGCGGCCGGCGGCGATGATGGCGAGGCAGGCCGAGCCCGTGCAGAGATCGAGCGCGCTGCCGATCGCCTCGGGTTCGGACACCAAGCCGAACCCATCCGCCTCCAAAGCACCGCGCATCAGCAATTCGCCGATATAGGAGCGCGGCACGATGACCCGTTCGTCGACGCGAAAGCCGAGGCCGTGGATATAGGCGCGGCCGACGAGATAGGCGGCGGGCTTGCGCGTGGTGACGCGTGCCTCGATCAGATCGAGCAGACGGCGGCGCTCATCGCGCGTGAGGCGGGCGTCCAGCCAGGGATTGATATCGTCGACCGGTAGCTTCAGCGCTTCCAGCAGCAGGAAGGCGGCTTCGTCGAGCGCGTTGGTAGTCCCATGGCCGAAGCTGAGGCCCGCCGCATTGAAGCGCGAGACGGCAAAGCGCAGCAGATCGCGCAGCGTGATGAGGTCGTCGATGGCGGTCATGAGCGGGTCCGGCGTGGTTGCCGCCTCTTACAGCCGGGCGGGGCGGTGCGCCAGCCGTGCCCCCGAAGCGCGGTCATTCCTCGGAACGGCCCGTTCCCTCGCGGTCGCGCTCGTAATGCCGGGCCAGTTGGAAAGGTGGCAGCCAGCCTTCGCGACGGAGAGTCCAGAGTTCGTAGGTCGGCTTGAACAGGTCGATCTCGTCAAACGCACCGAGGTTCAGCTCGATCTCGTCACCGCTTCGCGCAAAGATTTGCGACCCGCAGCGCGGGCAAAAATGCCTGCCGGCATAGTCCCGCGTCTCGCCCGCGACCTTCACCGCATCCTGCGGAAAGATCGCCGAGGCATGAAACAGCGTGCCATGATGCTTGCGGCAATCGAGGCAGTGGCAGATCCCGACGCGATAGGGACGGCCCTCCGCCGCGAAACGCACATCACCGCAGCGGCAGCCACCAGTCAGGTGTTCCATGATCGTGCCTTTCCTTGCCGTCGCGAGAGCAGCCTCCGATCTGGATCAGCCCGTGAACGGCCTCGGTTTCAGGTGTTGGCGGCGGCTCCATAACGGGTCAGCATCTCGGCCTTCATCGCCTCTTCCTCATCCAGACGGCCGCCGCCGAGCCGGACGGAAATCACCTTGCCCGCTTCGTCGCGGACGAGGAAGGCCGGCTCGCCCGGGCTGCTAAAGCCGGAGGCCCGCGTGACGCTGCCCTTGTCAGGGCTCTCCAGCGTCACCTCGACGGCGTCCAGGAAGGGCGTGAACAATGCGGGATTCGCGATCAGGATCCGGCCGGACATCGGCACGACGTCCTGCGCTCCCCAGATCGACCAGCCGCGGCGACGCCAGTCGCCGGTCGAGGCCGGCGGCGCGCCGCGCTCGGCGAAAGTCTTGAGGATATGGGCGATCCCGTCGAGCCAGGGATGGGCGAGGCCGTCGATCGCATTGGTCAAAACGCTGACGGCGAGGCCCTGCTTCGGGAAGACGCAAGTGCGGGTGATGAAGCCCTGGAAGCCGCCGGAATGACCGAACCAGCGCCAGTCGCAGTCACCGCCGGAGATCGTGCCGAGGCCGTAGTGACGGCCGAGCGCCGATTCCTCGTCCGGCCAAAGCCGGCGGCTCATCTCGCGCCGGCTGAGCGGAGAGAGAATAGACGGCTCGGACTCTGGAGAAAGCTGGGCGAAATAGCGGGCGGTATCGGCGGCGGTGGCGACGAAGCCGGCCGCCGAGATCATGGCCCGGCAGGGATTGTCGCCGGGGATGACGACACGCCGGCCAAGCGGCTCCCTGCCGCTATGGCCCTTCGCCATCGGGCGCCCGCCCCAGAGCTCGATATCGGGCTTGGTCTCGGCCAGCCCCACCTTGGTGACGACCTCGTCGGTGATCCATTCGGGATAGCTCTGCCCCGTCACCGCCTCGATAACGAGGCCGAGCAGGCCGAAGCCATGATTGGAGTATTTGAAGCGCTGGGCGGCGGGGAAGACCGGGGGCGCAGCGAGGTCGGCCAGCAGCTCGGCCTTCTCGCAATAGGGCTTGCGGTCGAGGAACTGGCCGGCATCCGGGCCATCGCGGGTGAGACCCGCGCTGTTGGAGAGGAGCTGGCCGATGGTCACGGCCGCGATCTCCGGGTGAAGCCCGTCGATCAACGTGCCGACCTTTTCGTCGAGCCGGAGCGTTCCGTCCTCGACGAGGCGCAGGATGCCGGCGGATGTAAAGCTCTTGGAATGGGAGGCGATCCGGAAGCCGTGACGCGGCGTCAAAGCCTCGCCCGTCGCAAGATCGGCACTGCCGAAAGCGGCCTCAAGCACGATCTCTGTGCCCTCGGTGATGGCGATCGAGACGCCGGGCTGGTCGTGGAGTCGCCGTTGGAAAGCGAGCCAGCTTTCGACATAGGAGAGGGCGGGAGGGAGCCAGGGCTTCATCGGTTCTGATCCATGCAGGCGCGTTTCTGACGTCATGCTAAGGGTCATGGATCATGGCGCAAGCAGCGTCAGCGAAGGGCGCGGTTGCCCGCTTTTGCTTGCCCTCTCCGCCTTGGCATGGCATCGCTCCGGCCAATCGAAAGGGACCTGAACCGTGGACAAGACAGAACTCGCCAAGCTGCAGGACTATCTCCGCAAGACCTTCAACAACGGCAATATCAGCGTGCGCGCGCGGATGAAGAAGAACGATTCGGCCGAAGTCTATATGGGCGAAGAGTATATCGGCATCATCCATGTCGACGACGAGGACGGTGATCGCTCGTTCAACTTCACCATGGCGATCCTCGACGTCGACCTCGAAGGCGAGGTTTAAGGCGCGCTCGCGGGCCTATCGGATCAGTCCGTCGAGCGTGCGACGAACACCGCCGAGCATCACTGCCCAGTCTGCGATGATGCCGCGAGGAAAGCGGACGTTCACGTCCATGCCGCGATGTTGGAAGGTGACGCGACAGGGTTCGTCGAGATTGCTGCCGGTGTCGACGGGGCAGCGTGCCGCGAAGCCACGCCCATCGGGCACCGAGACGTAGAACTCGTCGCCCTCGAACGGCGAGCCCTTGCGAAAGCCGCGCACGACGAGCCCGCCGGGATTGGACCACACGGTCGGAGTCAGGAAGCGGGCATAGGTGGCGAGCTGGCGGGCGGGCTCGTTGACCTTGTCGGGCGGGCTAAGCGTGATCAGCAGGCGACGCTTGTCTTGCGGATGGGCCGGTCCGAGGCTGGGCCAGTCGAGCCGCAAACGCGCCATGCCCACGAGCCTGCCGGTGCCGTCGTTCTCGTCGAGACCGGTCAGTTCCTTTGGAATGGCCAGCGAGACATCACCGACACGGGCTGGCTGCAGGGTCTCCACAGGCTCCGGCCGGCGATGGGTGAGGTAGACCGCAAGCGCGGTTGCTCCCGCGCCTGCCGCCATGATCAGGAGCGCGGCTTTCAACAGGGCGCTATCGCCGCGCGGCAGCGGTGGGGCTGCGCGTTGCAGGCGCATCCGGACCATCGAGGTCAGGGCTGCGGCCTGATGCCCGGGTAGGTGATGGGGAAGCGACGCGGTCATGTCCGGAGATCTCGCAACGGGTAACACCGCCACTGAATCACTCCGCGCTTAACGCGGCGTAAACCATAAGCCGACGGCTCAGCCGTTCATCGCCGGTAACGACGCCGCATTCCCGACCACGCGGTCGCGTCCTTGCCGCTTGGCCTCGTAAAGGTGCCGGTCAGCATGGGCGGTCAGTTCGCGCATATTGCCGGCGTCGTCCGGATAACTTGCGAGACCGATGCTCACGGTGGGCGCAGCTGCGAATTCGGCTGCGAGCGTGCGCTGGACGGAGGCTCGCAGCCGGTCGGCATAGGCGATCGCGGCCGGGTGCGGCATGTTCTCGCAGAGGATGACGAACTCCTCCCCGCCATAGCGGAAGATCCGGTCCTCGCTGCGCATCTCGGCGCGCAGGCATTCGACGATCCGTGTCAGCACTTCGTCGCCGGTGACATGGCCGTAGCGGTCGTTGATGCTCTTGAAGTGGTCGACATCGACGAGAGCCAAGGTCAGCGGCCGTTTCATGGCAGCCGCGCGGCCGAGCATGGCAAGGCCGACCGTGTCGAAACGCTCGCGCGTAAGCGCGCCGGTGAGAGCGTCTCGTCCGCTTGTGCCCAGCAGCTCCTCGTATTTGCGGCGATAAGTGAGCTTGTGAAAGATGTCGGACAGCGGCAAGGGCGGGGCCTCGACTACATTGCGCTCGAAGACGGACAGGTAGAGCGCCATCAACGCGCTGTAGACCAGAGCTGCAGCCATCTTGGCGATCCAGCCGCCGATGAGCGCTTCCCAAGGCGTTCCGGCGATGTAGTGCAGGCCGATGAAGAAGCCGATCTGATCGAAGCTCAGGATCAGCGCGAGACTGATCGCCGCCCGCATCACGACCGAGCGCGGCAGCCAGACATGCAGCTTCTCGTACAACAGGATGATCGCGATCGAATCGACGAACAGAAGCGAGGTGCCCCAGATCATCAGGGCCCCCATCTGGTCGATCAGGACGAGATCGGGATTGTAGCCGGGCAAGGAAACCGGAGCGCCGTAAAGCCGCAGCGTCAGGACCAGCGCGACCATCAGGAAATTGCCGATCAGCAGGCCATAGATCGGCTGCCGGACGATCTCCGCGTCCTCCCGAATATAAAACAGCAGGATGATCGCGAGCTTGCCGGAAAACAAGACGGTCGAGCCCGGCGAGATCAGCCCGAAAGGCAACTGGATGAAAAAGACGGCGGCGAGGTAGGTTTCGAGGAAGTGCATCACGCCGAGCGCGCAGAGAAACGCGCCGAGGCCCATCGCGTGACGCAGGCGAAACAGCCCGGCCATCACGGAGAAATAAATCAAGGCCTGAGCCAGAAGCAGCGTGATGCCGGACATTGTTGATCAGTCAGTGGCGATCCTTACGCTACGGGACCAGAACCGCCTTGCTCGTCAAGCACCTAGACCGACAACCCCGCATTTCGCAATCGACTGTGATGCCGCGAACACGTTTGAAGTGCATCCGCGAAAGGATTATTTGCCGCTGGCGCGATATTGCCAAGAATTCGTTAACGATGTTCGTTTACCATTCGTTAAGACTTGGCTTCATTCCTTGTAAACCATGAGGCAGGGTGCCGGCGTTCGTTCGCTGCGAAAGGCCGCCTCGTGATCATCCAGCCCGCCGCGTTCGAAGCTTTGAAATCGCTGGTTATCGGATTCGCTTTTGCGGGGCTGCTCGCCAGTGCCTTCGAGTTGTTCACGGAGCGCAGGGCCGATTTCAAGCTGCTGCAGGCGGGAGGGCTGGCGGCCGTCGCCAGCGTACCGGTCGTGATCTTCAGCGCGCCCTTCCTGATCCTGCGCAACACCGTGCGGGGCAGCCGTATCGAAGGGCGGCCGTTCCTATTCGTGATGCTGGCGAGCCTGATCGCGGGGGCATGGAGCATGGCCTCGGGCCGCGTGGTGCTAGACCTGCTTCAAGTCATCGCTGCTTGACGAGGGCGCGGCGGCTGCTTCAATCCTGAGCCTGCCGGCTGCGGCCCATCCTCTGGGCCGAGCTGGCATTTTCCGGCTCTGAAGGGACGCTCTCATGCCACTGTATACGCTCGACGGACTGGGGCCCGAGACGCCGACTGAGGGAACGTGGTGGCTGGCGCCGGACGCTCATGTCGTCGGTCGTGTGCGGCTCGCAGCCGGGGTCGGTATCTGGTTTGGGGCCGTGCTGCGCGGCGACAATGAATGGATCGACATCGGCGAGAACAGCAACATTCAGGAAGGCTGCGTGCTGCACACCGATATGAGGTTTCCGCTCACGGTCGGTCCGGGTTGTACCATCGGGCATCGCGCCATCCTTCATGGCTGCACGATCGGGGAGAACAGCCTTGTCGGAATGGGAGCGACGGTACTGAACGGTGCCAGCATCGGCCGCAACAGCCTGGTCGGCGCCAATGCGCTGGTGACGGAAGGCAAGGTTTTTCCGGACAATTCGCTCATCGTCGGCTCTCCGGCCCGCGCGATCCGGACACTCGACGCCGAAGCCACTGAGGGGATCGCTGCTTCGGCGCGGGGCTATGTGGCGCGCTGGCGGCAGTTCGCGGCCGGTTTGAGGCGAATCGATTGATCTAAAAGAAGCGGGCCGGCTTTCCTGCGGTGGAAAGCCGGCCCTTCAAGCGAGACCCGATCTGGGACGGGTGGGTGGGGACGTGACCCGGTCTCGCCTTTTCGTTTCGCAGCGCGTGGGCACAGCGGGATAATTCGGTCAGCGCTGGACGGATGCCACCGTCGGGGACTGCTGGCCGCCGAGCGAGGTCCAGCCGGTCTGGTACTGCGACTCGCGCTTGACGTAGACGTAGCCGGTCTGGTTCCAGGGCAGGATGGCGTTGCGCTTGTTGTCGAGGATGAAGTCGCCCTTGTCGGTGCGGATCATCAGTACGGCGTGACCGGCGTTCTCCTCGTCGATCACGACCGTGACCAGCATGGCGCGGCGCGGCAGGCCTGCCTCGGCCAGACGCTTGCGCTTCAGGAGCACGTAATCCTCGCAGTCGCCCTTGCCGTCGGTCGGGATATCCCAATGGTCGACGACGCCCCAATGCTCCTCGTCCGTGACCGGCTCGATCTCACGGTTGACCTTGCCGTTGATGGCGACGATCGCCTTCCAGCTCTTCGCATTCAGCTCGATGCGGTCGGCCTCGCGGGTGTCGAGACGGCACTCGGCCGGCATGCGCTTGCAGAAATCGACCCAGGCATAAGGAGCGCGTGCCTCGCCGACGGCGGTGGCCGGCGCGCTGGCGACCGGGATGCCGGGCGCGCTCTGTGCCTGGGCGCTGCCGGTCGAACCGAAGACCAGTACCACCGCAAGAGCAGCCCCGGCCAAGCTGCGGAGGCGTTCAAATCCAGTTGAAAACATGTCGTCCCCTTTCTGTCCCGGGGAGACGATGGCGCGATGCCGATGGACTTCACTTGAAATGAAACCATCAAATTGTCTGTATTCGCCGCTGGTCATGCGTAGAAGACGATCAGCATCAACCTGCTTCAAATCGCGAAGTAACGATTTTCGACGAACGCGCAATACAAAATTAACGATTGAGGATCGGTTTCGCCTTAGGGTTTGATTAAGTTACTTGATCGTTACCGACAGGGCGAGAGGCGGACGCGGATTTCCGGAACTTGTCCAGAGCTTTCGGAGCCGTCGGATTTGGCCGCAGGGCGGCAGTCGCCCGACCTGAGGCTCAGGTCAGTCAGGTCAGGTCAGGTCATCGGCTATCGGTGAGGATTGCAGGAGCTGCCGGCTCGGGCATGCGTGAGCGCTCAGGAGCCCTCAACGGATCTTATCCGCGCAGCCTCTGCCTGAGCACGTGTCGAAGGATAGCGGGAAGGCGTCGAGCGTCCGGAACGCCGGCGAGACGAACCTCGCCCTGGCATGAAGGCTCAGGCCGCGCTGGAGCGACCTTCAGAGTTCGAGATTTTCGTCCAGGAGATCGGGCGAGAGCGGGAAGCGGAACTCCAGGCCATACCCGCCGTCGAAGGGACGCACGATGCGTGCCGGAGTCGAGCCGATGCGGACAGACGCGCCGATCGGAAGCGCGACATCGCTCGAGATCGCCGCGCCCGAAAGCGAGATGTCGATCACCCGCACCACAAGCTCCGTGCCGTCTTCCATGAACAGGGTCGTGCGCGGGTTACGCGGGACGATGCGTTCGTGGCGACGGTCCTCGGGCAGGCCGAGTTCCTCGCGATTGGCGAGCCAGGTCAGCTGGGCGGTGAATTTCTCGCGCTTGCGGCTGGTCGCGGTGATGGTCATCGCGAAGCCTTCCATCGTGGTGCGCACGCAGGTGCCCTCGATGCGCCCCAGATGTTCGAGATAGACGATGACGCGTTCGCCCGGTGCGGCTTTGGCCGGCGCGGCGACATGAAGGCCGCCGGGAGAAATGTCGACGCTCTGGCAGGGATACTCCATCCGATTCGGCAGCATATAGCGGCCGAGCAGCACCACCTTCATGCGGTGGTGCCGCCTGCGTTCGGCCGGGACGGCCGTCGTCCGGGGCTTTTGGAGCGCGCTCAACATCATGACCAGCCTGAATTCAAGGCCGATCCTAGGAACTCGCGGTTAACGGAACGTGTGGTTGCCGTCGATTGCGTTTACGATCAGGCGCGGCCGCCGGGCAAAACCACCAGCCGGGGAGGCCCGGCGCGCTGAGGTTCGGGGTTGGCAGGGCGCGACGACGCGGCCGGCCACAGCATCCGCAGCGAGATCATCCGCATGCCCGCGACGGTGTCGAGGCCGAGCCAGTGCGGCGACAAGGCCGGTGAAAGCGAGCCGAGCACGCGTGCGTGAGTCCTGCCCCGATAGCGCAGCGGCAGGAGCAGCAGCTCGAGATAGACAGGGACGCCCGCAGCAGTCTCGCCCGAAAGCCCCGCAACCGCGCCGGCACTTTCATCCATCACCGTCTGGACCAGCCGGCGCATGTCGGCCTGCGATTCCACGTCCGGCCACAGCGCGGTGAAGGGGCGGCCCCGCAACTCATGGCCGATCAGCGCGCAAAGCCGCGTGCCGGCGAGACGGAAGACCGGCCCGATCGGCTCGTTTTCCAGCACGAACGTGTCCGCCAAAGCGTGGCGCAGCTCGCCAGGCTCGATTTCGCCGCGCTCGGGCGCGGAGCGCTCTCCGCGCAGCTTGTCCCAATAGTCGAAGACCAGCTTTGTGCTTGTATTCTTCATCATCGCCCAATTCAGCCAGCGTCCTCCTTCCTGTTCGGCCCTGCGTACCGTAGCGGTGCAGAATCGTTCGATCGGGGGACGAATCAGTCCTTCAGGGAATCGAGGACGCATTCGCCATGCCGTCTTGCCACCACAGGGCAAGTCGGAGGAGGCGAGCGGATCGTTAGGGTTAATCCCGCGTTAACGTTGTGGATGATCGATAAAATGCATCGCAATGGCCGTCGGCGAGTGCTGCTCGATTGACCTTGCGCGACCTCCCGGCTTCGGCAACTGTTGCACCCGATGGCCCCTTACGATCCCCGCCCGCCGGCACGCGAGCCCGCGCTCAACCTGCCCTCCGTCATTGTCTGGCTGCTGGCCATCCTCGCGGCGATCCAGGCCGCCAGGGGCCTCCTGTCGGATTATGACGACTATGTCGTGATGTCCTGGCTCGCCTTCGTGCCGGCTCGGCTGACGCTGTGGCTTTCGCCGGATCGCCTGAACGAGGTGGTCAATGCGATCGCCCAGTCGACCGCAGGACAGGACGTCGCCGACCGGCTGCAACTGGTGCGACTGCTGCTCGCGGATGGTGGTGTGCGGCTCTGGACCGTGCTGACCTATGGGTTCCTGCATGGCTCGTGGCTGCATCTGGCCTCCAATGGGCTGTGGCTTGCCGCCTTCGGCAGCCCCGTCGCCAGACGTCTCGGGCCTGTTCGCTTTCTCAACCTGCTCGCGCTCTCGACGATTGGCGGCGCGCTGCTGCATTGGTGGACTCGCGATCTCGACGTAGCGCCCCTCGTAGGGGCCTCGGCCGGGATCTCGGGCGCGACGGCGGCGGCGATCCGCTTCGTCTTCGCGCCCGGCCTGCGCTTCGGCGCGCTCGGCAACGACGCCGTCGTGCGCGCCATCCCGATCGAGCCTCTCGGCCAGCTCTGGCGCAATTCGCGCGCGATGCTGTTCACCGCGATCTGGTTTGTCACCAACATCGTATTCGGCGCCGGGCTGGTGCCGATCTTCGGAGACGAGACGAGCATCGCCTGGCAGGCCCATATCGGCGGCTTCGTCGTCGGGCTCCTGCTTTTCCCCCTTTTGGACCATGGGCAACGGCAGGTCTGACGCCGGCTAGCGCCTTGCCTGCGCCGCCGTCTTCGCCCACACTCATGCGTATTGCGACGCGTTTCCGAGCCTGCCCGGCATCGTGAGTTCGCCGGCAGACTGGGAAGCATCCGCGGAAAACGCGCCGGTCAACGGCTGCGTCTGACAGGAGGATCCTTCGATGCATGTCGAGCAGCTTCTCAACGACAAGGGGCACGAGATCGTCTCGGTGCAGCCGCATCGAACGCTGGCCGAGGCGATCAAGACGCTCAGCGAAAAGCGCATCGGTGCCGTGGTGGTGATGGGCGCCGACGGGGCGCTCGTCGGCATTCTCTCCGAGCGCGATATCATCCGGGCACTCGGGGCCAAGGGTGGGGCCGCCCTGGACCATGCGGTGTCGAGCGTGATGACCGCCAAAGTGGTGACCTGCCGGCCCCAGACCAGCGTCGACGAGCTGATGGAGATCATGACGACCGGCCGCTTCCGGCACGTCCCCGTGGTGGAGAACGGCCGCGTCAGCGGCATCGTCTCGATCGGTGACGTGGTGAAGCATCGCGTCGCGTCGATCGAGGCCGAAAGCCAGGCGATGCGCGAATATATCGCGATGGCTTAACGCCGCCGGACGAAGTTCAGCCCGGGGGCAGGTGGTTGGCGGCGACCACCGCCTCGATCTCGTCGAGCGCGCGCTCGGCCGCCTGGCGCCCGAGCGCGATCGTTTCGGCAGCGCGATGGAAGTCGAACAGGCCGACGCGGCCCAGCCGCGGGCCCAGCATGACGTCGGGCGGATCGCCGGCGAGGCGGGAGCGGGAAATCCGATCCTGCGTGATGTTGAAGGCGTCGATCATCACGCCTGCCAGGCCGGGACGGCTCTGGCTAGGTCTGCCGACCAGATTGCGGACCCGCCTCGCGGCGCCGGTGAGGCCGTTGAACCAATGCGACGCAGGGCGCGTCTCCAGCTCCGCGACCAGTTCCTCCACCGGCTCGATATCGGGCTCCGAGCCATGGTTCTGGATGACGGTGCCGCGACCGGCGAGATCGTTGTTGAGGTTTATGCAGATCACGATATCGGCGCCGAGCGCGCGCGCAGCAGTCACGGGAACCGGGTTTACCAGCGCGCCGTCCATCAACCAGCGGCCGCCGAGCTTTACCGGATCGAAGATGCCGGGCAAGGCGTAGGATGCACTGAGCGCCTCGATCAGCGGGCCATGCGTCAACCAGATCTCGTGCCCCGTGCCGAGCTCGGTCGATATCGCGACGAAGCGTTGCTGCAGGTTCTCCAGCCGCATTTCGGCGAGATCGCGCTCCAGCAGGCGCTTGAGCTTGCCGCCGGAAATCAGCCCGGCGCCGCCGATATGGAAATCCATCAGGCCGACGACGCGGCGCTTGGTCAGTCCAACGGCGAATTGCTTGAGTTCATCGAGCTTTCCGGCGGCGTAGCAGCCGCCGACCACCGCCCCGATGGAGGTGCCTGCGATGACCTGCGGCGCGAAGCCTGCCTCGATCAGGACCTCGAGCGCGCCGATATGGGCCCAGCCCCGAGCCGCGCCGCCGCCCAAAGCGAGGCCGATGCGGGGCCGGCTCGACCGATTGGACGCACGGGACGGCTCGGCCGGCTTGACCGCGTGGATATCGTTCATCGCGGTACCGCCGCCTCCGCCGAGACCAAAAGCCCGCCTCGCGACACCGTCCCAGAACATCGGCTCGTGCCCTCCGCTCGTTCAAGCAGGATCGCAGAGCCGGATGAGTGAATGGTGAACGCCGGGCACCATCGCTTATCGCCACCCTTTGACGATCCGGTGAAGGCGCGCGGGAACATCGCAAATCTCTGGAAAGTGAGACAAGAGTCAGGCGAAACGAAGCGGCTCCGAGCCCTGCTCGCGCAGGGGCTGGACGCGGTAGAAGCAGGAGCGCCGCCCGGTGTGGCAGCAGCCGCCATCGCCCGCGACCTTGACCTTGAGCCAAAGCGCGTCCTGATCGCAATCGACCCGCATCTCGACGATGGTCTGGACCTGGCCGGACGTCGCGCCCTTGTGCCAAAGCTCGCGGCGCGAGCGCGACCAGTACCAGGCCTCACCGGTTTCGATCGAGCGCGCGAGGGCTTCGGCGTTCATATGCGCGACCATCAGGACATCGCCGGTTGTGGCGTCGGTCGTGACGCAGGTGACAAGCCCGCTGGCATCGAAGCGCGGGCTCAGAACCGCGCCCTCTTCGAGTGCCTGCTTGTCGGCCGCGGCGGGGAAGCGATCCGTCACAGTCCCGCTGCCTTCGCCATCGTGAAAAACCGGACCTGTTCGGCAGGGTCATCGCGAAAAAGGCCGCGATACTGGCTGGTGATTGTCGAGGAGCCCTGTTTCTGCACGCCGCGCATCGACATGCACATATGCTCGGCCTCGATCAGGACGGCGACGCCGCGCGGCTTCAATCCATCCTCGATCGCATCGGCGATCTGCACCGTCATGGTCTCCTGCGTCTGCAGGCGGCGGGCGAAGACCTCGACCACGCGGGCGAGCTTGGAGAGGCCGACCACGCCGTCCGAGGGGTAATATCCAATATGCGCCTTGCCGACGAAGGGCACCATGTGATGCTCGCAATGCGAATGAAATGGAATGTCTCGCACCAGCACCATGTCGCGATAGCCCTCGACCTCCTCGAAGACACGGTCGAGGATGTCGCGCGCATCCTCGCCATAGCCGCGATAGAATTCGCCATAGGCTTTCACCACGCGCTGCGGCGTCTCGGAAAGACCCTCGCGCGCCGGGTCGTCGCCGGCCCAGCGGATCAGGGTGCGCACGGCCTCCTCGGCCTCTTCGCGCGTCGGCCGCCGGCCGATGATCTTGTCGGCGGCGGGCGATGCCCGGTCGAGCGGCAGGGTCTTGATCACTGAGGTCACGTTTCGCCTCGTATTCGATGCCGGTCGCGCCTTGGAAATCGGGCGCTCGCGGCGGCACGCCGCCATGCGGCGAGAGGAAAGCGTCCATGCCCTCCCGCAGCGCGGCGATCAAGCCTATATTGGGAGACGAAGCCGGGCTTGCCAGCCCGCAACCAGGGCCCTGCCATGCTGGACGACGTCTACAACAAGCGCATTCTCTCGCTCGCGGCCAATATTCCGCTGCTCGAGCGACTGCCGCAACCGGATGCCACCGCGCGGGCGCATTCGAAACTCTGCGGCTCCACCGTGACCGTCGACCTGACCATGGCCGATGATGTCGTGACCGGCTTCGGCCATGAGGTGAAGGCCTGCGCGCTCGGGCAGGCCTCATCCTCGATCATGGCGAGCCATGTCCTCGGCTCGACGGCGGATGAATTGCGGGCGGTTCGCGAGCAGGCGCGCGCGATCCTGAAGGAGAATGGTGAGCCGCCGGACGGCAAATGGGCCGATCTCGCAGTGCTCGTGCCGGTGCGGGATTACAAGGCCCGCCATGCCTCGACCATGCTGACCTTCGACGCGGTGGTCGATGCGATCGACCAGATCGAGGCCAAACGGCGCGAAGCCGCAGCCTGATCACTTCACGCCGAGCGCGACCCTGATCTCAGGGATCGTCTCCTTGAAGCGAACCTGAAACGCCTTGTCCGCCAGGAGAGCCTTGGCGACCGCCCGGCCGACCTTGTCGCCGGCAGCGAGATCGCTCTGGTAGTGAAAACCGCAGATCAGGCGGCTTTCATCATAGCTCTTCACCCGCTCTTCCAGCGCCTCGCTCCGCTCGGGCGCTGCAGCCGTCAACAGATCGGCATAAAGCGCAGCGGTGGCGGCATGGCCGGAAGGGTAAGACGTCCCGTCCGGACGAGCGCCGGGGCAGGGTTTGACGCGGACCTTGTTCCAGACGCTGAACGGACGAGGCCTGCTTGTCAGGCGATGGACGCTCTTCAGCAGGATCGTCAGCTCGATCTGCGCTTCCTTGAACAGAAGCCGGGCTTCGCGATGGGTGTTATCGACATATCGCGTGTCGATGCCGCTGAGGAAGTTGACGAGGCCCTGGCGCTGGTCGGCTATAGCCTGCTTCTCGCGCTCCGGCGTGCGTTCGAGGCTGAGCTTCAACACCTGCTCGTATTCGGCCTTGGCTTCGGGCGTATTCTGCGCCGGAGGCAGACCGATGATCTTGGCGACGTCGAGATGGGCGCCATCGAGCCACAAAAGATTAGCGCGCTGCTGCGCGCCTGCCGCTGTGGCGAGGCCGAGACCCAGCAGAAGACCGCAGCCGGCGAGGGCATGGCGAAGAGTTGAGGCGCGCATCATATTCTGGTTCGATCGAGGAAAGCGGGTGCCACGGAAGCGGGTGCGGTGACGGCAGGGCAAAACAAGCTGGACGATCTATTCGATCATGTCTCTGTTAAGCAAAGATTTTCGCTGCCGCGAATGATCGCGATGCTGCCGCGTCGTGCCGCGCATCTTCTTATCCGTACCTATCAGCTCAGCCTCTCCATGCTCGTCGGCCGCCATTGCCGCCATTGGCCGAGCTGTTCGGCCTATACCGACGAGGCGATCCTGCGCTTTGGGCTGTGGCGCGGCGGCTGGGTCGGGGTCGCCCGGATCTGCCGCTGCCATCCGTGGGGTACGCAAGGTGTCGACATCGTTTGTGAGCAATTACCGCTGCGGACGAAATGGTATCTGCCCTGGCGTTACGGACGTTGGCGCGGGACGAATTCGCCCTAGGGTCTGGACTCATAACCAGTAGCTGACGGTCGCTGCGATGCAGACTGCTGCGAGGAAGTTGACGGCGTTTCGATCGTATCGCGTGGCGACGCGGCGGAAATCCTTGAGGCGGCAGAACATCCGTTCGATGGCGTTGCGGTCGCGGTAGAGGACCGGGGAGAAGCAGTTCTTCCAGCGCCGGTTGGCCTTGGGCGGGATGTTGGGCATGGTGCCGTTCTCCTCGACCTGCCGGCGGATGGCGTTGC